>DASROA010000093.1:0-3654 GCA_035647115.1 Thiopseudomonas sp. | reverse complement strand
GCACAAGCGCATGATGTCGTCGGGCAGTAAGGGCTGGCTGTCTAACAGTTCCAGTGCGTCTTTAAGCTTATCAGATGGCACCTCTGTTGCGGTGGCGGTTTCCACCAGCACTCCTACCATTTCACGTCGCCCAAAAGGCACTCGCACCCGTACCCCAGGCTGCCATGCATTTGCAGCTATTTGCGCTGGGGCACGGTAATCAAACAGCCGCCGCAATGGCGAAGGTAAGGCAATACGTAAATAGAGTTCAGACACACCAGCACCTTTAAAATGAATCGCATTATCTTAGCGCATCAGCTGGTAAGTTGCTTAGAGGGATGCAGCTCAGCACGTCATACTAAGAATGCAGAGAAACGCGCAAGCCTGTCACTGTGAAGCTGGCTAAGTTCGGTGCGCGCATAGAAAAAAGCGCTGTTGCTTGAGCATGTTCAGTCAAGCTGTTGTTTTAGTCTGCAGTCAGATTGTTTTTTAAGGCAAAACGTTCAGTTAATTCGGCCAAGTGTTTACTGTGAGTCAGAATTAAGGCTTCGTCATTGTCTTGCAGGCTGGTGTCTAAGTCTGGGGTTAGAAACTCACCGTCGCGATAAATGCCGATAATGCGTGCTTCATCAGGCAGATCGAAGGCTTTAACTTTACTCTTATTACTGGCGGTGATCTTCACCGTAATAAAACGGGCTTCGTACTTGATGTGTGAAGAGAGCTCAAGAATGTCGATGCCAGCCACGCTGTCAGCAAGGTAACGGCCGATGGTTTTCGAGGGTGAGACGGTGTGCTCAAGGCCCAGTTCATGACAGATTGTCAGGTACTCGACATTATGGATCTGGAGTACCACATGACCGTAGCCAAGTGAGCGGCCCACTAAGGCGGCAATGATGTTGTATTGATCGTTTTCCGTCAGACAGAATAGGTAGTCAGCGTGGCGTGGCCCGGCTTGCTGGAGAATGTTAGGACGGCTACCATCACCGTGCAGAAAACTGCAGTCGAGGCTGTCACTCAAACTGTCGATGCGCTCTTTGTCTTCCTCAATAATCACCACCTCATGGTCGCGGCTGATTAATAACGCTGCGGTTTCCACGGTCAGCTCACCAGCACCGATAAATACAATTCTCATGCAATACCTCGCTTTCTACCCAGCCAAGTGCGGTGATAAAAGAATACCAGCCACGCGACACATTCCAAACGCCCTACAAACATGTCCACACATAACACAGCTTTAAGGAATGTAGGTAACTCTTGAGTGCTAATGCCTGTGGACAAACCAGTAGTGGCAGTGGCTGAGACCACTTCAAACAGAGCGTCCAGCGGCGGATAATCATAGGCAACAAATGTCAGCCATGACAGCATAATCACCCCTACGAACAGCAATATGATCATCAGCGCATCTCTGGCCTCAGCGGAGTGGATGATCCTTTTGCCAATTTTTTGTTCAATTACAGTGTTGGCAGGCACGCTGATGCTGTGTATCAGGTGACGCACCAAAGTGATCAGTATCAATAGGCGCAACAGCTTAATACCACCAGCAGTGGAGCCGACACCGCCACCGATCCCCATGGCAAAGATCAATAGCAGCTTAGCGGTATTGTTCAAACTGCTCACATCGAGGCTGGAAAAGCCGGAGGTGCTTTGCGCGGAAAATACCATGAGTGATGCATGTTGCAGAGCTGCGCTTAATGCATAGCCGTGCTGCCAAAGCGTCAAGCACATCAGTGCCGTAAAACCAACAATAAGGATGCACAGCAGGCGTAGTTCGATGTTGTTCAGCAACGCGCGCAGGCCGTTGCGCCACAGCTGATGGTAGAGCATCAAGGGCAGCATGCCTGCAGTGGTGGTCAGGGTGGCCACCCACGCCAATCGCATATGGGGTAGGTCGGCAAAGCTGCCAGCAGTCGGCGCAAAACCGCCAGTGGACACCGCTGATAAGGTATAGAGTACCGCGTTGCGCAGCGAACCACCGAACAGCAGCCAGAGCAGGATTCCCGCCAAGGTCAGTAGGCAATAGATTCCCAGTACTCGTCGTGCATGCACCCGTGTGCCGCCGAGTAGGTCTTCAGGCTCATCCAAACTGGCCAAGCGCAGTGCCGATCTGCCAGGGCGTATCACCAGCGCCAATGAAAATACCACGATTCCCAGTCCGCCATACCATTGCATCCAAGCGCGGGAAAAGCTGAAGATCAATGGCTGTCCATCCAAGCCGGGCAAGGTACTGAGTCCTGTGGTGGTAATGGCTGAGGTGCTTTCAAACAGTGCATCAATAAAGGGCGTACCCACCACCAGCAATGGAATGGTCATAATCAACGCCACGCTTAAAAAAGCCAATACCACCAACACCATGGCTTCATTCATCTGAATGTCTGCACTGACCTTAACTTGGCGCAGCATAAACCAAGCGAGTACTAAAACGACACTGATCAGCAAATGGCTCAAGGTCATCTGCCATGGGGCAGTCAAGAGTGCGACTGCAAGAGTGAGTAGATTTAGACCGGCAATGATCAGGCAGAACTGACCAAAATAATGGCCAATCAGACGCGGGCGTATCGCAAAAAACAGTTCACGACCGGGCAAGGACATGCTGGCTCCTAATGCTAGGATTGATTTATACCGCTATGTCGAATCTATGGTGCAGGGTGTGTGGCATCA
Source organism: Thiopseudomonas sp. (assembly GCA_035647115.1). Lineage (GTDB taxonomy): Bacteria > Pseudomonadota > Gammaproteobacteria > Pseudomonadales > Pseudomonadaceae > Denitrificimonas. The sequence continues at coordinate 1,017 of DASROA010000093.1, read as the reverse complement.
GTTTAGCACTAGTCGGTGGGGTTTAAGTGTATGACCATCAAGAAAATGATTGGATAAGGGGCGTGGCTGATGAGCTTGCTAGGTGCCACGGCTTTGGCGTCTGCAACTTGTGTGCTGACGGCCGCTTGATACATGGTGACCAGCGGGCCAAAAGCCAGTCCCCAGAGGAAGAAGGCCACATGGAACACATCCTTAGTGCCGCCGAGCACGGCAAACATCAGCATCGCGCCCACACCACAGGCCAACATGGCGACGATTAAACCGCGTAAGTGGCTATCAATAATTTTCGCCTTTCAGCGAAGGCGGGTATTTCACGGCCAGCAGCGCAATGCTGGCGCCCAGCACGCCGAGCAATAAGAACACAGGCCAACAGCCCATCTGGGTGCCGATAAAGGTCATCAACAGCAGGCCAAGGCTGACCCCAAAGGTGTTACCGAGCATGATGAGGGTGATGGTGCGGCCGTGCATATGCGCTGCCATCCGCACTCCCGACTGCCACCCTTGTGTTGCGATGCGCGCAGGCGCACGGTAGTCAAACAGCCGCCGCAATGGCGAAGGTAAGGCAATACGTAAATAGAGTTCAGACACACAGGCAGCTTTAAATTTGCACGCGTTATTTTAGCCCATTAAAGGGTGGGTTGCTTAAGGAAGGCTGGGCTTGGGAGCACATTAGTGAAGTGGCCTGTGCATTTGCCAGCCTGATTTATTACTGAAGGTTCAATGGCAGTGGTATCGCTTAAGGGTGAGCCGTAAAGGGGGCAGTAAGCAATACATGAGGTGGGCAAGAGGCTATCCACAAGCTAATAAGTTGAAATCACTGCTCAGTATGTCTCTTTCATTGATCACTTTCAGCTGTAGTGTTGTTGCTCATTACATTGGCCCCAGCACCTAAGGCAATTTGGAGTCGTGCCCAGTCAGCAGACAAGTCCCGCAAAGCGGCAGCGTAGGCTAAGCGTGCGCTGTTTAGGTTGCGGTCGGTGTCGAGTAAGTCCAGTAAGGTCATCACCCCCACTTGAT
>DASROA010000092.1:0-41230 GCA_035647115.1 Thiopseudomonas sp. | reverse complement strand
GTATTTAGCATAGAGATTACTATGAGTGCTTGGATTTTATGGGCTGCACTTGTTGTTTTTTCAACCGCGTCTACTGCTGCGGATGGAGGTTGTAAAGAGTTGGTATCTAAAGAATTAGGCTTAACTCCACTTTATCCCAGCCTAGATATAGTCAAGCTGAGTTTGTCGACGTTCATGTGGTCGCTATGGATAGGGGGAGCGGAGTCGAATTTGATGAGATTATTGCAGAGAAAAATAGTAAAGGATCGGAAAGTTACTCTTATGGCATAAAGATGTACATTAATAAAGAACTTGATTTAAGTCGTAATGTTACTCCAGCATATGAGCTTTTTCATCTGTATCAATACTCAAACTCTATGTTTAAAGTAGGTTGGTATTTGGAGGGGATGGCACGCTGGGTCGAGCAGGCTTTTGTTAGGCCTAGTGCAAACTCTGTAGACTCTAGGCCAGTAAGTAGCTGCTCGGAGGTGTATCTAGAAAACTATTCGGCATCGCGTTATTGGCAAGGATTAGCTATAACAAAAAAGCTGATGATATTTTTCTTCCTCAAGAATATCTGGAGCTACACTATACAAATGGATAGCCTGTTTTTAAAACAGACACGTTTGAAAATGGCTCAATACTCCAGAATATTTTTAAAACGTTAGAAAAGAAAGTCTTCAATTGTCAGATAAAATTAACTTGCCAGCATACCAGTGGCCTGAAAAGATACAGCGATCTGCTATGTTTAATAGAAATATATGTAGAGCTGTTGAGTCGATAGAGCTTTTTTGACTTCGGGGTTGTTTAATAAATCGAATCAGGCCTAGGCTTATACCTTTAATCACCTTAGGTCAGCAAGCTATCCAGTACAGTACACGCAAAGATGAAAAATATGAGAGCCCATAGTCAGGCACTTTACTGCGTTTTTTGCTACTGGTCAGCTGAAAAGCCTAGCCCCACGCTAGGTTTTCCCTCATCCCTAAACTAACTGTGCGTTTATGTCCCGACATCGTTATAATCGTTGTCTATTTAATTTTTGACTTTGGTTTGATGTTATGACTGAACGTGTTGTTGACTACATGCAGCGTCTAGGTGTGTCTGCCCGTGAGGCTTCGCGTGTGTTGGCAAAAGCGAGTACCGCGCAAAAAAATCAGGCTTTACTGGCCACCGCAGATGCGTTAGATAAATCCCGCGATGCATTGCTGGCAGCCAATGAGCTGGATATGCAAGCAGGCCGTGCCAATGGCTTAGATGATGCGATGCTGGATCGTTTGGCGCTGAATCCTGAGCGTATCGATGAAATGATTGAAGGCTTAAAGCAGGTTGCTGCTTTGCCTGATCCCATTGGTGAGATTCGCGATATGCACTTTGTGCCCTCTGGAATTCAGGTGGGCAAGATGCGTGTGCCTTTAGGGGTGATTGGTATTATTTATGAATCGCGCCCCAATGTAACTGTGGAAGCAGCCAGTCTATGTATTAAATCAGGTAATGCGACCATTTTACGTGGCGGCTCTGAGGCCATTAATTCCAATAAAGCAATTGCCCAGTGCTTGGCCGATGGCTTGGCTGTGGCTGGCTTTCCTGCGGCAGCAGTACAGGTGGTTGAGACCACAGACCGTGCAGCAGTGGGTGAGTTAATCACCATGCCGAAATATGTGGATGTGATTGTACCGCGCGGTGGTAAGGGCTTAATTGAACGCATCAGCCGTGACGCCAGCGTACCGGTGATTAAACATTTAGATGGTGTCTGCCATGTGTATGTGGATCAGGCCGCAGACGCAGAAAAAGCGATACGCATCGCCGATAATGCTAAAACCCAACGCTATGCACCCTGCAACGCCATGGAAACCCTGCTGGTGCATGAGTCGCAAGTGGATGCGGTATTACGGCCTTTAGTGGATATTTTCACTGAGAAAGGCGTTGAGCTGCGTGGTTGTGAAAAAACTTGCGCACTATTTGCGAAGCAAGTTAAAGCGGTCACTGCAGATGACTGGGCAGCAGAGTATAATGCGCCAATCTTAGCGATACGCATTGTGGCGTCGTTGGATGAAGCCATCGAACATATCAATACCTACGGCTCACAACATACCGACAGCATTGTTACCGAAAACTTTACCGATGCCCGTCGCTTTTTAACTGAGGTGGACTCCAGCTCGGTGATGATCAACGCTTCAACACGCTTTGCGGATGGTTTTGAGTATGGATTGGGCGCAGAAATTGGTATTTCTACTGATAAACTGCACGCTAGAGGTCCAGTAGGCTTACTGGGCTTAACCAGTGAGAAATATGTGGTTTTCGGTGACGGACACGTGCGTGGCTAAACGTATCGGCATGCTGGGCGGCACCTTTGATCCGGTGCACATTGGCCATTTGCGCAGTGCGCTGGAAGTTGCTGAAAACTATGCGCTCGATCAGCTGCTATTGATTCCTAATGCGCAACCGCCACACCGTGGTACGCCCCAGGTGAGCGCCCAGCAGCGTTTGGAAATGGTGCAGTTGGCGGTCGCAGGTGTTGATGTGCTCAGCGTTGACGATCGAGAGCTGCGCCGTGATAAGCCGTCATGGAGCATTGATACTTTATTGTCCTTGCGTGCTGAGTTAGACCATGATGATCAGTTATTGTTAATTCTGGGTTGGGATGCCTTTTGTGGGCTACCCAGCTGGCACCGCTGGGATGAGCTTTTAGACTATTGCCATATTTTAGTATTGCAGCGACCGGATGCTGATATTGAAGCACCGCAGCTGTTACGTGATTTAGTCGCGGCAAGAAGTGTCAGTGACCCTGATGCTTTGCAAGGGCCCTGCGGGCAAATTGCTTTTGTCTGGCAAACTCCGTTGGCTATTTCAGCAACACAAATTAGACAGCTATTAGCAACACAGCGTTGCGTACGGTACTTGGTGCCCGATGCCGTTTTTAAATATATTTATGCTCATCAACTCTATCAAGAGTCATGAGCAATTGAGGTGAGAGACCTAATGCAAAATGAACAGTTAGTACAAGTAGTTATTGCCGCTTTAGAAGAAGTGAAAGCTAAAGATATTGTGAGCATTGATGTGAGGGATAAAACCAGCATCACTGACTTTATGGTTATTGCTTCTGGGGCTTCGGCTCGTCAAGTGAAAGCTCTGGCTGACAATGTCCTTGAAAAAGTTAAAGAGCAAGGTGTTAAGCCGCTCGGAAATGAAGGGTTAAATTCAGGTGAGTGGGCGCTACTGGACTTAAATGATGTCATAGTCCACGTCATGCAAGAAGAAACACGGGCTTACTATGACTTAGAGCGTTTATGGCAAGGTGCTGAGCAAAATCGAGCACAGCAGTAAAGTTATAAGCAAACTTAGATCGATTGTATTAGCTTCGTTTATCTAAGCGTGCAGGTTGATGTATAGCAGCGCTCTGCAGTCCAGTGGGCAGTTTTGAGAGATCAGTATGCAAGTATGGATTGCAGTCAGCGCAGGCATCGGTTTGTCTGTGCAAGAACTCTCTAATGGGTAAGAATTTCCGACGTTTACCGTGCCAGACGGTCGTCAGCAACATAAGTAGTGAGCGATGCCACCACAGATTCGTTTAAAAGATCATGAGCGTGATACTCGACTGATTCATTCGCGAATGTTGTTCGGTGGTGTCGCGCTGGTCGCTTTAACGTTGTTGCTGATGCTGCGTATGTACTATTTGCAGGTTATACAGTATGAGCATCATTCAACGTTAGCTGAAAATAATCGCATCCATGTTCAATCTTTACCTCCAACCCGTGGCATGATCTATGACCGTAATGGGGTGTTGCTGGCAGATAATAGGGCGAGTTTTAGTTTGACCTTAACCCGTGAGCGGATTGAGGACTTGGGACAGGTACTGGACTCAATTATTGAGCTTCTTGAGCTGGACACTAGTAATCGTGAGCTGTTTGAAAAGCGGATTCGCCAAGGCCGTCGTCCTTTTGAGCCAGTGCCCATTATGTTTGAGCTCACTGAAGAGCAAATTGCGCGCATTGCAGTCAATCAATTCAGGTTACCTGGGGTAGAGGTTTCAGCCAGCTTGGTACGGCATTATCCGCACAATGAGCATTTTGCTCATTCAGTGGGTTATGTCGGGCGCATTAATGAAACAGAGTTAAAAAAGCTAGACCCAGTCAATTACAGTGGCACTCACCACATTGGTAAAACTGGCATAGAACGCTTTTATGAAGACCAGCTGCATGGTCAAGTGGGCTATGAAGAAGTGGAAACCAATGCCCGTGGTCGCGTGTTGCGTGTGCTTAATCAAGTAGAACCTGTAGCAGGTCAAGATATTTACTTAACCTTAGACAGTAATTTACAGGCAGTTGCAGAGCAGGCTTTAGATGGTAGGCGTGGGGCGATTGTCGCGCTGGATCCTAATAACGGTGAAGTCTTAGCAATGGTTAGCCAGCCCAGTTTTGATCCGAACCCTTTTGTGACTGGTATTAGTTTTAAAGCCTATGGCTTATTACGTGATTCGTTAGACCAGCCTTTGTACAATCGTGTATTACGTGGCCTTTATCCGCCGGGCTCGACGATCAAGCCAATGATGGCTGTGGCTGGTTTAGATGCTGCAGTGATCACCTCTGAAACCCGAATGTTTGATCCGGGTTTTTATAAGCTACCCAATAGCAGGCATAGGTACCGTAACTGGAACCGTTATGGGGATGGCTGGATTGCATTGGAATTGGCCATGGCGCGCTCCAACGATACGTATTTTTATGATTTAGCCCATAAGCTTGGTGTTGAGCGAATCCATGATTATATGACGCGCTTCGGTTTTGGGCAGCGGGTGGCACTGGATATGTTTGAAGAAACTTCAGGGCTAATGCCGTCCAAAGAATGGAAGCGACGTCGTCATGCTCAACCTTGGTACCCAGGTGAGACATTAATTTTAGGTATTGGGCAAGGCTATATGCAGACCACCCCTTTGCAAATGGCGCAAGCCACTGCTTTGGTGGCCAATAGAGGAAAGTGGCTGCGTCCGCACTTGGCGCGTAGCATTGGTGGGGTGCCCGTTAGTGTGGACAATGGAGAGCCAGCAGACATTATTTTGCGTGATGAAAAGATCTGGGATGTCGTCCAGCAAAGCATGGAGCAAGTGCTGCACGGCAGTCGAGGAACTGCACGTAAAGTAGGCGAGTCTGCGGCATATCGCATGGCGGGTAAGAGCGGTACCGTACAGGTGGTGGCAATTAAACAAGGGGAGCGTTATGACCGTGACAAAGTACAAGAACGGCATCGTGACCATGCGTTATTTGTTGCCTATGCGCCTGCTGAAAAACCAGCAATAGCTGTGGCGGTATTGGTTGAAAATGGCGAGTCGGGTTCCGGAGTGGCTGCGCCTGTCGCCAAACAAGTGCTCGATGGCTGGTTGTTGAATGAAGAAGGCGAGCTTAAAAGTCAGTATGACACTGCAATACAGCACACAAACCCAGAGGGAGAATTATGAGTCGAGGGTTTGATCGCGTGCTGACTGAGGGCGATGTGATGCGCCGGCGTGCTTCAGTTTTGCAGCGTATACATATCGATGGTTGGTCGCTTTTTTTATTGCTGGTACTCGGCGTTATCGGTTTGTTTGTTTTGTATTCAGCAGGTGGGCAAGACCACGGCTTATTGATCAAGCAAGCGTCATCATTTGGGGTGGGACTACTGGTTATGTTGGTGATCGCCCAATTTGAGCCACGTTTTATGGCCTATTGGTCGCCAATACTGTATTTGCTTGGTGTCATATTGCTTCTTGTGGTTGAAGTGGCCGGCCATAAAGCCATGGGGGCCACCCGTTGGATCAATATCCCTGGTGTGCTGAGCTTTCAACCTGCAGAGTTTTTGAAGATTTTTGTACCCATGACATTGGCGTGGTATTTGGCGCGTCATAATTTACCACCGTCAGTTAAGCGGATTCTAGTTAGTGTTATTTTAATAGCTGTGCCTGTGGCATTAATAGCGCGTCAGCCAGACCTTGGAACTGCCATGTTAGTCTTGGTCTCAGGAGTGTTTGTACTGTTTTTAGCTGGCTTACGCTGGCGTTGGATTCTTGGCGCAATCGCTGCGTTTATACCCACGGCGGTGGGTATGTGGATGTTTGTAATGCATCAGTATCAAAAACAGCGCGTGTTAACTTTTTTAAACCCAGAAAGTGACCCATTAGGCAGTGGTTGGAATATTATTCAGTCTAAAGCTGCAATTGGTTCAGGCGGTGTATTTGGCAAGGGTTGGCTATCGGGCACTCAGTCACAGTTGGACTTTTTACCAGAAAGTCACACCGATTTTATTATTGCAGTGTTGGGTGAGGAGTTTGGTTTAATAGGAATTTGCTTGCTGTTATTGGTGTATTTACTGTTAATTGCACGGGCGCTTATGATTACTTTGCAGGCGCAAACAGTGTTTGGAAAGTTGCTTGCTGGATCCATCACCTTAACATTTTTTATTTATGTCTTTGTTAATGTCGGCATGGTCAGTGGCTTATTACCTGTGGTTGGGGTTCCATTACCGTTTATTAGTTATGGCGGAACTTCTTTAGTGACCCTGCTGTCTGGGTTTGGTGTTTTAATGGCGATTCATACACACCGTAAATGGATTGCTCACTCTTAAGGGTTATACATGCAAACTGTATTTATTCGAATAAAAAAATTAGTCACTTGCATAGGTTTAACCCTTGCGGTTAGCCAAGCAGCTGCGCAAGAAAACAATTATGCACAACACCCTTTAACAGAACCATTTGTTGATGAAATGGTGATGGAGCATGGGTTTGTGAGTGATGCCTTACACTCTATTTTTGCCGATGCGAAGCGCCGACAGCCTATTTTAGATGCTATTTCGCGACCAGCGGAGCGGGTGAAACTGTGGAAAGAGTATCGGCCTATTTTTATTACCCAAGCTCGGGTCGATAGAGGCGTAAAGTTTTGGCAAGAGAATCAAGCAGCTTTGCAGCGCGCAGAGCAGACTTACGGTGTGCCAGCAGAAATTATTGTGGCAATTATCGGCGTAGAAACCATTTACGGTGGTAACACTGGAAGTTATCGAGTGATTGATGCGTTATCCACTTTGGCCTTTGATTACCCACCGCGGGCGCCTTTTTTCCGTCAACAGCTGAAAGAATACCTCTTATTGACTCGTGAAGAGCAAGTAGACCCCCTGAGCTTAAAGGGTTCTTATGCTGGCGCCATGGGCCTGCCGCAGTTTATGCCGGGCAGTTTCCGCGCTTATGCTGTTGATTTTGATAATGATGGTCGTATTGATATTTGGCAAAATCCAACTGATGCAATTGGCAGCGTAGCAAATTACTTTATCGAGCATGGCTGGCAGCCGGGAGAAAAAGTGGTGGTGCGCGCCGACGTTAATGACCCCGCTCTTGCTGCGCAAGGTCTATCAGTGGGTTTAGATCCTAGCAGCACGGTGGCAGAATTGGCGGAGCTGGGTTGGACACCGCGCACAAGCTTGCAGCCGCAGCGTAAAGTGACGGCGTTTCGCTTGGATGCAGAGCACGGTGATGAGTATTGGTTAGGACTTGCGAATTTTCATGCAATAACACGCTATAATCGCAGTGTAATGTATGCCATGGCAGTTTATGAATTGGCCGATTTATTATCAGCTGCGCATAAGGAGTAGCAATGTTGAAGAACAGTTTACAGCTCTTAACAGTGGCCGCTCTGGGTGTTGCCTTAATCAGTTGTTCATCCAATAGTGCGAAAGGACCCTTACCGCAGACCATTATTCAAGATGGCTCAATCAGTGGGCCAAGTAATTTTAAACGACCCAGTAATGATGGTGCACCCTGGTGGACTGTGGATGTCTCAGGCATTCCAGATGCAGTGCCGATGCCGCATTATGGTAACTACAAGGCGGCTCCGTATACTGTGATGGGCAGTCGTTATTTTCCCATTCAAGACGGGCGAAATTATCATGCAGTGGGTACCGCCTCTTGGTACGGTACTAAATTTCATGGCCGCGATACAGCCAACGGTGAGACCTTTGACTTGTACGGCATGACCGCAGCACATAAAACGTTACCGCTGCCCAGTTATGTCAAAGTGACCAATTTAGAGAATGGCCGTGTGGTAACGCTGCGAGTCAATGACCGTGGGCCGTTTTATTCGGACCGTATCATCGATTTATCGTTTGCAGCTGCCAAAAAACTTGGTTTTGCCGAAAAAGGGGTGGCGCGAGTTAAGGTTGAAGGTATTGATCCGCATCAGTGGTGGGCTGAGCGCGGTCAGCAGGCTCCAAAACCGGGAGCTCAATATGTTGTTGCGCAAAATAAGCCTTTGCGTTTGCCTGCCTTGCCTGCAACAGCCGAGCAGGAAAGCACAGCAGCACCTGCTAACTCGGTTGTTACTGAGTATGCAGCACAGCAGGTTGACGCAAAAAAAAACGCTTCGTTGTCAGTCGCTGGCCTATATCTCCAAATCGGAGCATTCGCCAATCCCAACGCTGCGCAGCTCCTCAAGGACAAACTCAGTCTGCTGACCAATGCGCCGGTATTCATCAATTCAGTAGTGCACAACGAGCAGGTACTGCATCGCGTGCGAATGGGGCCGGTGCCGAGTCAAAACGAGGCTGAGGATTTACGTCACAGGATACGCTTAGCTAATTTAGGGCAGCCGGCGCTGGTGGCGGGTGAGCAGTCTTATTAGTTGTCGAGCAGTTAAGGGTCAGCTCTGTATAAAGGAGTTGATGCGGTTATTTTTAATCATTTGAGAGTTGTATGAAGATCAGCAAGTTTTTTAAGAAGTTTTTCCTCGGTGCTGCGATTATTTGCAGCGCAAGCTATGTCAGTGCGGCACAGACGGCCACTCCTTCGATGCCGCAACTGGCTGTTGAATCGTATGTACTGATGGATGCAGCAACAGGGCAGGTTCTGGTTGAGCATAATGGTGATGAGCGTTTACCACCGGCCAGTCTAACTAAGTTAATGACTGCTTATATCGCTACTCAAGAAATCAATAAGGGTCAGATTTCTGAAGAGGATATGGTGACCGTGAGCGAAAAAGCCTGGCGTATCGGTGGCTCGCGGATGTTTATTGATGTGGGCAAGCAGGTGTCAGTGGGCAATTTATTGCACGGCGTGATTATTCAGTCAGGTAATGACGCCAGTGTGGCTTTGGCAGAACATATTGCCGGCAGTGAAGAAGCCTTTGCCAGCATGATGAATACAGCTGCGCAACGCTTGCAGCTTAACAACACAAACTTCAAAAATTCCACAGGCTGGCCTGCAGAAGGGCATTATTCGTCTGCCAGTGATATGGCGCAGCTTGCTCGGGCGATTATTTATGAGGATCCAGAACACTACTCAATTTACGCGCAGAAAGAGTTCACCTGGAATGACATCACACAGCCCAATCGCAACCTTTTGTTGTGGCGTGACAAAAGCGTAGATGGTTTGAAAACAGGACATACTGAGGAAGCGGGTTATTGCTTGGTAGCCTCAGCAGTGCGCGATGACATGCGTTTGATCTCGGTGGTTTTTGGTGCTGCCAGTGAGTCGATTCGGGCTGCAGAGACACAAAAGCTGCTGACGTATGGCTTTCGCTTCTTTGAAACCAAGACTTTTTATCAGCAAGGCGCAGAGCTCGCCGAGAGTAAAGTTTGGAAAGGCGAGAGCTCACAAGTTAAAGTCGGTTTGGCTGACAACTTAACCCTAGTTTTGCCACGTGGCCAAGTGGATAAAGTTGTAGCCACTATGATTTTGGATGAAAGTGTGACTGCACCCGTTAAACAGGGCGATCAACTGGGTGTTGTAGAAGTACGCTTAGGAGACGAAGTGCTGCACACTGCTACATTGGTAGCGCTGGATGATGTCCCAGAAGGTGGTCTGATTCGCCGTATACTGGACAGCATTCGTATGTTTTTTTACAGTTTATTTAATTAAAACCCATTAAATGAGTGCACTAAACAACCTAAGTGTCGTTTTAAGGTGTAGATAAGCTGGCTTTATCCAAGCCAGCGTTTGAAAAGAGCCAAAAGCTCGGAGTTGAGATGACCGAAGAAACCCTGCAGCAGCCACCTAAAATAGAGTTTCCCTGCGCTGACTACCCCATTAAAATCATTGGCGACAACTGTGATACTTTTGTTGAGGTGGTGCTTGAGGTGTTAAAGCGTCACGCGCCAGATGTTGATCCGGAAAGTGTTGTGTGCCGTGATAGCAGTAAGGGTCGCTTTGTATCTGTTCAGGTTTGCATAAATGCGCAAGGCATTGAGCAGCTTGAAAAGATTAATCAAGACTTACGTGACACGGGCCTTGTGCGCATGGTGTTGTAATGCACAAGACCATCGTTGTGCGGCAGCTGGGTTGTGTGGCCTATGAGCCCACGTGGCATGCCATGCAAAATTTTACTCAGACCCGTGAAGCCACGAGTGCTGATGAAATATGGCTGCTGGAACATCCGCAAATCTATACTCAAGGGCAAGCAGGCAAAGCTGAGCATATTTTAGCCGCAGGGGATATTCCCGTCGTGCACGTGGACCGTGGCGGTCAAGTTACCTACCATGGTCCAGGCCAGCTGGTTGCTTATATACTTGTCGACGTACGCCGTAGAGGGCAGGGTGTGCGTGACTTGGTTAGCAGTATCGAAAACAGCCTGATCGATGTGTTAGGGCGCTATAATGTTACTGCACAAGCCCGACCTGATGCACCGGGTGTTTATGTGGCGAATAAAAAAATTGCTTCCTTAGGTTTGCGCATTCGCCGCGGCTGTTCTTTCCATGGTTTGGCTTTAAATGTCGACATGGACTTGCAGCCCTTTCAACGTATAAACCCATGTGGTTATGCCGGCATGCAAATGACCCAGTTGAGTGATGAAACACAACAAACAGTGGAAATGTCTGAAGTGAGTAACTTTCTACGTGATGCCCTCGTCTCACACCTTAAATACGATAATTATGTAACTCTTACCGATGGGATTGAATGCTATGAGTAATCAAAAGGCTCCAGCTCGCGCTAAACCTGCCAAAGTTGAAATGGGTGTTAAGCTGCGAGGAGCAGAGAAGCTGGCGCGTATCCCAGTTAAGGTGATTCCTACAGATGATGTGTTGCGCAAACCTGACTGGATTCGTGTGCGTGTGCCGGTCTCACCAGAAGTCGAAAATATTAAGCAAACATTGAGAAATCACAAGCTGCACAGTGTTTGTGAAGAGGCGTCCTGTCCGAATTTAGGTGAATGTTTCTCCAACGGTACGGCCACCTTTATGATTATGGGTGATATTTGTACCCGCCGTTGTCCATTTTGTGATGTGGGCCATGGACGTCCTAATCCGCTGGATGAAAATGAGCCGGTTAACTTAGCCAAAGCCATTGCTGATATGCGCTTGAAGTATGTGGTCATTACCTCCGTGGATCGTGATGATTTACGTGATGGTGGCGCCCAGCACTTTGCTGATTGCTTGCGCGAAATTCGCGCTTTGTCACCTGGGATCCAATTAGAAACCTTAGTGCCTGATTACCGTGGCCGTATGGATATTGCCTTAGATATTACCGCCACTGAGCCCCCCGATGTCTTTAACCATAACCTTGAAACTGTGCCGCGCTTGTACCGAGCAGCACGTCCAGGTTCGGATTTTGAATGGTCCTTGGACTTGCTTGAACGCTTTAAGCAGCGTGTACCAGGCGTACCCACTAAGTCTGGCCTGATGCTTGGGTTAGGGGAAACTGACGAAGAAGTCATCGAAGTGATGAAGCGCATGCGTGAGCATGACATTGATATGCTCACCTTAGGTCAGTACTTACAACCATCAAGAGATCATATGCCGGTTGATCGATATGTGCATCCAGATGTGTTTGCGTGGTTTGCTGAGGAAGGCTTGAAAATGGGCTTTAAGAATGTGGCTTCAGGCCCATTGGTACGATCTTCTTACCATGCTGATCAGCAGGCAAAAGAAGTTAATTAAGTCCACCTAGTAAAAAACCCGTATCCGACTCTGTAGCGGATACGGGTTTTTACGTAGTGTTGTTTGTTTAACGCTCTAAGTATTGCAGCTTATTGGGAACACCATCCCACTTTTCGGCATCCGGTAATGGGTCTTTCTTTTCGCTGATGTTAGGCCAGATATCAGCCAGCTCTTGGTTGAGAGCAATGAACTCTTCCATATCCTCTGGGACTTCGTCTTCAGCATAAATAGCTTCTGCTGGGCACTCTGGTTCGCACAGTGCGCAGTCAATGCACTCGTCAGGGTGAATCACCAAAAAATTTGGGCCTTCATAGAAGCAGTCTACCGGGCAGACTTCTACGCAGTCGGTGTATTTGCACTTAATGCAGTTATCAATGACAACGAAGGTCATAACGAGCTATCTCCTTGGGCGTATAACTTGCACTCTATTGGCTAGAGCGGGCAAGTAAAAAAAAGAATGTGCTGTGTTGCTTACAGCCGCATCAATAAATTAAAGATCATTATTCTAACAGCTTTGTAGTGCGTCAAGTTAGACCTGCGACTTCCAAGCATATAACAGATCAAGCGCTTGTCTGGGCGAGAGCTCATCTGGTTGTATTTCTTGCAATTCTAACAGCAGTGGGTGCGGCTGCGTAGCAAATAAGTCACTTTGCACGGGTTTAGAGTGGTCAAGATGACTATTATTGCTTTGCGTCAAGCTTTGCTCTTCGAGCTGCTGCAGATGTTCCCGAGCACGGCTGATCACTTCGCTGGGTACTCCAGCGAGCTGTGCCACTGCCAAGCCATAGCTTTGGCTGGCAGGGCCGGGTAACACGCTGTGTAGGAAGACAATACGGTCCTGGTGCTCGGTGGCGCTTAGGTGAACGTTAGCCACATTGCTTAACTGTTCAGGTAATGAGGTTAACTCAAAATAGTGGGTGGCAAATAAGGTCCAAGCTTTAAGCTGAGCTAATTGTTCTGCTGCGGCCCAAGCCAGTGATAGACCATCAAAGGTGCTGGTGCCACGACCCACTTCATCCATTAAAACAAGACTGTTCGCGCTTGCGTTGTGCAGAATATTTGCTGTTTCACTCATCTCCACCATAAAGGTCGAGCGGCCACCGGCCAGGTCATCACTGGAACCAATGCGGGTGAAAATACGGTCCACCAGCGATAATGAACACTCTTGTGCTGGTACAAAACTGCCAATGTGCGCCAAGAGCACAATCAGTGCAGTCTGCCGCATATAAGTAGATTTACCGCCCATGTTTGGGCCGGTAATGATCAGCATACGGGTGTCATCATCCATATTGACGTCATTGGCGACAAAGGGCGTGGTCAGTACACTTTCCACCACTAGATGGCGGCCTTGTTTGATTTCCAGCAAAGGCTGCTCAGTAAAAGTGGGGCGGCACAGGTCCAAATTAAGGGCGCGCTCGGTAAGGTTGCTCAGCACATCCAGTTCTGCCAAGGCTGCGGCGGTTTCTTGCAGGGGAGCAATCTGAGCAATTAAAATATCCAAAAGTTCATCATAAAGCTGCCTTTCCCGGGCTAATGCGCGACTTTGTGCGGAGAGCGCCTTGTCTTCAAAAGCCTTAAGCTCAGGAATGATAAAACGTTCAGTATTTTTGAGGGTTTGTCGACGAATATACTCGGGAGGTGCATGCTCAGCTTGTCGAGTGGGAATTTCAATAAAGTAGCCGTGCACGCGGTTGTAACCCACTTTAAGGTTGGCCAGCCCAGTGCGTTCTTTTTCTCGAGTTTCTAAATCAATTAAAAACTGTCCAGCATTTTCACTGATGGTGAGCAGCTCATCCAGCTCGGTATCGTAACCGAGCTTTAATACCCCACCTTCACGAATGACCGCAGGAGGGTTATCAACAATGGCACGACTTAAGGTGTCGGCCAAATCAGGGTACACGTTGATGGCTTTAGCCAGCTCCTGAATACGCGCAATATCTAAGTCTGCGAGAACTGATTGCAACGCTGGTAGCGCATTTAGGGCGTCACGTAAGCGTGCTAAATCCCGTGGGCGGGCACTGCGCAAGCTGATACGCGCTAAGATGCGTTCAATATCACCAATATCTTTCAGTGCTGGCTGCACGTTTTCAAAGTGGTAATCGTTGAGTAGGTAGGCAATGGCGTCTTGACGAGCTTCCAGTACAGCCTGCTGGCGCAGTGGTCGGTTTAACCAGCGGCTTAATAGACGACTGCCCATGCTGGTTTGGCAGCGATCGATAACCGACTGCAGGGTGTTTTCGCGGCCGCCTGATAAATTCTTATCCAGCTCTAGGTTACGACGGGTGGCTGCATCCAAAATAACGGTTTCACTCAAGCGTTCATGGAATAAACTGCGGATGTGTGGCAGCGCTGTACGCTGGGTTTCTTTAGCGTAGTTTAATAAGCAACCGGCTGCGCCAATGGCTAAAGTCAGTTGCTCGCAGCCAAAACCTTTAAGGTCTTGGGTTGAGAATTGCTGGCACAGTGCTTTAAAAGCGCTGTCGTAATCAAAATCCCATGGTGCACGGCGTTGGAGACCACGTGTTTTTTCTAAGGCGGCTGATACCGCCCAGTCATCGGCAACTAAGAGTTCTGCAGGATGAATGCGCTCTAGTTCAGCCAGTACATTTTCTTCGCTGTGTAACTCTTGCACACTAAAGCGGCCGCTGCTGATATCCAGTACAGCTAAGCCATAAAGATTGTCTTGCTGCATCAGCGCGGCGACTACATTATCACGACGATCATCCATTAACGCTTCATCACTCACGGTACCGGGAGTGAGAATACGTACTACTTGTCGTTCAACCGGTCCTTTTGTGGTGGTGGCTGGGTCGCCAGTTTGCTCACAGATGACGACTGACTCACCTAAGCTTACTAAGCGCGCTAAGTAACCCTCGGCGGCATGAAAGGGAATGCCCGCCATGGGAATAATGCTGCCGCCGGACTGACCGCGGGAGGTGAGGGTGATATCCAATAATTGTGCGCACTTTTTTGCATCTTCATAGAAGAGTTCATAAAAATCACCCATGCGATAAAACATGATTTGATCAGGGTGTTGATTCTTCAAGCGCCAATATTGCTGCATCATCGGCGTGTGTTTACTTAAATCTTTAGAACTCATAAGGGACAAAACTCAAATAATGGTGCAAAAGCCTTAGTTTAGCGGATTGCACAAAAAATTTATGCTCTGCGCTGGGCTGAGGCGTCAATCAAGCCGTTAAGCATGTTAAATTGAACACGACTGATTCGCTTAGTGGGAGTGCATATGAGTGAAAGTAATGAGAATGGCCCGCTCGATGAGCAGGCCGATGACAGTCTTGCCTATGAGCACGCACAAAAGGGTAAGCAGGGCGATGATCCATTAACTGCGATAAAAAATATGCGTTTACAGCAACTGGCGGTGTGTCGCTCAAAGTCACAGGAAGAAATGCGCGCAATGCATGGCTCGTCCCAAGCAGCGAGAGAAAAGCAGGGTGACCCTGAGTGCCTTTGATGCGGCCTTCGAGGACTGCTAAGTAATGACATGGCATCGTTCATGGATATGAAAACACAAGCAGGAGAACCATTATGAGCACTGACGCAGCGAGCCCAGAAGAGCTTTTTAAGCAAAACTGCCTAGGGTCGGCTGATTGTACGGCGATTGAGTTACTGATTGAGCCGCGCATTGCTGATCTTGGTGGTTTCTCAGTGCGCCGTGTGCTGCCGGTTCGACAGCGGCGTATGGTTGGCCCTTGGACTTTTTTTGACCATATGGGGCCGGTTGAATTCGCCCCCGGCAAGGGCGTGAATGTGCAGCCACACCCGCACATTAATCTGGCTACAGTGACTTACTTGTTTGAGGGCGAGATACTGCATCGTGACTCGCTGGGCAGTTACCAAAGCATCCATCCTGGCGATGTCAATTTAATGGTTGCCGGTAAGGGCATTACCCATTCTGAGCGGGAACGTCCCGAAGCGACGCAAACAGTGCGCCGGCTGAATGGTTTGCAACTTTGGCTGGCCTTACCTGAGGCTGATGAAGAGTGCGAACCTGCGTTTTACCATTACCCCAGTGAGGCTATCCCACGGGTGACAGTGGGTGGTGTGGCGATTCGCGTGATTATGGGCAGTGCTTTTGGAGTCAGCTCGCCTGTAAAGGTGTTTGCCGACACCCTGTACGTTGAAGCACGCTTGCGGGCGGGTCAGCAGATCAGTTTGCCACAGGCTGAAGAGCGCGCAGTCTATGTGGTTGAAGGTGAGTGTCGCGCGAGCGACACCTTGTTGGCTGAGCACAGTATGGCGGTCTTTTCTAAGGGGCTGGATGTTGAGCTGACGGCCAATCGTGGTGCGCACATTGTTATTATTGGTGGCGCGCATTTGGGTAAACGCTATATGGAATGGAATTTTGTTTCCAGCCGCCGCGAGCGTATTGCGCAAGCTAAAGCAGACTGGAAGGCTCAGCGGTTTGCGAAAGTGGTAGGCGATGAAGACGAGTTTATTCCGTTGCCGGAGTAGGTTGTATTCAGCGTCGATCGCCCTACAAACTGCAGATGCAGGTTGTATCTGCTAGCCATCCCGCATTCATTACAAGCCAAGCAACAACGCTGCTGGGTGCATAAAACGGCCAACGCGCTCAACAAATTACCTAAAGCAGTACAGCCAAAAGTGCAGGAAGCACTGCATGATATTTGGATGGCTGAGACGCGTGAAAACGCCCATCAAGCCTTTGATACGGCACTGACAAGGTTTAATGCAAAGTAGCCAAGAGACCTTTGTTATCAGTTTTTCGCGACAGCCTCCTTTAGGGCGGTGAGGATGTCAAAGAATAGAAAAATAAATTGGGGGTATCTTTGGGGGTGTTTATTTTTGCTTGATTCTGTAAGCCGCATAAAGCCTAGACTATAAACAAAAAAAGCCCCTAAGTCCGAAGACTTAAGGGCTAAAGCAATTGGTGCCTCGGGGGAGAATCGAACTCCCACGTTGTTACCAACGGTGGATTTTGAATCCACTGCGTCTACCAATTCCGCCACCGAGGCATGGCGCGAAATTATAGAGAGGCTTTGCGCATAGGTCAAATGATTTCGCATGGTCAGATGCAAATATTTCCGTTAAGCTTTGCATCCTCTTATAAATGAACACGATTATGCACGTTTCACACTTCCAATTTGATTTACCCAATGAGCTGATTGCTCGCTACCCATTAGCAGAGCGTCGAGCCAGTCGTCTGTTGGTTTTAGATGGTCCCAGTGGGGCGCTTCAGCACCAGACATTTACTGACTTGCTTGAACATCTGCAGCCCGGTGACTTGATGGTGTTTAATAATACCCGAGTCATCCCGGCACGTTTGTTTGCCAAAAAACTTACTGGGGGCAAAGTTGAAGTATTGGTTGAGCGGGTCTTAGATACGGATCGTGCGTTGGCCCATGTGCGTGCCAGTAAGGCGCCCAAAGTGGGTAGCAGTATAGAGTTGGAGGGTGGCGCCCAAGCAACATTGTTAGCACGGCATGACAGTTTGTTTGAGTGGCAGTTTTCTGAGCCGGTGTTGCCCTTACTGGAACGTATTGGTCATATGCCGCTGCCACCTTATATGGAGCGGGCTGATGAACACAGTGACCATGAGCGCTATCAAACGGTTTATGCTGAACATGCTGGCGCAGTTGCCGCGCCCACTGCCGGACTGCATTTTGATGAACAGTTGTTAGCCAGCATTCGAGAAAAAGGTATCGAGACAGCCTTTGTAACCTTGCATGTGGGGGCAGGTACTTTTCAGCCGGTGCGCGTGGAAAGGCTTGAAGACCATCAAATGCACCATGAGTGGTTGGAAGTCAGCCAAGCGGTTGTCGATGCTGTAGCCGCATGTAAGGCCCGTGGTGGTCGAGTGATTGCCGTGGGTACCACCAGTGTTCGTGCATTAGAGAGCGCAGCTCAAGCAACCGGTGAGTTGCAAGCTTTTACTGGTGAGACTGATATTTTTCTTTATCCAGGGCGACCCTTTCATGTTGTGGACGCACTGCTGACTAATTTTCATTTATCTGAGTCAACATTATTAATGCTTGTGGCTGCTTTTGCTGGTTATCCAGAAATTATGGCGGCCTATCGCAGTGCTGTGCAGCTTAGGTATCGATTTTTTAGTTATGGTGATGCCATGTTTATTACCCGTAACCCACAGCCACGTAGTCCTGAGGAGTGATGCATGTCGTTTATGAAATTTGATTTATTGGCCAGTGATGGGCGTGCACGCCGTGGGCGTTTAACCTTTCCCCGTGGCGTGGTAGAGACGCCTGCATTTATGCCAGTGGGCACCTATGGCACTGTTAAAGGTATGCTGCCCCGTGATATTGAAGCCATTGGCGCCCAGATGATTTTGGGTAATACGTTCCACTTATGGTTAAGACCCGGCACTGAAGTGATTCAAAAACACGGTGATTTGCATAATTTTATGCAGTGGCAAGGGCCAATCTTGACTGACTCTGGTGGTTTCCAAGTGTTTAGTTTGGGCGCAATGCGCACTATTAAAGAAGAGGGCGTGTATTTTTCATCACCGGTGGATGGTGCCAAAGTCTTTATGGGGCCGGAAGAATCCATGCAAGTGCAGCGCGAGCTAGGCGCTGATGTGGTGATGATTTTCGATGAGTGCACGCCTTACCCTGCTGATCTTAAAACCGCTGAAACGTCCATGGAGCTGTCATTGCGTTGGGCCAAACGCTCAAAAGATGCCCATGGCGATAATCCAGCGGCTTTATTTGGTATTGTGCAGGGTGGTATGCATGAAGAGCTGCGTCTGCGTTCTCTTAAAGGCCTGTGTGATATAGGGTTTGATGGACTGGCCATTGGTGGTTTGTCGGTGGGTGAGCCTAAGGAAGATATGATTCGTATCCTAGATTTTTTACCGCCGCATATGCCGCCAGAAAAACCCCGTTACTTAATGGGGGTGGGCACGCCGGAAGATATAGTGGAAGCTGTGCGTCGCGGTATTGACATGTTTGATTGCGTGATGCCAACCCGTAATGCGCGCAATGGGCATTTATTTACTGACAGCGGTGTGATTAAAATTCGTAATGCAGTGCATCGTCATGATGATTCGCCTTTAGATGCCAACTGTGACTGCTATACCTGCCAGAACTTTTCCCGCGCTTACCTGCATCATTTGGATAAGTGCAAAGAAATGTTAGGCGGCATGCTCAATACAATACATAATTTACGTCACTACCAACGTGTAATGGCGGGTTTACGAGAGGCTATCCAACAAGGTACATTGGATGACTTTGTTGATAAGTTTTACGCGCAGCGTGGATTACCTACGCCGCCACTTAATTTTAAATAACAGGCATTAATGTCTTTTGATGATGGGAGTTTCATATGAATTTCTTTATTTCCGCTGCTTATGCTGATACTGCTGCCGGTGCGCCACCGGGTGGTGAATACATGCAGTTTATTTTGCTGGCGGGTTTCTTGGTTGTTTTCTACCTAATGATCTGGCGTCCGCAAGCTAAGCGTGCAAAAGAGCACCGCAATTTAGTGAGTGGTTTAGAAAAAGGTGATGAAGTGGTAACCAGTGGCGGTATTGCTGGCAAAGTCACTAAGGTGACAGATGATTTTTTGATTCTTGAGGCGTCAGACACTGTCGAGCTGAAAATTCAAAAAAGCGCAGTTGTCGCAGCATTGCCAAAAGGCACTTTAAAAGCTATTTAAGTTCCTTTTGTAACGGGCGGTTACACCTCAAGGCGTTACGCTTTGATGGTAAACTGCCCGATTTGCGTTATATTCGATTGGTTTTGACTGAACGTCTTTCAGTCACATAAACGGGCGGTGTCATGCTCAACAAATATCCATTATGGAAGTATCTGCTGATTGTAGCGATCCTCTCTATTAGTTTTCTTTATGCTTCACCTAATTTATTTCCGGATGACCCGGCCATTCAAATTACCGGTGCTCGTAGCGGGTTGCAGATTGAGCAGGCAGACTTAGACCGTGCCGCTGCCGCTCTAAAGGCAGCAGGCATTCAAGTTAAAAGCGATGAGTTAGAGCCACGTGGTGGTTTGCTGCGCTTAATGCAGCGTGATGACCAGCTGCCGGCTAAAGAAGTAGTGCGCAAGGCCTTGGGCGATGAGTATGTCGTGGCATTAAACTTGGCGGCGACTACCCCGCAGTGGCTGCGTAATATTGGTGCAAGCCCAATGAAGCTGGGTCTAGACTTATCGGGTGGTGTGCACTTCTTGCTTGAAGTGGATATGGAAAAAGCCATTTCTGCACGGATGAAAGTCTATGACAATGAAGTAAAAAGTATTTTACGTAAAGAACGTGTGCGTTATCGCAGTTTGCCGGACTTTGAAAATGGCTTTCAACTTGGCTTTGATGATACGGCTACGTTGAATAAAGCGCGCGGATTGATCCGTAAAGATTTCACCGATTTTGAGATCACCACTGCTGAACGCAATGGTAAACCTGTGCTGCGCTTGGCTTTATTGCCCACTAAAATCACTGAAATACGTGAGTACTCAATTCGGCAAAACTTAACCACGGTACGCAACCGGGTTAATGAGTTAGGGGTTGCTGAGCCTTTGGTGCAGCGCCAAGGTGCCAACCGAATTGTGGTTGAGCTGCCGGGTGTGCAAGACACTGCAGAAGCTAAGCGTATTCTCGGTAAAACTGCAAATTTGGAGTTTCGTTTAGCTGCCACAGCAGATGCGCCACGAGCCACTACTGAAATGCATGAGTTTCGTGAGGAGGGGCGTCCTCCGGTTGCTTTGGAGCGCAGCATTATTATTACCGGTGACCAGGTGACCGATGCGCAGGCCAGTTATGATGAAAATGGCCGTCCGCAAGTTAATATTCGTTTGGATGGTCATGGCGGTGAGCTTATGAACCGTGCCACCCGTAACAATATTGGTCGCAGTATGGCGGTGGTTTTTATTGAACAGCGGCCCATGACCCGTTACGTGCGACAAGAAGTGGATGGAGTTGCGCAAGAAGTACCTGTGCAGACCTTTACCGAAGAAAAACGCGTGATCAGTCTGGCCACCATTCAGTCGGCATTGGGCAATCAGTTTCGCATCACTGGTCTAGATGGGCAGGGTGAATCCTCTGAGCTGGCGCTACTTTTGCGTGCTGGTGGTTTAGCAGCGCCGATGTACTTTGCTGAAGAGCGCACCATTGGCCCGAGCTTGGGTGCAGAGAATATTCAGCTGGGTGTGAAAGCAGCCTTATGGGGTTTCTTGTTTGTCGCGATTTTTATTGTCCTGATCTATAAGTTCTTCGGGCTCTTGGCAACGATTGCGCTGAGTTTAAATATGGTGAACTTATTGGCAATGATGTCGCTGTTAGGGGCCACCTTAACCTTGCCGGGGATTGCTGGGATTGTCTTGACCATGGGTATGGCGGTTGACGCTAACGTATTGATTTTCTCGCGGATTCGCGAAGAAATGAAAAACGGTATGTCACCGCAGCGGGCAATTCATGAAGGCTTTGATAAAGCGTATTCAGCAATTATTGACGGTAACCTCACCACACTATTAGTGGGTGCGATCCTCTTTGCAATGGGAACTGGACCGATTAAAGGTTTTGCAGTCACCCTGTCGTTAGGGATTGTGACTTCAATGTTCACTGCAATTATGGTGACACGTGCCATGGTTAACCTGATGTATGGTGGCCGTGACGTCAAGAAGCTGTGGATTTAAGGATATGGCAAGCATGAAACGAGTAATTGATTTTATGGGGATGCGCCATGTGGCGTTTGCCCTAAGCTTGATAATGGTCCTTGCTTCGCTGGGTAGTTTGGCGATTAAAGGTCTTAATTTTGGGCTGGATTTTACCGGCGGAACGCTTATTGAACTTCAGTATGAGCAGGCAGCAGATCTCAACAAGATTCGTAGCCAATTGCAGGAAAGTGATTATCCTGACGCTGTGGTGCAGAGTTTCGGGGCGGTTAATGATGTTTTAGTGCGCATGCCAGGCGATGATCCTAATTTGGGGAATCAAGTGGCGCAGGTGTTGCGTGAAGGTTCTACAGACCAGGTCACTGTTAAACGTGTGGAGTTTGTTGGTCCTGCGGTAGGTGAAGAGCTGCGTGACCAAGGTGGCTTAGGTGTGCTGCTGGCGTTAGGTGGGATTTTAGTCTACTTAGGGTTTCGCTTTCAGTGGAAGTTTGGCGTCGGAGCAATTGCCGGCTTACTTCATGATGTGATCGTTACCTTGGGTGTGTTTTCTTTCTTCCAGTTAAACTTTGATTTAACAGTGCTGGCAGCAGTCTTAGCGATTATTGGTTACTCCTTGAACGATACCATTGTGGTGTTTGACCGTATCCGTGAGAACTTTCGTTTTTTGCGTAACACCTCGTTGATCGACAACATCAACATTTCAACCACGCAAACATTATTGCGTACTTTAGCGACCTCGATCTCCACTTTACTGGCTGTAGGCGCATTGCTGGTGTTTGGTGGTGATAACTTGTGGGGCTTTGCTCTCGCTTTATTTGTTGGCATAACCGCAGGTACCTACTCCTCGGTGTATATAGCAAGTATCTTCCTAATTTGGCAGAAATTGACGGTAGAGGATTTAATACCGCCAGTGAGCACCGAAGAAGTGGACGAGATGCCTTAAACAAGCTTGCTAAACAATAACCGTAAGATCAGGCCAAATAAAGCCGCATTAAGTTGAATGAACTTGTGCGGCTTTTTTGCTTCTAATCACGTGTGATGAACAGTGACTAGAGAGAAATTGCATGAATAAATCAATGTTGATAGGTAGCGTGCTAGGTGCGGTTGCTGTAACGGCAGGTGGCGCTTATGCCACCTATAGTTTAGTCAGTGCTCCCAGTTATGCTGAAGTGGTGGCTGTTAAACCGGTTAAAGAAATCGTCAAAACACCTCGCCAAGAATGTCGTGACGTGACTGTCACTAAGCGTAAGCCCGTTAAAGATGAAAACCGCATTGTTGGCAGTGTAACCGGTGCTGTGGTGGGCGGCTTGCTGGGTAATCAAGTGGGTGGTGGTACCGGTAAGAAAATTGCTACTGTCGCGGGTGCAGTGGGTGGCGGCTATGCCGGTAATAAGGCTCAAGAGCATATTCAGCAGAATAATACTTATGCCACCACCGAGCGTCGCTGTACAACAGAATATGATGTCAGTGAGAAAATAGCAGGCTACGATGTAAGTTATGAGCTGGATGGTAAGGTGCGCACGGTACGCATGGATGAGGATCCAGGGCGTCGATTGCAACTTGATGATCAGGGTCGAGTGATTTTAACGCAGACAGCATATTAATTGTCTTGTGTAACAAAAAAGCGCCTTTGATAGGCGCTTTTTTGTGGGTTCAATTACTGGACTGGCTTACTTAAAGCTGGCAGGTACAAAGGGGCGAATACTGGTCAGTACAGCCTTAAAGCACTTTGGGCCACCGGCAACAATATGTCCGCTTTCTAAAAAGTCATGACCGCCATTAAAGTCGCTGATCAAACCACCAGCTTCTTGAATCAGCAGTACACCTGCTGCCATGTCCCACTCAGATAAACCATACTCCCAGAAGGCGTCATAGCGACCAGCTGCTACGTAAGCCAGGTCAAGGCTTGCGGCTCCCGCGCGACGTATGCCGGCTGTTTGTACAGCTAATTCTTTAAACATCGACAGGTAGTTGTCCATGTGCGGCATTTGACCTTCGCGAAAGGGGAAACCAGTCGCTAGTAAAGCGTTGTTGAGGCCTTTGGATTTGCTGACACGCATACGGCGACCATTGAATGTCGCACCGCGACCACGGCTGGCAGTAAACTCTTCTTCGCGAATAGGGTCAATAATTACTGCATGCTCGAGGCGGCCACGAAATTTGCAAGCAATGCTCACAGCAAAATGGGGAACACCGTGAATAAAGTTAGTAGTGCCATCCAGTGGGTCGATGATCCACTGGTAGTCGGCGCCTTCACCTTTGCCTTTTATTGTGCCGCTTTCCTCAGCAAGGATGCCGTGGTCGGGGTGGGCTTTGAGAATGGCATTGATAATCGTCTGCTCGGCAGCACGATCGATCTCGGTGACGTAATCTTTTGCGTCTTTCTCATTAACCGAGATCGTATCTAAACGTTCCATTGAACGTAATATTAATTCACCCGCACTGCGAGCAGCGCGCAGCGCGATATTCAGCATAGGCTGCATGAAAAGTCACCGGATTGTGTTAAAGAAGAATTGGGAAAAGCGAATTCTAACAGAAACTCTTGGGTATGTGTTCTACTACAAGGTTCTTTTTCATGGCGTGATGCTCAGCGCTTCGGTAAGCTTGTGTCTTTAAGCTAAATGTTCTGTGTTTCATTCACGGTTGGAGAGCCTTGTGCTGGAAAGAATTCGCGTAGTTTTGGTCAACACCAGCCATCCAGGCAACATTGGTGGTGCTGCCCGGGCGATGAAAAATATGGGGCTGAAGTCCTTATTCTTAGTTGAGCCCAGAAAATACCCGCACAATGATGCGAACGCACGCGCAGCGGGCGCTGATGATATTTTAAATGGTGCGCAAGTGGTGGCAAGCTTAGAGGAAGCGTTGCAAGGGTGCAGTGTGGTGTTGGGCACCAGTGCCCGTGATCGGCGCATTCCTTGGCCGCTGCTTGATCCTCGTGAGGCAGCGGAAACCTGTTTGAATGCTTGGCGTGCAGACCATCAGGCAGATATCGCCTTGGTGTTTGGTCGTGAGTATGCTGGGCTCACCAATACGGAGCTGCAACGCTGCCAATATCACATTCATATTCCAGCGGATCCCGAGTTCAGTTCTTTAAATTTAGCCACAGCTGTGCAAGTGTTGGCTTACGAGGTGCGTATGGCATGGCTTAAAGAAACCGAGCAGCCAACTCATATGCCTGAAGTAGAGGCAACTGGGATGTTAGGTTCCGCGCCGGCAACCCATGAGTCTTTAGAGTTGTTTTATGAGCATTTGCAGCAAACGCTTATTGAAATCGATTTTCTTGATCCAGCCAAGCCGAGGCACTTGATGGCGCGTTTACGGCGTATTTATGGTCGCAGTCAATTGAAAAAATCTGAAGTAAATATTTTGCGTGGCATTTTGACAGAAACTCAAAAAGCTGCGCGCGGTGAAGTTATCCAGCGTCGAGGTGAGCATGTTTAAAAGCATTCGTGAAGATATTCAAAGTGTATTCCATCGTGACCCCGCAGCACGTAATGCTTTCGAGGTTTTAACCTGTTATCCAGGCTTGCATGCTGTTTGGTTGCATCGTCTGGCCCATGCTTTATGGATTCGTAACTGGAAGTTGCTCGCACGAGTCATCTCAAATATAAGCCGCTGGCTAACCGGTATTGAAATTCATCCGGGAGCAAAAATTGGCCGACGATTTTTTATTGACCATGGCTTGGGTATTGTCATTGGTGAGACCGCAGAGTTGGGTGATGATGTGACTTTGTACCAAGGGGTTACTTTGGGTGGCACCAGTTGGAATAAAGGTAAGCGTCATCCCACTTTAGAGGATGGTGTAGTGGTTGGTGCGGGTGCCAAAGTTTTGGGGCCTTTTACTGTGGGTGCCGGAGCAAAAATTGGCTCTAATGCGGTAGTGACTAAAGCAGTGCCGGCGGGTGCTACGGTGGTTGGTATTCCAGGGCGAATTATTGTTAAGCCCAGTGATGAAGTTGAAGCCAAGCGCCAAGCCATTGCTAAACGCTTCGGTTTTGATGCTTACGGTATGAGCGAGGATATGCCGGACCCCGTGGCGCGTTCCATTGGTCAGATTCTTGATCATTTGGAAGCTGTGGAAGAGCGTTTGGAAGATATGTGTGAAGCCATGAACAAAATGGGTAGCGACTACCGAGGTAAAAAGCTGCCTCAGCTTCCTGATATGGCTTTTCCTTGTTCTGAGCGGGAAGTTGAGCAGGAAGATACGGGTGCCGTAACAGCGACTGATGCACCTAAAGATACCCAGCAGTAAAAGAAGGTGCTGGGTCGCGATTAAACCCGAGTCTTTTGATCAAGTATAATACTTGACCTTTCTACTGGGTTATTGCATGATAGTCAGTAATATTTACTTGCAGCGGTAATTACTCTATGCGACTTACAACTAAAGGCCGCTATGCCGTGACAGCAATGCTCGATTTGGCGTTGAATGCACAGGAAGGCCCAGTACCTCTAGCAGAAGTGTCTGAAAGGCAAGGTATATCATTATCATATTTAGAACAATTGTTTGCTAAATTGCGCCGTGCCGCATTAGTTAATAGTGTTCGAGGGCCGGGTGGTGGCTACTTGTTGGCACACCAGGCTGTGGATATACAGGTGGTGCAGGTCATCGACGCAGTAGACGAGTCTGTGGATGCGACGCGCTGTCAAGGATTGGGTGACTGCCAAGACGGTAATGAGTGTTTAACTCACCGTCTATGGTGCGATCTAAGTAAACAGATACATGATTTTTTAAGTGGCATAAGTTTAGCCGATCTGGTTGAGCGCCAAGAAATTCAAAAAGTTGCCTTGCGCCAAAATCAGCGCACCGCAAACAAAATTCATGCGTCCACCATTGGGTGAATAAAGACGCAGATCGTTAGGAGAGAGTTGATGAAACTGCCGATTTATCTAGATTATTCAGCGACCACACCGGTTGACCCAAGAGTGGCGGAGAAAATGATTGAATGCCTGACTCTAGAGGGGAACTTTGGTAATGCCGCATCACGTTCACACGTGTATGGCTGGCGTGCTGAAGAGGCTATTGAAAATGCACGTCGTCAAGTTGCAGATTTAATTAATGCGGACCCCCGCGAAATTGTTTGGACATCCGGTGCTACCGAGTCCGACAACTTAGCCATCAAGGGTGTGGCACACTTTTATGTGAGCAAGGGTAAGCATATTGTGACCTCTAAGCTGGAGCATAAAGCAGTTTTGGATACGGCGCGCCAATTGGAGCGAGAAGGTTACGAGGTCACATACTTAGACCCAACAGAAGACGGTTTAATTACCGCTGAAATGGTCGCTGATGCCATTCGTGAAGATACAATTTTAGTGTCCATCATGCATGTCAATAACGAAATTGGCACCATTAATGATATTGCTGCAATTGGCGAAGTCACTCGTGAGAAAGGTGTGCTGTTCCATGTTGATGCGGCACAGTCAGCAGACAAAGTGAAGATTGACCTGCAAGAGATGAAGGTTGATTTAATGTCGTTTTCAGCCCATAAGGCTTATGGGCCTAAAGGTATGGGAGCACTTTATGTGCGCCGTAGACCCCGTGTACGCCTTGCAGCACAAATGCATGGTGGTGGTCATGAGCGAGGTATGCGCTCCGGCACCTTAGCAACTCACCAGATTGTAGGTATGGGTGAGGCATTTGAGCTGGCACGCCTAGAAATGGACAAAGAAAATGAGCGTATCGCGGCACTGAGCAAGCGTTTTTATGATCAGGTCAGCGATATTGAAGAGCTTTATTTGAACGGTAGCGCTACCCAGCGTGTGCCTCACAACCTAAACCTTAGTTTTAACTTTGTTGAGGGTGAGTCGTTAATTATGGCGTTAAGAGATATGGCGGTGTCTTCAGGCTCAGCCTGTACTTCAGCATCTCTAGAGCCGTCTTATGTGCTGCGCGCTTTAGGCCGCAGTGATGAGTTAGCGCACAGTTCAATTCGTTTTACATTCGGTCGTTTCACGACTGAAGAAGAGGTTGATCATGCCGCTGGACAAATTCGTCAAGCAGTAGAGCGCCTACGTGATCTTTCACCTTTGTGGGACATGTACAAAGAAGGCGTTGATCTCTCTAAAGTTGAGTGGCAAGCACACTAGTGCTCGCCCATTAAAGAAGGAATATCATCATGGCATATAGTGAAAAGGTCATTGACCACTACGAGAACCCTCGCAACGTTGGTAACTTGGACGCAGAAGCAGAGAATGTTGGTACCGGTATGGTCGGAGCACCTGCCTGTGGCGACGTAATGCGCTTACAGATCCAAGTTGGTGATGATGGCGTTATTCAAGATGCAAAATTTAAAACCTACGGTTGTGGTTCTGCCATTGCGTCGAGCTCTTTAGCCACTGAGTGGATGAAGGGTAAGACAGTTGATGAAGCAGAGCAGATTAAAAACACCACCATTGCAGATGAATTGGCCTTGCCGCCAGTTAAAATTCACTGCTCGGTTTTAGCAGAAGACGCGATCAAAGCCGCGGTACGTGATTACCGAGAGAAAAAAGGTTTAGCTGAAGAGGTTTAATATGGCAGTTAGCATGACTGAAGCTGCAGCAGAACATGTTCGGCGTTCGTTAGAAGCCCGTGGTAGCGGTAAAGGCATACGTGTTGGTATCCGCACCACTGGCTGCTCAGGAATGGAGTATGTGCTTGAGTTTGTTGATGAGTTGCAGCCCGATGACGAAGTGTTTGAAAGCTTTGGCATGAAGGTTGTTATAGACCCTAAAAGCTTAGCTTATATTGATGGCACAAAGCTGGACTTTGTCCGCGAAGGCCTCAATGAAGGCTTTAAGTTTGATAACCCAAATGCGCGCGGCGAGTGTGGCTGCGGCGAAAGCTTCACGGTGTAACATGGCGAACTCAACGAGCGTTGATTACTTCGCACTGTTTGGATTGCAGCCAGCATTTGTGATTGATAGCAAAAAGTTGGCTGCAACCTATCGTGATCTGGCTAGGGAAGTACACCCTGACCGTTTTGCTAGCGCACCTGCTGCGCAGCAACGTGAGGCAGTTGAGCGCGCAGCGCAGCTTAACGAAGCCTATGAAACACTTCGATCACCTACGCAGCGCGCTTTGTATCTATTGCGGCAGCAGGCCGAGTTGCCTGAAGAGACCACCATTCAAGACGCTGAGTTTTTGTTTCAGCAGATGGAATGGCGTGAGCGCCTAGAAACACTACAAGCGCAAGAAGATATTGACGCGTTAGCGCTTTTCACAAAAGAGCTTAAGCAGATTCGTAAAACTATTGATGAAGAATTTGCAAGCAGTATAGAAAATCCAGAACAGCGTGTTCAGGCTGAGCGCTTAGCTCGGCGTATGCAGTTCTTGGATAAGATGTTTTATGAAGTGCGTCAGCTTGAAGAGCGCTTAGACGATTAACCCAAAGCCTGCTTAGCAGGCTGTCAGATTAAAGATTCGTATGGCCTTACTACAGATTGCTGAACCCGGACAAAGTCCTCAACCTCGCCGGCAGCGGCTGGCAGTCGGGATTGATTTAGGGACGACCAACTCATTAGTGGCAACCGTGCGCAATGGCACTGCAGAAGCGTTACCGGACGTAGACGGGCGCATCGCTTTGTCGTCTGCAGTACGTTATCACCCAGAGCACATTGAAGTGGGACACAAGGCGCGCGAAGCGGCAGCCAGTGACCCCTATAACTGTATTTTATCCGTTAAACGTCTTATGGGGCGCGGACTGGCTGACGTTCAGCAGCTGGGCGAACAGTTGCCATACCGCTTTCAAGCCGGTAAGTCGCACATGCCGTTTATTAAAACGGTGCAAGGGTTAAAGAGCCCTGTTGAAGTATCTGCAGATATTTTAAGCGCCTTGCGGGAGCGTGGTGAAGCAGCGCTAGGCGGCAAGCTAATGGGAGCGGTGATCACTGTTCCTGCCTATTTCGATGATGCACAGCGTCAAGCCACGAAAGACTCAGCACGCCTTGCTGGAATCAATGTTTTACGTTTGCTTAATGAACCCACTGCCGCAGCAGTTGCTTATGGCTTGGATCAGCAAGCAGAAGGTGTGGTGGTTATTTATGATTTAGGTGGCGGCACCTTTGATGTGTCTATTTTGCGCTTAAGTCATGGTGTTTTTGAAGTGCTGTCCACCGGTGGTGACAGCGCGCTTGGTGGCGATGATTTTGACCATGCAATTGCAAATTGGGTGGTTGAGCAGGCGGGCTTGTCCAGCGATCTCTCACCCAGCCAGCAACGGGACTTGCTTGAATTGGCTTGTGCCGCAAAAGAGTCTTTAACTGAGCTGGACAGTGTTGCTATTGAGTATGCAGACTGGCAAGGCGAGTTAACCCGTGAAGCCTTTGATGAGCTGATTGAACCGCTAGTGGCGCGCAGTCTAAGAGCGTGTAGGCGCGCTTTGCGTGACTCTGAAGTGGAGTTAGAAGAAATTGAGTCAGTGGTTATGGTGGGTGGTTCAACTCGAGTGCCCTTGGTGCGCACACGAGTCGGTGAGCTCTTTGATTGCACACCGCTGACTGATATCGATCCTGATCAAGTGGTCGCCATCGGTGCGGCTATTCAAGCGGACACCTTGGCAGGAAATAAGCGTCCAGGTGATGAGTTGCTATTGCTGGATGTCACACCATTATCCCTGGGTTTGGAAACCATGGGTGATCTGGTTGAGAAGATTATTCCGCGCAATACAACCATTCCGGTGACGCGAGCACAAGAATTCACCACCGCTCGCGATGGTCAAACGGCTATGGCCATTCACGTTTTACAAGGTGAGCGTGAGCTGGTTAGCGATTGCCGCTCATTGGCACGCTTTGAGCTGCGAGGCATTCCACCCATGGTGGCTGGCGCCGCTAAAATTCGTGTGACTTTTCAGGTGGATGCCGATGGTCTGCTCGGGGTGACTGCGCGAGAGTTAAGCAGTGGCGTTGAGGCCAGTGTGCAGGTCAAACCGTCTTATGGTCTTACGGACAGTGAGATCAGCGGCATGCTCCAAGAATCAATTGAAAATGCTGCCCATGATAGGCAAGCGCGAGCTTTGCAAGAACAGCGTGTGGATGCAGAGCGTTTATTAGAAACTGTGCGCGCAGCATTACAAGCCGATGCTGAAGCTTTGCTCAGCAAAGAAGAACAGGCAGAGATTGAGCAGCACATGGAAGCGTTAGAGCAGGTACGTCATGGTGAAGACATTAACGCCATAGCTCGCCATGTTCAGCAGTTAAATCATGCAACAAATGAATTCGCCACACGCCGTCTTGATGCCACAGTACACACTGCACTGGCCGGACGACAACTCAATGAAATGGAGGGTTAATCCCAATGGTGCAAATTGTATTTTTGCCTCATGAAGAGCTTTGTCCAGAGGGTGCAGTTGTTGATGCAAGCCCTGGTGAAACCATTATGGATGCTGCGTTACGCAATGGCATTGAAATCGAACATGCCTGTGAGATGTCCTGTGCATGCACCACGTGCCACGTGATTGTTCGTGAAGGTTTTGAGTCGCTGGATGAGTCAGATGACTTAGAGGATGACATGCTAGATAAGGCTTGGGGGTTAGAGCCTGATTCCCGCTTGTCTTGCCAAGCAGTGGTTGCAGATACTGATCTTACGGTAGAAATTCCGAAGTACACCATTAACCAAGTTTCTGAGCGTCAGTAAGGGAAGGGGTTGAGTATGAAATTAAAATGGGTAGATGTGCAGGAAATCGGTATTCAGTTAAGCGATAAGCATGAAGATATTGATCCGCGTTACATCAATTTTGTTAATTTACGTCAATTGGTGCTGGATTTAGACGATTTTGACGATGAGCCGGATCGTTGTGGTGAGAAAATTCTTGAAGCTATTCAGGCTGCATGGATTGAGGAACTTGATTGAATTTGTGTTAAATTAGCGCAGTCAAAGATTGCAAAACGTAGTAGTGGGCAGAGAACGCTCTGTGGCTGGCTACGCATTTTACTTAAACCCGCGTATAATTCGCGGGTTTAATCCTTATAAACACTTAAATAAATTTTGTGGAGCTGTAAATGACTGTTCAACGTACATTCTCTATTATCAAGCCTGATGCTGTTGCTAAAAACGTTGTGGGTGAAATTACTTCACGTTTTGAAAAAGCAGGTTTACGTATTGTTGCTTCAAAAATGGTACAACTGTCAGAGCGCGAAGCAGGCGGTTTTTACGCAGAGCATAAAGAGCGTCCTTTCTTTAAGGATCTGGTGAGCTTTATGACTTCCGGCCCTGTGATTGTGCAAGTTTTAGAAGGCGAAAACGCCATTGCGCGTAACCGTGAATTGATGGGTGCCACTAACCCGCAAGAAGCAGAAGCTGGCACCATCCGTGCAGACTTCGCAGTATCTATTGATGAAAATGCTGTCCACGGCTCTGACTCAGAAGCTGCTGCAGCCCGTGAAATTGCATACTTCTTTGCAGCAACTGAAGTATGTGACCGTATCCGTTAATAGCGGATAGGTTAATAAAGGTGAATCCATGACAACTGTAACTGAAAAAGTTAATTTACTTGGCTTGACGCGCGAACAATTGATTGAATTTTTCGAGTCTATCGGCGAGAAAAAATTTCGCGCGGACCAAGTTATGAAATGGATTCACCACTTCGGTGTTGATCAGTTTTCAGAGATGAGCAACATCAGCAAAGCTTTACAAGAAAAGCTTGCAGCTTGCGCTGAAATACGTGGCCCAGAAGTCGTTAGTGAAGATATTTCCAGTGATGGCACCCGTAAGTGGGTGGTGCGTGTTGCTTCCGGCAGTTGTGTGGAAACTGTCTATATTCCACAAGGTAATCGTGGCACTTTATGTGTGTCCTCTCAAGCAGGTTGCGCCTTAGATTGCAGTTTCTGCTCGACGGGTAAGCAAGGATTTAATAGTGATCTCACCAGTGCCGAAATCATTGGCCAAGTGTGGATTGCTTCAAAGTCTTTTGGCTCTGTGCCAGCCACCGTTGACCGCGCAATCACCAATGTGGTGATGATGGGAATGGGTGAGCCGTTATTAAACTTTGATAATGTGGTTGCAGCAATGAAGATCATGCTCGATGACTTTGGCTATGGTATTTCCAAACGTCGGGTAACGCTGTCAACCGCAGGTGTTGCGCCCATGATTGATAAGCTGGGCGAGCAGATTGACGTTGCGTTAGCATTGTCTTTACACGCACCCAATGATGAGTTACGTAATACGCTGGTGCCTATTAATAAAAAGTACCCACTGAATGTAGTGCTGGATGCCTGTACGCGTTATATTGCCAAGCTAGGTGAGCGCCGCTTTTTGACCATAGAATACACCTTGTTAGAAGGTGTGAATGATCAGCAAGAACATGCTGAACAACTCGCAGAATTACTGAAAGATGTGCCGTGCAAGGTGAACTTGATTCCGTTTAACCCGTTTCCACACTCAGGCTATGAGCGCCCAAGTAATAATGCGATTCGGCGCTTTCAAGACACTTTGCACCATGCTGGTTATAGTGTGACCGTGCGTACCCCCCGTGGTGAAGACATCGATGCCGCCTGTGGGCAGTTGGTCGGCAATGTACAGGATCGCACGCGACGCAGTGAGCGCTATATTGCAGTGCGTCAAATGAATAGCTGAAGATATTTAAGTTGTTGGGCGGCTTAACTGCGAGCTTAAGGGAGTGAAGATGACTGTTCGGACAGTGCTTATTTTGATTGTATGCAGTGTGCTGAGCGCCTGCGTATCCAATACAGGCGCTCCATTTATGCGTACCGAAGAGGGTCGCAACCAAGCACGAGATGCTTATATACAGTTGGCCATAGGGTATTTGCAAGAAGGCATTACTGAGCAGGCCAAAGTACCCTTAAAAAAAGCCTTAGACATTGATCCGAACAGCGCAGATGCCCATGCTGTGCTGGCCTTAGTCTTTCAAAATGAACTTGAGCCAGAGCTCGCCGCTCAGCATTACCGTAAAGCCTTGTCACAAGGAAAAAACACCCGTATTCAAAATAATTACGCTGGGTTTTTATATGATCAAGGTGATTATCAAGCAGCTTACGAGCAATTTGAAAACGCTTCCCAGGACACCATGTATGCAGGCCGTTCACGGGTGTTTGAGAGTATGGGGCTAACCGCGCTGCGGTTAAATAATAAAGATTTGGCGTTGCAACATTTTGAGCGCTCTTTGCGTTTAAATCCACGGCAGCCACAAGCTTTATTAGAAGCGGCATTTTTATTATACGAACGACAAGAGTACGTTCCGGCACAGACGTATTACGAAAGCTTTGAGCAGCTCAGTGAACACTCTGCGCGCAGCTTGTTGCTGGGCACCCGTTTGGCCAATACATTTCAAGATCGTACAAAAGCAGCCCGTTTAGCGCTGCAACTTAAGCGCCTGTATCCTGCGAGCGCTGAATATCAACAGTATCAATCGGAGCACAGATGAGTGATGCACCCGTAGTGACAGATCAGCTAACAGTGACGGTAGGCGACACTTTGCGTAATGCTCGCATGGAGCAAGGTTGGAGTGTGAGCCAAGTGGCAGACAAGCTGCACCTTACTGCACAGGCGGTCGAGTCCATAGAGAATAATCAGTTTGAACGTTTACCGGGAATAACCTTTGCCCGTGGCTATGTTCGCAGTTATGCAAGAATTCTAGATTTAGATAGCGATCAGCTGGTTAAAGTGTTTGATGGTTTAGTTGAAAATAACACAGCGGACTCGGTGCAAAGCATTGACCGAGTTGGTGAAGCACGTCGTGTATCGCGCGGAATGTTGCAGTTCAGCCTATTTGTGGTGTTGTTAATCATTATTGGCGCAGCATATTATGCGTGGCAAAGTTTTAATACCGAGCAGTCGATAGACACAAGTAATACGGCTCTATTTGACCGTGTTGAAGTTGAGCGGGCTGACGGTTCCATGCATATCCAAACTCTTGACGAGCCGGAGGAGTCTGTTGAGTTGCTAGTTGCCGAGGTTAGCGCAGAAAGCAGTGAAGACATTAATAATGAAACAGCTGTCGACAGTGAGCAAGAGGCTACAGATAGAGAAGAAGGTCAGCTTGCGGCTACCCAGCAAACTGAAGGGCAGACTGCTGCAGTAGCAACT
The DNA here is from genome assembly GCA_035647115.1 of Thiopseudomonas sp. Lineage (GTDB taxonomy): Bacteria > Pseudomonadota > Gammaproteobacteria > Pseudomonadales > Pseudomonadaceae > Denitrificimonas. The sequence continues at coordinate 6,736 of DASROA010000092.1, read as the reverse complement.
GAGTCAGCCAAGCTTGAGCAGAGCGCCGCAGCCGTTGAACAAGAGACAGCAGCACTGGACGCTGGTCACGGTGTCGTACAAATGGATTTTAATGCTGATAGCTGGTTAAGCGTAGTGGATGCTGAAGGGGTGCGGCTGTATAGCGGAATCAAAACTGCTGGCGAGCAGCTCAAAGTAAGCGGGAAGCCACCTATTAATGTCCATTTAGGTAACGCACCAGGTGTTCGCATTCTTTACAATGGCGAACCAGTCGATTTCAGCTCTACCACCAGCGGTGGGGTTGCTAGAATTAAGTTAGGCCAATAATTATGCACACAGAATCTTTAATTAAGCGACGTCTGTCGCGCAAAATACAGGTGGGTTCAGTAGCAGTGGGCGGTGATGCACCTATTAGTGTGCAAAGCATGACCAATACTGACACCTGTGATGTGGAGGCCACTGTTGCGCAAATTGTGCGCTTAGAACAAACCGGTGCAGATATTGTGCGCGTATCAGTGCCTGATATGGAGGCAGCAGAGGCCTTTGGTCGAATAAAGAAGCAAGTGCAGGTGCCATTGGTTGCCGATATTCATTTTGATTATCGCATTGCTTTACGAGTAGCCGAGCTGGGTGTGGATTGCTTGCGGATTAACCCCGGTAATATTGGCAATCAACAACGCGTAAAAACAGTGGTGGATGCCGCCCGCGATCGCGGTATACCTATCCGTATTGGTGTGAATGCAGGTTCATTAGAAAAAGACCTGCAAAAAAAGTACGGTGAGCCCACTGCTGAGGCTCTAGTTGAATCAGCCTTGCGCCATGTGGAGCATCTGGACCGTTTAAATTACCCTGATTTTAAAGTCAGTGTTAAAGCTTCGGATGTATTTATGGCGGTGGCTGCTTACCGACAGTTGGCTGAGCAGATAGAGCAACCGTTACACTTGGGCATTACTGAGGCCGGTGGCCTGCGTTCGGGCACGGTAAAGTCTTCAGTGGGCTTAGGCATGCTGTTGGCCGAAGGGATTGGCGACACCATTCGTGTATCGCTCGCTGCTGACCCTGTGGAAGAAATTAAAGTGGGTTTTGATATTTTAAAATCATTGCGCCTGCGTTCACGGGGAATTAACTTTATTGCGTGCCCGAGTTGTTCCAGACAAAATTTTGATGTGGTGAAGACCATGAATGAGCTGGAAGAACGTTTAGATGACCTATTAGTGCCCTTGGATGTGGCAGTGATTGGTTGTGTAGTCAATGGCCCTGGGGAAGCAAAAGAAGTTCATCTTGGCTTAACCGGTGGCTCACCTAACTTAGTTTATATTGATGGCAAGCCAGCACTTAAGCTGACCAATGAGAATTTAGTGGATGAGCTGGAAACGCTGATTCGTAAACGTGCCAGTGAAAAAGTTGCTGCTGATGCAGCGCTGATTGCACGCAGTTAATTGTCAAGGAAATTTTGTGAGTAAACCATTACAAGCCATTCGCGGCATGAATGATATTTTGCCGGAAGACACACCGCTATGGCGCTATTTTGAGAACACTGTTGCGCAATTACTGGACAGTTATGGCTACCAACAGATTCGCTTACCCATTGTCGAGTTCACCGAGTTGTTTAGGCGTTCGATTGGTGAAGTGACCGATATTGTCGAAAAAGAAATGTACACTTTTGCTGATCGCAATGGTGATTCATTGACCTTGCGCCCAGAAGGCACTGCCAGCTGTGTGCGTGCAGTGATGGAGCACAGCCTCGTCGGAGGCGGACAGGTGCAAAAACTATGGTATCAAGGCCCGATGTTTCGTCATGAGCGCCCACAAAAAGGCCGTTACCGTCAGTTTCATCAAATTGGTGTTGAAGCGTTTAATTTAGCGGGCCCTGATGTGGACGCTGAGTTGATTGTCTTGACGTGGCGTTTATGGAAAAAACTGGGCATTAGCGAATATGTCACCTTGGAGCTTAATAGCTTAGGTACTTCGGCAACCCGAGCGGTATATCGCGAGGCGTTGGTTGAGTATTTAAATGCACGCTTTGAGCAACTTGATGAAGACAGTCAGCGCCGTGTGTCGAGTAACCCGTTACGGGTTTTGGACAGTAAAAACCCAAATACTCAGGCTTTGCTCAGCGATGCGCCGCAATTAGAAGACTATTTAAGTGAGGACTCGCAAGCACATTTTGCTGGCTTGCGGGCTCGACTGGATGCCGCCGGTGTTCCTTATGTGATCAATCCACGATTAGTGCGTGGTTTAGATTATTACAGTGAAACGGTCTTTGAGTGGGTCACTGATCAACTCGGCGCACAAGGTACTGTGTGTGCCGGTGGTCGTTATGATGGCCTAGTTGAGCAAATGGGCGGTCGAGCAACGCCTGGAGTTGGTTTTGCCATGGGCATTGAGCGTTTGATTTTAATGCTGGAAACCCTTGGTCAAATTCCAGCAGAACTGTCACGTAAAATTGATGTGTATTTTTGTGCATTTGGTGAGCCCAGTGAGTTGGCCGCTTTAACCCTCGCAGAAAAAATACGTGATGCCATTCCCCATGTGCGCTTGCAAGTTAATGCTGGCGGTGGCGGTTTTAAAAGCCAGTTTAGAAAAGCCGATAGAAGCGGTGCATTATTTGCCTTAATATTGGGCGATAATGAGCTGGAAACCAATACCATTGCAGTTAAGCCTTTGCGCAGCGATGATGAGCAAATATCCATTGCTTGGGATGATTTGATAGACCACTTAAAGTCCAGTCTGCAGCAGCAACTGTCTATTAATAATTAGGAGTATCAGCGTGAGCGAGTATACTGAAGAAGAACAAATTGCGCGGATTAAAGAGTGGTGGCAGCAAAACGGTAAGCCATTATTAGCTGGCGGCGCTTTAGCTATCGTCATTGTTTTTGGCTGGCAAGCTTGGCAGCAGCATCAAGCAAAACAATCGCAAGCCTCGTCAATGCTCTATCAGCAGCTGTTAGAAACCACTGTGTTGCCCAGTGGGCAAGTGGACGCTCAGCAGGTTGCAAGCCTGCTCGCAGAACTTAAAAAAATAAACGCTAACAATGCATACACCCAATACGGTCAATTATTAGCAGCTAAGGTTGCGGTGGATAATAATCGGCTGGATGATGCTGCGGTAGAGCTTAATGCTATTTTGCAAAAACCTGCCAACCCCACTTTACAAGAGCTGGCGCGCCAACGCTTAGCGCGTGTCTTGCTTGCACAAGAAAAAGCACAACAGGCGCTACAATTGCTAGAGGCTGAAGTGCAGCCTGCGTTTGCCGCGACCCGGGAAGAATTGCGTGGTGATGTTTTGGTTGTCTTAGAGCGCCCAGCAGAAGCTCGACAAGCCTACTTACAAGCTCAGCAAGCCTTACCCTCCGATGCAACGGTAGGCGACTTGTTAATGAAACTCGACAACCTCAGTGAGAAGGATGCCTAACTTGAAACATTCCAAGTATCTCATAGTGTTTGCGTTAGCACTATTTGTCATGGGCTGCAGCAGCTCCAGTAAAAAAGAGCTGAAGCCACAGGCATTAGAAAAAATAAATGCTGAAGTGCAGCTTAAACGCGAATGGAGTGCATCAGTCGGTGCAGGACAAGGCAAATTGTGGAACACCTTGTCGCCGGTGATTGTCGATGACCGTTTATATGTGGCTGATATTAAGGGCCGTGTTACCGCGCTAGACCGCTTTACCGGTAAAGCATTTTGGACGCGCAAATTAAAAGTGGCTGTGTCCGGTGGTGTAGGCGCTGATGCTGATAGAGTATTGCTGGCTACTTTAGATGGTGAAGTGATCGCCTTAGATGCGGCTAACGGTGAGGACCTGTGGCGCAGTAAAGTAAACAGTGAAGTATTGGCGGCGCCGGCTAGCAATGGTGATGTGGTGGTCGTACAAACTCAAGATGACCGTTTGATCGCACTAGAGGCGAGTAATGGTCAACAGCGCTGGATATATGAAAGCACGCCAGCGCTCCTGACCCTGCGCGGCACCAGTGCCCCGCTAGTGACTGATTATGTGGCGTACGCAGGACTATCAACGGCTAAAGTTATTGCCATAGATACCCAGCGTGGTTTGCCAATTTGGGAACAACGCGTCGCAGTGCCCAGTGGACGTACTGAGCTTGAGCGCATGGTGGATATTGATGGCGGTTTATTGCTGTCCGCCGGCACCTTATATGTGGCCAGCTATCAAGGCCAACTAGCAGGGCTTGACGCGCAAAGTGGTCAGGTTTTATGGCAACGTGAAGCCTCCAGCTGTGTGGGTGTTGACCAAGCTTTTGGTAATGCCTATGTGAGTTTAGCGGATGGCAGCATCGAAGGTGTTGATGAGCGTTCAGCGTCAGCAATGTGGAGTAACGATGCGTTGTTGCGCCGTCAATTATCCGGTCCAGCAGTGTTTTCAAGCTATATTGCCGTAGGTGATATTGAAGGTTACCTGCATTTGCTCAGTCAAGTGGACGGTCGTTTTGTTGCGCGCACTAAAATCGATGGTAAAGGTGTGCGGGTACAACCCTTGGTTGAAGGCGGCTGGCTGTACGTGTACGGCAATGGTGGCAAGCTGGTTGCGCTAACGATTAAATAAGCTATTGATGGCTTGTCTAATAAAAGTTTAGCCGCTGTCGTTAGGTCGACAGCGGCTTTTGTGTTTTTTTGAATTATCGCTGGAGGAGCCAATGGTTCCCGTAATTGCCCTGGTGGGCCGACCGAATGTCGGCAAATCAACATTGTTTAACCGCCTGACTCGATCCCGCGATGCGATTGTAGGGGATATCCCTGGTCTCACGCGTGATCGGCAATATGGCGAAGCACAATGGGAAGGCCGCAGTTATATTTTAATCGATACCGGTGGGATTACCGGTGACGAAGAAGGTATTGATGCAAAAATGGCTGAACAATCGTTATTGGCGATTGAAGAAGCCGATGTGGTGTTGTTTTTAGTGGATGCCCGTGATGGCTTGTGCCCAGCTGATCAAATGATTGGTGAGCATCTACGTAGACGCAATAAAACCACGTTGGTGGTGGTCAATAAAGTCGACAGCATTGACGAAAATATCGCCCTTGCGGAGTTTAGTCCGCTCGGTTTAGGCGAGTCTGTTGCCATTGCAGCGGCCCATGGCCGTGGTGTGATGCAGATGTTAAACCTTGTGCTGTCAGACTTCCCAAAAGATCCAATGCTTGAGCGTAGCGAGGTGGAAAACTTTGTAGAAGGTGAGGATCTGACGCGGATTCCTGGCCCGGACGCAAAAGATGGCATTAAAATCGCTATTATCGGCCGTCCCAACGTGGGTAAGTCAACCTTGGTTAACCGTATGCTCGGTGAAGAGCGTGTGGTGGTTTATGACGAGCCGGGTACCACACGCGATAGTATTTATATTCCCTTTGAGCGCGGTGAAGAAAAATACACGTTAATTGACACTGCAGGCGTGCGTCGTCGCGGCAGAATTTCAGAGGAAGTGGAAAAGTTCTCGGTGGTTAAAACTCTGCAGGCAATTAAAGATGCCAATGTGGTCATTTTTGTCATGGATGCGCGAGAAGGAGTGGTTGATCACGACCTGAACTTACTGGGTTTTGCGCTAGAAGCGGGCCGCGCTATCGTAATTGCGCTAAACAAGTGGGATGGTATGCAGCCCAGCGAGCGTGACTACGCGAAAAGAGAGTTGGAACGTCGGCTGTATTTTGTTGATTTTGCTGATATTCATTTTATTTCCGCATTACACGGTACCGGTGTTGGGCATTTATACAAGTCCGTACAGGATGCCTTTGCCTCAGCCGTAGCGCGCTGGCCAACCAACCGCTTAACACAAATTTTGGAAGATGCGGTGCGTGAGCATCAGCCACCCATGATAGCGGGACGGCGAATTAAGTTACGTTATGCCCACTTAGGAGGGGCTAACCCGCCCTTGATTGTGATTCACGGTAATCAGGTGGAAGCCGTACCTAAGAGTTATGTGCGTTATTTAGAAAATATTTACCGTCGCGTGTTGCGTCTAGTAGGTACCCCAATCCGCATTGAGTTTAAAGGCGGAGGCAATCCATACGAGAAAAAGAAAAACAAACTCAGTGATCGTCAGGTGAATAAAAAACGACGCTTAATGGCCAATAAAAAAGAGCGTGAGCAACGTAAAAAAAGGAAAAAATAAACAGGCAGAGTGTCTAATTAGACGATTTTAACAAGGAGTAACATCAGGCAAGGCGAAATCTATATGTTTGTCCGGCATGCCCTATAAGTTTTGTGACGAACTTTGTTAGTATAGACACAGGTCATTGAACAAATTAGAAAATACTGAGCTTAATGCCGCGCAGGCGGAGTAACAGTTAAGTATACTCATTTGTGTTTTAATAATAGTGTGGTGTGATGTTGACAGCTGGTAGAGTGCCTGCATCACCTTTGTAGGGTTGTGAAACTCTTTTTTATTGTTTTGGGAGTGCCTGTAGCTCATGGATATCGGTTTACGTGAATGGTTATTTGTTATCGGTATTGTCGTTATTGCGGCTGTGTTGTTTGATGGTTGGCGTCGCATGCGTGGTAATAAAAGCAGCCTTAAGTTCCGTCTTGACCGCGACCTTGCTGACCTCCCTGAAGAAGAAAACCCTGAGATTTTAGGGCCCGCACGTAGGGTTAGAAAACAAGAGCCATCGTTAAGTATTGAGGATGATGCTTTAGGGTTACACGCTGATGCTGAAGAGCGAGTTGAGGGTCATCCACGAGCGGTTAAGAGTGAAAAACTTAAAGAACCTGAGCTTAAACCAGTGCTTGATGAGCCGCGGATTGAAAAAGAA
>DASROA010000091.1:0-10091 GCA_035647115.1 Thiopseudomonas sp. | reverse complement strand
CATGCAAAGCCTTAAAGTCAGCTGCGTAATAGTTTTAAAACGTCTTCAAGTTCTGCAATCGTTTGACGGATAATTTGCTTAGCCTGACTGCTTTCATCACGCACTTCGCCGCTTGATAAGCGCTGCCGAGCACCGCCTATGGTAAAACCTTGATCGTACAGCAAGCTGCGTATTTGGCGAATCATTAGTACATCATGGCGCTGATAATAACGACGGTTACCACGGCGCTTGATACCGGCTAACTCTTCAAACTCTTGTTCCCAATAGCGCAGTACATGGGGTTTTACTGCGCAAAGTTCGCTGGTTTCACCTATGGTGAAATAGCGTTTATTGGGAATGGCTGGCAGCTCATTATTATGACTAGCCTCCAGCATAGCTTTCTACCCGATCGCGTAGTTTTTGGCCGGGGCGAAAAGTCACCACGCGCCGTGCACTAATGGGAATTTCTTCACCGGTTTTCGGATTACGGCCCGGCCGCTGGCTTTTGTCACGTAACTCAAAGTTACCAAAACCAGACAGCTTAACCGGCTCGTTATTTTCAAGGGCTAAACGAATTTCTTCGAAGAAGGTGTCCACCAACTCTTTCGCTTCGCGTTTATTTAACCCAATTTCGTTAAACAGATGCTCGGCCATTTCAGCTTTCGTTAAAGCCCCCATAAACTCACTTCCTTAAGATTGCAGAAAACTTATCCGACAGTAGAGTCAAAATTGCATCGGTTGCGCTACTGACCTCGTCATCAGTAAGAGTGCGTGAAGGATGCTGCCAGGTCAAGCCAACCGCTAAACTCTTATGGCCATCCTCAACCCCTTTGCCCTCATACACATCAAATAAGCGAATTTGCGTCAACCACTCTCCGGCTGCGCTGCGCATGGCTGACATGATTTCAGCTGCGGGCACCTCTGAGTTCACCACCAGTGCTAAATCACGCCGCACCTCTGGGAAACGTGACAGTTCTTTAAAAGCAGGTACTCGACCAGCACTAATGGCATCCAGCTGCACTTCAAACATTAGAGTCTGCTGGTCAATATCCAACTCTTTGGCCAGCTGCGGGTGTAAAGTCCCCACATAACCCACCAACTCACCGTTACGCTCAATACGCGCACATTGGCCAGGGTGATAGGCCTGCTGCTGACAAGCTACAAAGGTAAAGCTTGCCAGATCGCCAGCCGCCGCCAATACAGCTTCAACATCACCTTTAATGTCATAAAAATCAACACTTTCTTTACCGTGTGCCCAGTTCTCTGGGAAGCGTAAACCGGTAATCACCCCAGCTAACATGCGCTCTTGTTTTAATTCGTCGAGTTGACCTACAAAACGCAAGCCGCTCTCAAACAAACGCACTCGCTCTTGCTGACGGTATAAATTGTGCTGCAATGCTTTAAGTAAGCCTGGCAGTAAAGAGGCGCGCATCACTGATAAGTCCGCAGAAATTGGGTTGGCCAAGGCTAAGGGCTGTAAATCAGGATGAAAGGCATTAAACACTTTGGGCTCAATAAAGCTGTAGGTAATGGCTTCTTGATAGCCGCGCGCTACTAATAAACGACGCAATACCGGCAGCTGGGCTTGTGCTTCAGGCTGCGCTTGTGGGGCAAGACGCGCTGCAGGATAACGCACTGGTAGTCGATCGTAGCCATACAAGCGACCAATCTCCTCCAGTAAGTCCACTTCAATACTGATATCAAAGCGATGGCTAGGCACTGCTACCGACCATACCCCTGCACCTTGTGCAGTGAGCTGTAAACCCAGTGGCGTTAACAAGCCTTCAATTTCTACATCGGTTAAGCTTAAACCAAACATTTGCTTGATCCGCTCAGCACGCAAGGTTACGGACTGATCTTTAGGCAAATGCTGCTCATCTTCTGTGACAGTAACCGGACCGGCGCTACCACCGACAATACTCAGCAGCAGCTCTGTGGCACGCTCAATAGCTTGGGCTGGCAACTGCCAATCCACACCACGCTCAAAGCGGTGCGAAGCATCGGTGTGCAAGCCATAAGAGCGGGCTTTACCGGCAATGGCAATGGGTTCAAAAAAAGCACTTTCTAAGAAAATATCAGTGGTTTTACCCACCTCTACACCACTGTCTTCACCACCCATCACTCCAGCAATGGCTAACGCACGCTCTTGGTCGGCAATGACTAAGGTTGTATCTTGTAAAGTAACTTCTTGGCCATCCAGCAAGGTGATCTGTTCGTTTTCTTTTGCCATGCGCACGCAAATGCCGCCTTTAATTTGCGCTAAATCAAACGCATGGAGAGGCTGACCCAGCTCTAACATCACATAGTTAGTGACATCCACCACTGGATCAATACTGCGCACGTCGCTACGTTCTAGGCGCTGCACCATCCAGTCTGGAGTGGCTTGGTTTAAATCAACACCTTTAATGACTCGACCCACATAACGTGGGCAGGCTTGCGGCGCTGCCAATTCAACGTTAACTGTTGTTTCATGGCTGGCGGGTACCGCAGTAATCGCTGGCAACTGCGCTGCTACGTTATATAAGGCACCCACTTCGCGAGCCAAACCTTGCAACGACAAGCAATCTCCACGGTTGGGTGTCAGGTCCACTTCGATGCTGACATCGTTTAAGTTGAGTGCTTTGCGAATGCACTGCCCCACCACTGCATCAGCGGGCAGCTCTAACAAGCCAGCAGCATCCTCACTGATTTGCAGCTCATTGGCCGCGCACAGCATGCCGAACGACTCTACACCGCGCAGCTTAGCTTTTTTGATTTTAAAATCACCGGGCAACACTGCGCCAACCTGCGCAAAAGGGACTTTCATGCCGACACGCACATTGGGCGCACCGCAGACCACTTGTACCTTCTGTTGGCCATCACTCACTACACAAACACTGAGTTTATCGGCATCGGGGTGCTGCTCAACGCTGAGCACCTCACCGACCACCACACCGCTAAATTCACCGGCCACAGGGCTGACGGCTTCAACTTCTAAACCAGCCATGGATAAACGTGCCACTAACTCATCGCGGGACACCTGCGGGTCAACTAAACTGCGTAACCATTGTTCACTGAAATTCATGCTGCTCTCCTAAATTGTAAAGGGTATCGACCTAGTTAAACTGAGTTAAAAAACGCAGGTCGTTATCAAAGAACAGACGCAAATCATTCACGCCATAACGCAGCATTGCCAACCGTTCTACACCCATACCAAAGGCAAAGCCTTGGAATTCTTCAGGATCAATACCAGACATCTGCAGCACATTAGGGTGCACCATGCCGCAACCCATAACCTCTAACCAGCCGGTTTGCTGACAAACACGGCAACCTTCGCCATTACACATCACGCACTGCATATCCACTTCTGCGGAGGGTTCTGTAAATGGGAAGAACGATGGACGGAAGCGTACCCCTAAATCTTTTTCGAAAAACACCCGTAAGAACTCTTCAATGGTGCCTTTTAGATCCGCAAAGCTGATGTCTTGATCAATCAGCAGACCTTCCACCTGATGGAACATAGGCGAATGAGTAATATCCGAATCACAACGGTACACACGACCTGGGCAAACAATGCGAATCGGTGGGCGCTGAGCTTCCATGGTGCGCACCTGAACGGGCGAGGTGTGGGTGCGCAGCAGCATGTGGGCATCAAAGTAAAACGTATCGTGCATCGCCCGAGCCGGGTGATGACCTGGAATATTTAAGGCTTCAAAGTTGTGATAGTCATCCTCAACTTCAGGGCCTTCAGCAACACCATAGCCAATTTTGGTAAAAAACTGCTCAATGCGCTCTAAGGTGCGTGTCACCGGATGCAAGCCGCCACTGTGTTGACCGCGGCCAGCCAAGGTGACATCAATGGTTTCTGCAGCCAGCTTTTTCTCTAGCGCTGCGTTATCCAAAGCCTGCTTACGCTCGACGAGTGCTGTTTGCACCTGCTCTCGTGCTGCGTTAATTAATGCTCCAGCTTTAGGGCGCTCTTCAGCAGATAATTTACCGAGCTGTCTCATAAGCTGGGTGATTTCACCTTTTTTACCAAGGTAATGAACCCGTAACTGCTCTAAGGCTTGTGAGTCTTCGCTTGCCGCTACAGCGTCTAAAGCTTGTGTCACCAGCGCATCAAGATTTTCCATACAATACTCCAGAGAACCTTGCAAAACACGGCGCAGGCGCTTTGCAAGGTGCTCTTACTATGCTGTCTAAAATAAGGGTGCTATACGAAATAAGGGAAGAGCCTAAGCCCTTCCCTTATCAAATAACGCATGTTGCAACGCTTTAAAAACTTAGGCCAGTGAGGCTTTAGCTTTTTCAACAATTGCAGCAAACGCTGCTTTTTCGTTTACTGCTAAGTCAGCCAGTACTTTACGGTCGATTTCAATGGATGACTTTTTCAAGCCAGCAATGAAACGGCTGTAGGACAAACCATTCATGCGTGCACCAGCGTTGATACGTGCAATCCACAAGGAGCGGAACTGACGCTTACGCTGACGACGGTCACGGTATGAGTACTGACCAGCTTTAATAACCGCTTGCTTGGCTACGCGGAAGCTACGTGAACGCGCTCCATAATAACCTTTAGCAAGTTTTAAAATCTTTTTGTGACGACGGCGGGCTAAAACCCCACGTTTTACACGAGCCATAAACTATTACCTTTATTTATCTAGACCTAAAATTAACGAAGACGCAACATGCGCTCTACACGCGCTGTTTCACTTGGATTCAGCATAGATGTACCGCGCAACTGACGCTTACGCTTAGTTGTCATTTTGGTCAAGATGTGACTCTTGAAAGCGTGTTTGTGCTTGATACCACTCGCAGTCTTTTTAAAGCGCTTTTTAGCACCACTTTTCGTTTTCATCTTTGGCATGTTTGAATACTCCGCATTCAGTTATTAATACGCATAACCTTAAGGCCTGCCGCTGCCCTAGGGGGTTATTTACTTCTTGTGGGGGCGAGGACCATTATCATTTGGCGTCCTTCCATTTTAGGACGTTGTTCAACGGTGCCGTACTCAACCAGGTCTGCTTCGACCCGCTTCAGCAGCTCCATGCCCAAATCTTGGTGAGCCATCTCTCGGCCACGGAATCGTAAAGAAACCTTGGCTTTATCCCCATCTTTTAGGAAACGTATCAGGTTGCGTAGTTTTACCTGATAATCCCCTTCTTCCGTCCCTGGTCGAAACTTAACTTCTTTAACTTGTGTTTGTCTTTGATTTCTTCGAGCAGCTGCTTGCTGCTTTCTTCTTTCAAACAGATGTTTACCGTAGTCCATAACGCGACATACCGGTGGCTTAGCATCAGCAGAAATTTCTACCAAGTCTAATCCAGCCTCTTCAGCCGCAGCTAATGCTTCAGCAATCGAGACGATCCCGACCTGCTCACCATCGGCACCAATCAGGCGCACTTCGCGGGCTGTGATGTTTTCATTAATAGGCGCCACTGGGGCAGTTCGTCTGTTTTGTCTCATATCTCGCTTGATAATTATCACTCCATATCTTGGCGACCACGCCGGGAAATTGCAGCTTCCAGCAACTCGCTAAACTGGTCAACCGGCATACTGCCAAGATTTTCACCACTACGAGTGCGCACTGCAACAGTTTGTGACTCAACCTCCCTATCCCCAATCACCAGCAGATAAGGTACTTTGAGCAAAGTGTGTTCACGGATTTTAAAGCCGATCTTCTCGTTTCTCAAGTCAGTCGTGACTCTAAAACCTCTTTTTTGTAGATTTTTTTCTACTTCCAGCGCAAATTCGCTCTGTTTCTCACTGATATTTAAAATTGCAGCTTGGGTCGGCGCTAACCATGCTGGAAAGGCACCCTCATAATGCTCGATCAAAATACCAATGAACCGTTCAAAAGATCCTAAAATTGCGCGGTGTAACATAACCGGATGTTTGCGGTCATTGTTTTCACTCACGTATTCAGCGTCTAAACGTACCGGCAAGTTGAAATCCAACTGCAAGGTACCGCATTGCCAAACCCGGCCTAACGAATCACGTAAAGAGAATTCAATCTTCGGGCCGTAAAAAGCACCTTCACCCTCTTCTAACTCATACTCTAAGCCAGCGGTATCCAATGCTTGTGCTAACGCTTGCTCCGCTCGATCCCATTGCTCATCAGTGCCGACGCGCTGTTCGGGTCGAGTAGAAAGTTTCAGCTCGAGCTCATCGAAACCAAAATCAGCATACACTTGCTGGGTTAAACGAATAAACTCAACGGACTCTGACTGCATCTGATCTTCTGTGCAAAAGATATGTGCATCGTCTTGAGTGAAACCACGCACACGCATTATACCATGCAGCGCTCCAGAAGGCTCATTACGGTGACAGGCACCAAACTCGGCAAGACGCAGCGGCAGCTCACGGTAGCTCTTTAAACCCTGGTTATACACCTGCACATGACAGGGGCAGTTCATCGGCTTAATGGCGTAATCACGAGCCTCAGACTCGGTAATAAACATATTATCTGCATAGTTGGTCCAGTGCCCTGATTTTTCCCAGAGAATCCGGTCAACCACTTGCGGGGTTTTAATTTCTAAATAGCCATTTTCATTCTGCACTTTACGCATGTACTGCTTAAGCACCTGATACAGCATCCAGCCATTGGGGTGCCAAAACACCATGCCAGGCGCTTCTTCCTGCATATGAAACAGGTCTAAACGCTTGCCCAGCTTACGGTGATCACGCTTTTCTGCTTCTTCTAAACGCTTGAGATAAGCATTGAGCTGCTTTTTATCAGCCCAAGCAGTACCGTAAATACGCTGTAACTGTTCATTTTTAGAGTCACCGCGCCAGTAGGCACCGGAGAACCGGGTGAGTTTAAAGGCTTTTAAGAAACGCGTGTTGGGCACGTGGGGGCCACGGCACATGTCCACATATTCTTGGTGAAAATACATGCCCATTTCTGTTTCATCGGGCATGTCTTCAATTAAGCGCAACTTATACTCTTCACCACGCTTGGTGAAAATATCAATCACTTCTGCACGCGGCGTGAGCTTTTTGATCACATCGTAATCTTGATTGATCAATTCAGTCATGCGCTTTTCAATGGCGACCATATCATCCGGAGTAAAGGGGCGATCAATGGCGATGTCATAATAAAAGCCATCATCAATCACTGGACCAATGACCATCTTCGCTTCAGGGTACAGCTGCTTAACCGCATGCCCCACCAAATGCGCACAGGAGTGGCGGATAATCTCAACGCCTTCTGGATCACGGGGGGTAATAATGGACAGTGTCGCATCTTCGGTAATTAAGTCTGTCGCATCTAACAAGCGACCGTTAACACGTCCTGCTACTGTGGCCTTTGCAAGACCAGCACCAATGGACTGTGCAACTTCAAGAATAGTTACCGGATGTTCAAATGTACGCTGACTACCGTCAGGAAGAGTAATTACGGGCATGGCGCCTCCTCTCCTAGTGGTGACCCCTACCAAAGGCCACGTGGGTTGGGATGTGCCAGTAAGAGCGATTTACTTTTGAGGCTCACCTGCCCTACGTCGGCAGAAGGTTTTACCCACCTCAAAATAACCGAATTCACTGGAAGCTATGTGCATTAATGCACTAAAAACACAAAAGGCCGCTCGAGGCGACCTTTTGCTAAATTTGGTAGGCACAATTGGATTCGAACCAACGACCCCCACCATGTCAAGGTGGTGCTCTAACCAGCTGAGCTATGTGCCTGTGATGGAGGCGTATGATACGTATAAATTAGATTTTGTCAAATGCTTTAATAATTTATCGGTTTTGCGCGAAAGACCCCGTACTTTTAGAGGCTGTCGCAAATCACTTAGACAGCTCATGATGAAATAGTTACTCGGCGATTTTGATGACGGGACGATTCTATGGCGCTCATCTAGGTAGTTACGATATTTTTCTGTGTTAGACAAGATAAACTCTGACATCCCAACCAATGAGCCCATAAAAAACAGTAAAGACTCAGCGCCACAGCGCGAGCCAGGTTGTAGGCTAGGACATGCAAGGCAAACTCGCGTTTGACACCCGCCAAACCTCGGCGCCGAAAACGAGACAATCCCTGCTGCTGACGTAACGCTGAAAACACAGGTTCAACCATGGCCTTTCGCTGTCGAAATACTGCCTGAGCGCCCGGATGAATCATAACTTCTTGAAGTGCTAGGCGTGCCTCATCTTCTGGGTAACGCTTAATTCGACGTCCTCGGGCCGAGCGTGTACACGCGGTTCGCTGCGGGCAGATTGCACAGGTGTCGCAAGCATAGACCCAATGCTCACGCGAGCGTGCTGATTTCTGTATATGGCTGATACGTTGAAGGTGTTGCCCTGCCGGACAACAGTAGACATCTTGTTCTGCATCGTAGGTAAATTGGTTCTTATGATAGAGGCGGTTGGCTTTACTGGTGAGGGTACTGGGCTTGGGTGGGCAAAGTAGGCTGACATCACGTGCCAGCGTTGCTTCAATGACCTCATCATTAAAATAGCCGGTATCCAGCAAAATCTCGCGCTCAGCCACAGATGCCACACGCTCGCCCTGATCGAGCAGCTCACCTATCACGCGGGTCTCGCTCGTGGGGTCTAAGGCGTGGGCCACGATAATTCGGGCCTCATTGGCTAGGACGGAGGGCGTATAAGCCGGCGCAAAACCGCGTCCACGTTTTTCTGCTTCTGGATGGCCGCCTCGGGCTCTGTCAGACTGACACGAACGGTGTCGAGCCGTTTACCATTGCGTCGGCGTGCCGCCACTCTCGCGTCAAAATGCTGTTCACAATCTAATGCCTTGTCCAGCTGCCGCTGGGTCTCGCCTTGTTGTTCTGGAAGCGCCTGTTGAAGGCGTGCTTGAGCTTCACTGACTCGAGCACGCACGGCATCCTCCTTGAGGAGACGGTAGTGAGAGCAAGCCGCTTCAATCACGGTTCCATCACCCGCTAGGCGGGCAGTGGATGTGGCCGTCTTCGTCAGGATGGTACGGGTCAGTGCTTCGAAAAAATCCTGTGCCACTATCTGCTCATGCAGACAGATGAAGCGTCCAATATTAGCGTGATCGGGAGCAATACCACCGGTTACCCACATGCACCCCAAGTCCACACGTGCCAGCCGCTCCAGCGCACGCAACGATGAGACCCCTTGCATTATCCCATAGAGAATCAGACCCAGCATCGCCCGTGGTGCATAAGGTGCACGACCTGTCGAAGCGTAGCGTTCTTCAAAGGGCGTCCAATCCTGAGCGTCAAGTATGTCCGCCACGATAAAAGGAACCACAATTCCTGCTTGGCGCAGGTGTTCTTCAAGTGGCGTCATGCCCAAAAAAATAGCCTTAGCGTCCCCCTGCCTGAAACGCCGCCCTGACGAGGTTGCCGCCACTCGGTGGGGCGGAGGCGATGAGGCTGGCAGTTCCTGAAAAAGCGCAAATTGCCTGTCATCAGGCGTGGGTATGCATGCTGTCGACACGGTAAATTCTCAGATGGAAATGTGATCCATTTTACAGCATTACCCCTTTCGCGACAGCCTCTTTTAGTGCGGGGATGGATAGCGCGGGAAGCGCAGCTTACCCTTGGGTTTAATGTGTAGCGCTGGTATTATATACAGTATGAATAAGCAGACCAAAACATTAAAAGTTCGAGTGCGAGACAGGCACTGCGCCCTGCTCAACAGCATGGCTAAGAGTGTTAATTTCGCTTGGAACTATGTGAACGAGCTAAGCCATCGCTCTATTAAAGAGCGTGGTGTGTTTTTGTCTGCGTATGATATGCACCCTTACACAAAGGGCGCTGGTAAAGAGTTGGGCTTGCATAGCCAGACCTTGCAGTGCATTGCTGCTGAATACGTTACGCGCCGTAAGCAGTTTAAGAAAGCGAGGTTGAATTGGCGTAGATCAGGTGGTGCTAGGCGCTCACTGGGCTGGATACCTGTTAACACAGGTGCAGCGCAATGGAAAAATGGGCAGGTCTATCACAACGGCCACTACTTTAAAGTGTGGGACAGTTACGGCTTGAGCCAATACAAATTCCGCTCAGCCAGCTTCAATGAAGATACCCGTGGCCGCTGGTACTTCAATGTGGTGGTGGATGTCGAGGTCGAGCCAACCAAAGGCCAAGACCGTATCGGTATTGATCTTGGGTTGACCGATACCGCCACCTGCTCGGACGGTACAAAGT
>DASROA010000090.1:0-19674 GCA_035647115.1 Thiopseudomonas sp. | reverse complement strand
CGCTTCGTCAATGACCACGACCCATTACCGCTACTCAATCAAATGCGCGAACGCTATGGCGAGCGGGTGAAAATCATATACCAGCAGCGTGAGATAGGCGCAATTGTGATTGATTTTGTTGTAGTGGCGTAGCTGTTAGCTGCACTAATAAAAAACGCCCGATGCAATTAATGCACCGGGCGTTTT
This sequence comes from Thiopseudomonas sp., assembly GCA_035647115.1. GTDB lineage: Bacteria > Pseudomonadota > Gammaproteobacteria > Pseudomonadales > Pseudomonadaceae > Denitrificimonas. Next base: position 19,488 of record DASROA010000090.1, on the reverse strand, counting down.
GGGTTACAGCGTGCCTAAGTTTAGGCGAGTAAAGCGATTCGCCTATTACGAGCGAATAATATGATCAAAGGCACTGAGTGATGCTTTTGAACCTTCACCCATAGCGATCACAATCTGCTTGTAAGGTACCGTGGTCACATCACCTGCAGCGAAAACACCAGGAATGTTGGTAGCGCAACGGGCATCAATTTCGATTTCACCGTGCTTAGACAGCGCAACCGTATCTTTTAACCACTCAGTGTTGGGCAGCAAACCGATCTGTACAAAAATACCATCAAGGTTAATGGTGTGGCTCTCTTCGGTAGTACGATCCTGATAGATTAAGCCGGTCACTTTGCTGCCATCACCAATCACTTCAGTGGTCATAGCACTCTTAATGACAGTGACATTCGGCAAGCTCGCTAATTTTTTCTGCAACACTTCATCAGCACGTAAGGTGTCAGCAAACTCAAGTAAAGTGACATGCTTAACCAAGCCTGCTAAGTCAATGGCGGCTTCAACACCTGAGTTACCACCACCAATCACAGCCACATCTTTACCTTTATACAAAGGACCATCACAGTGTGGGCAGTAAGCAACACCACGGGTGCGGTACTCTTGCTCGCCAGGTACATTCATTTCACGCCAGCGGGCACCGGTGGAAATAATGACTGTTTTCGCTTTTAGGCTGGCACCGGACTCAAATTCAACGGTATGTAAACCACCCTCTTCTGCAGCTGGAATTAAACGACTGGCAGTTTGCAGGTTCATCACATCAATATCATAGTCACGCACATGCTCTTCCATGGCACGGACCAGCTTTGGACCTTCAGTTTCTTTTACAGAAATAAAGTTCTCAATCGACATGGTATCCAATACTTGTCCACCGAAGCGCTCTGCAGCAACACCGGTACGAATACCTTTACGTGCAGAATAAATTGAAGCTGCAGCGCCAGCAGGACCGCCGCCAATAACGAGCACTTCAAATGGCTCTTTTTCATTCATCTTAGCAGCATCACGCTCAACACTGCCGGTGTCGACTTTGGCGAGAATCTCTTCTACTCCCATGCGACCTTGACCAAACATTTCGCCATTTAAGAAGACCATTGGCACAGACATCACTTGGCGCTCTTCTACTTCCTCTTGGAAAAGCGCGCCATCAATAGCAACGTGACTAATATTAGGGTTTAACACTGCCATCAGGTTCAATGCTTGAACAACATCAGGGCAGTTCTGGCAAGACAGGGAAAAATAGGTTTCAAAATGCATCTTGCCTTGCAAGTTAGAAATCTGCTCAATAACCTCTTGGCCAAGCTTCGATGGGTGTCCACCAACTTGTAGTAGTGCCAACACCAATGAAGTGAATTCATGACCCATTGGAATACCAGCAAAACGCAGGCTGATATTGCCATCAATACGGTTTAAAGAGAACGAAGGTCTACGCTCATCATCACCATCGGTACGTAAGGTGATTTTGTCACTCATGCTGGCAATTTCTTCCAGCAAAGTTTTCAGTTCGGTTGATTTGGCACCATTATCAAGGGACGCAACGATTTCAAATGGCTGCGTCACCTTCTCTAGGTAAGCCTTCAGTTGTGCTGTTAAATTAGCGTCCAACATGATTCATGTGCTCCAATTTTTGTTTATAGATAATAAAACGCCCGGAGCGGAGTACGCCCGGGCGTCGGGCTTACCGAGTTGTATTACAACTGAGCAAGCAAGGTAACAAGTAAGGGTTTAACCTTAGATTTTACCTACTAAGTCTAATGAAGGAGTCAACGTTGCTTCACCTTCTTTCCACTTAGCTGGGCAAACTTCGCCTGGGTGCGCTGCAACGTACTGTGCTGCTTTCACTTTGCGCAGTAGCTCTTGTGCATCACGGCCGATACCGCCAGCATTGATCTCAACGATCTGAATCTTACCTTCTGGGTCGATTACGAAAGTACCGCGATCTGCCAGACCTGCTTCCTCGATCATTACACCGAAGTTACGGGTAATTTGACCTGTTGGGTCACCGATCATTGGGTACTGAATCTTGCCGATTTCTTCTGAAGTATCGTGCCACGCTTTGTGGGTAAAGTGCGTGTCAGTTGACACTGAGTAGATTTCTACACCAAGCTTTTTGAACTCTTCGTAGTTATCCGCTAAGTCACCCAGTTCAGTCGGGCAAACAAAGGTAAAGTCGGCTGGGTAGAAAAATACGACAGACCACTTACCTTTCAAATCTGCTTCACTAACTTCAACGAACTCACCGTTGTGAAATGCTGTTGCGTTAAACGCTTTAACTTCGCTATTAATATAAGACATTTAAAATTCCTTTAAGTGTTGAAGAACTTACGCTGTTAATAATAGGACACTTAGACGGTTAGGTATAATTGATTGATATCATGACCCTGATAGCTTTTAACTATCGAGCTTCCTTTTGCTGAACTGTGTTATCAATTCTGTCCGCTTAATCTGTAACCAGCACTGTTACAATTGAGCCCATTAACTCACTAAGCAGTGAACTAAGCAACACAACACAAACCACCAAGCTAAAACTCTAGAAGCACTTGGTGTTTTGTCTAAATAAGGTACGTCCCTGTATGCAAATTTTCAAGGTCGGCGGTGCTGTTCGTGATCAATTATTAGGTCGCGAAGTGATCGATATTGATTGGGTGGTGGTCGGTGCAACGCCAGAACAAATGCTTAAGCAAGGTTTTCACCCTGTGGGCGAAGACTTCCCAGTATTTCTACATCCAGAAAGCGGTGAAGAGTACGCACTCGCACGTACTGAGCGTAAAAGTGGCCATGGCTATAACGGTTTTACCTTTCATGCCAGTCCTGCTGTGACCTTAGAAGAAGACTTATTGCGTCGCGACCTCACAGTGAATGCTATGGCGCTTGCTGCTGACGGGACAATCATTGACCCATACGGTGGTCAACAAGACCTTGCAGCACGCATTTTACGCCATGTATCCCCGGCGTTTGCTGAAGACCCTCTACGGGTTTTGCGTGTTGCGCGCTTTGCTGCTCGCTACGCCTATTTAGATTTTAGCGTCCACCCAGACACCCTAGCACTGATGCGCGTGCTGGCTGACTCCGGTGAACTCGAACATTTAACTGCTGAGCGAATATGGCAAGAGTTTGCTTGTGCTTTAATGGAAAACAACCCTGAAGTCTTTATTGAAGTATTACGCGAGTGCGGCGCATTGAAAGTCTTGCTGCCGGAAGTGGACGCTTTATTTGGAGTGCCGCAGCCCGAGCAACATCACCCAGAAATCGATACAGGGATACATATCCTGAGCGTGCTGCAACAGTGCGCACGTTTTACCCAACCTCTAAATGTACGCTGGGCTTGTTTGCTACACGACCTAGGCAAAGGCACCACGGATCCCGCCGAATGGCCCAGACATATTGGTCATGAAACTCGCGGCTTAGCACTGATAAAAAAAGTAAATAAGCGTTTTAAAGTACCCAATGATTGCGCACAACTGGCCTTTTTGGTGGGTGAGTTTCACACCCATGCCCATCGTGCATTAGAGCTGCGTCCCAGCACTTTATTACAGCTGCTTATGAAGTTTGACATTATGCGCCGGCCACAACGCTTAACTCATTTTATTGCAGCCTGTGAAATGGATGCTCGTGGCCGCTTAGGCCTAGAAGACCGTGACTATCCGCAAGCAAAGTATTTACGCAATGCCGCTGAAGTGGTGCGTGCAGTGGATGTCAAACCCTTATTAGAGAAAGGCTTGCAAGGCGCCGAGCTGGGTAAGGCACTCAATGAAGCGCGCCAGCAAGCAATACAAGCTTATGTGACTGAGCAGCGCAAAAACACTTAAATTAAACACCCGCAAACAGGCTTACCGTACAGCGTAACTGCCTTAGGTCAATTACCTGTACCTGTCATATGCAATGCTAGGTTTGCCTTACTGGGGTGCTACTATTTCATCCCCTTCAATTGGAGCTGATAAACTCTGCGCCATGATACGAATTACTAATCTCACCCTACAACGTGGCCCATTACGCTTACTGGAAAACGCAGACTTAACCCTGCACCCAGGGCATAAAGTCGGCCTAATTGGCGCCAATGGCGCTGGTAAATCCAGCTTATTTGCTCTGCTACGTGGAAAATTGCAGCATGACGCAGGCGAGTGCGAATTACCCGCCACTTGGCGTATTTCCCACATGCGTCAAGAAATTGATGCCCCAGAGCGCAAGGCCATCGACTATGTATTGGATGGCGATACCAAGCTGCGCGATATCCAACAGCGCTTAGCCATCGCCGAGCAACGGCAAGATGGCGCAGAGTTAGGTCGTCTGCACGCCGAGCTGGACAGTGCCGACGCCTACACCGCTGATGCCCGTGCGCGCAGACTATTGGCTGGGCTCGGTTTCCGAGAAGAACAAATGGATAATCTGGTCAACAGTTTCTCTGGTGGTTGGCGAATGCGTTTAAACCTCGCCCAAGCACTGATGTGCCCATCAGATTTACTGCTGCTCGATGAGCCCACCAACCACTTAGACCTTGACGCCATTCTCTGGTTAGAAGGCTGGTTGCAAAACTATTCAGGCACTTTGCTGCTTATTTCCCACGACCGAGATTTTCTTGATGCGGTGGTGGGTCATATTGTCCACGTCGACCAGCAAAAACTCACCCTGTATAGCGGCGGCTACACTGCATTTGAGCGGACCCGTGCGGAACGCATCATGCAACAGCAAAAAGCTTTCGAAAAACAACAAGCGCAACGGGCCCATATGGAAAGTTTTATTCGCCGTTTTAAAGCGCAGGCCAATAAAGCACGCCAAGCACAAAGCCGCATTAAAGCCCTAGAGCGCATGGAAGAACTGGCCCCGGCACACTTTGACTCGCCTTTTAATTTTGTGTTTCGAGAAGCTGATAAAACTTCTAGCCCTCTATTAGACCTGAGCGAAGGGCAACTGGGTTACGACCCTGAGCAGCCTATTTTAAGCAATGTGAAATTACAGCTGGTACCCGGTGCGCGAATTGCTTTACTGGGTCCTAATGGCGCAGGTAAATCAACCTTAATTAAAAGCATTATGAGCGACTTACCGCTGCTGTCAGGCCGCCTCACCAGTGGTGAAAATTTAGCCATCGGTTACTTTGCCCAGCACCAACTGGACTCACTGGACGCAAAAGCCAGCCCTTTATTGCACTTACAACGCATTGCACCCGATGAACGTGAGCAGGTACTACGTGATTTCTTAGGTGGTTTTGATTTCCGCGGTGATCGCTGCACAGAACCTGTGGTGAATTTTTCCGGTGGTGAAAAAGCCCGTTTAGCCTTAGCACTGATTGCTTGGGACAAACCTAATTTACTGCTCTTGGACGAACCTACCAACCACTTGGATTTAGAAATGCGTCAAGCACTGAGCATGGCGCTACAAGAGTTCTCCGGTGCACTGCTACTGGTGTCCCACGATCGTCACTTGATCAAAAGCACCGTGGACGAGCTGTATTTAGTAGCAGAAGGTCAAGTGCAAGAGTTTGCCGGTGATTTAGAAGATTACAGCCAATGGCTCAGTGACTACCGCCTGCGCCAACAACAGCCTGAAGCAACGACTGCAGCCCCCAGTTCTGAACGAGTTGATCGCCGTGCTCAGCGACAAGCTGCAGCCGAACTGCGTAAAAAATTGGCACCACTGCGCAAACAAGCTGACACTTTGGAAAAACAATTGGATCAAGTGCAACAGGAGCTGGACAGTGTCGAAGCCTTACTGGCCGACAACAGCCTATATGAGCACGAGCACAAAGATCAGCTTAAAGAGCAACTCAGCCGCCAAACATTATTAACCCAACAACAAGCAGAGCTGGAAGAAAACTGGCTCAATAGTTTAGAAGAATTGGAAGCATTAAAAACCGAACTTGAGGCAGAGTTATGAAAAACTGGTTTGAAGACTGGGCCGTAGACTGGATTGGTTTGCTGCTACTCGGCAGCCGAATCCTCATCATCGCCCTTGCCGCTTGGCTACTGCAGCGCCTGCTGGCCCGTGGTCTAACCAGCTTGGCTGGTCGTTATAATATGCCACCCAGCATGCTGCTACCGTTACGCGGCGCGATACGCTGGCTGGTGATTGGTAGCGCACTGATGCTGATTCTAGAGCGCTTTGGGGTGTCTGCCAGCGTACTCTGGACAGCCCTAACAGGCTTTGTGGCAGTGGCCGCATTGGCATTTTTTGCCATCTGGAGCGTATTATCGAATATCTTCTGTGCTGCACTGATTTTTACTGTTGGCCCCTTTCGCTTAGGTGACTATGTGGAAGTATTGGAAAGCGCCGACAAACTAGGCGTACGCGGTAAAGTTGTCACTATTAATGTGTTCTACACCACCCTCGAAGATGTCACTGAAGGCAATGAAGGCGCACTGCTGCAAATTCCCAACAGCCTATTTTTTCAAAAAGTTGTGCGCCGTTGGCGTGGCCCTGAGTACCCCCAACCGAAAAGCAGTCCGTCGCTCCAAGACTGAGTTGCCGGTCTGACACTATAAATTAAGAGCTTAAATTATTAATAAATCTAGGGGGATGCTGATTAATTGCGAGGAATGAAGTGACAAGACGCTGTCTCTGCGAGGAGCGCAGCGACGCGGCAGTCTATGACTTTAGCAGCGCGTGGTTTGAAAAGTGGATTGCTGCACTGCGTTCGCAAGGACGGCCTTCACTTCGCTGGTAAGGACAGGCTAAAGCATAGGATAAGGATTTTGATTTATCAGCATTTCCCTAGAGTTCAGCGTTTAAATGACGCTACGAGTATTCACAGGAGTTGATTTATGCGCGTCTGGATTGATGCCGATGCTTGCCCACGCTTAGCCCGTGACCAAGTGGTTAAATTTGCCTTAAAACGTAAATTCTCAGTTATTTTAGTCGCTGGACAAGCCCAACCACGGCCTAATTTTGACTGTGTGCAATTAGTTGTAGTGCCCAGTGGGCCCGATGCCGCTGATGACTACATTGCCGATAATGTCGCAGCCAATGAGCTGGTGATTTGCAGTGATATTCCATTGGCCGACCGCATTATCAAAAAACAAGCAGTGGCTCTAGACCCCCGCGGTGAGGAATTTACCGAGCGCAATATGGGTGATCGCTTAGCTTTGCGTAATTTATTTACCGATTTACGTGACCACGGACAAATATCTGGCGGCCAGCGGGCCTATGACGAACGTGACAAGCAAGCGTTCTCGAATGCCTTGGATCGTATTCTGACGCGCCTAGCTCGATTGCCACGGGACAACTCAGCCGACTAAATAGGTCCCCGTACCGACCGCAATCAAGTAGCCGTCGTCATTGTACAACTCACTGCGCACCACAGCGACTTTGTTACCGGCACGCAATAAAGTCGCTTTAGCATCAAAGCGCTGACCACGCCCCGGTCTTAAGTAATCCACTCGCATATCAATGGTGCCCAACTTAGAGAGGCTCATCATCCGCTCCACTGCCGGTAACCCTGGAAAACGCTGAAAAGCACCTAGCAAGGCCATTGCCCCACCGGCCACATCCAGAATCGAGGCAATCACCCCGCCGTGCAAAATCCCTTGCATGTGATTACCCACCAGCTCTTCACGCATGTCCACATGCATGCGCACTTCATCAAGGGATAAAGAATCCACTTGAATGCCCACTAGGCGATTAAAAGGTATTTGGTCAAAAAAGTACTGAGCGGCCTGCATTAATTCCGGCGCGAGCTCTTCTGTTGCACTCATAACAGCATGTTCCTGGGTTTATTATTGATTAATAGGAATATGTTAGAGGCACTCAATCAAGCCAGCTTGGCTTTTCAAGTAAAATTAAACACTGAAAAAGTGCCTGCTCAGCTACTATACGCAGCAACTGGCAGGCACGCAGGACGAGAACTACTGAGTCATGGCTAAAACTTGTTCAACCAGTTTGTTAATTCCCACTGAGGCTTCACTGAGTGATTCAGTCAGCATGTAAGCAGGCGTGGTGACTAAACGGTGTTCTTCGTCGACCACAATGCCATCCACTGCAGTGTCTTCATGCACTGCACCCATTTGTCTAACCAGCTCTGCTGTGTCGACATCGGTACCAATGGTGCAGCGCACCCCTTCACCGAAAATCTTTGCTGATAAAGCCGGCGAAATACAGATCAAACCTACCGGCTTCTTAGCATCTTTAAACTGTAAAATTGCTTGCAAGGTGTCTTCTTGAATGGTGCTTTGTGTGCCCTTACTGGACAAATCAGACAGGTTGCTGGCCACACCAAAACCACCGGGCAAAATCACCGCATCAAAATCTGCTGCTTTTAACTCACGCACATCACGGGTCTTACCACGGGTGATACGCCCTGACTCCACCAACACATTGCGCTCTTCATCCATTTCTTTGCCAGTCAGGTGGTTAATCACAACGGTTTGCTGAATATCAGGCGCAAAAAACTCAACCTTAGCACCCCGCTGATCAAGACTTAATGCGGTCAGTACTGTTTCATTAATTTCTGCACCATCAAAAACACCACAACCCGACAGGATGATCGCTACTTTTTTACTCATAACTTAACTCCTAATTGATTAAAACCCTGCATTCATTCATACCACGCCCAATGCGGTTAGGCCAACAGAAAGCGACCTAAAGCCACTGAGCCAATACAAAAAAGCCCCACCGTATTTGGCAGAGCTTTTTCAACTGCAGTGTGCTTAGAGTCACTATCTAGAAAGGCAACTGCAGTTAGATTAAAGAGGCAATACATACTAAACTGCTGCAGGTTAAATACTGTAATTATTCCCAGTGGTACATAAAGTGATCCTTTATATAGCTGAAAAGCCCAGTGTCGGCCGCGCGGTTGCTGCGGTGTTACCGAAACCCCACCAACAAGGCGACGGTTTTATTAAAGTCGCTAACGGCGATGTGGTGACTTGGTGCATTGGTCATTTACTGGAGCAAGCAGAACCTGATGCCTATGACCCAGAGTATAAAAAATGGCGCAAAGAACACTTACCCATAGTGCCCACTCAGTGGCAGCATCAAGTTAAACCCGCCACCCGCAAGCAGCTCGATGTGCTGAAAAAGCTGATTAAACAAGCGGATCTGCTGGTCAATATGGGCGACCCGGATCGGGTCGGACAAATTCTAGTGGATGAGGTAATCAACTACAGCGGCGTTTCTAAAGCCAAGCGCATGGCGGCACAGCGTTGCTTGATCAGTGATATGAACCCCGCCGCGATCAAACGCTCACTGAATGATTTGCGCCGCAACAGTGATTTTATTCCATTGGCCACCTCGGCTTTAGCCCGCGCCCGTGCGGACTGGTTATACGGCATCAATATGACCCGCCTCTGTACGCTGCAGGGGCAAGCGTCCGGCTATCAAGGGGTACTCTCGGTGGGTCGGGTACAAACGCCGATTCTAGGCTTAGTAGTGCACCGCGACATTGAAATTGAAAACTTTATCAGCAAACCCTTTTATGAGGTGTTTATTGAGCTGACCACTGAGCAAAACCAGACCTACCTCGCCAAATGGCAGCCTAGTGCTGCTTGCCAACCCTATATGGATGACGATGACCGGGTGCTGTTAAAAAAACTAGCAGAAACAGTGTTACGCAAAGTGATTAACCAAACCGGACAGGTGCTGGCGGTCAGCGAAAGTCTAAAAAAACAAGCCGCACCCTTGCCTTACAACTTATCGTCCTTGCAGATTGACGCCTCGAAACGTTTTAACTTTAATGCGCAAAAAACGTTAGACATCTGCCAAAAGCTCTATGAAACCCACAAGCTGATTACCTATCCACGCTCCGACTGCCGTTACTTACCGCAAGGTCACTATAACGACAAAGCGTCAGTCACTCAGGCCATTGCGCAAAGCAGCCCAGCACTGGCCAAAGCGGTGCAGCAAGCTGACTTATCGCTTAAATCTAGAGCCTGGAATGACAGCAAAGTCAGTGCCCACCACGCCATTATTCCCACCAGCCGCGCGCTGGATGCCAGCCGTTTATCTGCCGATGAGCAAAAGATTTATGCGCTGGTGGCTCGCCAATACCTAATGCAGTTTTACCCACCTTTCACCTACCAAGAAAAACAGATCGATACAGAAGTGGCCGGTGGTCTATTTATCAGCCGCCAAAAAGAGGTGGTCAGTCAAGGTTGGAAAGCGCTGCTGCCACAACGCAAAAGCACTGCTGACGACCCAGAGTTTTCGGCGGTTAAACTGCCCAATGTGATTAAAGGTGAACAGGTGCGCTGCAGCGATGGGCGCTTGGATGAAAAACAAACCAGCCCGCCCAAGCATTTCACTGATGCTTCTTTGCTATCGGCGATGACCGGCATTGCTCGCTATGTATCTGACCCTGAGATTAAAAAGGTGTTGCGGGAAACCGATGGTCTGGGCACCGAAGCCACCCGTGCGGGGATTATTGAGTTGTTATTTAAACGGGGGTTTCTGACAAAAAAGAGTAAAGAAATCCATGCCACAGAAGTGGGCCGACAGTTGGTTTTGGCATTACCGGACGTGATGGTGCGGCCCGATATGACCGCCCACTGGGAGTCGCAACTGGAAGCCATTGCGGAAAAACGCATGAGCTATAATCAGTTTATGAACCCCATGCTGGATGGATTAAACAACCTCATTCAACAGGTCGCGCAGATTCACTTTACAGGGCTCAAGGGCCACGGCAAATTGCCGCGCCGCAAGCGAACGGTAAAACGCGCCAAAGCCGCTAAATAAGCGCTGTTGAGGCGTTTTCGTGCTGTCTTCAATATATTAAAAACTCACGATGCTAAATATTTGCTTGCAAAAAAAGACAATTCCTGTCTTAGATTAGCGCATATAAATCCAACCTGTACCAAGCAGCGTGCACTCGAGCTTTAAGTCAGCCCTCCTTTTTAAAGCTCGCACGCTGACTCTAACGAACGACGGCTCCGGTCGAAAAATGAGCATGTTACTCGCAACATGGCACTTGCTGTGCCTCGCGCAACCTATAATTGATTAGGAGTACGCATGTCCAATCTTGCTAAAACCAGCCCCTCTGGGCAGCACTACATATCTTGGTTTGTGTTTGGCCTAATGGCCAGTGTCACCTTTGTGGGTATTTTGTCGGAGTTGGTGCCCTCGGGCATTTTGCCGCAAATGACCGAAGGTCTGGGCATTGAACACACCCAAGTGGGCTTTTTGGTGGGTATCTACGCACTGGCCTCGGCGATATTTGCCATCCCATTAATCAGCATGACTTTGTGGGTTAACCGCAAAACTCTCTTGCTGGCCTTACTGGCCGGCTTTACCGTATCCAATTTCGTGGTGGGCATCACCTCGTCCTACCCGCTGATTATCGCTATGCGTATTTTGGGTGGTATCTGTGCCGGTATTATGTGGCCGATGATTGCGGCCTATGGCACAGCGCTGGTGCCAGAAAATATGCACGGCCGAGCGATTACCATCATCATGGCCGGTAATACTTTTGGGGTCAGCCTCGGCCTGCCGCTGATGACCTTTATCGGCACCCAGATTGGCTGGCGGACTGTCTTTTTATTGCTCGCCGTGATGGGCGCCAGCATTGCACTGCTGGCCGTGAAATACCTGCCTTCGGTCAAAGGCGAAAAACTCACGCAAAGCAACTCACCACTGGCGATGTTAAAAATGCCTACGGTGTTGATCGTGCTGCTACTGACCTTTCTATCGGTGGTGGCCCACTACAGCACCTACACCTATATCACTTTGTTGGTTGATACCCTGGAATTTGTCGGCGGCATCAGTTTAGCGCTGTTGATTTTCGGCATCGGCTCGGTGCTTTCAGTGGTTTTATCGGCGAAAATTATCGACAGTCATTTGCGCGGTTTAATCGTCGCCATGTTGGTCTGTGGCGTGGGTGCGATGCTGATGTTTGTCGTACTTGGCGGCACTAAGGGTGTATCCCATGTGGCCTTCTTCCTCTGGGGACTGGCTTTTGGCCCGCTGGTGACCATGTATCAAGCGGCCGTCAGCAAACAAGTTGCAGACGCCAAAGCCGTGGCCACTTCTGTGCAATCCAGTGTATTTAATTTCTCCATCATGATTGCCACCTGGCTTGGCGGCCTGATTCTGACCCACATGACTAACGCGGGCGTATTTGGAATTGTTTATTTATCTATCCTGTGTTTCATCCCAGCCATAGTGATTGCTTTTATGGCACAGAAAACCCTGAGTTCTTAATCAAGAATTTAATAAGGAGTTGCTAATGAAAAAATTTATTAACGCCAATATTTATCGCAACAGTGATGCGACAGAAATTCTGGTCGACCAAGGTGTGATTAAAGCCATTGGCAGTAATTTACCTGATGCAAGTGAAGTGATTGATCTTAAAGGCCGTCTGGTCGTGCCCCCTTATGTGGACGCTCACTTACACTTGGACTATGTGTACACCGGCCAGCAAGCTGGGGCTAAAAACGACAGCGGTACTCTGTTTGAAGGCATTGCCCGCTGGCACGACATTAAAAACAAGCAAACCTTTGCCGATGCCAAGGAGCGTGCCTTAAAAGGCATTCAAGAAGAAGTCTCCAAAGGCGTGCAATTTATCCGCACCCATATTGATGTCTGTGACCCCAACCTCACCGGCTTAAAAGCCATGCTGGAAGTTCGCGAAGAGCTGAAAGACAACGTCACCATTCAGATTGTTGCTTTCCCCCAAGAGGGTATGTACGCCTACAAGGGCGGTGACGAAATGGTGGAAGAAGCCTTAAAAATGGGCGCTGATGCGGTGGGCAGTATTCCCCACTTTGAATGGGCCCGTGAAATCGGTGAGAAATCCATTCACAGAACCGTTGAGTTGGCCGTCAAATATGACAAGCTGATCGACGTGCACTGTGATGAAACCGATGATGTAATGAGCCGTTTTGTGGAACTGCTCAATGCCTTGGCGATGACGGAAGGTATTGGTAGCCGCACTGCAGCCAGCCATACCTGCTCGTTCGGCTCGGCAGACAACGCCTATGCGTTTCGCATGATGGGCTTGTTCCAAAAATCCGGCCTGAACTTTATTGCCTTGCCCACTGAAAATGCCTACCTGCAAGGCCGCCAAGACACTTATCCAAAACGCCGCGGCATGACTCGGGTGAAAGAGTTTTGGGAGAGTGGCATTAACGTCTGCTTTGGTCAGGACTCCATCAGCGACCCTTGGTACCCGGCCGGTAACGGTAACCTGATGAATATCTTGGACAACGGCATTCATATGGCGCAAACCATGTCCCTAGCAGAATTGGAAACCTGTCTGGACCTGATTACCTTTAATGGTGCGAAAACCTTGAACGTGGAAGACCAGTACGGCCTGGATGTAGGCAAACCCGCCAACTTCCTGGTACTGGATGCCGACAGCCCCTTTGAAGCGGTGCGTCAGCGCGCCGATGTGTTAGCCTCGATCCGCCATGGTGAGTATCTGTTCAAGAAGCCAGAGCCCAGCTATGAAATTGAGCTGGATTTATTTAGAAAGACCCGCTAATTAGAGAGCACTAAGCAAATAGAGGCGGCCCCTTGTGTGCAGGTTGTACTCAGTAGAACACCTGTACTCAAGGGGCCGCCTGACCTATGCTGAGCTGTGCGGACTCCCTAAATTTCAAGTAGAGTACAGCGCACTTAGCGAGATGCTTCATCACTTTTGTCATCCTAATTGCTTTGGAGCTTTATTTTTTTTTGTAGCGCCACAACATACTTGAGCATGTCCAGCACCAATCACCAAGCAGCCTGTACGTCAGTTTGCATGCCTATCAGTTTTCATACGGGTAAACTGCTTACAGCAAAATGTATGATTTACTCTGTGCTGGTATTCTTTGATTGAAACAGTTTTAAACAGAAATCCTAAGCAGAAAACCAGATGATGAAATTCCTTATAGCCTGCACAATCAGCTGCGTCTTAGTGGCGAGCCCCGTTATGGCCCAAAATGGCCCAGCTAGCGGTGAGCACATGCCCATGGCGCAGCCGGCAGGGGTTATCACCGTTAAGCGTGAACCGGTACCTTTGACCGTGACCTTGTCAGGCCAGGCTCTTGCGGAAGACGATGCCACCATTCGACCTTTAGTGGACGGGGTGATAACCGACATTTTGTATCGGGCCGGCAGCATGGTAAAAAAAGGCGACTTGCTGTTTCAAATTGAGCAAGACTCTTATCAAGCCGCACTGGAGGCAGCCCGCGCAGCATTGGACAGTGCAGAGGCCGCTGTACCATCGGCGCAGGAAAACTTTTATCGTTACCAACAACTGGCAGGCACCGGCGTTACCCAAGCCCAAGTGGATATGGCCCGCACTGATTTGCGTCAGGCCCAAGCAGCCGTATCAGTTGCTCAAGCCGACCTGCGCAGCGCTGAAATCCAACTACAGCGCACCAACATCGTCAGCCCCATTACCGGTATCGCCGAGACCGCACAGGTCTCTATTGGTGATTTAGTAACCGCCGGCCAAGCCAATGTGCTCACCACAGTCACCCGTTTGGATCCAATCTTTGTCGACCTCTCCGAAGCCAGTTTTAAAATGCTAGAAATACGTAAACGTATCGATTCTGGCGAGCTCAGCCAAGGTGCGGAAATTGATGCACATTTAATACTGGAAAATGGCGAGCACTACGCCACCCGTGGCACAGTGGAAAGTGTCGGTCGCAAGGTATCTGCCAGCACCGGAACACTCACTGTACGGGTAAAATTTGCTAACCCTGAGCAGCTGATACTTCCAGGCATGTTTGTACGGGTCAATCTAACCCTGGGTCAATTGAATGCGTACCGTATCCCGCAACTTGCAGCTAAAGCCGAACCCGATGGCACCCTCACTGTGTGGACCCTTGATGACCAACACACAGCGAAGAAAGTAAGCCTGATAGCAGCCGGCACCCACAACAATGCTTGGGTTATTGAACAGGGTCTGCAAGGTGCAGTGTCTGTTCTGGTGGATAATCTTGACAACTTACAAGAAGGCACAGCCATTAAGCCCGTTGCGGTCATCATCAATGAGAAAGGCGTGGTGACAGAACAAGCCCCTGCAGAATCAGCTCTGGAACCCAGCGCAGCACTGTAGCTATTAACCAGCGCTACTATTATTTCAAGGTAAGCAATTTCTATGGCTCAATTTTTTATCAGTCGCCCGGTATTTGCTTGGGTACTGGCTATTATCACCATGTTGACCGGTATTCTGGGGATTGCCACCTTGCCCGTGGCCCAGTACCCCGATGTTGCCCCCACTACGATTCGGGTGAATGCCAGCTACAGCGGTGCCTCAGCGGAAACAGTACAAAACTCAGTGACCACCATTTTAGAAGATGCACTGACCGGCCTGGATGACATGTTGTATATCACCTCGTCTTCAACACGGGGCTCATCCTCCATCCGCATCGTGTTCGATGAGTCGGCAGACCCCAATGATGCTCAGGTGGATGTACAAAATAAAATTCAGCGGGTGACCAACCAATTGCCCCGACTTGTGCAAGACAATGGGGTAACGGTGAGCCGCTCCACCTCTTCCATCTTGCTGGTGGGCAACTTAACCAGTGAAGATGGCCGCTATAATTCCGTCGAATTAGCGGATCTGTTTGAAAACATCGTCAAAAACCCAGTGCAACGCACGCCGGGGGTGGGGTCGATTAACCAGTTTGGCTCAGGTTATGCCATGCGCGTCTGGCTGGATCCTTTTAAACTGGTTAAATACGCATTAACCAGCGCTGATATTATTTCTGCCATTGAAGCGCAAAACACCGCTGTTGCTGTGGGTGTGCTCGGCAATCCACCCTATATTGAAGGGCAGCAATTTACCGTGGATATCACTGCGCAAAGCCAACTGAGCACAGTGGATGAGTTTCGTAACATCCTGCTAAAAACAGAAAGCGATGGCGCCACAGTGCGTCTGGCTGATCTTGCTCGGGTAGAATTAGGCCAAGAAATTTACGGCACCGATGCACGCTATAATCGCAATAACGCCGCCGGTTTTGGCGTGACCTTAGCCACCGGAGCCAATGCAGTGGACACATCCAAAGCGGTGCGTGCAGTCCTTGCCGGCTTAGAAAACTCCCTGCCTGAGGGTGTTACGGTAGAATTTCCCTATGATACAGCGCCTTTTGTGGAAGCCTCCATTAAACAAGTGGTGATCAGTATTATCCAAGCCATTGCACTGGTGTTTATTGTACTGTTTGCGTTTTTGCACAACTGGCGAGCCACTTTCATTCCAACCATGGCTGTCCCTGTGGTACTGATGGGCACTTTTGGGGTATTAGCCGCCGTGGGCTTTTCGATTAATACCTTAACCATGTTCGCCATGGTCCTAGCCATTGGCATGCTGGTCGATGATGCCATTGTGGTGGTCGAAAACGTTCAGCGCATTATGGAAGAAGATGGTTTGTCGCCTCTTGAAGCAA
This sequence comes from Thiopseudomonas sp., assembly GCA_035647115.1. Taxonomy (GTDB): domain Bacteria; phylum Pseudomonadota; class Gammaproteobacteria; order Pseudomonadales; family Pseudomonadaceae; genus Denitrificimonas. The sequence goes on along the minus strand of DASROA010000090.1, from coordinate 3,202 downwards.
CCCGCAAGTGCATGGGGCAGATTACCGGCGCTTTGATTGGCACCACCCTGGTAATTATTGCGGTATTTTTACCCATGGCCTTTTTTGGTGGCAGTACCGGTGTAATCTACCGACAATTCTCCGTGACCATTATGTCGGCCATTGCCTTATCCACACTGGTGGCGCTTATTCTAACGCCGGCGATGTGCGCCAGCTTGCTCAAACCACCCAGCAAGACGCCGAGCCGGTTCTTTTATCCCGCTTGGTTTAACCGTCACTTCAAATCTGCGCAAACTCGTTATCTGGCCCTTACCCAGGCTTTTTTACGTCGCGCCTTATTATCAGTGGCTATTTTGGCGGCAGTCGGGCTGGGCATTGTGATGCTGTTTAAAGTCATACCCAGTTCTTTTTTACCGACCGAGGACCAAGGTGTGCTCATGGCGATGATCACCTTGCCTGAGGGTAGCACCACTGATCAAACCCTCTCGGTAGTAAACATGCTTGAAGACCACTTATTAGAAGCTGAGTCTGAGGCCATTGACTCGGTTTTTTCCTCTGTGGGTTTTAGCTTTAGTGGCAGTGGGCAGAACGTGGGGATCTTATTTGCGCGCATGACGGATCTTGCCGAGCGTTCCGGTCGAGCGGACTTGTCGGCCGCTGCGGTACTCCAACGCACCAATCACTATTTTAGAACCCACAACCGCTTGGGTCAGGTGTTTATGTTGCAACCACCCGCCATTCCCGGCATGGGTAACACCGGTGGCTTCAGTATGTATTTACTGGATCAGGCCAATAACGGCCAAAGCGCATTACTGCAAGCCAGCCAAAACCTGGTAGCAATGGCCAATCAAGACGGCCGAGTGACCAGTTTGCAGGGTACCCAAGACCAAACCAAGACGGCAATGCGGATTGATATCGACCAACAAAAAGCCGCTTCTTTTGGCATTGCCCTACCCGACATCAATAACATGTTATCGGTGATTTTCTCTGGCCGCGATGTCAACGATTTTGAAATGAATTCAGAGCTCAAACCGGTGATCGTGCAGGCAGAAGCCGCGTACCGTATGCAACCCGAAGACCTTGAACACTGGCACGCCATCAACAGCAATGGCGAGATGGTCCCTTTTGACGCCTTTACCACCATCAGCTGGGAAAAAGTACCTTCGTCACTGGATCGCTACGGCGGCGTCCTCGCTGTGGAAATAACCGGTTCACCGGCTGCAGGTGTGAGCTCAGGTACTGCAATGTTAGCCATGGAGGAGCTCACTGCGCAGATGGACGGTGGCTACGCAGTGGCCTGGACGGGAATTTCTTTACAGGAACGGCTATCCGGTGCGCAGGCACCTTTTTTGTATGCCATTTCTATCCTGGTGGTGTTTTTAGCTCTGGCCGCTTTATATGAAAGCTGGAGTATTCCTGTGGCCATCATGCTGGTGATCCCCTTAGGCGTGCTTGGTGCTTTGGCCGGCGCTCTGCTGCTTAGCCAAGCCAACGATGTGTATTTTAAAGTGGGCATGCTGGCCACCATTGGCTTGGCCGCCAAAAATGCTATTTTAATTGTGGAGTTTTCGGTGGAACTGCAGAAGCAAGGCATGGATTTTTTAGCAGCGACGATGGAGGCCTGCCGTCAGCGTCTGCGTCCTATTTTGATGACCGCCTTAACCTTTATTCTAGGTGTTATGCCCCTTGTCTGGGCAGCAGGTGCAGGTTCAAGTGCACAAAATGCAGTGGGTACGGCAGTGTTCAGCGGAATGCTCGCAGCAACCTTTGCCGGTATTTTCATGATTCCAGCGCTCTTGGTGGCGGTGCAAATTATCTTCAAAGTTCGCTACGCTACAACGTCTCAGGAAGCCACACATGATGCATAAAATAAGGGGCCGAGTCGCTAGTACAGCCTGCGCCCTGCTTGCTCTAGCTGGCTGTGCCGTGGGGCCGGATTACCAACCACCAGAACTCGCTATGCAGCAGGCTTACGTGGATGTGAACAATCCACAATCACTGCAGCGTACCGATACCCTGCGCTGGTGGGAGCATTTTAACGATCCCGTTCTCAACGCTTGGGTTGTTCAAGGGCTCGACACTAACCTAAGTATTGCCGCCTCTGTTGAACGTATTAGCGCGGCGCAAGCAGTCCTTAGGGGCACAGGTGTGAATGCCGCCATCAGTGGCGACCTGACGGCGAGCTCGACTCGCGCGGGCGCTGATAATATCGCAACTGTTACCAATGAAAGCGCTGGCCTGTCGGGCAATCTTGCCATCGATTTATTCGGCGGCATTCGTCGTGAACGTGAAGCGGCTCTAGCCAATTTACTAGCCGTAGTCAACGACAGTCAAACGGCGCGCCTAGCCTATTTGTCAGCGCTAGTGAACGCTTATGTGAATGCGCGCTATTACCAATACGCCATAGTCATGACCGAGCAAGCCATTGACTCTCGTGAACAAACGCTGGCCATCACCCAGCGCCAGCGCGCGGTGGGCAGCGCTACTGAGCTTGCAGAAGAGCAAGTAAAAGCACTGCTGTTCAATGCTCAGGCGGACATTCCCGACCTCAATGCCAACTTTCTTGCGCAGATGTATGCCATTGCCACCTTGCTGGGCGAGCCTGTGGGCCCCTTGCTGGCCGACATGCAAGCCTCCGCACCCACAGTCAGTGCTCTGCTTGGGCTTAACTTGGAAACACCCTATCAAGCCGGAGTACCGGCCGACTTGCTGCGCAACCGACCCGATGTGCGTGCAGCTGAGCAGCGTTTACGCGCCGCTTTTGCGAATATTGGCGTCGCCAGCGCCGCTCGTTTGCCGTCACTCTCTTTAACCGGCACCATCAGCAGCGATAATAACGCTTGGAGTTTTGGTCCGGTCGTCACCCTGCCTATTTTTAATCAGGGCGCCTTGGCGGCGAGTCAAGATCAAGCAGAAGCGCAAGCCCGCGAGGCGTTCATCATCTATCAGCAAACCGTACTGACAGCAGTGGAAGATGTGCAATCCGCCAACAGTGCCTGGCTGCGGGATCGTCACAAAGTCGACTTACTGCGCAAATCCGTCAACGCATACACCCGTGCCTTTGATTTATCCATGCAGACCTATCAAGTGGGGGTGATGACCTTACTGGACTTACTCGACACCGACCGCAACCTAAACAGCGCACGCTTAGCCTACGCTGCCGCTTTGCGGGACTTGTCTGCTGACTGGGCACGACTCCAAATTGCCTTAGGTGCTGGGGCCA
>DASROA010000089.1:0-2704 GCA_035647115.1 Thiopseudomonas sp. | reverse complement strand
GCCATTATCCTTGCCGCAAATCAAATCCAGATCCACCCGTACACCGCCCAGCTTGATGCCATCACCACGCACACCAGCACTGTCGCCGGAGATGTTGCTCAGAACCAGCGGATTTCCCTGTTCATCTTCACCAACAATCACCCCAGCAAAACGGCTGGAGCTTTCGATACTATACTGGCGCATCTGGTCGGCGGCTTCTTGCAACACAGCATGGGCAACCGCGGTATCTAGTTGGCCGGTCAGGGCGCCAATCACGACGTTCATTACCCGCTCTTGGGTATTGAGTGCATTGATCTGCCCTTGAATCTCTTCCTGTGTAGCGGTATTGTCGGCATTGCGTTTCTGCTCCAACAATTCTTCCCGCTTGCTATGAACATAGGCATTGACCGCATGGCTGGCCTGCTGACTAAAGGCCGTCATAATCTCCGCATTAGCCTGCACCACACGCTCAAGTTTTTTGCCGTCCCAGTTTTTATCAATGCCGCCCGAGCCATCACCGGAACGCACCGCATCGTTCAGTTTGTCCAACAAAGCAGTGGCCGTCTGGCCCGTCAGCTCCTGTTGTGCCTTCAAGTCAGTGATAACGATTTCAGCCTGACTAATACCTGAGCGAGTTACGCTGCTATCACTGCCAGAAATCTTGCTGACTGCCGAACCTGTCAGATCAGGCCGATAAGACTTATCCTGATTCGTTTGAGCCATAGCCTCTTTATTTGCTTCTCCTACGCCAAAACCAATGCTCGCAACCAAGCCGGATGAGCTGGCTTTGTAGTCACTGTGATTTTCAACATCCCGCACCGCCAAGGTCCCAGTTTCCAGCCGATTAAGCCCGTCCTGTACTGCCTGTTCACTGCTGGCAATCACTGCGCCGGTCAGGTCGGTATGGCCTTTGACCTTGAGCTGAAAACCACCATCGCCCGCCTGAATGCCGATTTGCTGGTTGACGCTGGCGTAGTCGCCTAGCACTTTAATACTGTTATAACTGCCACTGACTGTACTGGCACCTGCACAGAATGGCGGGATGCATAAACTTGCACCCATACTGGAGCTGCTCCTTTTAGATGTATAAGTACTGGTGTCTTGTAGGCTTCCTAAAATCAAGTCACCACCAACTTGAGCGGCAACTTGCTCTCCTTTAATTACAGCTCCTTTTAATACAGTGTCTTGACCTGACTCAAGATTAACGTGCTGGCCTGCTTCAAGCTGGGTGTTACTCCATATGCTGTCACTGCCGTTGCTCTTGCCTTTAAATTGGTTAGCAGCCAAATCCAAAGTAAAGCCATTTTGCGAGCCACCAATACCAAGCCCGATCCCAGCACTCCAACCACTGCCACTATTTTTACTGTTTTGTTTAGACATATTCTCTGCAGCTATCAGTAAAATATTACGATTTGCTAACACGTCAAGATCGCGCCCTGCACGAACTGTGCTGCCAATAATCTGCACGTCACTGTCACTGCTTCCGCTGGCTTGTATACGTACATCACCACCTGCGACAACAGAACTCGCAACCGCATTTCTGCCCTGCTGGGTACTTTGGCTTTTGCTTTTCTCGCTGCCTAAACTGACACTAAACTTAATGCCTGCTGGGTCTTTATTAATCAGCGTTTTAGCACCGTCGTAAGCTGTTTTACCCTGCATAGCTAATGTTGCGGCACCTAACACTTGCATACGACTATCATCCGTGTGGCTGACCGCACGACCCACCTGCTGCATACTTTGCACTGCATCCACAACAGGGACGCTGACAGCGCCTCCAATAGCAGTGCGGCTGGCACTTTGTTTTTCACTATGCTTAAACTGGTCGTAACCTGCCTCGATAGAGACCTGTTGAGCCCGAATATCAACATCCCCTTCAATAGCTAACACTTGACTAGCGGTTTGCTGATAACTCTCACCTGCTTTTAACTTAATACTGCCAACCAGTGAAGCCAGTTGGCTGGGGCTTTGCTGTGTAGTCTCACCTTGAGCTTGTTTTTTTAGTTTTACTTGGCCCATCGCTGGCTGCCACCAGCTGCCAATACCACCTGTTTTTTTACTGCTGGATGATGAAGTGTAGTGCTTTGTATTTTTAGCACTGCCAACACGCAAATCACGCCCTGCTCTGATATCCATATCTTGCTCAGTAATAAGAGTACTGCCTTGAATGCGAGTATCACGACCGCTCTTGATAGCTAAATTATCTGCACTGATAAAGCTGCCCACAAACTCGACATTACCCTGGTCTATGCTTTGCTTCTTTTGACTACGCGATAAGAGTCCATAATGAGAAAAACTTAAACGACTGGATTGTTTTGAGCTGCTTTGGCTCGAATGCTGCTCCGCTGCAGTTATGTCAATGTCGCGGCCAGCCTGCAGATTAGTACCAGCTTCTGAGCGCATATTAGCACCGGAAAGTAGCAAGTCACGCCCAGCAACAACGCTAACCTCACGTCCTGCCAACTCACTGCCAACAACACTGGTTTGACTTTGGTTGCTGGTCTTTGCCTTGCTGGATAACACTCCTCTCTTGGATTTAGCCTGTACTCGGCTCTGGCTATCTTGCGCAGCCAGCAATTGAATATCCTTCGCTGCGTGCAGGTTCAATTGCTCACCTGAATGCAAACGAGCACCCTCTGACAAAAGATTGCTGCCGCTATAAATATTTAAGTTATTAGCAGTATTGACTAACGACTCAACGGCCGTGCTGGATGAACTTTCATTC
>DASROA010000088.1:0-22046 GCA_035647115.1 Thiopseudomonas sp. | reverse complement strand
GTAGAGTGCCTGCATCACCTTTGTAGGGTTGTGAAACTCTTTTTTATTGTTTTGGGAGTGCCTGTAGCTCATGGATATCGGTTTACGTGAATGGTTATTTGTTATCGGTATTGTCGTCATTGCGGCTGTGTTGTTTGATGGTTGGCGTCGCATGCGTGGTAATAAAAGCAGCCTTAAGTTCCGTCTTGACCGCGACCTTGCTGACCTCCCAGAAGAAGAAAACCCTGAGATTTTAGGGCCCGCACGTAGGGTTGGAAAACAAGAGCCATCGTTAAGTATTGATGATGATACTTTAGGGTTGCACGCTGATGCTGAAGAGCGAGTTGAGGCTCATCCACGAGCGGTTAAGAGTGAAAAACTTAAAGAACCTGAGCTTAAACCAGTGCTTGATGAGCCGCGGATTGAAAAAGAAGCTGACACAGCTGCTGACTATGAAGAGATTTTAATTATCCATGTAGTCGCGCGCAGTGAGGAAGGTTTTAAAGGGCCTGCTTTATTACAAAGTATCCTAGAAAGCGGCTTGCGTTTTGGTGCAATGGATATTTTTCATCGTCATGAGAACATTACTGGTAATGGCGATAAGCTCTTCTCTATGGCTAATGCCCTTAATCCAGGAACCTTCGATTTAGACGATATGGATCTATTTAGTACTCGCGCAGTGTGCTTTTTTATGGGGCTGCCTGGGCCACGTAACTCGCGCCAAGCATTTGATTTAATGATTGCAGCTGCGCGTAAATTAGCCGAAGAGTTAGACGGTGAGCTTAAGGACGATAATCGCAGTGTGTTAACAGCACAAACTATAGAGCACTACCGTCAGCGTATTGCAGAGTTTGAGCGTCAAAAGCTTACTAAAAAATTATAGAGCATTGTGAAACCAATCGTTTTAAAGAGCAGCCGCGGCTGCTCTTTTTGTTTGAGTACAGGCCATGACATTACACGAGAGTATTTCTGCACGTATTGAACAGTTGCGCCATGCCATAGAGCAGCATGATTACAACTACTATGTTTTAGATGCGCCCACTGTGCCAGACAGTGAGTACGATCGGCTCTTTAGTGAGTTAGCAGCGCTGGAGCAGCAGCATCCAGAATTTATTAGTGCAGACTCACCAACACAACGTGTTTCTGGTCAGCCCCTAGAGGCTTTTAATCAGGTTCAACATAGTGTTCCCATGTTAAGCCTAGGAAACGCTTTTGCTGAAGAGCAGGTTTTGGAGTTTGCTCAGCGGGTTGAGCAGGCGCTGACCGGTCACGATCAAATACAGCTGGCCACAGAAACAGCGATAGAGTACAGCTGTGAGCCTAAATTGGATGGTTTGGCAGTCAGTATCACTTATGAGAACGGGCAGCTGGTGCGTGCAGCGACCCGCGGTGATGGGCAAACTGGCGAAGACATTACCGCTAATGTGCGGACTATTCGTAATGTGCCTTTAAAACTGCAAGGTACGGGCTGGCCAGAGCAGCTAGAGGTGCGTGGTGAGGTGTATATGCCCAAAGCAGGTTTTACTGCTTTGAATCAGCGTGAGATTGCTGCTGGACGTAAGCCTTTTGCTAATCCACGCAATGCGGCAGCCGGTAGTCTGCGTCAATTGGATGCCAAAATAACCGCCAGCCGACCGCTAGAGTTTTGCTGTTACGGTACCAGTACTGCAGGCTTAACCGATCGCCACAGCACCACCCTACAACGTTTGCGCGAGTGGGGAATCAGTATCAGTCCCGAGCTGCAAGTGGTTAAAGATATTCAAGGTTGCTTAGCCTACTACGCTGATATTGGTGAGCGCCGTATGCAACTGCCTTATGATATTGATGGCGTGGTGTTTAAGCTGAATTCTCTGCAACAGCAACAGCAGTTGGGCTTTAGAGCGCGTGAGCCCCGTTGGGCCTTGGCGTATAAATACGCTGCACAAGAAGAAATTACTGAGCTGTTGGATGTGGAATTTCAAGTGGGGCGCACCGGCGCAGTGACCCCAGTGGCACGCTTAAAGCCTGTGCATGTAGGTGGTGTGATGGTGGCTAACGCCACTTTGCATAATATGGATGAAGTGGCGCGTTTAGGGGTGATGATCGGTGACAGTGTGATCGTCCGGCGTGCTGGGGATGTGATTCCGCAAATTACCCAAGTTGTGTTGGAGCACCGTCCAGATGATGCGCGAGTTATAGAAACACCACGGCAGTGCCCTATATGTGGCTCAAAAGTGGAGCGTACCCAACTGGTGCGACGCAGCAAGGGTAGGCAAGTGGTCAGTGACGGTGCGGTATGGCGTTGTATGGGGCGCTTAAGCTGTCAGGCGCAATTACAGCAGGCTTTATTGCACTTCGTGTCACGCCGCGCGATGGATATTGATGGTTTAGGTGAGAAAATCATCGAGCAATTGGTCACTCGTCAACTTGTGAGTTCGCCAGCTGATTTGTACCGTTTAACTTATGAGCAAGCCTTACAGCTGGATGGTTTTGCTGAGCTTTCAGCGAAAAATCTAGTTACTGCCATTGCAGCTAGCAAGCAGCCGACCTTGGCTCGTTTGATCTATGCTTTGGGTGTTCCAGATGTTGGTGAGGAAACTGCAAAAATCTTAGCCAGCGCTTTTGGTTCAATGCAGCGTTTGCAGCGTGCTTTACCAGAAACTTTGCTGTGGTTACCTGAAGTGGGTGCCGAAGTGGCCCATGAAATTGCCAGCTTTTTTGCTGATAGTCATAACCAATCGGTGCTAGCTGATCTTGCCGAATTGGGTGTACAACCCAACGATGAAGGCCAGCCAGATGCGGCGTTCCAAGCTTTTACAAGTTTGTCAGGCTTTATCGAGCGCTTGCAAATTACCGGTGTTGCACGAACCAATGCGCAACGTTTGGCGGAGCACTTCAAAAGTCTTGAAGCGTTATTCGCTGCAGATTGGTTAGCGCTGTCTACGATTGAACGCATGTCCAAAAAAACTGCGCAGGCTGTGTTGGATTTTATTGCTGAGGACGGTCAGCGCGAGCGGGTGCTGCAGCTTGAGCAACAATTGATTGAGTTTGGCATGCATTGGCAATGCCAGCGTGATGATGTTCAGCGCTTACCATTGGCAGAGCAAGCTTGGGTGTTAACTGGCACCTTGGACAGTTTAACCCGTCAGGAAGCTAAGGTTGAACTGGAGAAACTGGGTGCGCGGGTTACCGGCTCAGTGTCTTCGAAGACAGATTGTGTAGTGGCGGGCAGTAATGCTGGCTCTAAACTAACCCGGGCCAACGAGCTGGGGGTGCAGGTGTTGAATGAAGCAGAGTTTTTAGCAAAACTTACAGAACTGAAGGGGCAGTAATGATTGGTCACGCTGTGACTGCATAGACTTTTGTTTGATTGTTTAGCGGTAATTTTAGGTTAATATCGCAAGTGTCTAACTCCTGCGAGAAGACAAATTCATGCGTAACAACATTCCTCCCCCCGGAATGTTTTTTTAGACGGCCAACCTGTTGGCCGTCTTTTTTTAAGTGTCAAAATCCAATTGATCAACTACTCACAGCTAAAGCAGCCGAGAATAAGCACTGCAATTGTTCAAAGGTTAAGTAAATAAGAGCTTAGCTCTGCTTCAATTTTTAGCAGTCTAATGTACCGCACTGATTTTTCTTTCGATTGACACAAACAACTATATGGGGTGTATGCTGACAGTTGTGTCGTACATTAAAATGGAGTGGGTGAGCGTGATGAGTGAAGCCATACAGGTTGAGCATAATGCTCTGCAAAACTGTTTCTCAGCTGTAATTGACGGCCATCAAGCGATTTTAGAATATCGGCTTGTGGATGAGGCCACTTGGGATATCCACCATACTTATGTGCCCAATGAGCTGCGTGGCAAAGGTGTTGCTGCGTTGTTGGCTAAGACTGCCTTGGCTTACGCTAAGGAGCACAACTATAAAGTGGTGCCAAGCTGCTCGTATATTGCTGTGTATTTACAGCGTCATCCGCAATAAATAAAAATGCCCAGCTGATCGGCCGGGCATTTTTAGTGCAACAGTGCAGGGTTTAGCTGCGCTGACGCTTGGGTAATACATCTTTTAATTTGTCACGCATAGCGCGGATACTTTTTTCTGTGGTTGCCCAGTCAATGCATGCATCAGTAATGGACACGCCATACTTAAGGTCATTTAGATCTGCAGGAATGGATTGATTACCCCAGCCTAAGTGACTTTCCACCATTAAACTACTAATTGACTGGTTGCCATCAACAATTTGATTGGTGATGTTTTCCATAACTAAAGGCTGCAGGGCTGGGTCTTTATTGGAGTTGGCATGGCTGCAGTCAATCATAATGTTGGGCGTGATATTAGCGTTTTTGAGTTCTTGCTCACACAACGCAACGCTCACCGAATCATAGTTAGGCTTGCCGTTACCACCGCGCAAGACCACATGACCAAAGTTATTACCTTTAGTGGTGACAATGGATACACCGCCCTGTTGGTTAATACCTAAGAAACGGTGAGGGCTGGAGACAGACTCTAAGGCGTTGACGGCCACTGTTAAACTGCCGTCGGTACCGTTTTTAAAGCCCACTGCAGAAGACAGTCCAGAAGCCATTTCACGGTGGGTTTGTGATTCAGTGGTGCGTGCACCAATGGCCGACCAGCTGATCAAGTCTTGTAAGTATTGCGGCGAGATCGGATCTAAGGCTTCAGTGGCGGTGGGCAAGCCCTTTTCGGCGAGGTCGAGCAGTAACTGGCGGCCAATGTGTAAGCCTTCTTCAATTTTAAAGGAGTCATCCAGATGTGGATCGTTAATTAAACCTTTCCAGCCTACCGTTGTGCGCGGTTTCTCAAAGTACACACGCATAATCAACACTAAGGTATCAGACACTTCATCGGCTAAGGCCTTGAGTCGATCTGCATACTCGTGAGCGGCTTTAATATCATGGATAGAACAGGGGCCAATCACGATAAATAAGCGGTGATCTTTTCCAGTTAGAATATCGCGCACCACTTGGCGACCATTGGATACGGTGCGCTGCGCTTTTTCGCTGAGAGGGATTTTTTGTTTGATTTGCTCTGGTGTTATAAGTGTTACATTAGAAGCAATGTTTAAATCATCGATCGGTAAATCGGCCATCGTCGTTGTCATCTCACTGGCAAGTTATAAAACAAATAATGAGTCAATAAGACTCTACTTAGTCTAGAAAGTGGATTGCAAATACCTTAAACCATACCGCTTAATCGGCATTAACGAAAGTCATACCTTCATTTATAGCTAGGCTGTAGGACTGCTGGGTGGATCGTTTAAGGCGGGTACAGTGGTGGCAGCTGTTCGTCTTGCATGGTTTTATTTTGCGTATTTAAGCTGTGCTGCTCAATGGCTTGCCACAGTGCTATTCCTTGCCATGGGCTGCTGATCTCACCATAAAGGGCGTTGTTTAAAGCATCTAAAGCAGTCTTTAAGTTGTTGTCAGCGGCGGTCATCTCAAGCAAAGATACGCTATGTTGGCGCACCCAAGCATCCAGTGCTTGGCGAGCACTGTGTGGATCGTTGCTTAAACACGCACGTTTTAAGCTGTCTTGTAAGTTGCGTGCACTTGGTGCTGCGCTCTTGCTGAGCACTGCTGGCTGGTGGCGCGCCCGCCACCATAAACTAAAACCGACCGCGCTTAATAGCATAAAAAAGAGGCTGGCTGCTTGCCAGAGCCTCAGCAGTGCTGTGTTTAAAGTGTTTTCTGATAGATTGCTGCCCAGCACGGATGAGGTGAGTTCATTGTGCAGCTCGCTGGCTGCAGTCACTTGTAGGCTTTGCTCGGCAAGCACAGCATATTCAAGTTGGTCTGTAGTGGTGTTCCACCAAGGTAACTTAATAGCCTCTAAGGTTTGTTGGCCGCTGTTGTGAAAAACGAAGGCTTGGCGCTCGTGGCGACTGCTGAGCACACCATCGCTGGTGTATTGATTGCTATACGAAGGCTGATCTAAATATACCGTATAGGCGCTGTTCGGTTTAGATGGTAGGGCGGGTAAGAGAGAATCGGGCAAACCCTTGACCTGTAATTGCAGTAAGCGGGTCACAGCATTACCCGCGGGAATAGTGTTAGTTAGGCTGGGTGTCCAGGTTTGCTCTAAAGTAACCTGCTGCGCCGGCAGCCAAGTAGCGCCTTCTGGGTAATCACTGGGAATGTCCTTAACCTGTAATGGAATTTGTGCTGATTGCACTTTAATACGCTGTCCTGGTCGTGCGCTAAACGGTGTTAAGGAGTGTGGGTCATGGCCGGCTAAGGTTGCGCTGAAGGTTTGCGAAGCAATTTCAATTGTTCCGGTTTGTTGTGGATAGATTGCATAACTGACTTCAATGACACCATGGCGTACCCCATTAATATGCTGTTCAAAAGTACGGGGTTTCCCCAGTTGTTCGACACGGGCGTTGTCTAAACTAAGAGGGGTTAAGTTACTGTCTGCAAATAACGGAATGGCATGATAAATACGCAGTGTCAGAATCAGTTGTGCTTGCAGGTAAACCCATTCACGATCCAATTGGCTGTCAATATACACCGGCTCAAGTGGGAAAATATTGGGTTCGTTAAAGTCTTTAATATATAAGTTAATGGGCGCACTGTTGAGCTCGCCTAGGTTCAGCGGTGGAATAATTAACAGGCCAGTTTGTTTGGGTAGTAAGGTGAGCACCCATTGTGTTACAGGTTGTCCGGATTCATTAAAACGATTGACTTGCTGGCTGTTGAGTAGCTCAAACAGTGGTTTGAGCGGCGTAAGGTCCGGTGCTAAAAACTGTGTTGTATCACTTGATTCTAAAATAAGCTCAACACTTTCACCGGCGCTGAGTTCGCTGCGATCAACTCGCGCGGTAAAACTATTGGCGTGCGCTGGGACAGCATACAGCAAACATAAAAGTAGAATGTAATGAAACAAAGTACGGCGGCTCAAGGGGTCACCTCTTGCAAATTGTGTTCGTATAAAAACTTGCGCCTTAACAGTTCGCTTGGGTTGTCAGGGATTTGCTCAAGCCAGCTTTCTAAGTGTACCTTTTGCTCTACTTTATCAGGCTCATGAGAAACCTGTTGCGGTGTAGTTGGGTTAACATCATTGTTGGATTGTGGGCTGCCTGGCATTGCGGGTTGAGTAGCCGTGCTTGGCTGCTTACTATCACTCTGTTGTGGTGCTGCTGGTAAGCTTTCAGAGGCGAGTGTATGTGCTGTTTGGCTGGCAGGCAAAGCAGGCTCTGCTGGAGTGTCGGTTACTGGCTCATCGGGTTGGTTCTTGGATTGTTCTGCGGCAAGCTGATCTTTGATCAGTTGCTGATTATATTGAGCGGAAAGTAGCTTGGGGTCTAATAATAGAGCGTGCTGATAGGCTGCTAAGGCGTCTGACAACATACCTGCTAAAGCCAGTGCGTTACCGCGATTATAGTGCGCCTCAGCAGTATCAAACTCAGCAAACAAACGAGCGGCAGCTTGGTAGTCGGCAGCTAAATAAAGCGCGCTGGCCCGCCAGAGTGGATCAATAAAAAGCTCAGCAGCTTGAGCGGGCTGGTGTTCGATGAGCTTTGCGCCGCGTTGGTCGGCACGCAACCATAAATCTTCCCACTGGAAGGCGTAGGATGGGCTTGGGCTTGCCAAGAGTAGCAGTACAATAAGAAAGCTACCGCGACGGGCTAAAACAACAGTTAATAAGAGTGCAGGTAAAATAAACCAGTAGCCTAGATCGCTGCCCTGCAGCTGTTCGGGGGTGTTACTGCTCGACCACTGCTGATTGATAGGTGTGAGCAGTTCCAAGGCTTGGATGTCAGTCTGGTTAGCTGTTAACGGTGAGTAAGGGCTCGCAGTGTGTTCGGCCAGCAGTTGTAATGAAACTTGATCAAGTCGACTGAGCACAATGGCGCCTGAACTGTCGGTGCGCAAATGCCCTTGCTCGGACTCGATAATGGGTGCACCTGCTGCAGTGCCTACACCCATGAGTTTGAGTGCAATGGGGTGTTTATCAATAAAGCCAATAATTGCATTTTGTTCGGCTGGGGATACCCCTGTGCTGATCAGTAAGATCTGTCCTGTACCTTGCGCGCCTTGCTGCAATAAATCAATGGCTTGCTGCACTGCCAAGTCGGCTCGCTGGCCAGGTTTGGGCATCAGCTTAGGGTGCAACGCCTGTAAAAGATTCGTGCTGGTTAACCTATCATTGCTGAGTGGTACTAAGGTGTGGGCGCTGCCTGCATAGACAACCAATGCGCTCACTGCATCTTCGCGCAGCTCTAGAATATCGAGTACTTTCTTGCGGACATGGCTAAGACGGTTGGGGGCGAGGTCTGTGGCGAGCAGTTCAGGGGTCAGTTGAATGGCTATAACTAATGGCGCCAGTTGGGGGTGCTGAGAAGGTTGTTCGGTGTTGGTTTGCCAAGTGGGACCCAACAATGCAATCACTGTGCAGAGCCAAGTCAAAGCTAATAGCCAATAGCTGGTTGTCGATGGGCGCTGTGTATTATGAGCTAATAAAACGTTTTGGAAGCTCTTGGGCAGTAGGGTTCGCCAGCTCTGTTGTTTTTGGCTGGCACGGTAAAGCATGATTAGCAAAAGCACCGCTAGTGGTGCAGACAGTAACCAGTAAGGGCGTATCCATTCAGGCCAAGAGAGTGCTAGTGCCGCCATCAGTTGACCTCCTGAGAAGGTGGCTGGTGGCGATAGGTGAGCAGACAGCGTAAGGCTACGAATAGCAGGCTAAGTATGAATGCTGCAGCTAGTGGCCAGTGATAGAGCTCTGTAACGTATCGCTTGGGGGCTTGGTAAGCTGCGCTGGGCTCAAGCTTATTTAGAGTGTTTTGAATATGCGCTAAATCTGCGCTATCGGTGATATGGAAATACTGCCCTTGGGTCAGTGCAGCAATGTCCATTAAAGATTGCTCATCCAATTCAAGGCCTGCGGTATCAATTAATTGCTGAGTGTGCACAGCAGGTTGGCTGCCGATGCCCACGGTATAAATTTTGATCTGATAACGTGCAGCCAGTTGTGCTGCAGCCCGTGGTGACATGACCCCGCTGGTGTTTGCTCCATCGGTGATTAAAATAAGTACCCGCTGCTCTGCGGGGCGCATCCGCAACCGTTTGATGGCTAGACCAATGGCATCGCCTATGGACGTGCTGTTGCCAGCAATCCCGGGCTGTGCTTCTTGCACCCAAGTGCGAATGCTTTGATGGTCATAGGTTAAAGGGGCTTGTAAGTACGCTTGAGTACCAAACAGGATTAAACCTAAACGGTCACCATGGCGTTGCTTGATAAAATTATCCAGCCATTTTTGTACAAACTCAATACGCGAGATGCTGGTGCCTTGTAAAGTCATATCACTGTGTAGCATTGAGCTGGAGAGGTCGAGTGCAATGAGTAAATCGCGACCAGTACTGGGGCGCTCTTCAACGGCGCTGGGTAGTTGGGGCCGAGCAGCAGCGCTGAGCAAAAGCAGCCAAATGAGTAGAAAGGGTAAATGTTTTTTATTAAAGCCTAGTAAAACTGAGCGTTCAGAGTGCTGTAAACCTTTAATTTCATGATAAAAAGGTACAGGTAGCTCAGCCGTTGGTTGCCGCTTGGGTGGTACCAAGGTGTGCACCAGCCAAGGCAATGGCAATAACAAGAAAAGTCCGGGCCAAGCGAATTCAAACATGTTTACGAATCCAGATTTCAATGGCGTTGTGCAACTGAGCAATAGACGGATCATCTAAACGGCAATCCGCTTGGTAAGCACCTTGCACTAAAATCATCCAGCGGGTGAGCCCAGCGGCAGGGCAACGGCTGTCTAAAAAGGCTAACCAATCACGGCCACTGAGGGTATGGCTCGCGTACTCTGGGTAGCGGGCAGCGCAAATACGTTTCAGTAACTGATTAAGTTGTTGTAACCAGAGGCCTGCTGGTTCATCTGCTTGTGGTTTCGTTAACTCACGGAGCTGTTGTAAAGCACTGTCGCGTATTGGATCGCTAGGGATTTGGTTGACTTGTTTGGCAATTTTTTGCTTGCGGTAATGTCGCGCCGCAGCTGAGACTAAAAAACTCAATAGCAATAGAAACCACCAGCCCGGTGCAGGTGGCCACCAACTGACAGGGTCAGGGTAGATTAGAGGCTGCAGCTGTTCAATTTGAATCATGCTGTATTACCGTGCTGCTGTAAGCGAATGTTTTGTAATTGCTGCAGTATGGGGTATTGAGTGCTGAGCGGTAACAGTGGTGCATTGAGTTGTTGTGCGAGGTTTGACCAAGCGCTTCGATAAGCTGCGCCCACTGCTTGCCACTGTTGGCGCAGGTGTCGATCAGTGGTATCGATGCTGGTGCTGTCATCCCCTAAGCAAAACTGAGCTTGACCGATCTGGGCCAGACTGTGCTCTAAAGGATCAGATAAAGGCAGTAAAATCAGTTCTGAGTGTTCAGCCAAGCGACTGATGAGTGAGTGGGTGGTGGGATTAAGATGACGCTCATTACAAATCAAGATCACCAAACTGTCACGGGGGATAAGGCGTTGTGCCTGCTGTAAACTGTGTTGCAGTGGATTATTAAGTGCTTGAGTCATGGGCCGCTGTAAGCGTTGGTTAGCCACCGCAATGGCTTGTAGTAACTGTAATATACCTTGCTTGTTACGTTGCACTGGAATGTATTGAGTCGCCGCATGATCGAATACTAATCCGCCAACGCGATCATTGTGATGCACACTTGCCCAAGCGAACAAACTGGCCGCTTGTGCGGCTAAAACCGATTTGAAGCAACCCACACTGGCAAAGAAAAGATGCAAACTTTGTTCAACCAGTATTAAGGTGGAACGCTCCCGTTCTTCATGGAAGATTTTACTGTGTACTTCACCGGTACGGGCAGTTACTCGCCAGTCAATAGTGCGTGCATCATCACCGTTTTGATAAGCACGTACCTGATCAAAATCCATGCCGCGGCCCCGCAGGCGCGAGCGATGTAAGCCCAGCAGTGTGCTATGCCGTAATGGGGTGCGAAACAGCTCTATTTTGTATAAAGCGTGGCGCATGCCCAGCAGCTCTTGCAAATTAATATGAGTGCGTTCGTGTACCTGCATTAGGCCACCGCAACGACATCGAGTAAGCGTTGTAAAACTTGGTCTTGATCGATGCCGGCAGCCTCCGCTTCGTAAGATAAGATAACTCGGTGGCGTAAGGTATCGAATAGAACAGCCTGGATGTCTTCCGGGCTCACGAAATCGCGCTCAGCGAGCCATGCATGGGCGCGTGCGCAACGGTCAAGCGCAATGGAACCACGTGGGCTGGCGCCAAAGCGAATCCATTTGGCCAGTTCAGCATCAAATTTACTGGGGGTGCGTGTCGCAATGACCAGTTGTACCAAGTATTCCTCTAAGGCATCAGCCATATGCAGGTTTAGAATTTCTTGGCGCGCAGTATTAATACTGTCTTGAGTTAACTGTTGTGGTGCAGATTGCTCACCGTGTAAAGCAATACCACGGGCTTGCTGAAGAATTTTACGTTCAACCTGTGCATCAGGAAAATCGATTTTTATCAGCATTAGAAAGCGGTCAAGTTGGGCTTCGGGTAGCGGGTAGGTGCCTTCCTGCTCGATGGGGTTTTGGGTAGCCATGACTAAAAAAAGGTCGGGCAGGGCGTAGGTGTTATTGCCGACACTGACTTGATGCTCAGCCATGGCTTCCAGTAGTGCGGACTGTACCTTGGCGGGTGCCCGGTTAATTTCATCAGCTAAAATTAAATTATGGAAGATAGGGCCGGGTTGGAATTCGAATGTTGCGCTTTCTGGACGAAACACATCAGTGCCCGTGATATCAGACGGCAGTAAATCAGGGGTGAATTGAATGCGTTGAAAAGAGCCTTCTAAACTATCTGCAAGGTGTTTAATTGCTTTAGTTTTAGCAAGTCCAGGCACACCTTCTACCAATAAGTGACCATCTGCCAGCAAGGCAATTAACAGGCGGTCCACCAGACGTTCTTGACCTAGAATCTGATTGTTTAAATAGCGGCGTAAAGCAAGTATAGCGTGATGAGCTGACATAGTGCCCTTTCCAATACTGAGTGCTAAGTTGCAGTGTAATGCATCCATTAGATTTTTGGCTATATAGCCATGTGGGGACTGACGGTATGTTTTAAAAAGGTGCTGGGCAGTTAAAGTCTAAGCGTTGTTTTGAATGCGGATGGGTAATGCTGAGTTGGTCTGCATGTAAACAGAGGCGTGCAGCGGCCTGCTGTGCGGGTTTGTGGGCATAAAGTACATCGCCTAGAATGGGGTGGCCTAGGGCAAGCATATGCACTCTCAGTTGGTGTGAGCGGCCTGTGTAAGGTACGAGCTTGACGCGGGTATGTGCAGCATGTGTTTGCTGTACTGTCCAAAAGGTCAAGGCAGCTTTGCCCAGTTCGTGATCAACTATTTGCCGCGGCTTGTTCGGTGGATCGTAGCGCAGTGGCAGCTCAACCTGCCCTTGGCGATGGGTAAATTGTCCCCAACACAGGGCGCTATAACCTTTACCTACTTCACGATCATGGAACTGGCGAGATAATTCGCGGTGACTGGCTGGGTCTCGGGCTAGCACAGTGAGTCCTGAAGTTTCTAAGTCTAAGCGGTGCACAGTCAGGGCGTCGGGGTAGCCATTGTCTTGTAGGCGTGTGATCAGACAGTCTTTGTTGTTGGCTGCACGGCCTGGCACCGACAACAACATTGTAGGTTTGTTGACCACTAGAATGTGCGAGTCGACATGGATTATTTCAATACTGGACAGTGGCATACTCAAGCACCAGCAAAATGGCGGCAGAGCCGCCATATAAGAAAGTTTTGCCCATAGAACTTAACGGTCAGGTAGGGTGATATTTAATTCAAGAATCGAGCAGCTGCCTTGGTCCTCCAAAGCCACTTGTACTTGGTCTTGATCGATATTGACGTATTTTCGTATCACTTCAACCAGCTCTTTTTGCAGCGCTGGTAAATAGTCTGGCTCATCACGTTGCCCACGCTCGTGAGCAACGATGATTTGTAAGCGCTCTTTAGCGACTGATGCGGTTTGAGTTTTTTTACGGCTTCTAAAAAAGTTTAAAATGCTCACTCTTTACCTCCGAACATGCGCTGGAGGAAGCCTTTCTTTTGCACTTCTAAAAAGCGGTGGGGTACTTCCTTGCCGAGTAAGCGGTCAACAGCGTCGCTATAGGCCTGACCGGCATCGCTTTCCTCATCAAGAATCACCGGTACACCTTGGTTGGATGCTTTGAGGACTGCTTGGGATTCAGGAATAACGCCGATCATTTGGATGGATAAGATCTCTTCAACGTCTTCTACACTGAGCATTTCACCGCGTGCCACCCGCTCAGGGCAGTAGCGTGTCAGCAGCAGGTGCTCGCTGATCGGCTCGCGGCCCTCTTCAGCGCGTTTTGATTTGCTGGATAACAGGCCGAGCATGCGGTCTGAGTCACGCACCGAAGACACTTCAGGGTTGGTGACAACAATAGCAGCGTCAGCGAGGTACATTGCAAGGTGAGCACCTTTTTCAATACCCGCCGGCGAGTCGCAAATCACATAGTCAAATTGTTCAGCGAGCTCAGTGAGTACTTTTTCAACACCTTCTAGAGTTAATGCATCTTTATCGCGAGTTTGGCTGGCTGCCAAAATATATAAGTTGTCTAAGCGCTTATCTTTAATCAAGGCTTGATTAAGCGTGGCATCACCGTTGATGACATTGACAAAATCATAAACCACACGGCGTTCACAACCCATAATTAAGTCAAGGTTACGTAAGCCAACGTCAAAGTCGACAATCACGGTTCTGTTTCCACGTAGCGCGAGACCTGTACCAATAGCTGCGCTGGTGGTTGTTTTTCCAACGCCGCCTTTACCTGATGTTACAACGAAAATCTTAGACAAGCGGTTCACCTTATAAATAGAGTGTAGGGTTGTTGAGTAGGTTGATTATAAAGCGTTCATAGTCACAAGGGTATAGATCAGAGTGCAGAGATGTCCAACTGGCCCTCATTTAAGCAGGTTTGTGTCGCTTTTCCCCATAAAGGGTCGCGACGTAAGTCTTCTGCAACTTTATATTGCCCAGCAATGGATAAGAGTTCAGCGCCCAGCTGTTGGCAAAAAATGCGCGCTTGGTGATTGCCGTTAATACCGGCCAGTGCGCGTCCCCGTAATGGACCATAGACATGGATGTTACCATCGGCTAACAGCTCAGCACCGGCGCTTACTGCGGCCAGGACAATTAAATCTGAGTTTTTAGCATACACTTGTTGGCCGCTACGTACTGGCTGGGAAATGATGCGTGCTGGAGTTAGGCTGGGTTCGGCAGGGGTATCCACCGCGGGGGTGATTTCTATTGCTCGTTCCCGCGCACCTGTAGGAGCCAGCACTGCGAGGTCCAGTTGTTTAGCAGCAGCTAAGTGTTCAGGGTGTTCGCTGCGCAAAGCTAAAGTACGCATGCCGTGCTTACGGCAAATAGCTAAGATACGCTCTAAATCTAAGTCAGTGGTTGCTGGGTTGAGTTGTTCAAGAGCTAAAATTATAGGGGCATCTTGAAAAAACTGCGGAGCTTGTTTGACTTTATCAGCCAGCTGGCTGTCGAGGCTCGCTAAGTCGTGCTCGGTGAGTTCTAAAATAGTTAAGGCGAGCATACTGCCTTTAAGTTGAAAAACGGAAGTCTGCTCAAGAAGATCAACTGGCTTCATGGGTGGCTCTATCGAATAAAATAAAAAACTGTTATAGCGTTAAGCATGACAGGCTACAAATCAATAAGCCATGTAGAATACGCTCTTTTATAGTGTTTGGTCGATTTAGTATGAAACATTCTGAGTTTGAACTTGCTTTTCTGCATCCCCGTTATTGGTTGCTGTGGTTTGGGCTGGCAGTTTTATGGTTGGTGACTCAGTTGCCTTATCGGGTGTTATTAGGTTTGGGTCGTGCGTTAGGTGCTGTGATGCTGCATACCGCAAGTAGTCGTCGGCACATTGTGCAGCGCAATTTACAACTGTGTTTCCCAGAGTTAAGTGAGCAACAACGTGAGCAATTGCTGCGCGAGAACTTTGCATCTACAGGTATCGCCTTTTTTGAAATGGCCATGAGCTGGTGGTGGCCTAAACAACGTTTGCGCCGTCTAGTGCGTATTGAGGGGCTAGAGCATTTACAGCAGGCTCAAGCACAGCAGCAAGGGGTTATTTTAATGGCGATGCATTTTACGACATTGGAAATTGGTGCTGCACTCTTAGGTCAACAGCACACTATTGATGGCATGTATCGAGCCCATGATAATCCGGTGTTTGATTATGTGCAGCGCCGCGGTCGCGAGCGGCATAATGCCGATGCACAAGCCATTGAACGTGAAGATGTGCGGGCAATGTTACGCGTATTACGCCAAGGGCGAGCCATTTGGTATGCACCCGATCAAGACTATGGTCCTAAACAAAGCCTCTTTGTGCCCCTGTTTGGTGTGCCAGCTGCTACAGTAACAGCCACCAGTAAATTTGCAAAACTGGGCCGTGCGCACGTTATTCCTATGACGCAGACGCGTTTGCCAGGGGGCAAAGGTTATGTAATTAAAATTGCGCCACCTTTGCAAAATTTCCCAAGCAATTCAGAAGAGCAGGACTGTATCCGAATTAACCAATGGATTGAGCAAGCCATAACCGAGCAGCCTGAACAATATTTGTGGGCGCACCGTCGCTTTAAAACCCGGCCTGAAGGTGAGGCAAAGCTGTATTGAAAACCCAGGAACAAAAAACGGCGTTCCAGCGTGCGTTTGAAACCAAAGAGAATGCGATCACAGGTTTGATTTTATCAGGCGGTGGTGCGCGGGCTGCTTATCAGGTTGGGGTGCTATCTGCTATTGTAGATTTGGCACCAGAGTCTGCTGATAATCCTTTTCAAGTTATTGTGGGCACTTCAGCTGGTGCGATAAATGCTGTGAGTTTGGCCTGCGGCGCTTTAGATTTCCAGAGTGCGATTCGTCGCCTTACAGATATCTGGCAAAACTTTAAGACTGAGCATGTGTATCGGACGGACTGGTGGGGTGTCTTGCGTCAAGCGGCGCGCTTTATTGGCCAACATTTGTTGGGGTTAGGACGGGGTTTAGACCCTGTAGCTTTATTGGATAATTCACCGCTACGGGAATTATTGCTTAAGGAACTGGACTTTTCAGGTATCAACTTAGCCGTAGCGCGACGTAAGTTGCGTGCCATCGCTATCACTGCTTTTGCTTATCAGTCTGGGCAAGCAGTCACTTTCTATCAGGGGCGTGGAAATATAGAGCAATGGGCGCGTCATCGTCGTAATGGCTCACCTGCTCGCTTAGGCATTGAACACTTAATGGCCAGCTCAGCAATTCCGTTGTTATTTCCACCGGTTCGTTTGAATAATGAGTATTTTGGTGATGGCGCAGTGCGTCAAGCAGCACCTATTAGTCCAGCCTTACATTTGGGGGCTAATCGCATTTTGGTGATCGGAGTGCGCAGCCAAGATGAAGAAGAACAGATTATACCCAAAACCGCTCGACCACCCAGCTTGGCACAAATTGGCGGCCACTTATTAAACAGTACTTTTATTGATAATTTAGAGTCTGACTTGGAGTTGCTAGGGCGGCTCAATGCGCTGGGACAAATGTTGCCCGAAGAAGAACGCAAAAAAGATGTTGGTCTGTCGCCGGTGGATGTGCTGGTGGTTTCGCCCAGTAAAAGTATTGATGAAATAGCCACGCGCCACCGCCATCAGTTACCGGCTTCATTGCGTTTGTTTTTGCGAGGACCGGGCGCAACACGGCCCAATGGCGGTGGGGTATTAAGTTACTTGCTGTTTGAGCGCAGCTATTGCAATGAGTTAATTGAGTTGGGTTACCAAGATGCGATGAGTCAAAAAGATGAGTTGTCCGCATTTTTGGGAATCAACTCATCTTGAAGGCGCAGTAAAAATGTCTCTTTAGTCAGCTGTCATCGGCATGGTCTTTAGTGCTGCGGCTGGCTACTTGCTGCGTGCGGCAGTTTAAGTAAATGGAGCTCTGTAGCCACTTTTGGTCAGGATACCAAGAAAACATAAACTGACCGTTTTTCAGATTATCAACCACGGTGCGACCAATTTCAGGGCGCACAGCAGGGCAGCCCTGACTGCGGCCAATGCGGCCTTGGGTTTTGATCCAGTCTGGATTGACGTAATCAGCAGAGTGAATAACGATGGCTCGCTCCCGAGCGCGATCATTAAATCCAGGCTCTAAGCCATCCATGCGCAGTGAGTAACCGTGTTTGCCATGGTAGCTTTCAGCTGTTCTAAACAAGCCGATACTGGACTGGTGACTGCCATTGGTATTGGAAAATTCAGTGGCAAAATTGTTACCAGAACGATTGCCGTGGGCGACAAAATCATGCAGTACCAAAGCTTGTTTTTTGAGGTCGAAAATCCACAAGCGCTTGTCACTGGACGGTAAAGAAAAATCAATAACGGCTAGGCGCGTAGCGGGTTCGGCACCGTTATTTAGCGCACAATGCATGGCACTTAAAGCTGTGGACAAGACCTGTTTGTCTAGAGTAGGGGCGGCCTGTTTGAGGCTATTAACGAGTTGCTGGGGAAGGGTTGCGGCATTGACTGAAAAAGTGCTTAAACCAGCAGCGGCAATCAAAAAAGAACGAATAATTAATGGACGTAACATAAAAAGACTCTCGATACGGACACACTCAGTGTATTTAAAAGGTGAGTATCCTAGGCTTTATTTGGTCAGTGTTATTCTGCTATTTATGGTACAACTGACCTGTAAGTGGTTTACGCGCTGTCATCCTTTTGTGCGCAATAAAGCGCGTATCTTAACAGTCCCTTGCTTAAGGAGCCAAAATTTTGTTTAAAAAATATACGAGCCTGGCTCTAATTGTCGGTGTTTTACACAGCATACCCAGTTGGGCTGCGACAGATAACAGCCCCTTACTGCTGTCAGATTCGCTTAACTCGCTGGCCAGTGCATGCTCTGCAACGGCGGCTGGTCAGCTATCTACTCAATCAATTGAGCAGTTGCAGAAACTCTACCAGAAGCTGGGTTACGCTCCACTGTGGCAAGATGCCGCTCGACGTCAAGAGCTGACTGAGTTGATCTTGGAAACGCGCTATGACGGCTTGCAGCCCAGAATGTATCCATTACCGCAAGCCTCAACTTTGGAGCAAGCTACTTGGCCGCAACAAATGGTCTGTGATGATATTTTGCACAGTTCTAGTTACTTAAAAGTATTGCAGCACTTGCGTGATGGTGTGCTTGATCAAGAAGTATTGGAACCCTATTGGTATGAGCCGGCTGTTAAACCTGCAGAGCCGCCGCCGATTGTTGAGGTGGCAGCGGCTGGAATTGATGATTTAACACAGACCTTTGCAGCACTGCGACCGCAGTCCAGAGCCTATCAAAAACTCCGTGAAGTATTACAAAGCAGCTATTTGCTGACTCAAGAAGAATGGGGGGTGGTGCCGAGTCAAGGTCAATCAATGCGTGTGGGGCAGCAGGATGTACGAGTTCCACGCTTGCGAGAACGCTTACAAAAAGCGGGTTACTTGACTGAGCAGGCAGATCTAACAACCTCAAATGCATCTTTGCATGAGGCTGCTGAACAAGACAATACGATTAATCCGTTGCGCTACGATGAAGCCTTGATGGAGGCGGTGAAAGCTTTTCAGCAAGACCACTATTTGGAAGAGGATGGCATTGTCGGCCCTGCCACTTTACGTGAACTTAATATCAGTCCAGCGCAGCGCCTCTTACAAGTGCGAGCCAACCTTGAGCGATTACGCTGGTTAGACAAGTTGATTGAGCCAAACATGCTGGTGGTGGATATTGCTGGCGCGCGTTTACTCTATTTTAATGATGGTGATATCGTGTGGCGCACACGCACCCAAGTGGGGACTGTGCGTCGGCAAACACCTTTGCTTAAGTCGCGGATTACTCACTTGACCATTAATCCAACTTGGACTGTGCCGCCAACCATTTTGCGTGAAGATAAACTGCCTGAAATTCGTCGTGATATTGGTTATTTGGCACGCAGTAATATGCGTGTGCTGGATTATCAGGGTAATGTGTTAGACCCCTACAGCATTGATTGGCGTTCACCTTCAGGAATAATGTTGCGTCAAGGGCCGGGGCCAAGCAATGCGCTGGGTTTAGTGGCGATTCGTTTTGCGAATCCTTTCACTGTGTATTTGCATGATACACCGAGCAAGCATATTTTCGGTCGAGCCACACGTACTGTAAGTTCGGGTTGCGTCAGGGTTGAGGATGCACAGAAACTGGTGGATCTTTTATTGTCCGCTGCCACAGATGACGAGCGAGAGCATATTGAGAGCATACAGAGCAGCGGTAAAACCCGTAATGTGGACTTGCCACAGCCCGTTCCGATTTTATTAGCATACTGGACTGTAGAAGTGGATATGGACGAGCGCTTGCGTTTTCGCAGTGACAGCTATGCCCACGATATGAATATTATCGAAGCCCTGAAGAATTTATAAATTTAACAAATTGATCTGTTAGGCAAGAGAAAGCCGCTACTCAGTTCAGGGCTGAGTAGCGGCTTTTTTAATGGCAGCTTATTGACTCTGGGAGTCGCTATCAGCATCCATATCGTATGATCTTTCTAGCCAAAGGGCATTAATAATACCCATGCTAGCAGCGAATAATGTGCCTAAAGCCCAAGTGAAATACCACATAAATAACCTCTTTAGTTATATTGTGAAGCCCATTGCGAGCTTCAAATCAATACGGTTTTAGCATAATAAAATTGGTCTTATCAGTGACGCTCTGTCAGCGTCACTGATAATTGCAACTTAATAGAGACCGCGCGGATCACTTTCAATATCTGCAACTTTTATCACACCCCACAATTTGATGTAGCTCCATAAGGTGTAGGCCAAGATAATAGGAACAAAAATGCCAGCGGCAATAAACATAATGCCTAAGGTTTTATGGCTGGATACAGCATCCCACATGGTCAGACTCGATGCCAGATCAATGCTGGAGGGCATCAGGAATGGGAACAGTGCAAAACCTGCGGTGCACAGTGTTCCAGTGATGGCCAATGCAGAGCCTAAGAAAGCTAAGCCTGAACGATTGATGGTTGCTGCCAGGAAAGCCAGCACACCACCAAGGATGCCAATCACTGGCGCAACGCGCATGATTGGGTAGAGGCTGTAGTTGGCCAACCAACCAGGGTTGTCTTGGGCAACTGTTTTGCTCAGCGGGTCAATCGCAGCATTGCCATCGATCAGCGAAGTTACGCTATAACCTTGAATACCCAGCCATAACCATAGGCCTGCACCAATAAAGGTGACTAAGTAAGCCAGCGAGAAGATCTGTACAGCACTGCGTGAGCGCTGGAACACCTGCTGGTCAGTACGCATCATTAACCAGGTTGCGCCGTGGGTGGTAAGCATGGCTACACTCACTAAACCAACCAAGATGCCAAACGGATTGAGTAAGCCCCAGAAGCCGCCGGTGTAACTGATACGCATGGTTTCATCTAGGATAAATGGCACACCGAGAAACAAGTTACCGAAGGCCACCCCAAATACTAGCGAGGGGACAAAACTACCGACCCACATGACCCAGTCCCAGCGCTCGCGCCAAGTTGGGTTGTCGAGCTTGCTGCGGTAATCAAACCCTAGTGGCCGTGTAAACAAGGCGAATAACACAAGCAGCATCGCCCAGTAAAAGCCAGAGAAAGACGCAGCATAGACCACTGGCCAAGCCGCAAATAATGCACCTGCCGCAGTCACCAGCCAAACTTGGTTACCCTCCCAGTGGGGCCCAATGGTATTTAGCACGACGCGACGTTCACTGTCTGTACGTCCTACGAAGGGCATGAGAATTACTGCCCCTAAGTCAAAACCATCGGTTAAGGCAAAACCGATTAGCAACACGCCAACCAGTACCCACCAGATGAGTTTTAGAGTTTCGTAATCAAACATTTCGTCACTCCTTATAAGGTTTTAGTGTTGTTTTGTTCGAAATGGTAGCGGCCTGTACCTAGGGTACTAGGACCGATGCGAGCAAAACGAATCATCAGATACATTTCAATAATAATTAACACAAGGTAAATCACTGAAATGGTAATAATTGAGGCTAAAACATCACTCACCGACAATGATGACACTGAAAGGAATGTAGGTAGAACCTCAGCAATGGACCAAGGTTGGCGACCCATTTCAGCCACATACCAGCCGGTTTGTGCGGCGATCCATGGCAATGGCAAGCTAAGCAGTGCGAACCTTAACAGCCACGGCTTATGTTCTTGATTGTGCTTAGTAGAGGCCCAGAAAGCCAAGACAAACAGCACCAGCATCAAGAAACCTGCGCCCACCATGACACGAAAGCTCCAGAACAGACTGGGCACATGGGGAATGGTGTCGGCAACTGCCATTGCAATGTGCTCTTCAGTGGCTTGGGTGATGTCATCTGTGTATTTTTGCAGCAGTAGACCATAACCTAAGTCATTTTTGACTTCGTCAAATAGAGCAATGTTTTCTGCAGTGCGATCACCAGAGCGCAGAGCTTGCAGGCGTTCATAAGCAACAATACCGTTGCGAATGCGCACCTCGTGCTGACTCATCAGATCTTTAATACCAGTGACTTCCTCGTCAAGTGAGCGGGTTGCGATAATTCCCATGGCATAAGGAATTTTAACTGCGTAGTCGGTGCTTTGGGTTTCCATGTTGGGCAAACCGACCAGGGTAAAGGCTGCAGGTGCTTCTTCGGTGTGCCACTCACCTTCAATAGCCGCTAGTTTGGTTTGTTGCACGTCACCCAGCGCATAACCGGACTCGTCACCCAGTACGATGACCGACAGGATGGCAGCCATACCAAAAGCGGAAGCAATTGCGAAAGAGCGACGGGCAAAGCCAAGGTCACGTTTCTTAAGCAAGTACCAGCTTGAGATCGCCAAGACAAATATCGAGCCTGTGACATAACCAGCAGCCACTGTATGGACAAATTTAACTTGCGCAACAGGGTTGAAAATCAAGGCACCGAAGTCTGTGACTTCCATGCGCATGGTTTCATAGTTGAACTCTGCGCCGACTGGGAATTGCATCCAGCCATTGGCCACTAGAATCCAAAGCGCGGATAAGTTTGAACCAATTGCCACTAACCA
>DASROA010000087.1:0-10263 GCA_035647115.1 Thiopseudomonas sp. | reverse complement strand
AAACGCATCAACATTAAACAAGCCAAACAACTCTGCGAGCAAGGTGCAGTGATGGTCGATATTCGCGACCCAGAAAGCTATGCTAATGGCCACCCCACTGGCGCCATCCATCTGGATAACCACTCATTAGCCGATTTCATTGCCAATGCAGATCTGGATGTGCCAACCATTGTTATTTGCTATCACGGACACTCCAGTCAAAGCGCTGCTGCTTATTTGCACAGCCAAGATTTTAGCGATCTATACAGCATGGATGGTGGTTTTGAAGCGTGGGCACACTCGTACCCCAGCTTAGTTGAACGCACCCAATAGCCAGTACAAAACATACACACTGCTCAAACCATACTGAGCATCTAGCACGCATACATTTATCCTCTCACATGACATACCCACTAAAGGGTACCCACAATGCAGCGTTTTATTCGCTGCACAGCCCTCCATACTCCTCTGTAGCAACGGGTTATATTTAAAATGGTGTGCTTTAACCTAACTCCCCTACTGGGTAGTTAAACATTCAGTTTTATTAGCTAGGAGTATGACTGTGAAAAAGATCGAAATGACCGAAGATATTCTGGCAGCTAAAAAAGCATCCGGATTAAGCTGGGAACAACTGTCAGAAAAAGTGGGTATTGCACCGGTATTTTTAACCTCTGCTTGCCTAGGCATGAATAGCTTACAAGTAGAGCCTGCACGCAAACTGTGCGAAGTATTAAGCCTGCCTGAAACCATAGCTGATGCCCTGCAGGAGTTTCCCCATAAAAACTGGGACAAAACAGTACCCACAGATCCAGTGCTGTATCGCTTCTATGAAGCGATGAGCGTCTATGGCGACAGCATGAAAGAAATCATCCATGAAAAATTTGGTGACGGCATTATGAGCGCCATTGACTTCACCATGGATATCGATAAGGAAGAGCATCCTGATGGCGATCGGGTAGTCATCACCATGAATGGTAAGTTTTTACCCTATAAGGCTTGGTAATTTTTGGCCTGAATACTGCGCGACAGATTACGTGTTTGTGTTCACTGTACAACACAAAACGCCCCACAGGACAATCCTGCTGGGGCGTTTCTATTGCACGTAACTCACTTTTCAAAGCAAATTTTGCTCACGGGCCATAGCCGCTTTTAGTCCGGTCCATAAAGTTGGCAAAATAATCACCGATATCGGGATCGCTGTCATCACAATAAACTGCTGCAGCAGTAGCAGAGGTTACCAAATCCGTGTGAAGTGGGAATTACGGAAAGTTCAGGTGTTACAGATTGCGCGCTGTTTATAGAGTGCGACATGTTATTCAATATGGTTTTAACAATTAGGAGTAACACAACGAACGCTTTAGCCGCATTGCAAAGACATGCTTTTATTTGCTCAGTTTTGGCACGCCGCCCTTACTCAGCCTTAGCAAACAGCCAGGCACAGTTATTTAAGGCATACTGGTTAATGTTAATTAAGCCACCCCTTAGAAACTGAAAGCCCTTATGCTGCCCATAGATACAATTCTTCCCGACCTTAAGCAGACTTTAGAAGACAACACCACAGCACTGTTACACGCACCTCCCGGTGCCGGAAAAACCACCCGTGTGCCACTGGCGTTACTGGATGCACCATGGCGCGAAGGCCGTAAAATTTTAATGCTGGAACCTCGGCGGCTGGCGGCACGTTCTGCTGCCCGTTATATGGCCCAGCAACTGGGCGAAAAAGCTGGACAAACTGTCGGTTACCGCACCCGATTGGACAGCCAAATTTCTTCAAAAACCCAAATTGAAGTGGTGACAGAAGGTATCCTGACCCGCCTCATTCAAAACGACCCCATGCTGGAAGACTATGCAGCTGTGCTCTTTGATGAGTTCCACGAGCGCTCATTACAGGCGGACTTAGGCCTAGTTTTAGTACGCGAATCCCAACACGCCTTGCGTGAAGACTTGCGCATCCTGGTGATGTCCGCCACCTTAGATACTGCGCCCATTGCTCGAATGTTAGGTGATGTGCCTGTGATCAGTAGCGAAGGTCGCGCCTTCCCTGTTGAAGTCATTTACCGTCCTGTGCGCGGCCAGCACCAACCACGCAACAGCATTGACTCCATAGTGACAGTAATCCATGCCGCACTGGCTGAGCAAAGCGGTTCATTACTGGTGTTTTTACCTGGTGCTGGCGAAATACGCCGTGTAGAACAGCGACTGCGCGGACACGTACCCGATGACGTATTCATTGCGCCCTTATATGGCAACTTACAAGCTGCTGAACAAGATCGCGCCATCTCCCCGGCACCCGCTGGCATCCGTAAAATCGTGCTGGCCACCGCCATTGCTGAAACCAGTCTAACCATCGAGGGGGTGCGCGTAGTGATCGATAGCGGCCAACAGCGCCGCGCAGTCTTTGATCCCAATAGCGGCATGACTCGCCTAATCACCAGCCGTGTTTCCAAAGCCTCCGCCGAGCAGCGTAAAGGTCGCGCCGGACGCATCGAGCCTGGCGTGTGCTACCGCCTGTGGAGTGCAGAAGAGCATGCCGCGCTTGCCGAATTCACCCCTCCGGAAATTCAACAAGCCGACTTACTGTCACTGGTGCTGGAGTTGGCTCAATGGGGCACCCGTGATCCAGCTCAGGTTGCATGGATTGACCCACCACCAGCAGCCCATTGGCATCAAGCCGCAGAGCTGCTGCAATTACTGGGCATGTTAGACCACAATGGCGCCATTACTGAGCACGGCAAAGCCGCCCGCCAACTGGGTATTCATCCACGCTTAGCCAATATGGTGTTGCAGGGCCGTAATCTTGGACTGGGTTCAACTGCCGCAGAACTGGCCGCTTTATTGGATGAGCGTGACCTGTTAGGTCCCAACTCCGGTGCTGATCTGCATGAACGGCTACGGGTGTTGCACGGAGAATATCGACCGCAACATTTAGATAACGCCCGCTTAAACAGTATTCGTCAGGTTGCCAAACGCTTAATGGATAACAACAGCGCTGCTGCGAGTACACCAAGTGCCACAGAGACAGGACGTCTACTGGCACTGGCCTATCCCGACCGCATTGCGCGGCGCCGAGCAGAACACTCTGCACGTTATCAACTGAGCAATGGTAAAGGAGCGAGCTTACGTGAAGACGACAGCCTTATTCGTTATGACTGGCTGGTGGCTGCAGATTTAGACGGTAAAACCCGTGAAGCCACTATATATCTGGCAGCCCCTGTAGAACGGGCCGATCTTGAGCGGGATTTAGCGCATCTCATTAGCGAAAGTGAAGAGGCCCAATGGGATGACAAGCGCGGCACCGTAGTGGCTCGTCGCTTACGTAAACTGGGCGAACTGATTCTCGAAGAAACAGAGCTACCACAACCCGACCCAGCACTTATCCAGCAAGGTCTGCTTAATGCAGTACGCCATCAGGGGTTAGCCAGCCTGCCTTGGTCAACCAACGCCAGCCAATGGCGCGCGCGGGTACGCTTACTGGGTGAGGTATTTCCCGGTGAATGGCCCGATGTCAGCGATACTGCGCTACTGGCAAGCTTAGAAGAGTGGTTACTGCCCTTTTTAGTTGGCATGCAACGCTGGTCTGACCTAAAAAAACTGCAATTAACTGCAGCGTTAAACAGCTTACTGAACTATCAACAACAGCAACAACTCAACAGCCTTGCTCCCACCGCATTGACTATTCCCACAGGGCAAAGTGTACGGCTCGACTACACTGCCGAAAACGGCCCTGTGTTGGCCGCTAAACTACAGGCGTTATTTGGCTGGCTAGAAACACCCACTGTAGCTGCAGGCAAAGTTGCGGTGGTCACCCACCTGCTATCACCAGCACAGCGGCCTTTGGCAGTCACTGCTGACTTAGCCAACTTTTGGCGCAATGTTTACCCAGAGGTACGCAAAGATATGCGCGGCCGTTACCCCAAACACCCATGGCCGGAAGACCCTTTCACCGCTGACGCGCAACAAGGGGTCAAGAACAGAAGAAGGTAAGCCGTTGTTAGCCACACCACAGAGGTTAATCTGTACCTGTTTTATCGCTACTGTGCAGCGTAACGATCAGCATAGCCACAGCAAAGACAAACAGCAGCCCAAGCAAACTCAGGGTAGCTATTCACTGTGTTGCTCAGCACAGCATGGGATTTGTCTGGATGCACTAATCAGTATGTCCATAACAATAGAGATTAACCCGCAAATTTAGCTCGCGCCCTGTGCAGTTTTTTAAAACTGTCCAACAAACGCAGATGTTTATCAATACCCTCAAGCTGCATATTGGTTGGTGTTAAGCCGTAA
This sequence comes from Thiopseudomonas sp., assembly GCA_035647115.1. Classification (GTDB taxonomy): domain Bacteria; phylum Pseudomonadota; class Gammaproteobacteria; order Pseudomonadales; family Pseudomonadaceae; genus Denitrificimonas. The sequence goes on along the minus strand of DASROA010000087.1, from coordinate 6,000 downwards.
AATCGCACACTGCCTTGCAGGGAGCCGATAACAGCATCCATACGCTCATCACCAAACATCCGCCGGAAGTTGGGTTCATAATCAGCCAACTGCATATCATCATCCAGCGCCACTTCTAATACCACAGCCATGGCCTGATAAAACAACTCGCGCTCAACGGTATTGTCGTTGAATTGCAAAAACTCTTCAGTCAACTCCAAAGCGTCATCTAAACAGTTAAGCGCTAAATAAATCAGCAATTTCAGCTCCAACATCGTCAGCTGACCCCACACGGTATTTTCATCAAACTCCACACCAATCAGAGTTCTTATATGGGTATAGTGATCTTCTGGAGCTTCTTCTAGACGCTCAACTAAAGCACTCAACTGCTTATCGCTTAAACGATGTAAATTAAGAATATCCTCACGGAACTGCAGGGCCTTATTGGTGTTATCCCAAATCAAATCATCCACTGGATAGACTTCCGAGAAGTCCGGCACCAGCATTCGACATGCAGTAGCGCCTAAATGCTCAAATACTGCCACATAGACCTCTTTACCCATGTCTTCCAACAAGCCAAACAGCAGCTCCGCTTCCTGCGCGTTTGTATTGCGGCCGCCATCGGTGAAATCCCATTCAACAAAGTCATAGTCGGCTTTACCGCTAAAGAAACGCCAAGACACCACACCACTGGAATCAATGAAATGTTCCACCGAGTTATGGGGCTCAGTCACCGCTTCCGTAGAAAAGGTAGGACGGGCAATATCGTTTAAACCTTCAAAACTGCGCCCTTGCAACAACTCGGTAAGGCTGCGCTCCAGCGCCACCTCAAAGCTTGGATGCGCACCAAAAGAGGCAAATACCCCACCGGTGCGCGGATTCATCAGGGTCACGTTCATCACCGGAAACTGGCCGCCCATGGAGGCATCTTTAACCAGCACTGGAAAGCCCTGATCTTCCAGCGCTTTAATCCCAGCAACAATTTTTGGGTATTTGTTTAATACCTCTTGCGGCACATCAGGCAAGGCCATTTCACCCACCAGAATCTCCCGCTTAATCGCTCGCTCAAAAATCTCGGACAGGCACTGCACCTGCGCTTCTTCCAGCGTATTTCCGGCACTCATGCCGTTACTTAAAAAGAGATTTTCAATCAGGTTGGTGGGGAAATACACCACTTCGCCATCGGACTGACGCACATAAGGAATGGAGCAAATACCCCGCGCGGTGTTACCGGAGTTGGTGTCGTATAAATGAGAACCGCGCAGCTCGCCGTCTGGGTTATAAATCGCCAGGCAATGCTCATCTAAAATTTCAACAGGCAGTTCATCATTGGGACCCGGCTGAAACCAACGTTCATTGGGGTAATGCACAAAATCAGCATTGGCCAGCTCTTCGCCCCAGAACTGATCGTTGTAAAAGAAGTTGCAATTGAGACGCTCAATAAATTCACCTAAGGCTGAGGCCAGCGCACTTTCTTTGGTGGCGCCCTTACCGTTGGTAAAGCACAACTGTGATTGAGAGTCGCGCAAATGCAATGACCATACATTAGGCACAATATTACGCCACGAGGCCACTTCCACTTTCATGCCTAGATCAGCCAAAATGCCTGACATCGTAGCAATGGTTTTTTCCAGTGGCAGATCTTTACCGGGAATAAAAGTTTGACTACCCTCATCCACCGCAGCACCCAGCAAGGCTTGCGCATCAGCATCCAGATTTTCCACCGCCTCAATCACAAAGTCCGGACCATTTTGCACCACACGCTTTACCGTGCAGCGCTCAACCGAACGCAGAATACCTTGGCGGTCTTTGTCAGAAATATCTTCAGGCAGCTCCACCTGAATTTTAAACATCTGCTTATAGCGGTTTTCTGGATCAACGATATTGTTTTGCGACAGGCGAATATTTTCCGTTGGAATATCACGGGCCTGACAATACAACTTAACGAAATACGCCGCACACAACGCCGATGAGGCAAGAAAGTAATCGAACGGCCCCGGCGCAGAGCCGTCACCCTTGTAACGAATCGGCTGATCAGCCACCACGCTAAAGTCATCAAACTTAGCTTCAAGTCGCAGGTTGTCGAGAAAGTTAACCTTGATTTCCACAGGGCATCACCAGAATAGGGATAAAAAGAAAGGCCGCTATTATCCAGCTTTTCTGTGGGATGTCTTGTGCCTTAAGCGTATTTATTAAAAATACGTGCCCAACAAATACAGCGACCAATCAAGCCCTAGCCAACACCCTACGTCTCAATAGTAGTCCCCAAACCCACCCTCACCTCTTTGATCGATCAACGCGCGGTTATGCACAGTAACAATGCTCAATACCCGTGTAATTTGTGCTAGGCAAAACGTGTTAGCAAAGGTGTTGCCCCTCACACCTACCGGTTAACGGCCGAGCCGTGATTGCCAACTTAACCCAGTTGGCGGGTGCGTTCGCCTCGATCAATGCGGCTACCTACTACACAACTAGTCTACTAAGTCTGTACTCCAGTTCAATCCTTGAATTGCCGTATCCAACTCACGGTAGGCTTTGGCTAAAGCATCCACCTGTTTTTGTATCTCTTTAACACTAACGGTGCTTTCAAACTTAATTTCTGACCGGCTGTAACGGTCTTGTGAGGCTGCAGCGGCTTCAACCAGATCCGCATAGACCTTGCGCCGTGCAGCCAAAATATCACGCTCAGCTAAGGCATCGGTTAAGCTGCGCTCGGCGTCAAACTGAGTGTTGATATTGGTTTTATTGATGCGTTTGATCAGATTTAAAGTACCTTCCGCCAGCTGCTCAAACTCCTTCAGCAGACGTTGCGGATTCTCCGCTGGCTCTTCACCTTCTTGTACTTTGGCATTGCTGACAATGCGTTGGCGCAACTGTGCAGCTCGTTTTTGATAATCTGCGCGCAGAATCAATGCTTCCGCTAATTTCATCATAAACCTCGCTTTTTAAATCTATTTGCCAGCCCTGCTGCATGCCGCCAAAACCCATACAAACGCACACAGAAACATCTTATCTACCAAACAGCATAGCAGTAACACCAATGCCTATTACGCGTAATTATGCAGCGCACCGATCAAATCGAGCGCTGATTGACCCGCGCTGATAACTCTTCTGCACTTTCTTTACGCTCAGAATAACGGTCCACCAGGTAGTCCTGACGGTCGCGTAACAATAAGGTGAACTTCACCAGCTCTTCCATCACATCAACAATGCGATCGTAATAGGGCGACGGCTGCATGCGGTCGTTGTCATCAAACTCAGTAAAGACTTTCGGCACTGAAGACTGATTGGGGATGGTAAACATGCGCATCCAGCGCCCCAACACCCGCAGTTGATTGACCACATTAAAGGACTGCGAACCACCACAGACCTGCATCACGGCTAAGGTTTTACCTTGAGTCGGACGCACCGCACCCATGCTTAACGGCACCCAGTCAATCTGTGCTTTAAACACTGCACTTATAGCGCCATGCCGCTCTGGCGAACACCAGACTTGGCCTTCCGACCACTGCACGAGCTCACGTAGTTCAGCCACTTTAGGGTGGGTATCTTCAACATCATCCGGCAAAGGCAAGCCGGATGGATTAAAAATACGGGTTTCTGCACCAAAGGTTTCTAGCAAACGCGCTGCTTCTTGCACCACTAAACGGCTAAAAGAGCGCTGACGGGTAGAACCGTATAACAATAAAATACGCGGCTTATGCGCAGACTGCTGTACTGGTTGTAACTGTTCCAGCGCTGGAATATTCAATGAATCAGCACTGATATTAGGTAAATCTTCGTACATGAAAACTCTCTCTTTTGATATTACTCGGCCTGCTGTGGAGCACTGGATAAACCATCTGTACTGGCTTAAATGCTGAGGCGAATCGCTAAGGCGCTGAGGGTCACCAGCAACACCGGCAACGTCAGCACCACACCGACCTTAAAATAATAGCCCCAGCTGATTTGGATATTTTTACGTGCCAACACATGCAGCCACAGCAAAGTGGCCAAGCTACCAATTGGGGTGATTTTCGGCCCCAAGTCGGCACCGATCACATTGGCATACACCATTGCCTGCTGAATCACGCCATCAACATTCGCTGCATCAATCGACAAGGCTCCGACCAACACTGTCGGCATGTTATTCATGATGGAAGACAGTAAAGCGGTGAGTAACCCCGTGCCTAAGGTCGCCGTCCACAAGCCCTGCTCGGCAAAGATATTTAACAGCTGGGCAATATAATCGGTGAGTCCGGCGTTTTTTAAACCGTAGACCACCAGATACATCCCTAACGAAAACACCACTACTTGCCAAGGTGCTTCCTGCAGCACTTGAGTGGTGCCAATCACCTGACCACGGGCAGCGATTAAATACAGTAATACGGCACACACCGCGGCAATCACACTGATCGGTACACCCAGTGGCTCAATCACAAAGAAGCCCAACAACAATAAGCCCAGCACCCACCAACCGGCCACAAAAGTAGCATGATCACGGATCGCCTCTTTTGGCTGTTTGAGTTCATTCAGTGCATAAGTGGCCGGTACATCTTTACGGAAAAACCAAAGCAACATCGCCAAACTGGCAGCGATACTGACAAAGTTCACCGGTACCATCACCGCTGCGTACTGATTAAAGCTGAGGTTAAAGTAATCCGCAGAAACGATATTGACCAAATTCGACACCACAAAGGGCAAGCTCGCGGTATCGGCAATAAAGCCTGCAGCCATGACAAACGCCAAGGTCGCCGCCGGAGAAAAGCGCAGCGCCAACAGCATGGTCATCACAATCGGCGTGATAATTAACGCAGCACCATCATTGGCAAATAACGCCGACACAGCTGCGCCCAGCAGCACAATAAAGGCAAACAATTTGCGCCCACTGCCGCCGCCCCAACGCGCCACATGCAAGGCCGCCCACTCAAAGAAACCGGCTTCATCGAGCAGCAAACTGATAATAATAATGGCGATAAAGGTTGCGGTGGCATTCCAAACAATTTGCCAAACCAAGGCAATATCCGCCAACTCAACCACACCACAGAGCAAGGCTAGTAGCGCGCCAAACGAAGCACTCCAACCGACCCCCAGCCCGCGCGGCTGCCAAATAACCAAAACAATCGTAATCAGAAAAATCAGCAGCGCGATCAGCATGAGCAACACTCAGTCCGTGGAAACAGTTAAAAGGGTTTAGTTACATACAGGTTGGTTTTGCGAGCCGCGCTGCATCGCCTGCAAGCGCCGTAGATCATCCACCAGCCATTGCTGATTAGCCGCGAGGGTTTGCTGCAGAATGCTCAGCACCCAAACCGGCAGCTCTGGATGCAAACGGTAATACACCCACTGCCCTTGGCGACGATCCAGCAACACCCCTGTGTTACGCAACAAGGATAAATGCCGGGAAATCTTTGGCTGACTTTCCTGCAGGCTTTCAGTCAACTCGCACACACAAAGCTCACCTGCACTGGCCAGCAATAAGGCAATTCGCAGCCGCGTATCATCAGCAAGACTTTTAAAAACCTCAGTCGGCGACAGCTGCATAAAAAAGTCCTCCTAGAGCGGGCAGTGGAACCAAGATTGAGCGGCAAGCAGAGAAGCTTATACGCCAAACCGCATATATGAAAAAACGAATATACGGATTAGCGAACACTATGTAAATGAAGGATAAAAATACTTAAGGAAAGTTTGCGTTCACTGAAAGTAAAGAAAAGTAACCAATACCATTGAAACTCGCGGGCGACCTCAGTAACACAGGTCGCCCGGTCCCACTTATAAGCCGAATGTTTCTTTTACCTTCTCTTCGAAGGCTTTGTCATCCATGCTCTTGCGCATTGGCACAAACAGCTCTGCCTCCTTGCCAACCTGCACGGCAATATCGCTGTCTTCATTCTCGATAATACTTTTCACCGCTTGGGCGATAGGCAGTGGAGCAGGGCCCTCATTGATTGCCTGAGCCACAATCGGCGCGAAATGAGAGACTAATTTTGCATAGGGAGAGTTTTCACTGGTTGTCTCACTGTTGGTCACCAGCCCTTTTTT
>DASROA010000086.1:0-2458 GCA_035647115.1 Thiopseudomonas sp. | reverse complement strand
TATTCGCAGCCGCTATGAAGAACGACGTGGCGACATTGAGCGCCCTTTATTAGCGCCAGCCGAATTATTTCTAGCCATTGACGAGTATTACGCAGCCCTTAACAAGCACCCGCGCATTGTCATTGACGCACAAGAAATTGCTCCGGGCGTTGGTCGTGAGCGCCTGCCGGTGCATGCTTTCCCAGACCTGTCTATAGATGCCCGCGCCGCTGAACCGCTCAGCAAAGTTAAGCAGTTCCTAACAGACTTCACTGGCCGAACGCTATTTACCGTTGAAACGGCCGGTCGTCGCGAGGTGCTGCTCGAGCTCTTACAACGCATTGAAGTTCTACCCGAGGAAGTGAGCAGCTGGGAAGACTTTTTAACCTCAGACATTAAAATAGCCATCTGTGTGGTGCCCATCGAAGCCGGTCTGTTGCTGGATGACATTGCACTGATCCCAGAAAGCGCCCTGCTCGGCCAGCGAGTCATGCAACGCCGGCGCCGTGAGAAAAACCGTGACGCCAACCATGAGCACGTAATCCGCAACCTTACCGAATTGCGTGAAGGCGCACCCGTGGTACACATTGACCATGGCGTGGGACGCTATCAAGGTTTAGTCACCTTGGAAATCGAAAACCAATCCACCGAGTTTTTAATGCTGGAGTACGCTGATCAGGCCAAACTCTATGTACCGGTGGCCAATCTACATTTAATCGCCCGCTATACCGGTAGCGATGACAGCAACGCACCCTTACACCGCTTAGGTACCGAGCAATGGCAAAAAGCCAAACGCAAAGCCGCAGAACAAGTGCGCGATGTGGCTGCCGAACTGCTAAATATTTATGCCATGCGGGCGGCTCGGGAAGGTTTTGCCTTCACCAATCCAGGCCTGGATTACAACACGTTCAGTGCTGCCTTTCCGTTTGAGGAAACCCCCGACCAGCAAGTGGCGATTGATAACGTACGTAACGATATGCTGTCCGGCAAACCCATGGACCGCTTGATTTGTGGCGACGTGGGCTTTGGTAAAACTGAAGTCGCCATGCGCGCTGCTTTTATCGCAGTGCACAGTGGTAAACAAGTGGCGGTATTAGTGCCCACCACGCTGCTTGCGCAACAACACTACAACAGCTTCCGCGACCGCTTTGCTGACTGGCCAGTACGGGTGGAGGTGATGAGCCGCTTTAAAACCAGTAAAGAGATCAACCAAGCGGTGAGCAACCTGGCCGACGGTGAAGTGGATATTATTATCGGCACCCACAAGCTGCTCCAAAAGGATGTTAAGTTTAAGGACCTGGGCCTGGTTATTATTGACGAGGAACACCGCTTTGGCGTACGTCAAAAAGAACAACTGAAAGCCTTGCGCAGCGAAGTGGATATTTTGACCCTTACCGCTACCCCTATCCCACGTACCCTCAATATGGCCTTTGCTGGAATGCGCGACATGTCGATTATCGCCACCCCGCCAGCACGTCGCTTGTCAGTGCGCACCTTTGTGATGCAACGGGAAGATGCGGTGATCAAAGAGGCCCTACTGCGCGAGCTGCTGCGTGGTGGTCAAGTGTACTTTTTGCACAATGATGTCAAAACCATCGAAAAGTGCGCCGCAGAGCTTGCCGCTTTGGTGCCGGAAGCGCGAATTGGTATTGGCCATGGACAAATGCATGAGCGCGAGCTTGAGCAAGTTATGGCGGACTTTTACCACAACCGCTACAACGTGTTAGTGGCCTCCACCATTATCGAAACCGGTATCGATATTCCCAATGCCAACACCATTATTATTGACCGCGCGGATAAGTTTGGCTTGGCGCAACTGCACCAGTTACGCGGTCGAGTGGGCCGCAGTCACCACCAAGCCTATGCCTACTTGCTCACCCCACCGAAACGCAGCATGACCGCCGATGCACAAAAACGTTTAGAAGCGATCAGTGAAGCACAAGACTTAGGCGCTGGTTTTATGCTCGCCACCCACGATTTAGAAATCCGTGGTGCCGGTGAACTGCTGGGTGATGGACAAAGCGGTGAAATTCAAGCCATTGGTTTTACCCTGTATATGGAAATGCTGGAACGTGCCGTTGAATCCATTCAAAAAGGCGGTGACATCGATTTAGAACAGCCACTGGACAGCGGCATTGATATTAACCTGCGCATCCCAGCACTGATTCCTGATGAGTACCTACCGGATGTACACACACGCTTGATTCTTTACAAGCGCATTTCATCGGCAAAAAACAGCAACGACCTAAAAGACTTGCAAGTGGAAATGATTGACCGCTTTGGTTTACTACCGGACCCTGCTAAAAACCTAATCCGCGTCACTGAATTAAAACTGCAGGCAGAAGCCCTAGGCATTTTAAAAGTCGATGCAGGCCCCCACGGCGGACGCATTGAGTTTTCTAACAACACCTGCGTAGACCCGATCAAGTTAATTAAACTGATCCAAAGCCAACCCAACCACTACCGCTTTGAGGGCGCG
>DASROA010000085.1:0-5613 GCA_035647115.1 Thiopseudomonas sp. | reverse complement strand
CGAACCCAATCTTTTCTTATTGAAGGCTTTCACTTGCTGGAAGATGCGATTAACAGTGGCTGGCACATTGAAACCCTGATCGTACAAGATGGCGTCATGCTGCCTGATTGGCTCAGCACGCAAAAGTTCATCACGGTTAATCAACAAGTTTTTACTGCAATCAGCCAAACCGAAACCCCACAAGGCGTTGCTGCTGTGGTTAAAATGCCCGATACGCAGCACATCACAGGCAACCACTTGCTGCTGATTGATCAAGTGCAAGACCCCGGTAATCTCGGCACTATGATTCGCACAGCCGATGCGGCAGGCTTTTCTCAAGTGATACTGGGTAAAGGCACTGTCGATGTGTATAACGACAAGGTGATACGCGCTTCACAGGGTTCGATTTTTCATATCCCTGTTCTTGAAGCGAACTTACTGGAACTGATCCCTAACCTACAAAAGCAAAGCTACACAGTGCTGGCCAGCGCACTGCATAACTCAGTTGCTTATGATGCGGTTGGCCAGCCCAATAAAGTCGCGTTAGTGATGGGTAATGAAGGTTCAGGAATCACCCCTGAAATCCTCCAGCTGGCAGACCAATGCATTAAAATTCCAATTTATGGCCAAGCAGAATCACTCAATGTCAGCATTGCCGCCGGGATATTAATGTATCAATTGCGCAAACCGGACTAGGCAGTCCGTTTTTGCAACAAAATACGTAAGCACACTGCAGCAACCGACAGGCTACCTGGGCACGGGCTCGCCATCCCCAATGAGAACCTGTTAAGGTTTTAGCTAATACTTCTAAGAGGTTTTTGTCTTATGTCAAAAAACAATCAATATAAACCACCCCGCGTTTGGACTTGGGATGCTGAAAGTGGCGGTCAGTGGGCCAGTATCAACCGCCCCATTGCCGGCCCCACCCATGATGCAGAGTTACCGCGCGGCAAACACCCTTTACAACTGTACTCACTGGGCACTCCAAACGGTCAAAAAATCACCATTATGCTGGAAGAACTGTTAGCTTTAGGTGAAAGTGGTGCTGAATATGATGCCCACCTGATTAAAATCACCGAAGGTCAACAATTTTCATCGGGTTTCGTTGAGATCAATCCAAATTCAAAAATTCCCGCTCTACTGGATACTGATACGGGTAGCCGAGTCTTTGAAAGCGGTGCCATCTTGCTCTATTTAGCTGAGAAGTTTGCTCAGCTGCTGCCCAAAAACCCAGCCGCCCGCACCGAAGCACTCAACTGGCTGTTCTGGCTACAAGGCTCTGCTCCTTATTTGGGTGGTGGTTTTGGTCATTTCTATGCGTACGCACCCGAAAAGTTTGAATACGCCATCGATCGTTTTACCATGGAAGCCAAACGTCAACTGGATGTCCTGGACCGGCACCTGGCCAAGAACCGTTACTTAGCGGGTGACGATTACTCCATTGCCGATATTGCCACTTGGCCTTGGTATGGCAACCTAGTGCTGGGCACGCTGTACAGTGCTGCAGAATTTTTACAAGTTAAAAGCTATGAAAATGTCCGCCGCTGGGCTAACGAAATCCTTAAGCGCCCCGCCGTACAGCGTGGCCGCATGGTCAACCGCACTTGGGGTGAGCCCGAAGAGCAACTCCACGAACGCCATGACGCGTCAGACTTTGAGTTAAAAACTCAAGATAAACTCGCTTCTGAAAGCCCTGAATAATTTTTTCACTAGCGTATAAAACAGTGCGGTCCGTCTGCTTGGTTTCCACAGGCGACGGACCAACCAATCCCCATCCTAACACCCTGCCCACGAAAACGATCTAACCTTCCCTTACAGCAATCACCCCACCGCTAACGCCTTAAACGCAGCCTGTGAACCTTTTACCCTATTAATAAGCCTGTTCAGAATTTTCTCCTTGTACTTTATGTAAAAAGACTGGACACTTTTAGCCAGCACTCTACACATTAAGAGCTCCACTATGTCCAGACGCTCTAACCACGAGTCCAAGCTTAAGCAAAGGCGCACAAATACGCTGACGCAACCCGCGTCAACAAAGCTGTGCGAGCATAAGCTTATTCAAGTTTACCAAGCCCTCAGTGAGCTCAATCAAGCGCTTATTCTCGCGTCAGATGAAAAACAACTGTTTATGCAAATCTGTCGGATTACTGTTGATGTGGCGGGCGCTGATACAGCTTGGATCGCAATTTTTGATCATACAGCGCAGCGTTTGAAAACTGTCAGTTACTTTCCTGCTGAGTCCAGTTTTTTAAAAACCTTACAAAACCCAGAAACAGCCACAAGCGCTTATTTAAAAAACAACATAATCATCAAAAACTGTGGCCCACCCTCGCCAGCAGCACAAGAGCAGAGTGCAGCCGCACAAGCAGCGTGCGCAAGCTTCCCTATTCAACGTAACGGCCAGCCTTATGCCGTGTTATCTCTGTACAGCCAGGCCAGTGACTTTTTTGATACAGCGACGCTCAATCTTTTCGAAAAAACCACACAAAATTTAACCCTCACCCTTGATAACTTTAACCGTGAACAAGCACGCCAAGAAGCCTTAGCGGCGCTGCGTAGCAACGAGCAACATTTCCGCGCTTACTTTGAGCAAGCATTGTTTGGCATGGTCGCCAGTCGTCCCGATCGAAGCTTTACTGAGGTCAACCCCGCTTTTTGTCAAATGCTCGGTTACAGTACTGCCGAACTAATTGGCACAAAGTGGGACGCTCAAACTCACCCCGAAGATATAGCGGATAACCAAGCGCTGTTCCAACAACTGGTTGACGGTTCTCTTGATGAATTTATTATCGAAAAGCGCTTTATTAAAAAATCAGGCCAGGTGATTGATGCGCATTTAGCCGTTCGCGCAGTGCGCAATGCAGACGCCAGCCTCGCTTATGCAGTTTCTTTGATTGAAGACATCACGCAACGCAAAACGATCGAGCGGCTCGAGCACATGCGCCAGCACGCTTTAGAAAAGATTGCTCAAGGCTGCTCTTTACAAGAAGTTATGCTGCAGCTTATTCAATCCATTGAAGCCATGCACCCCAACTCCATGTGTGCAATCTCATTAATCGACGAAACAGGTCAGCGTCTGTTGCATGGCGCCGCACCCAGCTTGCCTGACTTTTTTAATAAAACCCTAAACAATGTAGATATTGGTTTAACTGCCGGTGCCAGTGCTGCTGCGGTGTATTTAGACAAGCGTATTTTTGTTGGGGATATTACCAGCCACCCGTACTGGGTAAAGCATCAAGCCCTGGCAACACAAGCAGCACTGAGCGCATGTTGGTCAGAACCCGTGCGCTCGCTAACAGGCTCAGTCTTAGGCTGTTTTACAGTTTATTATCAGCACAACACCAGCCCCAACCAGCAAAAAATTGCATTGATTGAAAGTGCTGCCAAGCTATTAGGAATAACCATTGAGCGAGCCCGCGCGCAAGAAGAGCTCACCCTTGCTGCATCCATCTATAACAACATTTCGGAAGCGGTACTGGTCAGTGATGCCGATCATAAAATTATTGCCTTCAACCCTGCGTTTAGTCAGATGACTGGGTACAACTTAGACGACATTCGCGGCAAGACTCCATCCCTACTCCACTCAGATCGTCATCACGATGAGTTTTATAAAAACATTTGGACAACTGTTTATCAGCACGGTTTTTGGCAAGGTGAGGTCTGGAGTCAGCGTAAAAACGGCGAAGTTTTCTTAACTTGGCTGACCATTAATGCAATACGCAATGAAGACCATGACATTCAACGCTATGTGGTCATGGGTTCTGATATCACTGGCAAGGTGCGTTCTGATGAGTTGATTTGGCGACAAGCCAACTATGATTTCCTTACCAACTTACCTAATCGTTATATGCTCCAAGACCGTCTGGAGCAAGAAATTCGTAAATCCATCCGGCACAACTCTTTACTGGGACTGCTTTTTATAGACCTTGACCACTTTAAAGATGTGAACGATACCCTTGGTCACGCAGCGGGTGACCAGTTACTGATACAGGCTACAGAACGTATTAACAGCTGTGTCCGTGACACCGACACTGTGGCACGTATGGGCGGTGACGAGTTTACTGTGATTTTACCCAAGCTGAGCAGCCCCTTAGACGGAGAAAAAATGGCAGAAAAAATTATCAGCAAACTGACCAAACCTTATTTTATTGCAGATGAAACCATCCACATTCAAGCCAGTATCGGGATCTCATTTTGCCCAAGTGACACCACCGATGTGGATCAGCTGATCAGCAATGCCGACCAAGCCATGTACGTATCAAAAACTACAGGCCGCAACCGTCTCAGTTACTTCACCCAAGCCTTACATGATGAAGCCCGCAACCGTCTAAAACTATTAAATGATCTGCGTGCTGCAATCGAAAACCAACAATTCGTACTCTATTATCAACCCATCATTAACCTCAGCACTGGCTGCACCTTTAAAGCGGAAGCACTCATTCGCTGGAATCACCCTGAGCTGGGTATCATCCATCCAGCACAATTTATTCCACTGGCAGAAGAATCTGGCTTAATCGTGGAGATTGGCAATTGGGTCTTTCAAGAAGCGGCTAGCAAGGCAAAATACTGGTCGGAGCTATTAAATTTTCCGCTGCAGATGTCCATTAATATGTCGCCGTTGCAGTTTCAAAGCGCTGCTTTGAATATTCCAGATTGGCTGCTGTACCTGCAAAACCTTGGTTTAGAAACCAAATGCCTTAATATTGAAATTACCGAAGGTCTGTTACTCAATGCCTGCGAAAAAGTGCAACACAAGCTGCTGCAGATTCGTAACGCTGAAATTCAAGTTACCATTGACGATTTTGGCGTCGGCTACTCGTCCCTGTCCTCACTCAGACGTTTTGCCATTGATCACCTTAAAATCGACCAATCCTTTATTCACAACATAGAAACTGAGCAAAACAATCTAGTGCTCTGTGAAACTATTATCATGATGGCCCACAAACTGGGCTTACAGGTCACCGCCGAGGGCATCGAAACAGAAGGCCAGCATCGCGCTTTATTAGAATACGGCTGCGACCATGGGCAAGGTTTTCTATATTCTGCGCCCTTACCAGCTGCAGAGTTTGAGAGCTATTTGATTAATTCAATGGCCGCCACTTAATGCTCTGTTGTGCAGAGTTTGCTTTAAAAAGAGCATGCTCTGTAACGCGCAACAAGAAAAACAACCAAGCTATACAGCCGCATAAAGGTGAGACAAGAAAGCAGTATGCGGAAAAAGCGAATATACGGAAATATTTTTGCTACAAAAAGCAAAAAACCCGCACTTGGCGGGTTTTCTGTAAGCCACTGGCGGTGTGGCTTTGCGTATGGTGCCCGGAGCCGGAATCGAACCGGCACGGTATCAAATACCGAGGGATTTTAAGTCCCTTGCGTCTACCTATTCCGCCACCCGGGCGGTAGATGCGTGATTGGTGTTTCTGAGTGTGTCTGCCAATCGAGGTGGCTAATATAGGCGATCTTTTCGCTAAGTGCAAGCCCTTGTTGAAGTTTTTCTATAATTATAGTTTTTTCACCCTAAAACAGGGTGTTCAAATGCTTTTCAATAAGAGCTAAAGCCAAATTTCAATTAAAGTGAATATTTTGAGCAACACTTAAAATTACAATCCAGTAAAAAAATATACCGTTAAAGTC
>DASROA010000084.1:0-2384 GCA_035647115.1 Thiopseudomonas sp. | reverse complement strand
TTTTTGCCAACCTGCCAAACACTGTATTTTAACTCCACACCCCGGCGAAGCAGCACGCTTACTCAATATCAGCAGCGCACAGGTGCAAGCCGATCGAAACAGCGCTGCATTGCGCATTGCGGAACGTTATAATGCAGTGACTGTCTTAAAAGGTCACGGCTCAATTATTGCTACAGCAGACGGTCAACTGTCCCGTGTTGAGCGTGGCCACCCTGTGATGGCTGGTGCTGGCTTTGGTGATGTGCTTAGTGGTGTCATAGGTGCTTTAATAGCTCAAGGTTTAACCCCATATCCAGCGGCCTGTTTAGCAGTGTGGCTGCATGCCTGTGCCGGCGAGCGACAGGCCAAGCAAGGCCGTGGAGTCATCGCCAGTGATCTGTGCCATAGCATTCGCTTATTACTTGAGGAACACAGCCCATGTCAGGCATAGAATTATATATAGAAGATGAAGCCGCCATGCTACGTCTAGGTTGTGCATTGGCGGAACAAACCGCCGGTCATGGTATTGTATTCTTACAAGGTGATCTGGGCGCTGGAAAAACCACACTATCACGAGGCATTATTCAGGGCTTAGGCCATACGGGAGCTGTTAAAAGCCCAACCTTTACACTGGTTGAACCTTATGAAATTAATAATTTAAGGGTTTGGCACTTTGACCTGTATCGCTTAAGTGATCCCGAAGAGCTTGAGTTCTTAGGTATTCGTGATTATTTTGCCGATGATGACTTATGCATCATAGAGTGGCCGCAACAGGGCCAAGGGTATTTACCACAACCTGATCTTGAAATTACTATAAAAACCCATAATGAAGGACGAATTGTGCGACTATTGCCATTCAGCACACGTGGCGAAAGTTGGTCCGCAGCCTTAGCTGCCCTAACTTAAACACACAGCGAGGTCTTCCGTGCGCATACAATCTTTATTTGTTGCTTTTTTGCTCTGCATAGCTTTACCACTACAAGCTTTTGCAATGACACAAATTAATAGCGTACGCCTCTGGCGTGCGCCGGATAACACTCGTTTAGTTTTTGACCTAAGTGGGCCAGTACAGCATAAAGTCTTCACTTTAAGTGCGCCGGATCGCATTGTTATTGATATTGAAAAAACCAAACTATCAACCGAGCTCAATGGCTTAACCGGTAATAAATCACCCATTACCCAAGTGCGCACAGGCCAACGTGAAGCCGATGAGTTGCGCATTGTGCTCGACCTTTCCGAGCAAGTGAGCCCGAAAAGCTTCACCCTAACCCCTAACCAAAAGTACGGCCACCGCCTGGTAGTGGATTTGTTTGATAAAACATCAAGCAAAAATCAGCCACCACAAAAAGCTGCTACAAATAGCATAGCAACTCCCAAACTGAGCAGCTTACCCAGCTCAGCAAAGAAGGATATTATGATTGCTATTGACGCTGGCCATGGTGGTGAGGACCCTGGTGCAATTGGCCCCGGCGGCATTCGCGAGAAAGACGTGGTGCTTAGGATCGCTAAAGAGTTACAACAGCAAATTAACGCAGAAAAAGGCTTCCGTGCTGAGCTGGTGCGCACCGGTGATTACTTTATCCCGCTACGCCGCCGCACAGATATTGCCCGCAAAAAAGGCGCTGATCTGTTTGTTTCCATTCATGCCGATGCCGCACTACGCAGCTCCGCTTTTGGCGCCTCAGTGTATGCACTATCCGATAGTGGCGCCACTTCAGAAACTGCACGCTGGCTTGCCGACAGCGAAAACCGCTCGGACTTAATTGGTGGTGCTGGCCATGTCAAATTGGACGATAAAGATGCGGTGTTGGCTGGGGTATTACTCGACCTGTCCATGACCGCCTCACTGTCTTCCAGCCTCGATGTGGGTCAAAAAGTACTCAGCAATATGGGCCGTATCACTCCGCTATTTAAGAAGCGTGTCGAACAAGCTGGTTTTATGGTGCTTAAATCACCGGATATGCCGTCCATTCTTGTGGAGACAGGTTTTATCAGCAACCCTAATGAGTCTAGAAAGCTGTCCACCCGCTCACACCAACAAGCACTGGCGCGCTCGATTCACTCAGGGATCCGACAGTTCTTCCAAGAAAACCCACCGCCGGGCAGTTACGTTGCTTGGCTACGCGACTCAGGCAAGCTCACCATAGGCCCACGTGAGCATGTGGTGAGTAAAGGGGAAAGTGTTTCTTTACTGGCCCAGCGTTATCAAATCAGCCCTGCACAATTACGCAGTGCCAACAAACTTAGAACCGATGTCCTAAAAGTAGGTCAGGTTCTTACCATACCAGCGACAACTTTAGCAGGACAATAATGACTGACGCACGCGCCATTCATCTTCTCAGCCCTCGATTAGCCAACCAAATTGCCGCTGGAGAAGTGGTTGAACGACCCTCTTCGGTGGCCAA
>DASROA010000083.1:0-2839 GCA_035647115.1 Thiopseudomonas sp. | reverse complement strand
TTTATAAGTCAGCATTGTGATGAACTTCGACCATGAGCTATCACTGATGGCTTTAGCTAATCTACGATTTTTCACCATGCCTTTGACGTTCAAGTCCTCAATAGCAATCACATCGTGGTTTTTGATGAGATTGAATGAGAGCTTGTGCAAAAAGTCGTTACGGCAATGGGTTATTTTCTCGTACACCTTAGCAACTTTTAAGCGTTGCTTTTGGTAGTTACTGCTTTCAGATAGCTTGCGATTCTCAGCCTTGGCGACCGCTCTACGTTTCGCTAGGATCTTTTGCTCACGCGCCAGTTTATGCTCAAGTTTTGCTAGAAACTTAGGGTTAGCAACTTTAGCACCGTCTGATAAAACGATAAAGTCTGTTAATCCTAAATCAATGCCAACATTGCGTTGTGTTTTGGGTAGTGGGTTAGCGATGGTTTCAACCAATACGCTCACAAAGTATCTGCCTGATGGGGTTTTAGATACCGTAGCGCTTTTGATTAATCCATTGATTGCACGATCAATCTTGGCCTTGATAGGGCCGATTTTAGGTAGTTTCACTGAGTGACTGGTAACGGCCACCGTACCTTTTTGGTTGTTGGTGGTATAGCTGTCTTTAATGCCTTTTTTCTTGAATTTAGGAAACCCAAAGCGGCTCTTGAAGAAACTCTGAAAGGCTTTTTGCAGGTCGAGTTGGACGTTGGCCAGCGCTAAACTATCAATCTCTTTAAGCCACTCAAACTCACCTTTATATTGAGCAGGGGTGTTTTTCAGAGTCGTTTTAGTTTTTTCGTAATGTTCGATTTTATCATTGAGCATCTTATTCCAAATAAACCGCGCACAACCAAACGACTTGGCAAAGAACTCTTGCTGCTCAGGGTTTGGATACAGCCTAAACTTGTAGGCTTTTAGGATGTGCTTGCTCATGCTGTATATAATAACAGTAGTTAGCTTTGATGCAAAGGATTCATAAAGCCAGCAGGCTGTCGCCTGCACCGCATTCATCCCACCACCTAAGTAGAGGTGGGGGATTTCTGCTGGAATATATTAAAATTGGTTAAAAGCCTAGGTAATCAGGTAATCTCACATCACACATTAATACATTCGAGTCTGACATGAAAAAATTTGCTCCATTGATTATTTCTTCCATCTTTCTTATTTCTGCCTGTGAAAGATATTCATCAAACAACCTAGATGAGCAGAAAAATGCCTCCTCGCCTACACATAACTATCAGTGCGAAAGCGGTGAAAAGATCACTGCAAACTATCACTCGAGCGACTCTGCTACCATTCAATACCAAGGTAAATCCTACACAATGCAAATCGCGGTTTCTGGCAGTGGTTCGCGTTATGTCGGAGAGTCTTTAGAGTGGCAGACAAAAGGTATCGACACGGGCTCCGAAGCTTTACTCTCGCGCCACCTAAAGGATGGCACTTCCGGCGAAAACATCGAGTTTTGCACTAAGTACTGATAAAGAGCGTGTGTTAGCGCTCGAGCGGGCTACTGTGATTCTCTAAGAGTCACTAGACACTGAAAGCTGCACTATAGATTCTCAGTAAGCCCGCCATATTCTGGGGCAAATTGCATTTTTTAGTTTAGCAATAAACCACTTAACTCCCTTGCCATTACGAATGCGCTAACACGCGACAGATATATCTATCTGGTGACCGGGGAGCATCTAAAGGCAACAGCACGAGTTGCCCCTGAGCCAATTGCTGGCTAATGTGGTGACGGGGTCAGCAACCCACACCAAGACCTTTACATTGCGCGGCAATTTCATGTTCGATAGTGGGAACATAGATACAACTGCGACCATCCAATAATCCAGTAGAACGAGTCGGTCACCGCCAAGCTCTGACGGCGCTCAATGGCGTCCAGTATCTGCAGCGCATCTAAAGTGATCAGCAACCTCATAGTTCAGTTTTACTGATCATAAAGATCAAAACATTCCGTTATTATTCAACAACCCAATCAACTATAGTAGTTACATCGAACAACAGAACTGATGCGGCTTCGTACAAATGAACTTTAAAGCGCAGCAGTTCATCAGATGTATTACAGGCACGTTAGAAGATAAACGCTTCCCCGTGCATCCAAACAAAAATAAATGGAGGCTCCATTATGGGCTTATTAGTAGACGGTCAATGGCATGACCAATGGTACGACACTGACTCCACAGGCGGTAAATTCGAGCGCAGTGAGTCACAATTTCGCAACTGGGTGACTGCTGATGGCAGTGCGGGCCCGAGCGGCGCAGCAGGCTTTAAAGCTGAGGCGGGACGCTATCATTTATACGTTTCTCTAGCCTGCCCTTGGGCACATCGCACGCTGATTTTGCGTCAGTTAAAAGGACTGGAGTCGATGATTTCAGTCTCAGTGGTCAATCCGTTTATGCGCGAGCATGGCTGGACCTTTATTGAAGATAGAGGAGTCGTGGCTGATCCGCTGTTTCAAGCCAAGTATATGCACCAGATTTATACCCAGGCAGATCCTAAATACAGCGGTCGGGTGACCATTCCTGTACTGTGGGATAAACAGCAAAATGTGATGGTGAGCAATGAATCATCTGAGATTATTCGCATGTTTAACTCAGCTTTTGATGGCATTGGCGCGCAGCCTGGCGATTATTACCCAGAGGCGTTGCGTGCCGAGATTGATAGCATCAACGCGCATGTGTACGACAACATCAATAACGGTGTCTACAAAGCGGGTTTTGCCACCAGTCAAAAAGCTTACGAGCTGGCAGTGTTTCCCTTGTTTGAAGCACTGGATGAGCTTGAACACCGTTTCTCCAAGCAGCGCTACTTAGTGGGCGACCAGATCACCGAGGCAGACTGGCGCTTATTTACC
>DASROA010000082.1:0-10543 GCA_035647115.1 Thiopseudomonas sp. | reverse complement strand
AAGCGCTCTAAAGGCTTTAAAAAGGCCGTGTGGGGTTTGGTAGGCTTGTTGTCGATTATCTTAGCTTTTGTGCTGCTGAGCTTTGTCGTGCGCTATATCCCTTTAGGCGTGGCCTACTCAGTGTGGGGTGGTTTAGGGGTGTTGGGTACGGTGCTGTTGGACCGTTGGCTATTTAACTCCCGCTTAGGCAAGCAAGGTTTGCTTGGTGTGGCGTGCATTATAGTCGGAATCGTCGCGTTACAACTGTAGCTCTGCACCCGTAGAAGCGCGGATCTGTAGAGCGCTTGCACATTGAGTTCAGCTGGTTAAATGGCTTAGTGTCCATGTCGCCCATAAATGGACGACCTACATTTTAGGTGCGCCATGATTGTGCAGATTCGGCCTGTGTAGATTGGCCTTTGTAGGTCGACCTTTTAAGGTCGACAAGCCCACCAGGCGGCACATATGTGCAAACTGGATGTGCAGTCCATGTCGCCCATAAATGGACGACCTGCATTTTAGGTGCGTCATGATTGAACGCTTCTTAAGCGGCAAACCCTTTCCGTTTTTCCCCAGCCATACGGCATAGCCCCCCAGAAAAGCGCTATCCTGCCGCAATCGACATTCTTTTCCTTGGCACGGTCTTTGCATTAATCCTTATACATAGCAACGGGCGTCAATTGCCCATCGCGGAGGATTAACCATGGACAAGATGCTGTATATCTCCATGACTGGCGCAAGCCAGAATACAAAAGCTTTACAGGCCCATGCCAATAACTTAGCCAACGTCTCAACCAGTGGCTTTAAGCGTGACTTTGCGCAAGCCCGCTCCATGCAAGTGTTTGGTGATGGTTTGCCAGCGCGGGTCTATGCCATGAGCGAGCGTCCCGGCACCGACTTTACCTCGGGCACCTTGCAAGAAACTGGCCGTGATTTAGATGTGGCAGCAGTGGGCGACGCCTGGTTGGCAGTGCAAGCCGCTGACGGTAGTGAAGCCTATGTGCGCACCGGCAGTCTGCAGATTGATGCCTTAGGCATGTTGCGCACTGCATCGGGTTTGCCTGTCATGGGCAATGCTGGGCCGATAGCCGTGCCCCCAGAGCAGAAAGTTGAGATCGGCCAAGACGGTACTGTGAGTATCCGTGCTTTAGGTGAGGCGCCTAGTGTTATGGCTGAAGTGGATCGCTTAAAGCTGGTCCTGCCTGACTCGCAGCAAATGGAAAAAGGCGCCGATGGCCAAATCGTGACCTCAAATGGTTTTGCTTTAGAACCTGCCATTATGCTGCCTCCTGAAGTGCGCACCTTTACTGTAGGTGAAGATGGCACAGCCACGGTGACCACAGCAGGTAACCCGCAGCCACAGATTGTCGGCAACATTCAAATCACTGACTTTGTAAACCCAGCAGGTTTAGAGGCCATTGGTAATAACTTGTTTTTAGAAACCGCCTCCAGTGGTGCGCCGCAAGATGGCACGCCAGGTTTAAATGGCTTAGGTACGGTGTTACAGAATACTTTGGAGAACTCTAACGCTAGTGTGGTTGAGGAGTTGGTGAATATGATCACCACGCAACGGGCTTACGAAATGAACTCCAAAGTCATTTCCACCGCAGATCAAATGCTGTCCCTTGTGACGCAACAGCTCTAAGACGTGTTAGGTGAGGTCGTGTGATGAAACGTTCATTTTTGGTAATGGGTTTGCTCGCAGTTGCTGTGACGGCAGGCTGTATGCCTGTACCACCTAAGCCAGATGATCCGTACTATGCGCCAGTTTTACCGCGCACACCGCTGCCTGCAGCAGTGGGTGTTGCGGAGTTGCCAAGCGAAGGTTTGGACTTGCGTGAGTACCTTGCGGAGATGGAGCAAGATTTGATTCAGCAGGCGTTGGATGCTGAAGACGGGGTTGTTGCCCGCGCTGCGGAACGGTTAAATGTGCGCCGCACCACTTTGGTGGAGAAAATGCGTAAATATGGGATGAGCCGCAACTAAACTGCGTGAGCAAGACTGCTGCAGTAAGTTTCTTTACAATGCTGCTCCTTATTAATTTTTGGAGTTGCTACAATGCCAAATCATCCCGCACATCAATCCCCGTTAGGCAAGCAGAGCGCCTACAGCAGTCAGTATGATCCGCAGTTGCTGTTTGGCATTGAACGCGCTGGTCAGTGGCAAGCGCTTGGCTTAAGTGCCGAATGCTTGCCGTTTGTGGGCGTGGATATTTGGAACTGCTATGAAATGTCATGGTTGTTGCCCAGTGGTAAACCTGTGGTGGCCATTGCGCAAGTTACTGTCCCCGCAGACTCGCCCAATATCATCGAATCAAAGTCTTTTAAACTGTATTTAAACTCTTTTAATCAAAGCCAGTTTGCCAGCTTTGCCCAGGTGCAGAGCATGCTGGTCGAGGATTTGTCTAAAGTTGCCGGGGCGCCAGTACAGGTGCAGTTGAAAACCTTTGCCCAAGTGGCGGCAGAAGGGGTGCACGAGCCGCAGGGGCTGTGTGTTGATGATTTAGATGTGCAGCTCAGCCAGTATCAGCAACCTAGCGCAGCGCAGCTGGTGTGCGGTGCAGAACAGGTGGAAGAGCAGCTGTATAGCCATTTGTTGAGATCCAATTGTCCGGTAACTGGCCAGCCTGACTGGGGTACGGTGCAGGTGCATTACCGCGGCGCGGCTTTAGATCATGCCAGTTTTTTAGCTTACTTAGTGAGCTTCCGTCAGCATGAGGATTTTCATGAGCAGTGCGTGGAGCGTATTTTTGTTGATTTACAGGCCTGTTTAAAGCCAGAGCTGCTCACTGTTTCGGCCCGCTATGTGCGCCGTGGTGGTCTGGATATCAATCCGTATCGCAGTACCGAGCAACTGGATTTTGCTAATCTGCGTTTAGCCCGTCAGTAGTTATAACGTGTTCTTAGGGGGCGATGTTTTTAAGGTGTAAATAATGACTCAGTATAATCGTATTAAGCTTGAAAAGAGCTGGAAAGAGGCTTTGTCTGCTGAGTTTGCGCAATCTTATATGCAACAGTTGTCGGACTTTTTACGTCAAGAAAAGCAGCAGGGCAAAGTGATTTTTCCTCCAGGCTCGTTAATCTTTAATGCCCTTGATTTAACACCATTGCCGCAGGTTAAAGTGGTGATTTTAGGGCAGGATCCGTATCACGGCCCGGGTCAAGCCCATGGTTTGAGTTTTTCTGTGCCTGAAGACATTAAAATTCCACCGTCTTTAGTCAATATCTATAAAGAGCTTAAGCGTGATTTAAATATACCCATTGCCGAGCATGGTAATTTACAAAGCTGGGCCGAGCAGGGCGTTTTGTTGCTCAATACCACTTTAACTGTGCAGCAAGGTCAAGCGGGGTCCCATGCTAAGGCAGGTTGGCAACGCTTTACTGACCGTATTATCCAGTGTGTCAGCGAGCAGCGAGAGCATGTGGTGTTTATGTTGTGGGGTGCCCATGCACGCAGTAAGGCTGAGTTGATTGATGCCACTAAGCATTTGATTCTAACTGCGGCGCACCCTTCACCTTTGTCTGCTTACCGTGGTTTTTTAGGTTGTGGTCATTTCAGTCAATGCAATAAATACCTGCAACGCACCGAACAAGCCCCTATTAATTGGCAGTTGCCTGAGCTCAACGCCGCTGCAGATTAATCCCTGCCGTATCGCGGGCATGGCCCGCTCCTACAGAGAGGGTGGGCGTGATGATGCTCTCTCAGGCGCAACAACCCTTGTAGGAGAGCACCATGCGCTCGAAATGGGTTAAATAATGTACGGATTGGCGTTGTTTGCACTATGCTGATCGCCGGCATGGCCGGCTCGTACAGGAGAGGGTGCGGTGATGCGCCCTTGGCAATACAGCGACACCCGAGGTGGTCCGTTGTTGGTTGAATGCGCACGGCAAATGGTTCCCCGCGGGCATAAATGCCCGCCCTACGGTGATTGGAAAGGTGTATGTCCAGCTCGTACAGGCTTTTGCTAGCGCGTACACATTTGTAGGGCGGGCACTTGTGCCCGCGACACTCAGAGTTATGATTCTTTTCTTGATGTATAACAACCAGTTATAAGCTGATGCTGTCAAGAGTTAGGGACTCCGCTCATTTTGGCGCTATCATAGGGCCTTTCTTACAACTTTGATGCTGCAGTTTATTATGACCCTTTCCTATCCCACGCTGGCCGATTGCATCGGCAATACTCCATTAATCCGTTTGCAACGCATGGGCGGGGCAACCAGTAATACCTTGCTAGTTAAGCTGGAAGGTAATAACCCAGCAGGCTCGGTGAAAGATCGCCCGGCTTTGGCGATGATCGAGCGTGCCGAGCGTAGCGGTCAAATTAAGCCTGGCGATGCCTTAATCGAAGCCACCTCCGGGAATACAGGAATAGCTTTGGCCATGGTGGCGGCGATTAAAGGCTATCAGATGCTGTTAATTATGCCGGAGAGTTCCACCGCCGAGCGTAAAGCGGCGATGACCGCTTATGGGGCAGAGCTGATTTTAGTGGAGTCCATGGAGGCTGCGCGCGATTTAGCCTTAGACATGCAAGCCCAAGGCAAAGGCATCGTTTTGGATCAGTTTTCCAATCAAGATAACCCTACGGCTCATTATCAGACAACTGGGCCGGAAATCTGGCAGCAAACCCAAGGGCAAGTCACTCACTTTGTCAGCTCCATGGGCACCACTGGCACCATTATGGGGGTGTCCCGTTATCTAAAAGAACAAAACCCTGATATCCAAATTATTGGTCTGCAACCCACCGATGAGGCGGTGATTCCCGGCATTAGACGTTGGCCGGAAGCCTATTTACCGAGTATTTTTGATGCGACTCGGGTTGATCAGATTATTGATATGGGGCAGCAGGAAGCTGAAGACTGCATGCGCCGTTTAGCCCGTGAGGAAGGGATCTTCTGTGGGGTGTCTTCAGGTGGTGCTGTGGCGGCGATGTTGCGCTTGTCGAAAACCGTTGAGAACTCGACCCTGGTGGCCATTGTTTGTGACCGCGGTGATCGTTATTTATCCAGCGGTGTTTATACTGCGGAGTCCTTATGAGGCGTTCTAAAGGACGCAGTGGCTTGCGTTTTCAGCCAACCGGTGGCCGTGCGCGTCATACTGTGCCTGTGGGGAAAAAGCAGCGTTTGCAAATTGAACGTCTGTCCCATGATGGCCGTGGCATTGCATTTTTAGAGGGGCGTACTTGGTTTGTCAGTGGTGCGCTGCCTGGTGAAGAGGTGCATGTGCAGGTATTGGCCGCACGCAGTAAAGTGGTTGAAGCGCAGGTGCTGGAGGTTATTCATAGTCATCCAGAGCGTATTACGGCACGCTGCCCGTGGGCCGGTGAGTGTGGTGGCTGTACTTTGCAGCATATGCCCCATGAGCAACAGATTGAACACAAGCACAACAATCTAGTGGAGCAATTGGGTCGGGTTGGGGTGACACCTGCAGCTTGGGCAGCGCCTTTACTAGGACCGGCTTTTGCTTATCGCCGTCGCACTCGGGTGGCGGTGCGTTATGCGGTGCAGGACAAGCATGTACAGGTGGGTTTTCGTGGTTTAGCCAGCCAAGCCATTGTTGAGGTGGACAACTGCGCGATTCTAGTCGCGGAGCTGCAGCCCGTGTTTGCCGGTTTAAGTGCTTTACTCAATCGTTTTAAACAACCGCAGGTGTTGGGGCATATAGAGCTGTTCAGTGGCAGTAGTCTGGCATTGTTATTGCGCCATACTAAAGCACTGCATCAGGACGATTTACAGTTGTTACGCGAGTATTGTGCTGAGCAGCACGTGCAATTGTGGTTGCAAGGCGACGCTGAGCCCACACCTGATCAAGCGGGGCAAACACTCAGTTATGAGTTAACAGAGTATGCTTTACAGGTGGCTTATCAGCCCGGTGATTTTGTACAAGTCAATGGGCCAATGAACCAAGCGATGATTGCCCAAGCACTGGACTGGCTTGCTCCGCAAAAAGATCAGCGGGTCTTGGACTTGTTTTGTGGCTTAGGGAATTTTGCCTTACCCTTGGCGCAGCGTGCCGAGCAGGTGGTGGCAGTAGAAGGTGTCGCCTCCATGTTGCAGCGTGCTCGCGACAACGCTGCGGCGAATCAATTAAATAATGTGCAGTTTTATCAGTGTGATTTATCCAAGCCATTGCAAAATGAACCTTGGGCGCGGCAGGCGTTTTCTGCGGCGTTGTTAGACCCGCCCCGTGAGGGTGCGCAGCAGATGGTTGAGCATTTGGCGCAATTAAAAGTGCCGCGGATTGTTTATGTATCCTGTAATCCAGCCACTTTAGCCCGTGATGCTGCACTGTTAATTGAGCAGGGTTACCGCTTAGAGCAAGCAGGTGTGTTGGATATGTTTGCACAAACCGGTCACAGTGAAGCAATGGCGTTATTTGTAAGGCAGTAAACAGCGCATTGCAGGGCAGTTTAGATAAGTAATCACGAAGGATTGGTCATGGTACAGGTCAGATCAGAACAACCCGTCAACCCAGATGGCAGTATTGATATTGAATGCTGGGTTAATCAAATTATCGAAGTGGACCCCCAGCTGGATGCAGAGGGTTTGCTTAAAGCCTGCAGGTTTGCGCGGGATGCAGAAGAACATGCCAAAGTATCAAAAAATATCTGGGCTGAAGGCGCATCCAGCTTACAAATTGGTTTAGAAATAGCACAGATTTTAGTCGAGCTGGAGCTGGATCAAGAGACCCTGGTTGCAGCAATTTTGTACCGTACCGTGCGTGAAGATAAGGCGCCGCTGGCAGTTATTGAGCAACACTTCGGTGCTGTGGTCAGCAAGCTGATTAAGGGTGTATTGGGGATGGCAGCGATCAGTGCCAGTCTCAACCCCCGCGAAAGTGTGGTGCTCAATGCGCAGACTCAAGTCGAGAATTTGCGTCGCATGTTGGTGTCCATGGTGGATGATGTGCGGGTAGCTCTGATTAAGCTGGCTGAGCGCACCTGTGCCATTCGAGCGGTGAAAAATGCCCCAGAGGAAAAACGCTATCGGGTGGCCCGTGAAGTGTTTGATATTTATGCACCATTGGCGCACCGCTTAGGTATTGGTCATATCAAATGGGAGCTGGAAGACTTATCTTTCCGTTACCTTGAGCCTGAGCAATACATGCATATAGCTGGCTTGCTACATGAGCGACGCATGGATCGCGAGCAGTATATTCGTAAAGTGGTTAAGCAACTGCGTGATGAGCTTAAGCGTGAAGGCATCGAAGCCGAAGTGGATGGCCGGGTTAAGCATATTTATTCCATTTGGCGCAAGATGCAGAAAAAAGGTCTGCGTTTTAGCGAGATTTATGATGTGCGCGCCTTGCGTATTCTAGTTCCAGAAGTGCGCGACTGTTATACCTCGTTAGGTATAGTGCATTCATTTTGGCCGCACATAGCCCAGGAGTTTGATGACTATATCGCCAACCCTAAAGAAAACGGTTATCGCTCTTTGCATACGGCTGTGATTGGCCCAGAAGGTAAAGTGCTGGAAGTGCAAATCCGTACCCACGCTATGCATGAAGAGGCTGAGTTAGGGGTGTGCGCCCACTGGCGTTATAAAGGTGCCGATCGAGAAGGTCGCGCTGATCAGTATGAGGAAAAAATTGCTTGGCTGCGTCAAGTCTTAGAGTGGCATGAGGAGTTGGGCGATATTGGTGGTTTAGCCGATCAGATCCGTGTGGATATCGAGCCAGATCGGGTCTATGTATTTACCCCAGATGGGCATGCCATTGATTTACCCAAAGGTTCTACGCCATTGGACTTTGCCTATCGAGTGCACACGGAAGTGGGGCATAACTGCCGCGGCGCCAAGGTCAATGGACGTATTGTACCTCTCAATTACAGCCTGCAAACCGGTGAGCAGATTGAAGTTATTACTGGTAAAAATGGCGCACCGAGTCGCGACTGGCTCAACACTAATCTAGGCTATATCACCACCGCCCGTGCCCGCGCCAAAGTTGTCAGCTGGTTTAAGCTACAAGACCGCGATCAAAATGTGCTGGCTGGTAAGCAGATGCTAGAGCGTGAATTAAACCGTTTAGCCATTGGTCCAGTCAATTACGATAAGTTGGCAGAGCGTAGCAAATTCAAGAGTAGTGAAGATCTGTTTGCTGCTTTAGGGGCCGGTGATTTGCGCTTAGCGCAAGCAGTGGGCTTGGCGCAGCAGTTGCTTGAACCCCAGCAGCGCAGGGACCAGCAATTGGATTTAATCCCACGCAAGCCTACTCAGCGCAGCGCCGCAGCGGGAGATGAGGTGCGCATTGAGGGGGTAGGGAATTTATTGACGCAAATGGCCGGTTGCTGTCAGCCAGTACCCGGTGAGCCGATTATTGGTTATATCACTGTGGGGCGCGGTGTAACCATTCACCGTCAAGACTGCTCAACAGCTCTACAGCTAAGCAGTCGCGAACCCGAGCGGATGATTCAAGTGAGCTGGGGCACTGAAGTGGTGGAAACCTACCCAGTGGATATCTTGATCCGTGCGTATGATCGTTCAGGATTGCTCAGTGATGTATCACAGGTGTTGCTCAATGAAAAAATGAATATCGTGGCGCTGCACACCAGTACCATTAAAGAAGATAATATCGCGACTATTAACCTCACTGTAGAAGTGCCTGGGCTGGATGCTTTAGGACGCTTACTGGGTCGTATTTCACAGTTGTCGAATATCATTGAGGTGCGCCGTCAGCGGCATTAGTGACACATCGAACAGCGTGTTTGATTGCCGTGAGTCACTTAGGTTAGCTATGCTTAGCAGCTTTCTTGAATAGTTTTTAAATAAAATTTAAAGGATCAAAGTGCATGTCAGAATTTCCACCTTGCCCGGCCTGTAAAGAAGAGATCACTTATCCTGATCGTGAAAACTACGTCTGTGCCACTTGTGGCCATGAGTGGTCGATGGATGGGGAGGCCGAGCAGCAGTTGCCAGCTACAGAGGAAAAGGTTGTGCGTGATGCCCATGGCACACCCCTAGCTGATGGTGATACTGTAACTTTAATTAAAGATTTACGGCTTAAAGGCAGTTCCACTGTGCTAAAAATGGGTACTCGGGTCACCAATATTCGTATTGTCGATGGTGACCATGATTTGGACTGCCGAATCAATGGGCAAAATATTTTGCTTAAGTCTGAGTTTATGAAAAAGGCTTAATAATATTAAGTTTGATTATATATTTGCTGCATTAACGGGCTGTTGATGCAGCAAAAGCTGTTACCGTGCAAGTGAAGTGCTGGTGTTTTTAATCATTTTCGAGTTTTTGCATGGTGGCATACTTTTCTGGGTAAATATTCTGCTGCAATTGTGCTGGGTACTGTAAATTATCGGCCATGGGCAGTAGAATAGATCCTTTATCACATATTTTCGTGGAGTTGAAGGCATGACAGACGTCAAGAAGGTGGTTCTCGCCTATTCAGGTGGCTTGGACACTTCGGTTATTCTTAAGTGGCTGCAAGATACGTACAACTGTGAAGTTGTGACTTTTACCGCTGATTTAGGTCAAGGTGAAGAAGTAGAGCCGGCCCGTGCAAAAGCAGAAGCCCTGGGTGTTAAAGAAATCTACATTGACGATCTACGCGAAGAGTTTGTTCGTGACTTTGTCTTCCCAATGTTCCGTGCTAACACCATTTATGAAGGCGAGTACTTGCTGGGTACATCTATTGCTCGTCCGTTGATTGCCAAGCGCCTGATTGAAATTGCTAACGAAACCGGTGCCGATGCCATTTCCCACGGTGCCACCGGTAAAGGTAATGACCAGGTGCGTTTTGAGCTGGGTGCCTATGCGCTAAAGCCCGGTGTAAAAGTGATTGCGCCGTGGCGTGAGTGGGATTTATTGTCCCGTGAAAAGCTGATGGATTACGCGGCTAAGCACAATATTGCTATTGAGCGTCACGGCAACAAAAAATCGCCGTATTCAATGGATGCCAACTTGCTGCACATTTCTTACGAAGGCGGGGTGTTGGAAGACACTTGGGCTGAGAATGAAGAAGACATGTGGTTGTGGACCAATTCCCCAGAGAATGCTCCGGATACTCCACAGTACATTGAACTGACCTATCGCAAAGGTGACATTGTTGCCATTGATGGTGTCGAGATGAGCCCTGCGACGGTATTGGCTGAGCTGAACCGCATTGGTAGCGAGCACGGTATTGGCCGTGTGGATATTGTTGAAAACCGCTACGTGGGCATGAAAGCCCGCGGCTGCTACGAAACACCTGGCGGCACCATTATGCTCAAAGGTCACCGTGCCATCGAGTCCATCACCCTAGACCGCGAAGTAGCGCACTTAAAAGATGAGTTGATGCCACGCTATGCGTCATTAATTTATAACGGCTACTGGTGGAGCCCAGAGCGTGCCATGTTGCAACAGATGATTGATGCATCGCAGGTTAACGTCAACGGTGTGGTCCGCTTAAAGCTGTACAAAGGTAATGTAATGGTGATTGGTCGTAAGTCCGATGACTCTTTATTTGATGAAGCCATTGCAACCTTTGAAGATGATGCCGGCGCCTACGATCAGGCTGACGCAGCAGGCTTTATTAAGCTCAATGCTTTGCGTTTGCGCATTGCTGCCAGTAAAGGCCGTAA
>DASROA010000081.1:0-33852 GCA_035647115.1 Thiopseudomonas sp. | reverse complement strand
TAGGGGGTATTTTCCAACTGTTGATTTTGTTAATACCCGGCAGTAACAGCAGCAATCGCTACGGCGCGCCACCACCCGCCAATAGCACCGCAGTTAAGGTGTTGTTTTGGTTATGGATTATATTCCTGCTGTCTGGCTCAGCCCTTGCAATATTGGGCGGCGGGTTTATGGCCGATTTATCGCAGCTTTGACCGACTGCTCAGCACACAACTGGTTGTGCTGAGCAGCGCGCTATCATCAAGCTAGCCGGTGTTACGCAAGCCCGCGGCAATCCCTGCCACAGTCACCAGTAGTGCCTGCTCAACGGCAGGACACACTTCTTCTCCCTGCTCCCTTGAGCGAGCCAATAGCTCCACTTGCAGCAAGTGCAGTGGATCCAAATAGGTATCACGTACGCTGATTGAAGCACGTACTTGCGGATGACGGTCTAATAATTGTGACTCACCAGTGAGCTTAAGAACCTGCTCAACCGCTTGCGCCAAATGCTGGTACAACTGTTCACCAAAGCCTCGCAGCTCGTCGGCCACCAAACGCTCATCATATAAGCGGGCGATGCCAGAATCTGCTTTCAATAACACCATTTCTAGCATATCGATACGCGCTCTAAAAAACGGCCATTGATCGCGCATCTCTGCTAACACAGGCTCTTCTTGGCGAGCAATAGCCTTTTGCAAAGCCGTTTCCCAACCGAGCCAAGCAGGCAACATCATGCGCGTTTGTGTCCACGCAAAAATCCACGGAATGGCGCGCAGGTTTTCAATACCACCGGTGCGACGACGTGCTGGTCGACTACCGAGCGGTAAACGACCCAGTTCTTGCTCAGGCGTAGCTTGGCGAAAATAATCAACAAACTGGGGGTGACCGCGCACAGTATCACGGTAAGCCGCTAAACCATCAGCCGCCAGATTCTCCATCACTGTACGCCAACTGTCCTTTGGTGCCGGCGGTGGTAACAACGTTGCTTCCAGCACAGAGGCTAAATATAAGTTTAAGTTTTGCGCCGCAACTTCTGGCAGGCCATACTTAAAACGTATCACCTCACCTTGCTCAGTGGTGCGAAAACGTCCTGCAACTGAGCCAGGAGGTTGTGACAGAATCGCCTCATGGGCTGGCCCACCACCACGTCCTACGGTACCGCCGCGCCCGTGGAACAGAAGCAATTCAACTTGCTGCCTCTCGCACACCGCCACCAACTCTTCTTGAGCACGGTATTGTGACCATGCAGCGGCTGTGGTACCGGCATCTTTTGCCGAGTCAGAATAACCAATCATCACTTCCTGTGGGCCAACTAGACTGTCGCGGTAGTCTGCCAAATTCAGCAGCTGATCGATCACCGAAGCTGCATTATGTAAGTCATCTTGAGTTTCAAAGAGCGGTGCAATGCCCATTGCCCGTTGCAGCCCAGACTCTTTTAACAACAGTTGTACTGCTAATACATCCGAGGGCGCTGAAGCCATGGAAATCACATAAGTGCCCAAGGCATCGGCTGAAGTTTCAGCAATCACCTGACACGTGTCCAGCACCTCTTGTGTCTCGGCACTGGCAACAAACGCGCTGGATAATAAGGGTCGACGATTTTTTAGCTCACCAAGCAAAAACGCTTGCCGCTGCGCTTCATCCCACTGTGCATAGTCACCCAGCTCAAGCCATTGGGTAATTTCACTTAAAGCACTGGTGTGGCGCTCAGAATCCTGACGAATATCCAAGCGTACCAACGACAAACCAAAGGTGGTCGCACGGCGGATAGTATCCAGTAAATCCCCATCGGCAATTAACCCCATACCACACTCATGTAGCGAGCGATGGCAAAGCAACAGCGGGTTTAATAAATCATCTGTTTTATGCAGAATATCTGCTGACGGCGGTGTGCCATTAAAAATAGCGTTTTGCAGTTCTGTACGAGTCTGACGTAAGCGAGCACGTAATCGTTTTAACAGCACTCGGTAAGGCTCATCAGTTTCACCCACCAAAGCCATCAGCTCTGGACTACCGTCTTGCATGGATAACTCGGCGGTTAAACGCAAAATATCACGTAAAAACAAATCCGCTGCAACCCAGCGCGCCAATAGCAACACTGCTTTAGTGACCTTCGCAGTAACATTGGGATTGCCATCACGGTCACCTCCCATCCACATTGCAAAACGTATGGGTGTTGCTGTGATGGGTAATTTATCGCCACCAGCGGCCAGCAATGTTGTATCTACGTGACGCAAAACATTGGGAATAGCTTTCCATAGCGAACGCTCAATGACCGCAAATCCCCAGCGTGCTTCATCAACCGGAGTGGGTTGTTCACGACGAATTTCTGTAGTGTG
Source organism: Thiopseudomonas sp. (assembly GCA_035647115.1). Classification (GTDB taxonomy): domain Bacteria; phylum Pseudomonadota; class Gammaproteobacteria; order Pseudomonadales; family Pseudomonadaceae; genus Denitrificimonas. Next base: position 31,537 of record DASROA010000081.1, on the reverse strand, counting down.
CCAAATTTCTGCAATTAAAGTGCGCAGTTTGTTAATGATTTTTTCACGTTCGACTGCAGTTAAGTCGCTGTGGTCAAGTTTGGCCAGCTGTTGCGCAATGGCGTCATACTTCATGATTAAAGTACGCCGTGACACTTCGGTGGGATGTGCAGTCAGTACCAGCTCAATATCTAAATTGGCGACTGCTTTTGATAAGTCTTGTGCTTGATGCCCTTCACCTTGCAAACGTTCAAGCACTTGCGCAAGCATCAGGTCTTCTAAAGGCGGCTCTTCATCTGCATGGCGGCGGCGGATCAAATGATACTGGTCGGCGATATTGGCCAAATTTAGAAACTGATTAAAGCCGCGGGCCACAGGCAACAACTCATCTTCAGTGAGTTTATCTAGGGTGTCAGTCATTTGCTGACGACCGTCCTCTGAGCCTAAGCGGGCAGCTTTCGCACCGGTGCGGATGCGCTCGATTTTTTCTAGGAACTCTTCACCTCGCTGCTCACGCATGGTTAAGCCCAGTAACTCGCCTAACACATGCACATGCTCGCGTAACCGTGAATCAATTGGGATCATTCTCGTTCTCCACTGAAATTTTATTCAGTTTGCCGAGTTACCCCGCTGCTGGCAAGGCAACATTGATACCTTGCCGGCCAGTAATTCTGCTCTAGAAAGCTGACACTCTGCTTTATTGTGCCATTGCCTCACAGCGTACTGCACGTTTTTTATTATCCACTAAGACACCGGTGAGACCCTTCTGCTCAGTATCAAACAACACCACAATGCCATCAATACAATGCGCTACTTGTTCAGCAGGTTTTAACGTCACTCGATAGTCTTCACCGGGTATGGTTTTCAACATGGTGTAATCCGCTAGCAATAAAGCATCGCTGGGTTTAGCCACATGCAAATAACCATAATAACTTAACACTGCCACAGTACCGACAATGCTGGCAATGCCTGTAGCAATCAATGGCAAAGGGTTGCGCTCGCTCATAATGACCTCCTTAAGACCCTGGTTATACGTGCTGCCGTTACCAAACTTTCAGCAGCTGCTATTTTTCTAGCTACTGCTGAAAAGCTATGCCGACCTTATGAATGCTCTGGACGCATGTGTGGAAATAAAATCACATCACGAATCGACGCCGAATCAGTCAGCAACATCACTAAGCGATCAATGCCAATACCTTCACCGGCAGTGGGCGGCATGCCGTACTCAAGAGCACGCACAAAGTCTGCATCATAGTGCATGGCTTCATCGTCACCGGCATCCTTATCCGCCACCTGTGCTAAGAAACGCTCAGCTTGGTCTTGCGCATCATTAAGCTCAGAATAGGCATTGGCAATTTCACGACCGCCAATAAACAACTCAAAACGGTCAGTGACGCTGGGGTCATCATCGCTGCGACGGGCTAAAGGCGATACTTCAAAGGGGTAACGGGTAATAAAGGTTGGTTGCTCAAGCTTGTGCTCAACAGTTTCTTCAAAAAGCATAGTCTGCAACTGGCCTAACCCCTCAAAACCAATCACAGCTGCACCATTTTGCTTCGCTAAAGCGCGCACTGTATCGATATCCTGTAAGTCCGCGGCTGTGATTTCAGGGTTGTATTTCAGAATAGAGTCAATCAATGAAATGCGCTGGAAGGGCTCGCCAAAATGGAACACTTTGCCTTGATAGGGCACATCAGTGGTACCTAACACCGCTTGCGCCAGCTCACGGAACAACTCTTCGGTAAGGTCCATATTATCTTTATAATCAGCGTAAGCCTGATAAAACTCTAACATGGTGAACTCTGGGTTGTGGCGAGTAGAGACCCCTTCGTTACGGAAGTTACGGTTAATCTCAAACACCCGCTCAAAACCACCAACCACCAAGCGTTTTAAATACAGCTCTGGGGCAATACGCAAATACATTGGTAAATCCAACGCATTGTGATGCGTCTCAAATGGTTTAGCTGCTGCACCACCTGGAATGGTTTGCAGCATGGGGGTTTCCACTTCCAAGAAATCACGTTCAGTTAAAAACTTACGAATATGATTAATGATCTTGGTGCGCACCTGAAAAGTGTGACGTGTTTCTTCATTGACAATTAAGTCCACATAACGCTGGCGATAACGTTGCTCGGTATTGGTTAAACCGTGGTGTTTGTCGGGCAACGGACGCAATGACTTAGTCAGCAGCTGAACTTCACTCATATGCACATAGAGATCGCCTTTCCCTGAGCGAGCCAAAGTTCCTTTCGCGCCAATAATGTCACCTAAATCCCAAGTTTTAATGGCTGCTAAGGTTTCAGCTGGCAAACCTTTGCGGTCCACGTAAACCTGCAGACGTCCGCTCATATCCTGCAAAACCATAAAGGGACCACGACTACGCATAATGCGTCCAGCAATGCTAACTGGAATAGCGGCGCTGGCTAATGCTTCACGACTCTCGTCCTGGTATTGCTCTTGGATATCCGCGCAGTAATGCTCACGGCGAAACTCATTAGGAAATGCAAAACCTTGCGCACGGTCAGCTGCCAGTTTTTCTTTACGCAAAGCGATTAATCGATTTTCTTCTTCTTGCAACTCATGTTGAGCTTGCGCTTGTTCACTCATCTTGGGTATCCACTTAATGTCGTCAAATCGCTGCTACAGCGAATCTAGTTATAGCACTGGCACTGCCACCGCTGCTTTAAAGTCCTTGTTTAAGGCTTGCTTCTAAAAACTCATTAATTTCGCCGTCCAATACCGCATCACAGTTACTGTTTTCAACTTCTGTGCGTAAATCTTTAATCCGTGACTGGTCCAACACATAGGAACGAATTTGATGACCCCAGCCAATATCCGACTTACTGTCCTCTAACTCTTGTGAGGCGGCTGTACGTTTTTGCAGCTCCAATTCATAGAGCTTGGCCCGTAACATTTTCATTGCGGTGTCACGGTTGGCGTGCTGTGAGCGCTCATTCTGGCAGCTCACCACAGTGTTGGTGGGTTCATGGGTAATACGTACCGCAGAATCTGTGGTGTTAACGTGCTGTCCACCGGCACCGGAAGAACGGTAAGTATCAATACGCAAATCAGCAGGATTGATATCAATTTCGATGTTGTCGTCAATTTCAGGTGAGACAAACACAGCGGTAAACGAGGTGTGTCGACGATTTCCCGAATCAAAAGGACTTTTGCGCACTAGGCGATGCACACCAGTTTCAGTGCGTAACCAACCAAACGCGTATTCGCCTTTGACATGCAAAGTAGCGCCTTTAATGCCCGCCACATCACCTGGGGTTAACTCCATAATGGTGGCTTCAAAACCATTGTGGTCAGCCCAGCGCAGATACATACGCAATAAGATATTGGCCCAGTCTTGAGCTTCAGTACCGCCCGAGCCGGCCTGGATGTCTAAATAAGCATTATTGGCATCCATCTCACCACTGAACATGCGACGAAACTCCAGCTTCGCTAATTGCTCAGTCAGCTGAGACACTTCGCTGCGCACTTCCTCAACGGCTTCTTCATCGTCTTCACCAATGGCCAACTCAAGCAAGTCTTTCGCATCATTAACACCGCTTTCTAAGTTGTCCAGAGTCTCAACAATTTGCGCCAGCATAGCGCGCTCACGACCTAGATTTTGTGCGTACTCTGGGTCACTCCAAATATCAGGGTCTTCCAACTCACGCTCAACTTCAGTTAAACGGTCACGCTTCTCAGCGTAGTCAAAGATACCCCCGAATGACTTGCGTACGCTCTGCTAAGTCAGTGATGGCCAGTTGGATTGGATTGACTTCCATAACAAAAATTTCTCACTTGATTGAATAATGTAAAGGGTTAATTGTACCTGAATTAGCGCAAGCTGTGCGCATGGCCTGTATGCCATTGTCGACCTTAAAAGGCCGACCTACGATAAAGCCATAGGTGTCGACTGCATCACCCTGCCCTACTAAAGCTTTCTTTATAGGCGCGGGCTGATATTGGCGACGATTAACTGCAAACTTTGTTTGCCGCGAAACTCATTCACATCTAAGCGGTAAGCCACCTTTGCGGTCTCTATATTTGGATTGGGCCACACCTCTAAATCAATGTTAAAAGCAATGGCGTCCACTGGCGGCGCCTGATCAAGGCTTTGCAGCATCAGCTTTAAGTGGCGCTCCCCTACCAAACGCTGGCTCAAAATTTTAAACTCACCATGGAATAACGGTTCTGGAAAATGCTGCCCCCAAGGCCCGGCATGACGTAACTGCTGCGCCAGCTGCATATCAAACTCGTCAGCAGCTAAGCGACCATCTGAGTAAATACGGCCAGTTAAATCCTCTACAGTTAACTGGCGACGCACTTCTGCGTCGAAGGCCTGCGCAAATGCCTCATAGTCGGCGCTTTGAATGGTTAGGCCTGCAGCCATGGCATGCCCGCCAAATTTACTGATTAATTCTGGATGCGCTGCTGCAACTGCATCGAGGGCATCGCGGATATGTAGGCCTGCAATAGAGCGTGCGGAACCTTTCAGCTCCCCCTCGCCTGCATCAGCAAAAGCAATCACCGGACGGTGATAACGCTCCTTCATCCGTGAGGCTAAAATTCCAATCACCCCTTGATGCCACTCTGGCTCAAACACACACAAGCCAAACGGCAAATCATCCGTGGGCAGGTCTTTTAATTGCAGTAAAGCTTCACGTTGCATACCTTGCTCAATGTGCTTACGGTCGTGGTTAAGCTGTTCCAGCTGTTGCGCCTTGCCTAAAGCCGCATCAAAGTCATCACACAATAAGCACTCAATACCCAGACTGATATCGTCTAAGCGTCCCGCAGCATTCAGACGCGGACCAACGATAAAGCCCAAGTCCGTGGAAACTAAACGGCGGTGATCACGGCGCGCCACTTCTAGAATAGCTTTTAGACCCGGCCTGACCCGGCCAGCACGAATACGCGCCAAACCTTGGTGCACTAAAATACGATTATTCGCATCCAGTGGCACCACATCAGCCACACTGCCTAAGGCCACCAAATCCAATAACTCAGCTAAATTAGGTTCAGAAACACCCTGCTGAGCAAACCAGTTACTCCCACGTAAGTGTGCACGCAAGCCCAGCAACACATAAAACATTACCCCAACCCCAGCTAAAGCTTTGCTGGGAAACTCACAGCCCGGTTGATTGGGATTAACAATGGCATCAGCGCTCGGTAGTTCGGCGCCAGGCAAGTGGTGGTCGGTGACAATCACTTTAAGACCGGCTGCTTGCGCTGCCGCCACACCTTCGACGCTAGAAATACCATTGTCCACAGTAATGAGCAGGTCTGGCTGTCGCTGTAGGGCCACTTCAACAATCTCTGGACTTAACCCGTAACCATAATCAAAACGGTTAGGCACCAAATAGTCGACCTGAGCGGCACCCAACATTTGTAAACCTAACACGCCCACACAGCTGGCGGTGGCACCATCGGCATCAAAATCGCCAACAATTAAAATACGCTGACGCTGTTCTAACGCTTGTGCCAACAGCTGCACAGCATCATCCATACCTTTCAACAGGTTCACCGGCAGCAGGCGTGCAAGGCCTTTATCCAGCTCAGTAGCGCTCTGCACGCCACGGGCAGCATAAATACGGGTTAATAAGGGCGGAATATCACCTAAGTCAGGCAAGTGTTCCGGCAAGGGACGTTGCTCTATTTGCATAATGGTGTGTTTAACTCTTCTCAATCAGATCAAGCAGCCGCTACGCACAATGGCAGCCGCGGCTTAGTGAGTCATGTATTGCTCTCAATCTACATAACAAAGCAAATCAGTCTAACCTGTTCTGACGTGTTACGCTGCTGGGCAATGAAAGCAGCCCAATGAAGATAGAAAATCTGCGCCTACAAAACAGCTTCGCGCATATTTTACAATGGTTTTTCTCGCTGCAAATACCGCATACTATGGGCTACCATCTTTTATTAAGACTGTTGAGTCATTATTTTCCCTGAAGGAGCTTGATAACTTTAATGATTCGGATTCGTTTAAGCCGCTTTATACTGTCTCTCGGCCTCTGCATGTTATCGCTCACCAGCTTGGCGCAAGATCATGCGCTGATTATTCCTGTTGAACAACGCTGCAGCTTAGATCACTTTGCTCACGAACCTGAACAGGCCTTACAAGAATGCTTAACCTTCGCTCAGCTTGGTTATGCTGATGCGCAATTCATACTGGGCGAATACTGGTACCAAGGCCAACACACCAGCCGCGATTACCCACAAGCACTAAAATGGTTTGAGCAGGCTTCAATACAAGGCCATGCACAAGCTCAGCTACGCTTAGGCTCGATGTTTTTCCGCGGTGAAGGCGTACCTGTTAATACAATTCAGGCTTATATCATTCTTAAAGTGTCTGCAATTAATGGCTCAGATGAAGCCCTCGATAACGCTGACCGCGTAGCTCAACACATGCCACCCAGTGACTTAGAAATTGCCAACCAAGTACTGGCCCAAATCTTCCACAATTACCTGCTTGAGTTAAGTGACGAAGCATACTTTCCCTAAGCTGTAATATGAGTTTGACTGACACTGGAGACAGGCATGGCTGCTGTAAATGGCATTTTATTATTGATCACCGCAAGCATACTCTCTTTAAGCTGCTTTATTCAGACTGCCGCCGCTAACCCGGTCAACGCTACACGTACCGCACCAGTGCAGCGCAACGTGCTGACTGCACAAGCCACGCAATTAAGCGCAGAAGCAGAGCAATTGGTCACCCTCACCACTGCAGCAGAGCATTTTTCCGCACTCTTCTTACCGGCTAACCGCGCCGTTGCCCACGGCGTTGTCATTCTATTACCCGGTTTAGGTGAAACCTTTGATTGGCCGATCGCCATCGGCCCTTGCGGCGCAACCTTCCTGATGCGGGTTGCCACAGCCTTAGCCCCCCAACAGATCGTCTTATTGGGCCATCATGAGCGCGCGCATTGGTGCTTGATTACGCGATTCAATACGCAACAGCAACCCCCATTCGTTTAGTTTTAATCTCACCGCGTAGCAGTCATTTTGTAACCCAGTCCTACCAAGACTTGATTCGCGTCAGTACTCTGCCTATTGCAGATTTCTATTATAAAGGTGCTTCTCTGGAACGACAGGCTGCGCAACAACGTTTAAATGCAAGCCGTCAAGCTGCGCTGTCCGCTTATCACCAAGTCGCTTTAAATACCCATGCAGGTCCTCGCAATATTGAACAAGAGCTGCTTTTTCGTCGCGTCAAAGGCTGGCTTAATAAACCTTTATACTCACAATAAAAGCTGTTTTTACAGCGCTATAAACACATTTTATATTGGCTAACAGACTTCTCTATAAGTGGATACTTATGCGCACCTTAGTCTTTATTTTACTCAGTCTGTCAACCGGTTTTAGCTTTGCCAACCAAGAGGCCCTAGACCAACTTAATGCAACCCTGCTGCCAAACAACAAGCCTATCTAGACGGCCAAGAGCGCATCACCTTTTGTCAGCATTGTCATGGTGCTGACGGCAACAGCACCCGCCCACACATCCCTAACTTGGCAGAACAAAACCCTGTTTACTTATTTAATACTTTCGAAAAATTTGCCAATGGTCAGCGGGTTGATTTTGTGATGTCAGAACTGGCTAAAACCCTCAGCCTCGAAGACCGTGTCAATATTGCTTTGTATTACGGACAGCAAAAAGTCATTACCCAGCCTGCTGATGAGCCCCATCTACAAGAACAAGGCCAAGTTATTTTTAAACAGAACTGTCAGGTCTGTCACGGCAGTAATGGCGAAGGCAAAGAAGACATGCCGCGCTTGGCCGGTCAGCCAGCCCAGTATGTCATTCAAACCCTAAAAAACTTTCGCAATAAAGACCCCCGCCGTGCAGCCTCTGTGATGCTTGCTATGACGGAAAATATGACCGATGAAGAGATTCATGCCGTCGCCAGTTATATCCAAGAAATTGATTTTTAAACGCTTTTATTTTTTCCAATGCTTACGAGTCAGCGCGTAAGCATTGTGCAACGCCCGTGTTTTCTCCGTGGCTGCTTGCACTTGCTCAGCGCTGGCGCCGGAACCCATTAGCTTATCTGGATGATACTGACTGATTTGTCGGCGATAAGCCTGCTTAACTTGCGCAAAGGAGGCAGCGCGACTGACCCCCAGTACGCGCAACGCTTCATCCAACTCACTGCGTACAACGTGCGCACGCAATTTGCCACCCATGCTTTGCGCTTCGATGCGCATAAAGTGCTCAGTTGTACAACCCAACCAGGTTGCACATTGTTGCAACGCACGCCGTTGTTTTGCAGTCGCCATCCCCGGCGCATGGGCCATGCGCCAACCAGCAGACAACAGGTACTCAAACTCGACTGCTGCACGGTAATGCTTACGCAATCCCTTACGTAACTCTTTAAGCTGACTCGCCTTACCCCGATTAAAGGCTGCTATGGCGGCTTGTTGTTCGGCATGATTAAGATGCAAACGCTGCATTTCTAGGCGCGCAGCTTGGATATGCTCTGGGGTCACTCGACCCGGGCTTTTTGCCACATAACCTAACAACATAAACAATACTTGCTGCGGGTTCTGTTTAGGCTTTAGTTTAGGTTTCCAAGGCCAGCGCTCAAGCAGTTCTGCCCAACTTTTAATAGCTAAATTGCGGTCCATAATACTGCCAATTAGCATGCCCAATAATGCTCCGGGGATATGCGCTAATGCCAAGCCGGCTAGACCACAAATAATCGTTAAAGGCCAAATCATAAACGACTCTGTAACGCTTCAGCTTCTGCTAAACGCTCAGGGGTACCCACATCAATCCAATGCCCAGTATAGTGTTCGCCACTGACCTGACCTTGACGGATTGCATTACGCAGTACGGGCGCTAATCGAAACGCTCCAGCAAAGCAGTCTGCAAATAACTGCGGATGCAACACTGCAATACCTGTATACGTCAGTGCTGCGATGGCATTATTTGATTCCAGTACAACACCCTCTTGTAAAGAAAAGTCTCCCTCTAGATGGTGCTGTGGATTATCTGTCAAAACCAAGTGTGCCAACCCCGTCAAAGGCTGCGCTAAATTGGCAAAATCATAATCCGTCCAAATATCAGCATTGACCACCAGAAAAGGCTCATCACCTAAATACTTCAGTGCTTGAAAAATTCCGCCTCCAGTTTCTAAAGGTTGTGACTCCGCTGAATATTGAATATGCACACCAAATTGGTCGCCATCACCCAGCTGTGCTTCTATTTTTTCACCCAACCACGCATGATTGATAACCAGCTCACGAAACCCTGCACGGGCCAGTGCTCGTATGTGGTATTCAATAAGCGGCACACCAGCCACAGGAATTAAAGGCTTGGGAGTGTTTAGGGTGAGGGGGCGCATACGCTCACCCTTGCCCGCTGCTAAAATCATAGCTCGCATAATATTTTGTTATCTCGCTGCAGAAAAACTGGCTAATAGTTGAGCCAAGGGGGCCAATTCTGGTTGACGCTCAAGCACTTGCTGTAAGTACGCAAAAAAACGAGGGGCATCTGCTAAGTAACGTGGTTTACCGTCTCGATGACAAATTCTGGAAAAGATCCCAATCACTTTGAGATGACGCTGTACGCCTATTAAATCACTGTCATATTGAAACTCAGCAAAAGTCTCAGGCAGTTCAATGCCACTGGCTCTCGCCTTAACCCAATATTGCTGTAACCAGCGTTGCACACGCTCTTCCGGCCAGCTAATAAACGCATCTTTAAATAAACTGGTGATGTCATAACTGACTGGCCCATGCACCGCATCCTGAAAGTCGATAATGCCTGGATTAGGCGTACTCAGCATCAAATTACGCGGCATATAGTCGCGATGCACCAGCACTTGGTTTTGTTTAAGCGCATTGTCCACTAACACATCACACACTTGCTGCCAGAGATGCGTTTGCTGCTCGCTAAAATTGATACCCAACTCATATTTAACATACCAGTCAGGGAATAATTGCAACTCACGGCGCAACAATGCTTCATCGTAAGCGGGCACCTGTGCATGCTCTGCTGGGATTTTCTGCAAAGTAATCAAGGCATCAATGGCCAAGCTAAATAATTCATCGGCGTTCTCTTCATTAAGTATTTCCAACCAGGTGTGCTGGCCCAAATCAGAGAGTATTAAAAAGCCTCGCTCAAGGTCTTGCGCCCACACTCTAGGTACATGTAAGCCTCCTTCAGCTAATACAGTTGCCATTTTCACAAAGGGTCGGCAATCTTCCATAGACGGTGGCGCATCCATCAGCATTAAACTGGTGTTTTGACTTGGCCAACGAAAATAACGACGAAAACTTGCATCGCTGCTGGATGCTTGTAGCTGTTTTACGGTAGTCTCTGTCAAGCCTGCTTGTTGAGCGATCAGAGGTAACTGCTCAGCAAACCAGTGCGTTAATGCTTGTAAACGGCTATCGTCTACATTTATTTGTTGATTCGGCATGGTATTTCTCCAACGGGCTAGCCGTTCTGTAGGGCATGCTTTATTATCGCTGATCTTTTCCAGCCCTTCGAGAGGCATGCTGGGTATATGAACAACCAAGCGCATGCGGGAAGCACGGACACACATTATGGCAGCTAAATATATTATTCATAAAAAACTCCCCGTCATAGCAATAGGGGCTCTGTGTATTTTACAACCTTTGCTCATGACGAATGTCGCAGCAGCACAACAGTATGACTGTCGAGCTAGTGCTGATGGTGGCTGGGTCTGCTCGACTCTAGAAGCGCAAAGCGCCTTACCGCCGCGTCCAGAGCCAGCAGTCGTTCAAAGCCCCGCGCAAGATGCGGCACAAACAAAACCCAGCAAGCCCCAAACAGCTCAGACTGCATCAGTCAGCGACTCCCGTGGCAAGGCTCTAGCCTCGCGCAGTGAGCAGTTCAGCCATTTGGACTGGGTACCGCGCGAACAGCTTACCGAGCAACAGCTGGCAGAAGTCGGCCCCTACTGCAGCGGTGATTATATTGAACCCTACCGCCCAGGTATGGACAGCACCCTTGCCTTTAAGGATGCGCCTTTATACATCAACGCAGGCGCCACCCGCTATGTGCAAGACACTGAAACGGCAACTTTAGCCGGTGATGTGATTATGCGTCAGGCCAGCATGCAGTTTGAAGCCGATGAAGCCAATCTATACCAGCTCGACAATCTGGGTGAGCTGAAAGGCAATGTGCGCATCCGCGATCGTAATATTTTAGTGGTGGGCGATCGCGCTGAACTGGAGCTGGACAGCGGTGCAGCGCAAGTTGATAACGCCGAATATGTGTTGCACGAAAGCGGCAGCCGCGGCAGTGCACAATATATTAAGCGCCAAGCCAGTGCCATTATTCGCCTCAAAGATGGAACCTACACCAGCTGTGAACCTGGCAGCAATGCGTGGCATTTAAAAGGTAACAACGTCACCCTTAACCCTAATACCGGTTTTGGTACAGCCACTAACGTTACGTTGCGAGTGAAAAATGTACCGGTGTTTTACACGCCCTATATCCACTTCCCCATTGATGACCGCCGTCAATCAGGCTTTTTAGCGCCCAGTTTTAGTTACAGCAATAAGAAAGGCGTGGATATAACCACACCTTATTACTTCAACTTAGCGCCGAACTTTGATGCCACTTTATACCCCAACTATATGAGTAAGCGCGGTTTGCTCACCGAGGGTGAGTTCCGCTACTTAGGGAAGAAAAGTGAAACTTTCGTCGGTGGTGGTTGGCTCAATGACCGCGAAGATGAGCGAAAACTACAATCAGAATACAAGAAAGACCGCTGGATCTACACCTTGCAGCATCAGTACGGCTTTAACCAGCGCCTCCTCGGCAGCGTGGACTACACTGATATCAGCGATCCTTACTACTTCCAAGATTTAGACAGTAATATTGCCGAGAGCAGCAATGACACTATTGATCAAAAAGCTGACTTAACTTGGCGTGGTGATAGCTACACAGCAAAATTCGGCGTACATGCTTATGAGATGGCCAATATCACCGATGTCACCCCTTATGACCGTTTACCACAATTCTCACTGGCCGGTGCTTTACCTTATCAACCAGCAGGTTTACGGCTGAGCTATGATACCGAGTGGACACGCTTTGATCGCTCACTGAGAAAGGGATACTACCGCGATAAGGACAATATCCCAGAACTCTGGAGAGATGAGCGCCTGCAAGGCCTAGACCGTGCCACCGGCAGTCGCTTACATATTGAACCGGCGCTCAGCTTACCGATGAACTGGAGCTGGGGCTTTGTTAAACCCGAAGTTAAGTATGCGTATACCCGCTACGATCTCAGCTTAGACAGCACTGGCAAAAAAAATCTAGCAACTAATAACCGTAAATTCCGTAGCAGCCCTGATCGCAGCCTCGGCATCTACAGTGTGGACAGCGGTCTGTACTTTGATCGCCCCAGTCAATGGTTTGGCAAGTCTTACCGTCAAACTCTAGAGCCGCGCTTGTTCTATCTATATGTACCTTATGAAGATCAGTCAAATTTACCACTGTTCGATACAGGTGAAACTCAATTCAGTTACGCCAGCCTGTTCCGTGATAACCGCTTCAGCGGTCGCGATCGAATTGGCGATACCAACCAAATTTCGCTAGGTCTGACCAATCGCTGGCTCGAAGACAGTGGTTTTGAGCGCCAGCGAATCAGTGTCGGTCAAGCGTACTATCTGTCTGACCGTAAAGTTTTACTGTCCGGCAAGGATTACAAAGACGTTAGAGCCAATACCACATCGCGCTCACCCTATGCGCTTGATTATATGCTGCGCTTTAACCAGGACTGGCGGATCAACGCTGACCTGATGTGGGATCCCGATACCCACCGCACCCGCTCCGGCAGTGCCATGTTCCACTATCAGGACCACAACGACTTAAATAAAATTGTTAACTTCGGTTACCGCTACCGCAACGATAGCAACCATTACAACTATGATACAGGTCGCTGGGAAATTGGTAGCGCTGACTATACCGATCCTGTCACCAAAAAAGTCTACAAAGACTTCTATAAAATCGAACAAACCGACGCCTCCTTTATGTGGCCAGTGGCAGCCCACTGGAACTTGATTGGTCGCTGGCAGTTCGACTACAACCGCAGCAGCACACTGGAAGCCTTTGGTGGCTTTGAGTATGACAGCTGCTGCTGGAAGCTCCGTCTAATCAACCGCTACTGGGTTGACTATGATGAGCGCAATATGAGACCACAAGACAACCGTAAAGGTGATCACGGAATTTTCCTGCAGATCGTCTTAAAAGGGTTGGGTGGTGTAACCGGTAACAAAGTAGAGACATTCCTCGATGAAGGCATCCAAGGCTACCGTGAACGTGAAGACAATGCTTATTAAACCGCTCTCCGCCTTAATCCTCGCCAGCAGTGTGCTGGCGGGCTCGTTAAGTGCCGCAGAGCAACCCTTAGACCGCGTGGCAGTGATCGTTGATAACGACATTGTGATGCTCAGTCAATATCAAGCGCGCCTTAACGAAGTGCGACAAACCATTGCCAGTCGTGGTGTAGAACAGCCACCTGAAGATGTGCTGCGCCAACAAGTACTGGAGCGACTGATCATTGATGCTATCCAGATGCAAATTGCTGAACGTTCGGGCATTCGTATTTCCGATGAAGAACTGGCTGAATCTATGGCCACCATCGCTGAACGCAATGGCTTAACTCAAGATGAGTTTGAGCAAGCACTTGTAGCAGATGGGTTGACCTTACGCGATGCACAAGAACAAATCCGCCAAGAAATGACCATCAGCCGCGTTCGTCAGTACCGGGTCGGCGAGCGTATTCAAGTGACTGACCAAGAATTGCAAAACTTCCTGGCCTCTGATCTTGGAAAAATGCAGCTGGCAGAAGAGTATCAGTTGGCCAATATTCTGATCCCATTACCGGATGCGCCAAATAATGAAGACTTAGCTAAAGCTGAAGAAACCGTGATGGCAGTGGTTGAGCAACTGCAGCAAGGTGCTGACTTTGGCCAACTGGCCATGACCTACTCGGCCAGCGAAAACGCCCTCGAAGGTGGCGATATGGGCTGGCGACGTGCTGCGCAACTGCCGCCACCTTTTGACCGTATGCTAACCACTATGAGCATTGGCCAAGTGACTCAACCGACCCGCACCGCTGGCGGTATCATTATGCTCAAGTTATTGGATAAGCGTGGTGATGAAGTGCTGTACCGCGATGAAGTCCATGTCCGCCACATTTTGCTAAAACCCAGTGAAATTCGCAGTCCAGAAGCCACCCAGCAATTGGCCGAGCGACTCTATGAGCGCTTACGCAACGGTGAAGACTTTGCCGAACTGGCTAAACAATTCAGTGAAGATCCCGGCTCTGCGCTGAATGGCGGTGACTTAGACTGGGTCGATCCTGAGAGCTTAGTTCCAGCCTTCCGCGAAGAAATGGCACATACTGCGATTGGTGAGCTATCTAAACCCTTTGCCAGCCAATTTGGTTGGCATGTGTTACAAGTTTTAGATCGTCGTAGCACTGACAGCAGCGCACAAATGCGCGAGCAACAGGCGCTCAATCTTCTGCGCAACCGTAAATATGACGAAGAATTACAAACATGGTTACGCCAAATTCGTGACGAAGCCTATGTGGAGATTAAAAACATATGACCTTGCGCTTTGCTTTAACAACCGGTGAGCCATCAGGTATTGGCCCCGACCTTGCGGTAATGCTTGCCCACGAAGTGCAGCCTTACCCAGTGATTGCCATCAGCAATCAAGAGATGCTCAGCCAGCGTGCAGCACAGCTTGGTTTAAAAATAAAGCTGATTGACGTACAGCCTGATGCTTGGCCAGATAAACCCGCACCTGCTGATAGCTTGTATGTGTGGGATACTCCACTCTACGAGCCTGTCGTGGCCGGCCAATTGAATCAAGCCAATGCTCAATACGTTTTAGAAACCCTGACCCGCGCAGGACAAGGCTGTCTAGATGGCGTGTTTAGCGGCATGATCACTGCCCCAGTGCATAAAGGCGTGATTAATGATGCAGGAGTACCTTTCTCTGGTCATACAGAGTTTTTACAGGAGCTTACTCAAGCCCCCAATGTAGTGATGATGTTAGCTACTCATGGTTTACGCGTGGCGCTGGTTACCACTCACCTGCCATTACGCGAAGTGGCTGATGCGATCAGCAGTGAACGCATCGAAACCATTGCACGCATTCTGCATTCTGAGCTGCAACAAAAATTCGCCATCAAAAAGCCTAGAATATTAGTCTGCGGCCTCAACCCACACGCTGGTGAAGATGGTCACTTAGGCCACGAGGAACGGGATATTATTCAACCCACCCTGGACCGCTTACGGGCTGAAGGCATGGATTTAGTCGGCCCACTACCGGCGGATACGTTATTCACCCCTCACAACTTAAAACAATGTGATGCGGTCTTAGCCATGTATCACGACCAAGGCTTACCGGTGCTTAAACACCGTGGTTTTGGCGCAGCAGTGAATATCAGCTTAGGCATGCCGATTATTCGCACCTCTGTGGATCACGGCACTGCACTCGATTTAGCCGGCACTGGCGAAATTGATAATGGCAGCTTGCACATTGCCCTAGAAACCGCCTATCAAATGGCGGCAAGCAAACAGAGCTAAAGGCTCCACAATCCATAACACCGCTGTATACAGTCAGCGGTGTTATGGATTGAACACACCACTTATAGTGGCCGTAACCGGTACTGCTCAGGGACTTGATCAATCCCCTTAATGGTCACATCTAGATTTTTCCATAAACCATCTTTAATACCGTACACACAGCCATAAATAGATAAGCTTTGGCCACGGTGCCAAGCGTTTTGCACAATTGAGGTGTGACTAATATTGGCCACCTGAGCAATAGCATTGAGTTCACAAAGGCGATCAACCCGCTCCTCTTCTGTAGCCAACTTCGCCAGCTCTTCTCTGTGCTCATAATGCAAGTCGCGAATGGTACGCAACCACCCATCGGTTAAGCCCACTTGCTTATCCTGCATGGCTGCGCGCACCCCACCACAACCGTAATGGCCGGTCACTAAAATATGCTTAACTTTCAGTACATCAACTGCGTATTGGATTACTGACAAGCAATTGAGGTCAGTGTGCAGTACCACATTAGCCACATTACGGTGCACAAATAAATCGCCAGGCAACATCCCCACTATTTCATTGGCCGGTACCCGTGCATCGGAACAACCTATCCATAAGTACTCTGGGCTTTGTTGCTTAGCCAGTTTTTCAAAAAAACTTGGATCATCTTTTTTAAGAGACTCTGCCCAACGGACATTATTATTAAACAACTCTTGCAATTCAGGCATAGTTTCCTCGGAGTTTTATATCTCAAATTTTTCAACTCAACTGAGACAGGGATTCAGCCTGCACAGTCACACATTTCCCACAATGACTGCTAATCAGCAAACAAAGTACACACCATGACTAAGGCATCTTCACTGCCCCCATCAGCAGGATAATAACCACGGCGCCGTCCAATTTCATTAAACCCAAAACGCTCATATAAACGGTAGGCAGGTTGATTTGATGCGCGTAACTCCAAGAAACACTCAACACAACCCCGTTCAGTGGCACGCTGCATTAAGTGCTCAAGTAATTGCCAACCTAACCCCTGACCTTGCTGCTCAACGGCAATGGCGATATTAAGCAAATGAGCCTCATCGAGTACTTGGCTGATCACGCCATGCCCCACATGTTGATTATCCTTATACATCATCCAGCACTCATAACTGGTTAATGCATCCATATATAACTGGCGACTCCACGGATGAGAAAAGGCTTTTTGTTCGAGCGCCAGCACTCCATCAATATCCTGTGCCTGCATAGGGCGAAACTCGATGTTAACCACCCTCTTTCTCCTGCCATAATGAACGCACCTGACACATACTGTGCCAAATCTCACGCTTGAGTAAAGGCTGTTGCAAAACAACTTCTAAGCCGGGCAAACACCATAATTGAACACCCTCAAGAAAGGGTTTTAATGTGTATAGCTGCGTACTGTGATCATCGGCACTGGCAAAGCGCACTGCGTGCTCACCGAGCAGCCAAATGCACACAGTTCGCTCAGCGGCTAATTCAACACTTAACAAGTCACGCACACAGCTGCGTGCTGCAGCCGCATTTTGCTCGTGCATTAAGCTGCCGGCTTGCAACAGTGGCCAACGAATCGGTGCACCTTGCCGTAAGAAGCTGGGTTGATCGGTCAGTTCTGCAGCGCGCAGCATATCTCGTAATAATTGGTAATCGGGATCACGAGCTTGAAAAGGCTCACCCACTGGCAAGTCTGCTAACAGTAAACAACTGCCTGCACGCAACAACTGCAGCACAAAACGCGGAATGGGCTCAACCGGTGCAGCAGGCTCTACGAGCGGTGCTGTAACAGTTTCTATAGGTTCACTGGGCTTAACCTTGGCTGCCTTAACGGACTCCGGAGCTGCTTGAGGCGTTTGGGCAGCTTGCAAGGCGGCGAGCTTATCATGTACTGAAACATAACCCCGCGTGCGCGGCTGACTCGCCGCTGGCTGTTGTGGTGCGGGTGCAGCAGGTGCTGCGGCAACTTGAGCAGCGGCTGGTTTATCAACCGTTAGCTCAGCTTCTGCCTGCCACTCAAGCAAGTAGTCCCGTGCGGGCGCCGCATTCAGCAACTGCTGGCGCGGCAACCACACATCAATCTGCATCGCCTGCAACATCGCTTGGCGACGCGTTTCTTGCTCATTCTGCACAGTTGTTTCGCTGGTCACACACCATCCACCTGTGGGTGTGCTTTGGCTGCACCCAGCTTCATCAGATTAAGTGCATTGAGGTAAGCTTTTGCAGAGGCAATGACAATATCGGTATCTGCTCCATTACCGTTAACAATGCGCCCACCACGCTCCAAACGCACCGTAACCTCACCCTGTGAGTCTGTGCCTTGGGTAATCGCATTCACTGAATATAACTGTAACGTTGCCCCCGATTGGGCGACTTTTTCAATGGCCTTAAAGACCGCATCGACAGGGCCTGAACCTTGCTCATCTGTGGAGGTTGCCGTGCCGTCCACACTTAACACTAAATGCGCATGGGGCACAGTATCGGTTTTACTGGTCACAGCTAAACTGATCAGCTTGTAAAACTCGGCAGCCTCTTCCGCTAAGGTTTCGGTCACCAGTGACTGTAAGTCCTCATCAAAGATTTCATGTTTTTTGTCGGCCAAGTCTTTAAAGCGGGCAAAAGCAGCTAAAAACTCTTCATCACTGCTCAGCTCAATACCCAAGTCTTTTAAACGGCTGCGGAAAGCATTACGCCCCGAGTGCTTACCCAACACCATTTTATTGGTGTTCCAGCCCACATCTTCGGCGGCCATAATTTCGTAGGTTTCACGGTGCTTGAGCACACCGTCCTGGTGGATGCCGGACTCATGGGCAAAAGCATTGGCGCCGACAATGGCTTTATTAGGCTGCACCGGAAAGCCTGTAATGCCTGACACCATACGTGAGGTGCTTAAAATATGCGGGGTATCAATATTGGTGTGCACACCCAGCAAGTCGTGACGGGTTTTAATCGCCATAACAATTTCTTCCAGCGCAGCATTACCGGCGCGCTCACCGAGACCATTAATGGTGCACTCGACTTGGCGCGCGCCAGCCACCACCGCTGCTAACGAGTTGGCCACTGCCAAGCCTAAATCATTGTGACAGTGCACCGAGAAAATTGCTTTATCAGCATTAGGTACGCGATTCATAAGCTGGCTGATCAACTCAGCATACTCGTGGGGGATCGCATAACCTACGGTGTCAGGAATATTAATGGTACGCGCACCGGCATCAATGGCGGCTTCAACAATGCGACATAAAAAATCCAGTTCAGAGCGCCCCGCATCTTCACAGGAAAACTCCACATCAGCACATAGACTGCGGGCTTTTTTCACCGCACGCACCGCCTGCTCAATCACTTGCTCCGGCTGCATACGCAACTTGTGCTGCATATGAATGGGGCTAGTGGCGATAAAGGTGTGGATACGCCCTGAGTTGGCGCCCGCCAGGGCTTCACCGGCACGCTCAATATCACCATCTAGGGCACGGGCTAAACTGCACACAGTGCTGTCTTGAATGTTTTCGGCAATGCTTTTTACTGCCGCAAAATCACCAGGACTGGCAATGGCAAACCCCGCCTCAATCACATCCACTCGCATCCGCTCTAGTGCTTTAGCAATGCGCAGCTTTTCTTCTTTGGTCATAGAAGCGCCGGGGCTTTGCTCACCGTCACGCAAGGTGGTATCAAAAATAATAACGCGTTCGCTGCTGCTCATTGTCGTCTCCTAAAGGCTGCCACTGGGTTAAGGGCAGCTAAGCTGTTTTATTTTATGCATTTGAATTTGCGCATAAAGTATTTGTATTAGCTGTGGATGGGTTACAGATTAATACCCTGAGTGTCTCAGGTCTAGGCACTCTTCGTAGCACTGTGCATTATGTTGCCGGCGTTGGCTTGGCATTTTGCAACTTATGCGCATTTTTCAAATCAGTTGCGTTTGGATAATATCCAGCAAACGCTGTAAGGCGCCTTGATTACGTTGCAATACCTGTTGCGCAGCTTGACACATGTCCTGTGCCTGCTCAGAGTGACGCCACAATTGCGCAACGCTGTGCGCCAGCTCTGCGCTATCTGCCACAACCTGCAAGCCAGCGGCCTCTCGAAGCTGCTCAGCAATCTCCAAAAAGTTAAAGTAATGCGGCCCCGTTATGGTGGGTTTCGCCAAAGCTACCGGCTCAAGCATATTATGCCCGCCATGCTCAATCAGACTGCCACCGACAAAAGCCACATCAGCCAAGCTATATAAAAACATCAGCTCGCCCATAGTGTCGCCCAACAGCACTTGATGCTCAGCTGTCAGCGCGGCTTGACTGGAACGTCGCTGTGTGCGCATACCCTGCTCGATGCACAACCCATAGACTGACGCAAAACGTTCAGGATGACGCGGCACTAAAATCAATAAAGCATCGGGAAACGCTTCAAGCAATTGCTGGTGCGCAGCCAAAATACTGCTGTCCTCACCTTCATGGGTGCTGGCAGCTATCCATACCGGACGTGTACTAGCCTGCCACTCTGCACGCAACGCTTGTGCTTGTTGCGGTAATTCTTCCGCCACCTGCAAATCATACTTAATCGAGCCCGTGACTGTTACTGTGTCCGCGCGAGCACCCAGCTCAATAAAGCGTTGTGCTTCGACTTGCGTTTGTACCGCCAACGCACTGAGCTGTTTAAGCATCGGTGCCACCAGTTTTGGGAAGCGGGCATAGCCCCGTGCGGAGCGCTCAGACAAGCGGCCATTGGCCAAAACCACTGGGATATTTAGACGTTGGCACTGATTAATGTAGTTCGGCCACAGCTCAGTTTCCATCACAATGGCCAAGCGCGGCTGCACCTGCTTTAAAAAACGCTGTGCTGCCCATGGCAAATCGTAAGGTAAATAACAATGCTGTACGCTATTGCCAAACATCTTTCGAATTTGTTCAGAACCGGTTGGCGTCATGCAGGTTACAGTCACCGGCAAGTCAGGATACTGCTGCTGCAAGGCCTTAACAATGGGTGCTGCGGCAATGCTTTCACCCACCGATACCGCATGCAGCCAAATACCGCCCTGCTGAAACCCTGCCGCCGACAATGCAAAACGCTCACCGATACGTTTAGCATAGGCAGGAGCTTTTCTGGCGCGCAACCATAAACGCAGCACAATCAATGGCACTGCAAGGTAAAGTAACAGGCTATATAAAGTTCTATTCATAACGACAAAGTTTAGCAAAGGCGCAGCGATAATACTGTGCTCAGTTATACTGCTATTTATTTTTGACGAGAGGCGCTGATGTCACTCACTTTAAACACTGATATTGCAATTATAGGCGGCGGTATCGCCGGCTTATGGCTCAATGCACAATTGCGCCAGCAGGGCTTTAATACCCTGCTGATTGAGCAGCACAGCCTCGGTGGTGAACAAACCATCAAATCCCAGGGTATTATCCATGGCGGCGCGAAATATGCACTGCACGGCGCACTGACCGGTTCTTCTGAAGCCATCGCAGATATGCCAGAGCGCTGGCGAAAAGCGCTACAAGGTGAAGGAGAACTGGATTTAAGTAGCGTGCGCTTACTGTCTGACGCCCACTACCTGTGGTCACCGGGCTCCATTGCCGGCAATTTAACCAGCTTTTTTGCCAGTAAAGCCATGCGTGGTCGTGTTGATCAGGTCAAAGGCACGCAGCTGCCACCAGCGCTGCAACATAAAGATTTCAAAGGTCGTGCTTATCGTTTAGCAGAATTGGTATT
Source organism: Thiopseudomonas sp. (assembly GCA_035647115.1). GTDB lineage: Bacteria > Pseudomonadota > Gammaproteobacteria > Pseudomonadales > Pseudomonadaceae > Denitrificimonas. The sequence goes on along the minus strand of DASROA010000081.1, from coordinate 10,294 downwards.
GGATGTGCCCAGTTTGCTAGAGCGTCTTGCCGAGTTGGCTGGGGACAGTTTGCTACAGGCGCACAATACTACGCCACGCTATGCTGGCGAGCATCTCCAGGGAGTGCAAGCCGATGCTTATCAGATCAATGCCCAACGAGTAGTGATCTGTGCTGGCAGCGGTAACCAGGCTTTGCTCGAAGCCTTCGCTTTACGCAAACCCGAGCAACAACTGCGCCCGCTACATATGGTGGTCGCTAAAGGTCCAGCTTTATTACCCCTGTATGCCCATTGTTTAGGCGGCGGCAGCAAACCTCGAGTCACTGTCACCAGTCATCCCACTGCAGATGGGCAATGGGCTTGGTATCTTGGTGGCAACCTGGCTGAAGAAGATGGTGTCGCGCGCAGTACAGCTGAGCAGATTGCTGCGGCACAACACGAAATCAAACAACTCTTACCTTGGATCGCACAGACAGACACCCACTGGGCCACTTTACGTGTGGATCGCGCCGAGCCCGTACAAACCGGTTTGGTACGTCCCGACAATGCTTTTGTCACGCAACAGGGTGCTTTATTAGTCGGCTGGCCTACTAAACTGGCTTTAGCACCGGACTTTTGCGACCGTATACTGAACTTATTAAATCGCGACCAGATTCAACCTAGCGCAGCGCAACACTATCCAAACTTGCCGCGCCCTGAAGTCGCACAACCTGTTTGGGAGACTTTATTTAATGACCTTGCATGATTTGCACCGCCCTCTGGGCAGCACGGGTTTAACTGTTTCACCGTTGGGATTGGGCACCGTTAAACTGGGCCGTGATCAAGGTGTTAAATACCCCAATGGCTTTACCATTCCCGATGATCAACACGCTTTAGCATTGCTCAATCAAGCCCGTGATTTAGGTATTAATCTACTGGATACTGCACCTGCTTACGGGGTTAGCGAGGAGCGCCTTGGTCATTTATTGCAAGGCCAACGTGATGAGTGGGTGATTGTCAGTAAAGTAGGCGAAGAATTTATTGATGGTCAATCATCCTTTGATTTTTCTGCAGCCCACACTCGTTTTTCCATTGATCGCAGCCTACAACGCTTGCGCACAGAACAGATTGATTTAGTGCTGGTGCACTCCAATGGCGATGATGTGGCTATTTTGCAGAATGAAGAAGTCTACGCCACGCTAGCAGCCCTTAAGCAAGAAGGAAAAATTGCTGGTTTTGGCTTTTCTGGAAAAACTGTAGAAGGCGGCATTCTTGCTCTAAAAGAAGGTGACTGCGCAATGGTTACCTACAATTTAAATGAGCGTGATGAATTACCTGTTATGGATTACGCCGCCCAGCACAACAAAGGTATTTTGATTAAAAAAGCCTTAGCCAGTGGGCACATTTGCTTAACTGACGGTGCCGATCCCGTGCACGCCAGTTTCTCAATGATTTTTGAACACCCGGCAACCGCCAGCGCCATTGTTGGCACCATCAATCCCAAGCACTTACAAAGCAATGTGGAGTGCGTGGCGAATATTCTGCGCCAACAAAAGACCACCCCGTAGGAGCTGCCCATAGCTGCGACTCATGCTGACACATTAACTCAATAGATGCGCCGCAAGAACACACTCGCCGGCATGGACTGCTTCTACAAGAGAATGCGGCGCCCATAGACCAGCACCATGGGCTCTAGGGCTACGATGCTGTGCAAGCCGTATTGAGTCTATTTTTCCCTCAATGCGCCCATCCGGGGCGCAATTCGAGCGCTACGTTATCTCTGACCTCGCTTGTCACAGACCCAATACAGCTTGCGCTGAACAACGCTAGGCTCAGCTGATTGTGTAGACGAACGCCGTGCACCCAACATGAATAGCAACCGTAGGTGTGCACATATCGACTGAGGGCAAGCCCAGCCGCTATGTTTATTTATTGCGGATTTTATCAACAATGGCTGTGGTAGAGCTGTTATCCACTAACCCCAAAACCCGCACTTCACCGCCGTAGGCATACACAATATCAGCACCCACCACTTCTTCTACGCCGTAATCACCGCCTTTCACCAAAACATCAGGCTGCAGCAGCGTCAGCAAGTTCTCAGGTGTGTCCTCTGTGAAGCTCACCACCCAATCCACTGCTCCCAAACCGGCCAGCACTGCCATGCGGCGATCAACTGAATTAATCGGCCGACCTGGACCCTTCAGACGGGTCACCGACTCATCACCATTCACCGCAACGATCAAACGCTCCCCTTGTTCGCGGGCTTGCTCTAAGTAGCTGACATGACCGGCATGTAAAATGTCAAAGCATCCATTGGTAAACACCACTCGCTCACCTTGCGCCTTGGCATCAGCAACCGCTGCTTGCAACTGCTGCAAGCTCAGCACACCACGACCAACACCTTGCTCACCTTGTAATACTCGGCGCAACTCAGGCGCACTGATTGTTGCAGTTCCTAGCTTGCCCACCACAATACTGGCCGCCAAATTGGCCAAAGTCATAGCGCTGGGCAAATCTTCACCGGCAGCTAAGCAGGCCGCCATGGTGGAAATTACCGTATCACCGGCACCTGTCACATCAAACACTTCACGGGCGCGGGCTGGCAAATGTACAGCCGCAACTCCTGGGCGCAACAAAGTCATGCCCTGCTCCCCGCGGGTGATCAACAAAGCGTCCAGCTCCAGATCGGCCAACATAGCCATACCGCGCTGCAGCAATTGCGTTTCATCCGCACAAGGTCCCACCACTGCTTCAAACTCAGCAAGATTCGGGGTTAATAAAGTAGCGCCACGATAAATTGAAAAGTCAGTGCCTTTAGGGTCCGCTAGCACTGCTACGCCACGCTGCTTAGCCGCTTGAATTAACGCCTGATGATTACGGATCGAGCCTTTTCCATAATCTGATAGCAGCATCACCCGTACTGAGTCCAGCGCGGCTTCCACTGCACTTAATAACGCTGGTGCATCGGTATTAAAGTAGTCTTCAAAATCCATCCGCAACAACTGCTGCTGACGGCTCATGGCACGTAACTTAACAATGGTGGGTTGGTCTTGGATACGCTGAAAGTGTGTTTTCACATTCACTGAGTGCAAGCGCTCACACAGCGCATCCGCCGCTTCATCGGCACCTGTCACAGCAATCAACTGCACCGGTGCTCCCAGTGCAGCAATATTTAAAGCCACGTTAGCTGCGCCACCGGGACGATCTTCAGTGCGAGTAACCTTAATAACCGGCACCGGAGCCTCTGGCGAGATCCGTGTAGTACTGCCATACCAATAACGGTCCAGCATGACATCACCCACCACCAATACAGGGGCTTGGGTGAATGCTGGTAATGGTGATTTCATAACAAACTCAACCTTAGAAAATTTTGGCAATCATAACACGGCAGGCTTTAACTGATCAGTGCCACTGTCAACGGCATTAGCACTGCAGTCAGCACACCCATCATACTCATAGCCAAGGCAGCAAAAGCACCGGCCTCTTCACTTTCCTGCAAAGCACGCGCAGTACCCACCGCATGCGCAACAATGCCCAAAGCCATACCCTGCGCAGCTGGATTCTTGATGCGGAACAGACGCAAGAGTTCAACGCCAAGCATGGCACCCAACACTCCGGTAATCATCACAAACACCGCAGCCAACGAAGCTGCACCGCCAATTTCCTCTGCCACTAACATGGCAATCGGTGTGGTAACAGATTTAGGCGCAATGGTTTGCAAAATAAGTGCTTCAGCGCCAAATAACCATGCCAGTGCCACGCCCAGCACAGTAGCAAATAAGCCGCCCACAGCTAGGGTAATTAAAGTGGGCCACAGCACTTGCCGCACGCGTCGCATATTCAAGTACAAAGGCACCGCTAACGCCACTGTCGCAGGACCTAAAATCAAAGTCAGCAGTTGCGCACCCTGCCGGTACTCAGCGTACTCAAGGTCCAACAATAATAATGCTGCAATTAATACCAGCATCGAGACCAACACGGGTTGTAATAGCATCCACTGGGTCTTTTCATAGGCAGCCAGCGCCAGCTGATACACGCCAAGGGTTAAGCCAAAAGCAAATAAAGGATGGTGAATAATTGCCTCAAGAGCAGCTTGCCATTCTAAATTCATGAGTCATCCCCACCCTTCGCTTGACGCTTGACCAACAGCTGCATCAGCCAGCCAATAAATACCACTGACACTAAAAACGAGATTAACAATGCGCCAATAATCGCCCAAAGATCAGCTTGGATATCAGCCACATGCACTATTACTCCCACCGCCGGTGGTACTAGCAATAATGGCAAATAACGCAACAAACCAGTGGCAGCTTCATCCAGTGGTTTATCAACACCACCGCGCAGCACTAGGTAAATAAACAATAAAACCAAGCCAATAATAGGCCCAGGCAATACTGGAAAAAAAAGCACATTCAGTGCAGTTCCAAGCAGCTGGAAAACCACCAGCCAGCTCAACCCTTGTAGTAACATCTCAACTCCACCTGTGCGACAAAGAGCCACAGTATACGAACAGCCCGCAAACGGACAAGCGTCTTAAAAATAAAGCCACTTAAGTCGTATACCGCCACCAAACTCTCTTCAACAACGCTGTTGCTTAGGCTCGCACACTCAAATAAAGCTGCGCACTGCTCAAACAGTTTCTAAACAGGTTTTACCGGCCGCTAAACATTTTCCAACCAACAAAAAACCCGCACGAATGCGGGTTTTTTGTACGAAGCGCAGCAATCAATTACTTGATGCGGCCTTCCTTGTAGATCACATGCTTACGCACAACTGGATCATACTTTTTGATTTCCAGTTTTTCAGGCGTAGTACGCTTGTTCTTGTCGGTCGTGTAAAAGTGACCAGTACCAGCACTTGATACTAAACGGATTAACTCACGCATGGTGTTCTCCTTAAACCTTTACGCCACGAGCACGGAGCTCGCTCAGCACGACATCAATTCCACGCTTATCAATTTCGCGCATACCTTTTGCAGACAAACGTAAACGTACAAAACGGTTCTCGGATTCAACCCAGAAACGGTGACGCTGCAAGTTTGGCAGGAAACGGCGGCGGGTTTTGTTGTTAGCGTGGGAAACTTTATTCCCGGTAACTGGACGCTTACCAGTTACTTGACAAACTCTTGACATATCTCAGCCCTCTAAACCACATGCTCAACCCAGCATGGGTTGGCTGCTTGTAAAACTGTAGTTGGATTGGTAGGTCGTTAAAAACATGTTGGTTATTCAACCTGCATATTATTACCCACTCTTCACTAAGGAACAACATCAGCACAAAAAATATTAGTGCTAAAAAGATTCGCTTAGAATTGAGCCGAACTTTATAACAGAGCCCTTATCAAAAAGCAACCAAAGACGGTTTTAGCCACTCTTTTATTCGCTTTATTTGATAATGTTAGAACACATTCGAGATAGACAAGCAGTTTTTTACTCTAGGCAAAAACCCACACAGCAGCTAACACCCACTACCGCACTCTAGAATATTACATCCAGCCATTCTCCACCATGGACAAGGGCTCACCGTCACCCACGATAAAATGATCCAGTACGCGCACATCCACCAAAGCTAACGCTTCTTTTAAACGCTCAGTTAAAATTTTATCCGCTTGACTGGGTTCCGCCACACCGCTTGGATGATTGTGGGTCAAAATTAATGCTGCAGCATTATTGGCTAATGCCCGCTTAACCACTTGCCGTGGATAAACGCTGGCGCCATCAATGGTGCCGTAAAAAAGCACTTCAAAAGCCAGCACCCGATGTTTGGTGTCGAGAAACAAGCAGGCAAACACTTCATGCAGCTCGTGACGCAATTTGGCTTTTAAAAAATCGCGCACCGCTTGCGGGCTTTCCAATGCCGACTCACGCTGGATGCTGGCGGCCAGATGGCGCCGACCCATTTCCAATACCGCTTGCAACTGAGCGAACTTCGCCGGGCCTAACCCCAGATGGCTGGTAAAACTCGCTTGATCCGCTTCCAGCAATTGCCGCAAACCGCCAAACTCAACTAATAAGTCACGTGCTAAATCAACCGCATTGCGCCCGCGCACCCCAGTACGTAAGAAAATCGCTAATAACTCAGCATCCGACAACACACCGGCGCCCTGCTCCAGTAAGCGTTCACGGGGGCGCTCATTACTGGGCCAACTTTGAATACTCATAGACGAACTCCTTATCATCTACTAGCTAGACGTATTGACAGGCACTTTGCCAGAATACGCTTGGTTCACTACTGCCGATCTAACATCGGCTATGTTATCTTAGACAAGATATCCAGATACGCCATTATTCTTTTCATACAAATATAACTCTAAGTACAGGCAAACCCATGCAAAGGCTGTTTCAAAAACGCATCATTATTGGCATTGGCGGCGGTATCGCTGCTTATAAAAGCGCAGAACTGGTGCGCCGTTTACGGGATCTAGGGGCTGAAGTGCATGTGGTGATGACGCGCGGGGCACAAGAATTTATTACTCCGCTCACGTTGCAAGCACTGTCTGGCAACCCAGTTCACGTTGATTTACTGGACCCTAGTGCAGAAGCCGCAATGGGGCACATCGAACTGGCGCGCTGGGCCGACCTTGTTTTAATCGCCCCCTGCACCGCTGACTTAATGGCGCGCTTAGAGCAAGGCTCAGCCAACGACCTGCTCACCACCTTGGTGCTGGCCACTGATGCACCAGTGGCGTTAGCCCCGGCTATGAATCAAGCCATGTGGGCTGATCAAGCCACACAAACAAACGCTGAAAGCTTACGCCAACGCGGCTATATCCTGCTCGGCCCCGCCGCCGGCGCGCAAGCCTGCGGCGATATTGGCTACGGGCGCATGCTGGAAGCGGAAAGCTTAGCGCACAGCGCTGCAGATTTATTTGTCCATCAAGCATTGACCGGCAAACATGTACTCATTACCGCCGGTCCGACTCGCGAAGACATTGATCCGGTGCGCTATATCACCAACCACAGCTCTGGAAAAATGGGCTTTAGCCTCGCTGAAGCAGCAGTGGAAGCAGGCGCGCGTGTGACCTTGGTGAGTGGCCCTGTACATCTGCCAACCCCTGATCGGGTGAAGCGAGTTGACGTGGTCAGCGCTCGACAAATGCTCGCTGCCTGCGAAGCCGCTATGCCTTGTGATTTGCTAATCGCTGCCGCTGCAGTAGCCGATTATCGTCCAGAAAGTAGCGCTGAACACAAACTCAAAAAAGACCCTAACAGCACTGATGGCATGACTTTAACCATGATCCGCAATCCGGATATTTTAGCCACCTTGGCGCAGCGCGCCGATCGTCCCTTTAGCGTTGGCTTTGCCGCTGAGACACAAGACCTACTGGAAAATGCAGTCAGTAAACTCAACAGCAAAAACCTGGATCTCATAGTGGCCAATGATGTCGCCAATAGCGCTATTGGTTTTAACAGTGATGATAACGCCCTAACGGTTATTGACCGCAAGCAGCAACAAACCGTTTTTCCACAAACCAGTAAAAGCAAAATTGCTCGACAACTACTGAATTTCATCACCACGCAAATGAACAAGGTTTAATTATGCGCCGCATTCAAACTCAAATTTTAGATGATCGTCTTGGTACAGAATTCCCACTGCCTGAATACGCCACACAAGGCTCTGCAGGCTTAGATTTACGCGCCATGCTCACTGAGCCACTGCATCTAGAACCGGGGCAAACCCAATTAATTCCAACCGGCTTAGCAATCTATATTGAAGATCCCGCAGTGGCCGCCATGCTCTTACCGCGCTCCGGACTGGGGCACAAGCACGGCATTGTACTGGGCAATTTAGTAGGTTTAATTGACTCGGACTATCAAGGCCAACTGCAAATTTCATGCTGGAACCGTGGCGACAGCAGCTTCACCATTGAACCCGGGGACCGTATTGCACAATTGGTTTTGGTACCCATTATTCAAGCCCAGCTGGAAATCACTGATAACTTTACTGAGAGTCAGCGTGCTGACGGTGGATTTGGCCACTCAGGCAAGCAATAACAGATTATTTGCATAACCTGTTGCAGGAGGCATGATGTCACTCTACAAACGGAATACCGACCAGCAGCAAGAAAAAAAGCTGCAAAAGGAACTTGCAGGCCATAATAAGCAAAGCATGCTCTATATGTTGCCGGCTATTTTGTTAGTCATAGTAGGTGTACTCATTGCCAATGGGCTGATTTGGTTCAAGCAAACAGAACACAATAAAGCTCAGCAAGTAGAACAGATTAATGCTTGGGGTCACAGCTACGCTGCGGCTATTAATCAGCGTTTGGCTTTTATTCAAGCCGACACCCGCAACGCTGCAAACAACCCATTGCTAGCCCGTGCATTACAAAACCCAGACGCTGCAAGCAAACGCTCGATTGAGCGCAGCCTCTTGCACCGCGCCGGTGTTATGGATGCGTACCTCAACCCTGCGGGGCAAATCACTCAAGACCTGCAACGCACTGCTCCTATTAATTTTGCTGCCTTGGATTTACTGCAACGCGCTGAGCAAGGCTCACAACCACCGCCGGAAGCCTTATCGATCAAGCAACGTTGGTTACTGTACAGCGCTGCGCAGCTTGAACACCCCTCAGCACCTGGCAGTTTATTGCTCACTTATGACCTCAACAGTCTACTTAACGGCCTCCCCTCTGCCACCCAGCCAGGCTTGCAAATAACACTGCAACAACAGTTTAGCAATGCGCCTACCCAGGTTTTATACAGCTCAGGACAAACGCCCGCTGATCCAATCAGCCAAACATTTACCACCCAGCACCCAAACTGGACAATTATCGTGACTGCGTCGAGCACACCACCTGCGCTTTCCGCTCTGCAGACTAATTTACTCATTGCCCCAGCCAGCGCTGTCCTATTAATCTTGGTTGCATTTTATTTATTACACCGCCGCATCCAGCAGCTGATAAAAGCAGACACCTTAGTGTTGAGAAAAAATATTCAAGACTGGGCGCAAGGTAAAAGCATTCAACGCAGCGCATTTCATTTCACTGCGCTGCAGCAGGTATTGCACAATCTTATGCAAAAAACATCGGGCCTTAGCACTACAAAAAAACAATCGAGCTCAGTGGGTTCTGCAACAGTCAATCAACCACCGGTCGAGCGCAGCCCAGTACACCCACCCCATCAACCTCTGGATATAGACATTTTGGATATCGATATATTGGACGATGACGTCTTTGCTTTAGAACAAACCCACTCTGCCATGCCAGCAGCAACCGCGGCACAGGATGTGCCCTTAGAAATCTTCCGTGCCTATGATATTCGCGGCATTGTTGGTCAAACCTTAACCACAGACACGGCATACTGGATTGGTCGTGCAGTTGGCTCGGAAAGTATTGCCAACGGCGAGCCCAATGTTGTCGTGGCTAGAGACGGTCGTCTCTCTGGACCCGATATGGTGCAAGCGCTGACCCAAGGTTTAACCGATTGCGGCTGCACAGTCACAGACCTGGGCATGGTACCAACACCTGTACTGTATTTTGCCACCCACGTACTAGAAGCCACCTCAGGGGTTATGGTCACCGGCAGCCACAATCCACCGGACTACAACGGCTTTAAAATTGTTATTGCTGGGGAAACATTGGCCAACCAACGGGTCACTGCATTGCACAGCCGCATCGTCAATAACGAATTAAGCACCGGCAGCGGCACTGTTGAAAATGTCGAGATGCTGCAAAACTATTTACAGCATATACAAAGTGATATTACCCTGGCCAAATCCATGACCGTCGTCGTGGATTGCGGCAATGGAGTGGGCGGCGTCATTGGCCCACAGCTACTCGAAGCCCTAGGCTGCACGGTGATACCACTGTACTGCGAGGTGGACGGCACCTTCCCTAATCACCACCCTGATCCCGGCAAGCCAGAAAATCTGCAAGATCTGATTGCTCGAGTAAAAAGCGAAAATGCCGACTTAGGCATTGCTTTTGATGGCGATGCCGACCGTCTTGGCGTGGTCACCAATAGCGGGCGTATTATTTACCCTGATCACTTAATGATGCTATTTGCTAAAGATGTGGTGTCACGCAACCCCGGTGCAGACATTATTTTTGATGTGAAATGTACCCGCCGTTTAGCCACCTTAATTAGCGCCCACGGTGGTCGACCCATTATGTGGAAAACCGGTCATTCTTTAATTAAAGCCAAAATGAAAGAAACCGGTGCTTTATTGGCTGGGGAAATGAGCGGACATATTTTCTTTAAAGAACGTTGGTTTGGTTTTGATGATGGTATTTACAGCGCGGCACGCTTATTAGAAATTCTCAGTTTAGAGAGTGGCGATGTTGATCAAGTCTTTGCCGAATTTCCTGTGAACCTTTCTACCCCAGAAATCAACA
>DASROA010000080.1:0-2705 GCA_035647115.1 Thiopseudomonas sp. | reverse complement strand
TATTGAAGTGCAGGCCGGTGAGAATTGGCATGAGTTTGTGCAATGGAGTCTGGCGCAAGGTTTTAGCGGACTCGAAAACTTAAGTTTGATCCCCGGCAATGTGGGCGCGGCGCCGGTGCAAAATATTGGCGCTTATGGGGTTGAGTTAAAAGACTGTTTGCAAAGTGTCTTAGTGTATGACCGTGACACTGGAGACACTGAGCGGTTGACTGCCGAGCAGTGTCAGTTTGCTTATCGTGACAGTTTATTTAAGCGCGAAGCCGGGCGGCGAGTGATTTTAAGTGTTGTGTTTAAACTGCCCAAACAAGCCCGCTTGCAACTTGATTATGGCGATTTACGTGGCTATTTGGCAGAGCAGCAGATTACCCAGCCGACTCCACAGGATGTCAGCCGTGCGGTGTGTGCAATACGCGCGGCTAAATTGCCGGATCCACAGCAATTAGCCAATGCGGGCAGCTTTTTCAAAAACCCGGTGATCAGTGCCGAGCAGGCCCTAGAGTTACAAAAAACCTATCCCTCTCTTGTTCAATTTGCCCAAGCAGACGGCCAAGTGAAGCTGGCTGCCGGCTGGCTGATCGACCAAGCCGGCTGGAAAGGCTTTCGCCACGGCGATGCCGGAGTGCATGCCAAGCAAGCGCTGGTGTTAGTCAATTACGGCACTGCCACAGGCCAGCAGATCTTAGCGCTTGCTGCGCAAATCCAGGCTGATGTTTTGCAGCGCTACGGCGTGGAGTTGGAGATCGAGCCTAATGTTGTTGCTTGATTTGTGACAGTCCCGCTGTGCTTAGCACATTGCTTTGCTTGTCATGATCGCTGTACCGATCAGGTTTTAATCTAAGAGATACTTGTTATGCTGTATGCCATTCGTAAACCTGTTTTTGTGGTGCTAAGTGTGCTTGCTGTGCTCGTTGGCGGTTTATTGTCAGGGGTAGGGCAGCACGCAGTGGCGCAGGCCAACTCAACCAATGTTTTTCAACAGCTGCAGGCGCTGCCTGATGTTAACGGTGCGCAGCAGGCTGTTCGGCTTGATAAAGACAAGCCCACCTTAATCAAATTATGGGCCAGCTGGTGCCCTTTGTGTTTGTCAGAATTAGAACAGACTGAGCAGTGGGCTCAGGATCCCGACTTTGCAACGGCGAACCTGCTTACGGTGGCGTCACCGGGGGTGTTAGGTGAGCAGCCGCTGGCGGCTTTTACTGAGTGGTACAGTGGCCTAGACTATCCACAGTTGCCGTTGCGCTTGGACAGCAGTGGCGAGTTGGTGAAGCGTTTGGGCGTTCAAGTTTATCCCAGCTGGGCGTTGCTTGATCAGCGGGGACAGCTGGCGCGGGTGGTTAAGGGCAGTCTCAATAAAGCCCAGGCCTTGGCCCTGTTGGCTAACCCAGAGGCTGACTTGAAGGCTACCGCAGATACTTTTTATCAGCCGAAAAATAATCAAGCGGCTATCCCCGTCAATGCGCAACGCATTTACTTAGCCGGTGGCTGCTTCTGGGGCGTGGAAGCCTATTTTGAGCGCATTGATGGGGTGCTGGATGCAGTGTCCGGTTATGCCAATGGCCGTACCGAAAATCCCAGTTATGACGATGTGGTGTACCGCAATACGGGGCATGCGGAAACCGTTAAAGTGGTTTATAACCCAGATAAGCTGAGCCTTGAGGATATTTTGCAGTATTATTTTCGCATTATTGATCCGACCAGTTTGAATAAGCAGGGCAACGACCGTGGCGTGCAGTATCGAGTGGGTATTTACAGCACTGACCCAGCGGAGCGCGAGGTGATTGCTGCGGCTTTAGCTCAGTTGCAAGAAAACTATACACGGCCTGTGGTGGTGGAAAATGAACCCTTGCAGCACTTCTATGAGGCTGAGCAATACCATCAAGATTATTTAATGAAAAATCCCAATGGTTATTGCCATGTGGATTTAACCCTGGCTGATCAGCCTTTGCCTGGCAAGAAAGAGCAGCCAGAGAACGCAGTGCGTGATTTTGATGCCAGTAATTTCCAGAAGCCTGATCAAGAAGTGCTGCAGCAACGTTTAAGTGACTTGGAGTATAAGGTCACTCAAGAAAACGGCACTGAGCGGGCTTTTAGCCACCGTTATGACGAACTGTTTGAGCCGGGACTCTATGTGGACATTGTCAGTGGCGAGCCGCTGTTCAGCTCGGCTGATAAATACCAGTCAGGCTGTGGCTGGCCCAGTTTTGTAAAACCCATTGAGGCCAGTGCGGTGACTGAGCATGTGGATCGGAGCTATAACATGCGGCGCATTGAGGTGCGTAGCAAGGTTGCTGACTCGCATTTAGGCCATGTGTTTCCCGATGGCCCCCGGGATCGTGGCGGCTTACGCTACTGCATTAATGGCGCAAGTCTAAAGTTTATTCCTAAAGACCAGATGCAAGCGCAAGGCTACGCAAAGTGGCTTGAGTATGTGGATTGAACAGACGCTGTCTCTGCGAGGAGCGGCGTGGCAGTCCACGGGTGCGTATTGTGCCTACGGGGATGAGTGTTGCGACCTTTGAGGCGCGCATGATGCCTATGGATTGCTTCACTGCGTTCGCAATGACCGCAGTCGCCCATAAATGGACGACCTACAGGTGCTGATTTATTCGAACTCAACGGCATCAGGTGTGGCCGGTGCAGTTTTGATCGGCTGGTTATTTTTAAGGTGCTGAATACGAATTAAAGCGCCTAAATTACTGTGATCA
>DASROA010000079.1:0-4523 GCA_035647115.1 Thiopseudomonas sp. | reverse complement strand
GTTGCTTCTGAAACATTCAATTCATAGGCAATTTGCTTATTGAGTAAACCTTCACACACCATGGTTAACACGCGGAACTGTTGCGGGGTTAAACTGGCCAAGCCGGCGCTTGCTGCTTTTTCTTCTTCGGTTACTGCAGCTGTTGCAGCTGTTTGCTCAGGCCACCAAACATCACCGTCGAGCACCACTTGCACAGCTTTTTGAATGTCTTCTAGCGGGCTGGATTTAGGAATAAAACCACTGGCACCAAACTCGCGAGCGCGGGCCATAACCGATGCTTCTTCCTGCGCGGAAATCATCACCACAGGTATTTGTGGGTACTGACCACGCAGCAGTACTAAGCCTGAAAAGCCGTGGGCGCCAGGCATATTTAAATCCAGTAACACGAGATCCCAATCGGGTTTTTCTTGCAGACATTTTTCGAGCTCTGCAATGCTTTCAGTTTCAACTAAACGTACAGTGCTGCCCAAGCTCAACGTCAGCGCTTGTCGTAAGGCACTGCGGAACAACGGGTGATCATCTGCAATAAGTATTTCATAGGCAGCCATTATTAAGGGTCCTGTCTCTTTATTATATTCATGCTGTATGCTTGTCGATCCATGACGGGGCAGTCATATAGGATACCACAAGGTCACGCCCTCAAATGTCCACAAGCTTTACGAACACATTCTGTCGTTGCATGCTATTAAGTTACTCACTCGCCATATTACATAAACTCTAGCCAAAGGTCTTATATATCAGCATCAAGAATTATCGTTAATAGCGAAAAAAGTGCTCTCGGTAATATTTCAATTCAGCAATTGAGTCTTGAATATCCGCCAAGGCTAAATGCACCTCGCTTTTTTTAAAGCCATCACGAACTTCTGGCGCCCAACGTGCAGCCAGCTCTTTAATGGTGGACACATCTAGATTGCGGTAATGGAAATAGGCTTCCAGTTTAGGCATATGGCGGTACAAGAAACGACGGTCTTGGCAAATACTGTTACCACAAATCGGTGATGCATTGGCCGGCACCCATTCCTTCAAAAAGGCCAATGTTTGCGCCTCAGCTTCAGCTTCGGTAATGGTACTTTTACGCACACGCTCGGTTAAACCACTGCTGCCATGCTGACGAGTATTCCATTCATCCATACCGTTTAACACGTCATCAGACTGGTGGATCGCTAGCACCGGGCCTTCGGCGAGGATATTGAGCTGACTATCGGTCACTATGGTGGCCATTTCAATGATTAAATCATTGTCAGTATCCAACCCGGTCATTTCCAGGTCGATCCAAATTAAATTGTGTTCACTGTACATGGCTCACCTCAAGATTATGTATATGCTGACCGGCTTGGACGTTGTCTTTACAAACAACGTTTTAGCACGTCAATCAATGTTTTGTTTTGCTTCTCAGTACCAATGGTTATGCGTAAAAACTGATCAATTCGCGGCTGATTAAAGTAACGCACCAAGACACCTTCTTCACGGAGTTGGGCAGCCAATTCTTGTGCATCACGGCTGTTATGACGAGCAAAAACAAAGTTTGCCGCTGACGGCAGCACCGCGAAGCCCAACTCAGTTAAAGCTTCTACCACCCACTCGCGGCTGGCAATCACTTTATTGCGGGTTTTATGAAAATAATCAGCATCAGCAAAGGCTGCGGCAGCACCGGCAATGGCTGCACGGTCCAGCGGATACGAGTTAAAGCTGTTTTTAATGCGCTCCAAACCTTCAATAAGGTCAGGATGGCCCACTGCAATACCAACGCGTAAGCCCGCTAAAGAGCGTGATTTAGAGAGTGTCTGAACAACCAATAAGTTGTCATATTTTTTGACCAAGCTGATGGCTGTTTCGCCACCAAAATCAATATAAGCCTCATCTACCAACACCACAGAGTCTGGATTGGCTTGCAGGATTTCTTCAATTTGCTCCAACTCTAATAAACAACCTGTGGGGGCATTGGGGTTGGGAAAAATAATACCGCCGTTGGGCTGCTGGTAATCTTCAACACGGATCTGGAAGTTTTCATCCAACGGTACTGGTTTCTGGATGATGTTGTACAGGCCACAATACACCGGATAAAAACTGTAACTGATATCAGGAAATAACAACGGTTTACCATGCTGAAATAAACCATGGAAGGCATGGGCTAAGACTTCATCTGAGCCATTGCCAACAAACACATACTGCGGGCCCACGGAGTAATAATCGGCCACGGCCATTTTGAGCACGTCGCAATTGGGATCAGGGTACAAACGCAGGTCGCTATTCAACTCAGCCTGCATCGCAGCGATGGCCTTAGGTGATGGTCCGTAAGGGTTCTCATTGGTATTGAGCTTAATTAAACGCTCAATCTTTGGCTGTTCGCCTGGCACATAGGGCACCAAGTTTTTAACAAAAGGACTCCAAAACTTACTCACGTGTCGTGCTCCTAAACTGCATGATTACTGCCTCTGCTGCAGTAATTTAAATACTCAAGGAAATGCTGAATAAATCAAAACCGTCATTGCGAATCTCGCTCAGTCATTGCGAACGAAGTGAAGCAATCCACAGGCACAACAAACACCCC
Organism: Thiopseudomonas sp.; assembly: GCA_035647115.1. GTDB lineage: Bacteria > Pseudomonadota > Gammaproteobacteria > Pseudomonadales > Pseudomonadaceae > Denitrificimonas. Next base: position 1,972 of record DASROA010000079.1, on the reverse strand, counting down.
ATAGACTGCCACGTCGCTCCACGACTCACAATGACGCAATAAATCAGCGCCTCCTCAAACAAGATGTTTTATAAACCGCTGCTATGACTCTAGTCTGATTTTATGCGGTACTCAGCAGAACGGGCGTGGGCGGTTAGCGACTCACCGCGCGCTAAAACCGAAGCCACCTTACCCAGCTCTGAAGCCCCTTCTGGACTGCAATAAATAATCGACGAGCGCTTTTGGAAATCATACACGCCCAAGGGTGACGAAAAGCGTGCGGTACCCGAAGTCGGCAAAACGTGATTAGGCCCTGCACAATAATCACCTAACGCCTCCGCAGTGTAACGACCCATAAAAATCGCTCCAGCGTGGCGTATTTGCGGTAACAATTCATCAGGATTTTCCACCGACAACTCCAAGTGTTCCGGTGCAATGCGGTTGGCCACTTCTACCGCTTGCGCCATATCCGCCACCTGAATTAACGCACCGCGTTCGCGCATTGAAGTGCGCGCGATGTCTTCGCGCTCCAAAGTGGGCAGCAAACGCTGCATACTGGCCTCAACACGGTCTAAAAAGTCTGCATCGGGGCACAATAAAATCGATTGTGCGTCTTCATCGTGCTCCGCTTGTGAAAACAAATCCATGGCAATCCAATCAGGATCGGTTTTTCCGTCACAGATCACTAGGATTTCAGAGGGGCCGGCAATCATATCAATGCCCACTTTGCCAAACACATGGCGCTTGGCGGTGGCCACATAAATATTGCCTGGACCAACAATTTTATCGACCGCAGGTACGCTTTCAGTGCCATAAGCCAGCGCTGCCACTGCTTGTGCACCACCAATGGTGAATACGCGATCAACACCGGCAATGGCCGCGGCAGCTAACACCAGTTCATTGATTTCGCCACGGGGAGTGGGCACCACCATCACCACTTCAGGGACACCAGCTACTTTGGCAGGAATGGCGTTCATTAATACTGAGGAAGGATAAGAAGCCTTGCCGCCGGGCACATAAAGACCAGCACGGTCTAAAGGCGTCACTTTTTGGCCCAGCACTGTGCCATCGGCCTCTTGGTAACGCCATGAGTCTTGCACTTGGTGCTCGTGATAATCACGCACCCGCTGGGCGGCCACTTCAAGGGCGTGACGCTGCTCTGCGCTGATGCGAGTCAATGCCAGTTCTAGGCGTTCACGGGGCAGAATAAGATCGCTCATCTGCGCCACATCTAAACCGTCAAACTGACGCGTGTAATCAACCAACGCGGCATCACCATGGCTGCGCACCTTGGCAATAATATCCAGCACGCGCTGATTAAGCTCAGCATCAGAGACACTTTCCCAGCTCAGTAATTGATCAAGCTGGCGGTTAAAATCTGCATCTTGGGCATTTAAACGTCGAGTAACAGTCACAGCTGTCATAGCAGGCCTCAATAATAAAGCAACGGTCGGGCGCCAACAGAATGCATCAACCTATTGCGCGGGCACCCGATCAATTCGGCGATAACGCAAACAGGTTTTATATTTTCAAACCACACCACAAGTTACTTATTTTGTGCGTCTACTGCCGCGCTCAAAGTATCAATCAGTGCTTGAATTTCTGTATGTTTCATTTTCATCGAGGCACGGTTGACAACTAACCGTGAACTGATGTGATCAATCAACTCTTGTGGCTCTAAACCGTTAGCACGCAAGGTATTACCGGTGTCCACCACATCAATGATTTTATCGGCTAAACCCACTAAAGGGGCCAGCTCCATGGAACCGTACAGTTTAATGATATCCACTTGGCGGCCTTGCTCAGCGTAATACCGTTTCGCAATATTGACAAACTTAGTGGCCACTCGTAACCGCCCTGTTGGCTCAGGCGTATTGGCTGGGCCAGCGGTCATCAGTTTGCATTTGGCAATTTTAAGGTCTAAGGGCTCATACAAGCCTTGGCCACCGTATTCGAGCAATACATCTTTACCGGCAACCCCGAGGTCGGCAGC
>DASROA010000078.1:0-6632 GCA_035647115.1 Thiopseudomonas sp. | reverse complement strand
ATGCTCGCTGTACTTCTTGTCAAACAGGTTGTCCACTCCGGCACTGACTTTCCAGTTTTTACTCAAGCGGTAGGCGCTGTTCAACGAGAACACGCCAAAACCTGAGCTGGGCCCGAAGTCTTTACCGACCACATTACCGCGCCCTTTATCAACACGGTTCTGTGCAGTAACAACACGCCACAAACCAGCAGTACTGAAGTCACCTTGCTCATAACTCAAGCCAAAGCGTGCTTCTAATGGTGGAATTTGCGGCATAGCACGGCTATCCGTAGTGTTCTTAGCGTAGGCATACGCCAAGCTCATATCACCCTTGATGTTGGGCGAGAAGCGGTACGCAGCACCAAACTCACCACCCATAATGCGCGCTTTAATATTAGTCACGTTCGACATTGGCATCATCGCGCCTTGGCGATAGTTGAACATAATATAGTCACGAACATGGCCTACATAACCGGATGCCCATGCGTCAATGGGGCCGTCGCTATACTGGATACCAAAATCCACTTGTGTGGTTTTTTCTGGGTCTGTTGTAGCAAAAGCAGTAGGCTGAAAGTCTGTGGGACTCATGCCACCGCCAATTGGCGTACTGGTTGCGGAAAACAATTCCCAATAGTCTGGAAAACGCTGACTGTGACCTAAGCCAATATAGGTGGTCGCTGGAATCGCCTGCAGATCATGCTCGTAGCGCATAAAACCGCTTGGCAGTGTTTTACTACGCTCTTTATTGGCGGTGGGATTAGCTAAGCATGCCCCCATCCCTGTACAGAGCTGCGCACGCGTATCTGTTGCTGAAGAGCGATCTAAGCGCAAACCACTGATTAAGCGCTTACCATCCGCCATATTCCAGCTTAGTTCACTGAATACGCCATATTGCTTAAACTCAGCATCCTTAGCCCAAGCCATTCGCTTGTAGCTGTCTCCTGGCCCTTTGCGAGCACGGTGTTCATTTTTCTGCGCATCAACACCGGCGATAATTTCCACAGTATCCCACAGCCAGGTACCACTAACCCGCGCACCTAAGGTGCGGCGATCAACAGCACTAGCCATAGCTGTGCGCATAGGCATCATAGAAGAATTGGGATCTGGATTACGCAGCTTATAGTTATCCATAACGTGATCAGCATAGTTATAATAAACCTGTGCTTCTAACGCTTCCCATGTGTCGGTCAAGTTGGTTTGTTTAAAGCGCAAGCCTAAGCTTTCTCGTTCAAATTGCGTACCATCCATACCACGACCCGCATAACGTGATTCACCGTCACCGATGCCTGCGGTAAGTTCCAGCAAGGTATCATCAGTTGGCGTCCAACCTAGAACCAGGTCGGTATTCCATTTATTCCAACGTGAAGGAACACGGTCACCGTTACCATCGTTGTAGTCATGGGCTTTTGAGCCGTTAGCAATAATTCGTGCATAGCCATCTCGGCTGCCTACTGCACCATCAATGCTGCGGTCAAAACGACGGTTAGAGCCGACTAAAACACTGCTGTTTAAACGATAGTCCGGCTCATCAAAACTTTCCGGTTCGCGCTCAAATAGAATTGTTGCTGCTGATGCTCCAGGACCCCACAATACCGTTTGCGGCCCCTTAATCACCGTTAACTTATCGTAGGTTTCAGGGCTGATATAAGAGCTAGGTGAGTCCATACGACTTGGACACGCGCCAAGCATTTCACCGCCATTGGTCAGCAGCTTTAACCGCGAACCAAACATGCCGCGAAATACGGGATCACTGTTGACGCCACCACTGCGCAGCGCAGAAAAGCCCGGGATGGTTTTCAAGTAATCCGCACCGTCACTGGCCGGTACCGGCTGACGCGGAATACGCGGATCGGTCACCACTTTAATCGGTGATTGTTGCGCTACGCCGGTAATCACCATCGGCGCCAATTGCGCTGCACCCTGCTCTTCTGCAGCACTGGCCTGCAGCGGCAGGCAAATCGCAGCACCCAATAAAGCCGCATGTGCAAACACCATGCGCTGTGACAATAACTTTAATTTAAAACCACGCTTAAGGCGTGACACAGCAGCGCCTTGAATATTATTGGCAGACATAAAGACATCCATCATTCAATTAAATATATGCAGGCTCAAGGCCCAATAAATTTAAGTAAAACGATGGACTGGCGGTGCGCGGGAATAACTAAAACTGTGTGCTGCGGACTGCAGCTGCAAGGGTACGGGTAAAACAGCCAACCGCTGCACTGCAGGTACTGTTGCTAACGCTAGAAAAAAAACAAAAATCAAGGGCGGACTGACGGTCAGTAACTCGCAATAGCCACACATTTCTAAGTTGGCCAGCCATTGCGGCATGCCATCAGGGAGATTGTGATGCCCCATTAGCGCATGGTAATCAACCTCACCCCCATCATGCGCTAAAGTTTCCTGCATAGGGTGATGGTCATGCTCAGCATGAATAATGATTTCAGCAACGGCATGATCTGATAGCGCCTGTGCGCCGGAGATCAGCGGGCCGACATGAATCATCAGCATGGCAAACAAGCCAAGCCAAACAGCCACTAAAGTATTGCGGCGTTGTTGATTCACACTGAATACCTCGTCATTTTTAGGCGCACTCTTGACCCTATAAATTTCAGAATTAAATCATCGCATAAAACAAAGCCCATTCCTCGCGGCAGACTGTCGCACAACGCAATCAGCAATAAAAAACCAACAAGCAAACAATAAGAGCACAAAAACCCAAGCTGAACCACTTCCTAGCAATATATCACTATATTCAAATCAGACCTTGCAATAAAAAACCCTGACCTATAACTTTATCCTCAACTTTACAGTGCGTCTTGATCATTACTGCTTTAAGTAGCGCAACTATTACTCTTTTTCCTCGACTCTTAAGGATCAACTTTATGTCAATGTTGAAAAACCCTTCCACTAAATACCGCGCCTACCCCGCGATAGATTTACCGGACCGTACCTGGCCGAATAAAACCCTTCGCCATGCGCCGATTTGGTGCAGCTCAGACTTACGCGATGGCAACCAGTCTCTAATTGAGCCTATGAGTCCAGAGAAAAAACTGCGTTTCTTTAAAACCCTGGTTGAGGTGGGCGTAAAAGAAATTGAAGTGGCTTTTCCTTCAGCTTCACAAACTGACTTTGACTTTGTCCGCCTGTTGATCGAAGAAGGACATATTCCAGAAGACACCACCATTCAGGTGCTGACCCAGGCCCGCGAAGACCTGATCGCCCGTACTTTTGAATCACTTAAAGGTGCACCAAAAGCCATTGTGCACATGTACAATGCGGTCTCCCCGTCGTTTCGTCGTATCGTTTTCAACCAAGATAAAGAGGGTGTTAAAGCCATTGCGGTAAACGCTGCCAAGCTGTTTAAACAACATGCCGAGCAACAACCGGATACCCAATGGACCTTCCAATACTCTCCGGAGCTGTTTAGTGCCGCAGAAACCCCTTTTGCAGTGGAAGTGTGCAACGCAGTTTTAGATGTTTGGCAGCCCACAGCCGACAACAAAGTCATTCTTAACCTGCCTGCCACCGTTGAGGTGGCCATGCCCAATGTGTATGCCGACCAAATCGAATGGTTTGCGCGCCATATCAATCACCGCGAAAATGTCATCATTAGTTTGCACACCCACAATGACCGCGGCACAGGTGTTGCCGCCAGTGAGCTGGGCCTATTAGCCGGCGCTGACCGCGTGGAAGGCTGCTTGTTTGGTAATGGCGAGCGCACCGGTAACGTGGATTTGGTGACTTTAGCGTTAAACTTATATACCCACGGAATCGATCCGAAGCTGGATTTTTCAGACATAGATGCGGTACGTAAAGTAGTTGAAGAATGCAACCAGCTACCCGTACACCCTCGCCACCCCTATGTGGGCGACTTGGTGCATACCGCGTTTTCCGGCTCTCACCAAGATGCTATTCGTAAAGGCTTTGCTCAGCGCAAGCCCAATGATATTTGGGAAGTACCTTACCTTCCTATCGACCCTGCAGATATTGGACGCGACTATGAAGCGGTGATTCGCGTTAACAGTCAATCCGGTAAAGGTGGTGTGACCTACTTATTAGAACAAGAGTATGGCATTCAACTGCCACGCCGCATGCAAATCGAGTTCAGCCAAGTGATTAAAGCTGAAACCGATCGCACCGGTTTAGAGGTCACAGCTGAGCAGATCTACCAACTACTCGACAATGAGTACTTGCAAGCAGCAACACCTTACACGCTACAAAAGCACAGCATTCAAGAAGAAGATGGCGCCAGCACCTTGGTCACTGAAGTACTGGTTGATGGTCAGGTCAACAGCTGGACAGGCACAGGTCAAGGCCCACTGGACGCTTTAGTAGCCAGCTTACCCATTGATGTGGATGTGATGGATTTCCACCAACATGCCATTGGCAGTGGTAGTGATGCTCAAGCGGCAGCCTTTATTGAACTGCGCCTACCTGAGCAACGCCCAGTGTTTGGCGTAGGTATTGATGGCAACATCACGACCGCCAGCATCCGTGCTTTATTCAGCGCGCTTAACCGTGCTAAAGCAGCCAATGCTGAAGCTGTTAAAAAAACTGCTTAGCCTGCGCTAAATACGCACTAAAAAGCCCTTGCCAGTCATCTGGTCAAGGGCTTTTTAGTTAGCTCAGCGCGGTAGCAAGTTAACCGCTACTCAAAAAGCAATTAAGCTTCTTCTTTTGGCGCTGCGGCCTTAATTAAAGTTTCCAGCTCACCGCTTTCATGCATTTCAGTGATAATGTCGCAACCACCCACCAGCTCACCATTGACCCACAATTGCGGGAAGGTTGGCCAGTTTGCGTAGGCTGGCAAATTTGCACGAATGTCTGGGTTGGCAAGAATATCAACATAAGCAAATTTCTCGCCACAAGCCATAACAGCCTGAACCGCGCGTTGTGAAAAACCGCACTGTGGCGCGTTTGGAGCACCTTTCATGTACAGCAGAATCGGATTGCTTTCGATCTGCCCTTTAATCGTTTCGATGATATCCACTATTCACCTCGACAAATATTTGCATTAAGCTCATTACGTTTGTGAGCACCTGAAGCGCATTCTAACCTAAAACCCAGTACTGCGCTCTGATATAAGTTAACCAAAATCAAACAAATTCTTTTTTAGCGCAGCATAGAGACGCTGATGGCTTAGCATTTGGGTCAGTCCGCAAAGCGCATTCTAGCATCCAAGCTCAGCATTAAGCACCTCAAGCCAAACATAACTTCTGGTCTGACAAACATTTAAGCACTCGCAACTCAACACCGGTTCACGACTCACTCACTATTCTCCTGCGTGTAGTGCCTTTGGCCTGTACAATAGACCATGCAGCACGCTATGCTGACCGTTTTCTGCGTGCAGCAATAGAACAAAGATTAGGCATTGGCTTAACTGAGCAACTGCACGATTTAATTAACACGCCTGGCATTGTAATTTCTATGGATAACCAAGGTCCTTTATTAAGCCTCACTGATTTAAGTTGTGGCTATGAAAAGCAAATCATCGTTCAAGACCTCAACTTACACCTTAACAGTGGTGATATTGGCTGTTTATTAGGTCCATCTGGTTGCGGTAAAACCACCACTTTACGTGCCATTGCAGGTTTTGAGCCCATCCTAAAAGGTAAAGTGATCTTATCCGGTGAAGTCATTTCTCGACCCAATTTCACTTTAGCTCCAGAGAAGCGCCGCATTGGCATGGTTTTCCAAGACTATGCATTATTCCCACACCTCAATGTAGAAAAAAACATCACGTTTGGAATTCGTCAACACCCCAACGCGAACCACATCACCCAAGAATTACTTGAACTGGTCAAACTCAAAGGTTTAGGTAAACGTTACCCCCATGAACTGTCCGGTGGCCAACAGCAGCGGGTTGCATTAGCGCGTGCCCTAGCACCCGAACCCCGCTTACTGTTAATGGATGAGCCGTTCTCAAACCTAGATGGTGAACTTCGTCGTCGCTTAAGCCAAGAAGTACGTGATATTCTTAAACACCGCGGCACCAGCGCAATCCTGGTCACCCACGACCAAGAAGAAGCCTTTGCCATGAGCGACAATATTGGCGTCTTCAATAAAGGCCGTTTAGAGCAATGGGACTCACCATTCAACTTATATCATGAGCCGTTAACCCCCTTTGTTGCCAGCTTTGTGGGTCAAGGCTACTTCATCCGCGGACAAATGCTCACCCATGACAGTGTGCAAACCGAGCTTGGAGTGATCCGTGGTAATCGCGCCTATAATTGGCCAGCTGGCAGCACTGTGGACGTACTACTGCGCCCCGACGATATTATCGACTCCCCAGAAAGCCCCTTAAAAGCCCGTATCATCGGTAAAACTTTTCTGGGTGCTGCCACTATGTACCGCTTAGAGCTACCCACCGGCAATCAACTGGAAGCTATTTTTACCAGCCATATTGATCATTTCCTCGGTGAAGAAGTCGGCATCGCTGTGGCTGCAGACCATTTGGTTGCTTTTGCTACACCTGGCACAGTGGCAGCCCATGACAGCCCTCCAATGGCTGGCATACGCCGCTGTCGCTACAGCGCCTGCTAAGCCGTATGCGTGGCTTATTACCGCCTTCCCAGCAACGCTATGCGCCAAAAAGCAAAGACTGTGAGAAGGCGAGCCTCAATACCAACTTGCTTATAAGTACTGCACGC
>DASROA010000077.1:0-7011 GCA_035647115.1 Thiopseudomonas sp. | reverse complement strand
CATGCCGCCAGTAAGCCCAGTTTGTAGGGTGGGCATTTATGCCCACGCGGTTGGTTAAATCCGATTAGAGACTTGGTGGCATGCTGCCAAATTGTAGGAGCGGTCCATGACCGCGATCACAATCTGCTGACCACATAAATATCCACATGCACCCTACACCAGCCTCAATCGAGGTGCAGGATCAGCATAATTTTAACCGCCCAGATCGAAGGCCTGGCCTTCTTCTACAAGAGCGCGCAATGTATCGTCATGACCACTCGCTGTAACAGCAGCCATGGCTGCGATTACCGGCATACCAACCCTATTAACCGCAGCACGCACCGCGCAGCAACACCTAGCAGTGTTTAAAAACCTGCAAACTGCAGATAGCGACTGGTAATGGCATCGCCCCAGATCAATGCGATCCAGCCGGCCAGCGCCAAATAGGGCCCGAAGGGAATGGGCTTGCTATAACTGCTGCGTTGTAGGCGCAAAATGATCACGCCCAGCACCGCGCCCACTACAGAAGATAATAAAATGGTCAACGGCAGTACTTGCCAGCCCCCCCAAGCCCCCAGCATGGCCAGTAGTTTAAAATCCCCATAGCCCATGCCATCTTTACCGGTGAGCAACTTAAACAGCCAGAAGACTGACCACAGACTCATATAACCTATAACGGCACCCCACAAAGCATCTGGCAGGCTGACAAATACAGCAAAGCTATTCAGAATCAGCCCCAACCAAAGCAGCGGCAGCACTAAAACGTCGGGTAAAATATAATGATCAGCATCAATCAGGCTCATGGCCAACAAGCTCCAGGTCAGCAGTAGCATGGCCAAGGCCTCCCAACTGACGCCGAACTGCCAAGCCACCACCCCAGATAAAACCCCACAGGCTAACTCAACCAGCGGATAACGCAGACTGATGCCCTGTTTACAACCGGAGCATTTACCACGCAAAAACAGCCAACTGAGCAGCGGAATATTTTCCCAAGGCTTAATTTCATGACCACAATTCGGACAGTTAGAATTTGGCAGCATCAAATTAAAAGCTTCAGTGTCTTGTTTTTCTGGCATGTCCAACACTTCACGGGCTTGCCTGCGCCAGTCACGCATCAGCATTTTTGGCAAGCGGTAGACCACCACATTTAAAAAGCTGCCCACCAGCAAACCTAAAACAGCAACGGTAATCATATAAATACCCGCGTTACTGCTCCAGAACTCCAGAATCCCCATGCACACACCGTTTAAGTTTTAATGTTCATACAGCGTTTTTAAACCACAGCACCCAGCTGGAAGATTGGCAGGTACATCGCAATAATCAGACCGCCGACTAAGACACCCAGCACCGACATAATGATCGGCTCCATTAGAGCGGTTAAACCATCCACTGCGTTGTCGACTTCAGCCTCATAGTGCAAAGCCACTTTCTCCAACATCTCATCTAAGGCACCGGATTCTTCACCAATCGCGGTCATTTGCAAAACCATGGATGGAAACACCCCAGTACTGCGCATGGAGAAGTTGAGCTGCATACCACTGGACACATCGGATTTGATTTTCATCACCGCATTTTTGAACACCACATTACCAGCAGCGCCAGCCACAGAGTCCAATGCCTCCACCAAAGGTACACCCGCTGAGAAAGTGGTGGCTAACGTTCGCCCAAAACGGGCCACCGATGATTGATAAATAATATTGCCAATCACCGGTGACTTAAGCAGCAAGCGATCCAGATTATCGCGAAACTTTTCAGATTTTCGATGCGCAAACCTAAATGTAAAACCCGCAGCAATTAAGCCTAAAACAATCACCCAGCCACTGCTTTGCACATATTCTGAAATACTAATCACAAACAGCGTAAAAGCAGGTAAATCAGCTCCAAAACTGGAAAACACATCTTGGAACTGCGGCACCACTTTAATTAACAAAATTGCCGTCACAATAACCGCTACCACCACCACCGCAATGGGGTAACTCATTGCTTTTTTGATTTTTGACTTCAAGGCTTCGGTTTTTTCTTTATAGGTTGCAACACGATCCAGCAAGGTTTCCAGCGCACCGGACTGCTCACCCGACTCCACTAAGCTGCAATACAAGTCATCAAAGTGCTGTGGGTGTTTACGCAGCGATGCAGCAAAACTATTACCCCCGGCCACATCATTTTTAATGGTATCCACCAGCTTACGCATATTGGGATTGTCCAGACCTTCAGAAATAATCTCAAAGGACTGCAGTAAGGGCACACCGGCTGTCATCATGGTGGACATTTGCCGGGTAAAAATAGCAATGTCCATAGGTTTGATTTTTTTACCCGCGCTAAACAGCTCAATCCCTTTGCGGCGCACTTTGGTAGGGTTAATACCCTGTTTGCGCAAATGCGCTTTAACCAAGGCGACATCCTGCCCAGATATGACCCCAGACATGGACTCTCCTTGGCGAGTTTTCCCTTCCCATTTATACATTCGTGTCTTCGGAGTTTTAGCCCCCATAGTTTAATCCTTGGTTACTCGGTTGACTTCTTCAAGACTGGTCACGCCCTGCATCACTTTTAGCAACCCTGAAGCACGCAAACTTTTAAAGCCATCCTTACGCATCTGCGCATCGATTTCCATGGGATTGCCGTCCTCCATAATAATCTTTTGTAAGGCCGGCGTGTTTTTAACCACTTCATAGATACCGGTACGGCCTTTATAGCCACCGTTGCAATTATCACAACCCACCGCCCCATATAGGGTAAAGGTACCAATGTGCTCTTCACTAAAACCTTCACTGAGCAACACATCCTTAGGCACTTCAATTTCTTTTTTGCAGGCACACAGCCTACGGGCCAAACGCTGGGCAATAATTAAGTTCACCGAAGTGACCAAGTTAAAGGTAGCCAAACCCATATTACGCAAGCGGGCTAAGGTTTCTGCTGCACTGTTGGTGTGCAGTGTAGACATCACCAAGTGACCGGTTTGCGCCGCTTTAATGGCAATTTCTGCAGTTTCTAAATCTCGAATTTCACCGACCATGATCACATCAGGGTCTTGACGCAAAAACGCTCTTAGCACCGTAGTAAAGTCCATGCCTTGTTTAGGATTGACGTTAACTTGGTTAATCCCTTCCAAGTTAATTTCCACTGGATCTTCCGCCGTGGAAATATTCACATCAACGGTATTAAGAATATTTAAGCCGGTATATAAAGATACGGTTTTACCGGAGCCGGTCGGGCCGGTCACTAAAATCATTCCCTGTGGTTGCTCCAAGGCTTCCAGATACAGCTGCTTTTGATCCTCCTCGTACCCTAAAGCGTCAATGCCCATTTGTGCAGTACTGGCGTCTAAAATCCGCATCACAATTTTCTCACCCCACAAAGTGGGCAAGGTGTTCACACGAAAATCAATGGACCTATTATTGGAAACTCTAAGCTTAATGCGCCCATCTTGGGGTTTGCGCCGCTCAGAAATATCCATATTGGCCATAATTTTAAGGCGGGCACAAATACGATCACGCAGCTGAATGGGCGGTTTAGCCACTTCGTGCAACACGCCATCGGTACGAAAACGCACCCGAAAGACTTTTTCATAGGGCTCAAAGTGTAAATCCGAGGAACCGCCTTTAATGGCATCAAGCAGCATCTTGTGAACAAAACGCACCACTGGAGTTTCATCCACATCGTCATTTTGATCTGTACTGGTTTTCTCGGTTTTTTCAACCTCTAAACCATCCAGACCCATATTATCCATGCCTTCTAAACCGCTTTCCATGGACTCATACAGCCGCTCAATGGCGCGCCCAAGCTTATCGTCTTCCACCAGTAAGGGCTCAACGGTGAGGCCAGTACTGAATTGAATATCAGTGACCGCCTGCTGATTGCCCGGATCAGAAATGGCTACATAGAGCTTGTTACCGCGTTTGAATAAAGGCAGGACACGGTGCCGTAAAGCCAGTTTGTCACTGACCAACTCTTTCGGAAAAACATCGGCATTGATGGCATTTAAATCAAAATAAGCCAAACCGAATTGCTCGGCAGCCAGCTCCATTAATACTCGACTTTTGACCAGCTTATGTTGCACCAACCAAGTAATCAAAGGAATTCGATCGCGCCTGGCCCGCTGGATAGCATCGCGCACCTTATTCTCATCAATCAGCTCAGCATCAACCAACTGACGTGCCAAACCCACTAAATTTACACTTTCACTCATGCATTGCGTCCTGTGCACAATATTTTGGACTTAACGCGCTACTTATAGCCCAGAACAGCAACCACTGCCAATGCCAGAGCGAACTTTTAGCCCGTTGCTTGATCTACAACCTATGTATGCCGCCCTGAATGCATACCTACAAAACACAACTTGGTAAAAAGTGACAAAAAATGTCACATCCTGCCATTTCCTGTAGGAGCTGGCCATGCCGGCGAGCTAACCTTCCATTAAAGCTAAACCGCTGTACAAAGCTGACCACCCCTGCATCCTAAAGCCTAAACGACCTACACCCTGGCCCACTAAACAACAGCAAAAACAAACCTGGCACAGCCGTTGCACTATCCATTACAGGTCACAAGGCCTTTCATTAAAATATAACGGAGCTTTAAAAATGAAAGCACAAATGCAAAAGGGTTTTACTCTTATTGAATTAATGATCGTTGTGGCGATTATTGGTATTTTGGCGGCGGTGGCGATTCCGCAGTATCAGAACTACATTGCACGTTCACAGTTTTCTGAGGCGCATGTGTTATTAGGTGGAGCGCGAGTAGTTATTCAAGAAAAAGCTGATATGGGCGAAACAATTGCGAATGATGCAGATCTTAGCGATTTAGGAATTCAGGCTCAAGGTAAGTATGGGGCAATTACTGCAGTTACAAGAACAGATACTACAAATCCAAGCTTAACATATACCTTTGGTGAGGGTACGGATGCAAAGGCTAGCCCAGCGTTAACGGAAAGCGGTAAAGATACAGTTACCTATACGTATGATGTTAAGGAAGGTACTTGGACGTGCACCACTACTGTGGATCAGAAATATGCTTCAAACTGTGATGAAGAATAATAAAAGTTAAGCAATAATAAAAGGCGCCTATTGGCGCCTTTTATTTATTAGGATTATTAATAAATAAACTTCTAAAAACTTAGCTAAGGGCAACCACATCAGCTTAGGATAAACATGAGCACCGTAGGGTGGGCACTTGTGCTCACGCGGAAACATGCTTTAACCGCTAAAAGCCTCGCTCATAATCTTGGGCGAGGTTTTGCAATGCGCCTGAATCGCGCAAACACGACACCGACGCATAAAATCACACCGCCGCGTTGCCGGACAACGCACGCGCGGGCATAAATGCCCGCCCTACCCACGTGCCGGAATTAACCACACGCTGGGCCTTCATGCACACGCGAAATTCGGTCATAAAAACCACTCTAGGGTGTTGCTGGATGGTTTTGGCGCGGACACAAGTATTCGCCCAACCATCACGCCGAACCGTAGGGTGGGCACTTGTGCCCACGCGGAAACATGCTTTAATCGCTAAAAACCTCGCTCATAATCATGGACGAGGTTTTGTAATGCGCCTGAATCGTGCAAACACGACGCCGACGCATAAAACCACACCGCCGCGTTGCCGGACAACGCACGCGCGGGCATAAATGCCCGCCCTACCCACGTGCCGGAATTAACCGCACGCGGGGCCTTCACGCACACGCGAAATTCGGTCATAAAAAATCACTCTATGGCGTTGTTGAATGGTTTTAACGCGGGCACAAGTGCCCGCCCTACCATCTGAAGATTGATAGAACCGTAGGGTGGGCATTTATGCCCACGCGGGAGCATACCCACGCAGGAGCATACCCACGCGAGAATATATACCGAGCATTCATGCCCACGCGAAAACGCGGGATCATGTACCCATAACGGAGCCTTGCCCCTAGGCGAATACCTGACTACCCTGATAGCTCAAACACAAGAGCCATATTAAATAGCAAGGAGTGCTTATATGTCTTTTTATCGTCGTTCCAACACCCCAGGCGGACTATATTTCTTTACCGTGGTGAGTGCTGGTCGCCGCCCCATTTTAACCCAACCGGATATTCGTATCGCTTTGCGGCAAGCAATTGTCGCGGTACGCCAAAACTATCCGTTTACCATTCATGCCTGGGTCTTACTCCCCGACCATTTACATACGATCTGGCAACTGCCGCCGCACGACGCTGACTTTTCTGTGCGCTGGAATCAAATCAAACGCCGTGTCACCTCTGCCTGCGAAAAGAACTATCACGACCCTACGCTGCTCACCACAAGACGACGCGCCAAGCGCCACGGAACCCTTTGGCAGCATAGGTTTTGGGAACATGAAATTCGTAACGAGAGAGATTGCAAACACCACATGGATTATGTGCACTTCAATCCAGTTAAGCACGGCTTAGCAGCCCGTGCTGTTGACTGGCCTTGGTCGTCATTTCACCGCTTAGTGAAGCAAGGCGTTTACCCAGAGGATTGGGGTAATAATGTTGTTGCCGAGTCGCGTTAACGCGGACATCAACAAACATACCCCGATGTTGCTGGATACCACGCGCGCGGGCACAAGTGCCCGCCCTACCGAACGGATATGCATAGCTGAGGATTTATGACATGCACGTAGGGTGGGCATTTATGCCCACGCGGAAACATATCCACACAGGAACATATACCGCGCATTTATGCCCGCGCGGATTCGGTATTGATCACAACATGAATGAGTCGCACCAGGGTATTATCCAACGCTATGCCCACGCGCGTGTAAGTTAATCACCCCCCTGCTTGCACTGCCTTGAAGCCTCGCTTACGCAATTCTTCTATAATCACATCCACCTGATTACCCTGAATTTCGATGGTGCCTTCTTTTAGCGAGCCGCCGCAGCCGCAGCGGCGTTTTAGGTCTGCGGTGAGTTTTTTGAGTTCATCAGTGGTTAACAACAAACCTTGAATAGTAGTCACCGTTTTACCGCCGCGGCCTTTATTTTCGCGGCGTACGCGGGCGGTGCCGTCACCGGTGTTGACTGGCTCATCTTTACAGATG
>DASROA010000076.1:0-3783 GCA_035647115.1 Thiopseudomonas sp. | reverse complement strand
CATTCCGCCTAAGGCAGAGCTATCAATGGCGAGATTAGGTTTATCGGTGGGGCGCTCTGCTTTTGCAGTCGCGGTAAGGGTTTGCGCATCGACGCTGTTACGACCGGTGATGATATTCAGTTCGTTAGCATGCAACTCGGCATTAATTTTCGCGCTGCGAGTAATTAGATCAAACTGGCTGACATTAGTGGCATTCAGTCCCGCACCGGCAATTTCAATCTGCCCACCATCAACGTCATACCGCCTGAGCTGACCGTGCTCAATAATCGGTTTTCCGGTGGTCAGGGTGGCATGCGGTGTATTAATAAAGCCGCAGCCATCGCAGGTGATCCCATGCGGGTTAGCCACCACCACATGTGCTTGTTGACCGGCCACTTCGGTGTAGCCTTTAAGCTGACTGGCTTGCCCGCCGGTCACTTCATTAAGGATTAGCTGTGCTGACTGGCCGTTGAGCTTGCTGTTACCAAGGATGATTCCACCCAGCTGGGTTTGGGTAAACTTATCCGTGCTGTTGTTTAAAATCAGTCCCTGTTTCGCCACGTTATAGTCAGTAAACTTGTTATGGGATAAACCTTTTTTATTTGGCGTTGCAATGTTGACGATCGGCACACCATTACCCGCCTGAGTAATCTGCGTATTACCCCCTGCTTGAGTGTCTACACGCAGCTCTGCTGCAATGGTAAATAGCGGTTGTACCCACATCACACCGATTAATACGTGGGCAATACCTTTAAATAAGCGGCTGCGAGTATTCATACTGAAATCCTTTTCAGAAAAACACATCAAATCGGAAATAAATGGGCCGTTCTTTGCGCTCAATAGCGTTCGGGCGAGACAGCGTATGGGCCGCCGTTATAGAGGCAGCCAAGTGCTGTCCACGAGCGCTAAACTCAAAGGCGTGACTGGCTAAACGACCGCTTTGCTCCTTGTTGTATTTATCACCACGAATTGCGCCCATATCGTAGGCTGCGGCGACACTGTACTCCTGCACAACGGGCCGTAACCAGTCCCAAGCCATTGGGCGCGTCCAGCGCAACTGATTACGCAAGTAATAACCACTGTCACCGGTTACTGACTGTTCTTTAAAGCCGCGAATCGAATAGAGCCCACCAAGGCTTAAACGCTGAGGGCTAAACAGCACATCTTCACTGCGTTGTGCACTAAACAAACTGTCAAAACTGAAACGCTCGCCGAGCAGTTGGAACGGGTGCAAGTAACTGGCGGTAAGGGTGTATTTGTTATAACGCGCCACAGGTTCACCTTGTCGCGGTCGGCCAGCACCTTGCGCATCCAGCGCTCCGATGCCGCGCTGATAACCCAGGTCAAAGTTAACAAATGCCGAACCTATACGGCGCCCGTGGTTAATGCCGAGTTGCTGCTCGGTAAGACGCTGACTGGACACATCTAAACGCTGGTTGTCGAGATAGTTACGACTGCGTAGATGATTTAAGCCGACACTGAAAGCAGTTTTACTAACAGCATCACGGTGTAAGACACGTTCGGCATGCAAAACCTGTGTGCTACTTACACCATCCAGCACAAACGAGAAATCCTGCGCGTGGGTTTTAGTGCGGTAATAACTGTGATTATAGAAGTAATTAAAAGTCCACCAGCCGTACGGCAGGCTGTAACTTAGACCATGGGTCGCTGAGTGCTTATAACTGTCACTGACAGTATCACCGCTGCCACGTAAAATGAGCTGATCTGCAAGCCCCAATGGACTGTCCCAAGCCAAGTTCAGCCCCCACTGTTGTTCACCGGTACTGCGCTGACCGTCGTTATGGCGGTTAAATGCTACACGCCAAGGCTTTAGCTTCTGACCTTGCAAAACCACATGACTGCCACCAACTTCTTCTCCTGGGCTCAGTTCTATGCTGACTTGCCGCGAAGGTAAGCGTGACAGCTGATCAATCAACTGCTCAAGCTCACGTAAGTTTAAGCGCTCACCTGCTTTTGCAGGAGAACTCATCAAGGTTTCTAAAGGGCTGCATAAGTCTCCACCGTCAATGCTTTCCAAACGCCCTTCGATGACTTGAATCTGTAGCACACCGTCTTTTAAATCTTGTGGTGGCAAATAGGCTCTTGTAGTGACATAGCCACGACTCAGGTAAGCATTGGTAATATCGCTTAACAGGCGGTTCAGATCGTTTGCCGTTAGGCATTGCTCAACAAATGGTTGGAGTAACTGTGTGCGCTGACGCAGCGATAAAGCACTTGCACCACTAAGTTCAATCGTGTGTACCTGTATGCAAGCTGCGCTTTCGTCTGCAGGTAGACTTGGCGCGCTTAGTTCTCGCCCAGGAAGGGATTGCAACTCTTCTAGTCGACGCTGCTGCTCTTGCAGTAAGCGCTCTTGCCGTTCATGGGATAACTCCCTGTCTAATGGGAGCTGTGCTTGCGCAAGAGTACTCGTAACTAAAAGAAAAAATAAGGCAGCAAATCCTTTTGCTCTTGAAATCATATTTCACCAGTCATCCTTGACTTAAATTTGATCACTACTTATCCAAGACTTGATCAGCGTGATCAAGTTCATAAACCGTCATGCTTTTCTTGCTGCGTTTAGTCTATCTTCCAGCTTAAATTACTGCCTTTTTTTTAAATAATCCTATTGCTCTGTATAAGCATGCACAACTTGCCTGAGTCTTGAAACAGACTCGGGCAAGCAATAGACTCAGAGTATGTTGTGCAGTACCCTCGAAAATTCAAGAGCTCAAAGATAAGGGAGCAAATCCTTTTGCTCTTGGAGTTAAACCCCAAGTAGTAATCCTTAACTTGGGCTCTATCATTACCGAAGCAAGCTAACAGCAATGTGACACAGGTCAATAACAGAACAACATATGCAGCGGAAAAGCTTTCTTAAGTCATGATTATGCGAAGCCCATCACACTGTCAATGTAATATATAAGTGCTACATAAGTTTATTTAACATGCTATATGCGTGCTGGCCATACAAATGCTCAACAAGTACCTCGCAGTGGCAGTGACGAGCGGAGCTAGGGATGGCAGCGCCGGAGTTAAGCCCTAGATGAGCTCAGCGACGGATAAACAACCATTGCGCAGTACGCCCTGCGCCGGAGTTTCTTATATGACTGTAAAGGCGTTACTGAAAGCTTGTGGCATGCCGTACTGCACTACCGCCGTTCTTCCCTCAAAGCGTCATCCTGACGCTATTCGGGCGCTTCGCCATCCATGGCGACGCTTGCCACGGCAATAGTGCAGTACTCTTAATCAAAGATGGTGTTTACATGTCTGGTGTAAGGCTCAAAAACCACCACGCACTTGGCTCCATCTAGCCCGGCTGTCTAATTAAAAGAGCAGAGAACTCATACACAAATTATCGTGCAGCTTCATTGAGTCATGCTACAAACTTACAGACCACACATATGATTAAAAGTACTGCGCACTGGCTGTGGCGAGCGGAGCTAGGAATGGCGTAGCGCCGGAGTTGAGCCCCGGACGGGCTCATCGACGGAACAACAGCCATTGCGCAGTACGTTCTGCACAGCTGTTTCAATAAACGCCCTTAAAATCAAGCAACTCGCAGGCTGCTTGCCAAGTTTCAGGCATAAAAAAACCCCAGACCATTGCTGCTCTGGGGTTTTGCTGTTTAAGCTTAACAATGACCAACTCTGATTCGCACCATCCATGATGCTCACCCTGCGGGCAGGCTAAAGCCTGTCCAATTTTGCTCCAGACAAAATTGTCACATGGGACCGCCGAGCGGTGACAATAGGATTATAAAAATGACAAATAAAAAAAGGCCACCCTATACAGGGTGGCCTT
>DASROA010000075.1:0-2832 GCA_035647115.1 Thiopseudomonas sp. | reverse complement strand
TTACGGTCACTATTCAGTAGCCGGTGAAAGTGTGTATGAGCACCCATTCCTATGGGGTTCTAAGCGTACTGGTCCTGATTTAGCCCGAGTTGGCGGTCGTTATTCAGACGACTGGCACCGCGCCCACCTGTACAACCCGCGCAACGTTGTGCCTGAGTCTAAGATGCCCGCTTACCCATGGCTGGTGGAAAACACCCTAGACGGTAAAAACACCGTGGCTAAAATTAAAGCCATGCGCTGGTTAGGTGTGCCCTACTCTGACGAAGACATCGAAGGTGCAGTAGCTGCAGTTAAAGGTAAAACCGAAATGGATGCACTGGTTGCCTACTTACAAGTGCTCGGCACTGCCATTAAGAATAAGCGGTAATGAGCATGGATATCGGCACATTACGTGGCTTAGGCACACTATTAATTTTCGCGGCTTTTATTGGCCTCGTATTTTGGGCATACAGCAGCAAGCGTCACGACAGTTTTGCTAAGGCAGCCATGCTGCCATTTAGCGATGAGCTCGATGGCGCGACGACTGCAGTACAGACACAATCTAGGAGTACTCACCAATGACCTCATTTTGGAGTTGGTACATATCACTACTCACCATCGGCAGCTTGCTGGCATTGACGTGGTTGATCTTTGCGACCCGAAAAGGGCAACGCCATGAAACCACTGATACAACCATGGGGCACAGCTTTGACGGTATTGAAGAGTATGACAACCCACTACCACGCTGGTGGTTCATGTTATTTATTGGCACTTTGCTGTTTGCCGTAGCCTACCTCGTTCTTTACCCAGGTATGGGTAACTGGAAAGGTGTGTTACCCGGCTATGACGGTGGCTGGACCTCAGCGAAGCAGTGGGAGCGTGAAATGGATAGAGCCGATGAAAAATACGGCCCCATTTTCGCTAAATACTCTGCAATGAGTGTTGAGCAAGTTGCTCAAGATCCCGATGCAATCAAAATGGGCGCTCGCCTCTTTGCCAACCATTGTGCAATCTGCCACGGTTCTGACGCTAAAGGTTCACCCGGCTTCCCGAACCTTGCTGATAATATTTGGCGTTGGGGCGGCGACACAGCATCCATCAAAACCAGTATTTTACACGGCCGTAGTGGCGTGATGCCCGGCTGGGGTGCTGTGATTGGGGAAGATGGTGTTAAAAACGTCTCGGCTTATGTGCGCAAAGAGTTGGCTGGGTTAAGCCTGCCCGAAGGCAATGATGCCGACCTCAACGCTGGTAAAGAAGTTTATGCAAGCACCTGCGTGGCCTGTCATGGTGCAAACGGTGAAGGCATGACAGCGCTCGGCTCGCCTAGCTTAACCGACAATGCTGGCTGGATTTACGGCTCAAGCTTAGCGCAAATTCAGCAAACTGTTCGTCATGGTCGAAACGGCGTAATGCCTGCCCAAGAGCAATACTTAGGTGCAGACAAAGCTCACATCCTCACTGCCTTTGTTTATAACCTGTCGAAAGAAGAGGAGTAACTCGCAAAGGCTCGTTGGCGGTAACTTTAAAGGTTATCGCCAACGAGAATTGACCACTGTCAATACAAGTTTCTTAAAAAAATTAGATTGTATTTAAGTCGTACATTTCACGCTAAAGATTAATTCCTTGGAAAACTACGCTAAGATAGCGTTATTCGACTACAAGTAAATCGCTAGCAAGTGTTACTCATCAGCATATAAATCAACCAATAGCTGTTGAATTAACATAAAACCACCATTGCTCAGCCGTGATTAATCACATGCTGATTGCAATGGCTTTGTGCTTTGCCCATACTTGTCGCCGATAAAAACCCGAACAATCCATTTTCCATGGAAGTCTTAGCATGAGCACAGCAATCCAAGAAAATGCTTATAACTACAAAGTAGTACGCCAGTTCGCCATTATGACGGTGGTCTGGGGTATTGTAGGTATGAGTGTTGGCGTCCTAATTGCAGCGCAATTAGTCTGGCCAGATCTAAACTTTAATCTCCCCTGGACCAGCTTCGGCCGGCTCCGTCCTTTACACACCAACGCAGTTATTTTTGCTTTTGGTGGTAGTGCACTATTTGCCACATCCTATTATGTGGTGCAGCGCACTTCGCAAACCCGTCTTTTTTCAGACAGCCTAGCTGCCTTTACCTTTTGGGGTTGGCAACTGGTCATCGTCTTAGCGGCGATAACTTTACCGCTGGGTTACACCACCACTAAAGAGTACGCAGAGCTTGAGTGGCCAATCGCCATTTTGCTGGCTGTAGTCTGGGTCTCCTATGCGATTGTTTTCTTTGGCACCATTGTCAAACGTAAAACATCACATATTTATGTGGGTAACTGGTTCTATGGCGCGTTCATCATTGTCACCGCCATGTTACATATTGTTAACCATGTTTCGATTCCAGTGACCTGGTTTAAATCCTACTCAATGTACTCTGGCGCCACTGACGCCATGGTGCAGTGGTGGTATGGACATAACGCTGTAGGTTTCTTCTTAACCACAGGTTTCTTAGGCATGATGTACTACTTCGTTCCTAAGCAAGCAGAGCGTCCAATTTACTCCTACCGCTTATCCATTGTGCACTTCTGGGCCCTGATTACCCTGTACATTTGGGCCGGTCCGCACCATTTGCACTACACCGCACTGCCTGACTGGGCACAATCACTGGGCATGGCAATGTCCTTGATTCTACTAGCACCTTCTTGGGGTGGTATGATCAACGGTATGATGACCCTTTCCGGTGCATGGCATAAGCTCCGTACTGATCCAATTCTGCGATTCTTAGTCGTTTCTCTCGCCTTCTACGGGATGTCCACCTTCGAAGGACCAATGATGGCGATTAAAACTGTTAACGCCTTGTC
>DASROA010000074.1:0-4018 GCA_035647115.1 Thiopseudomonas sp. | reverse complement strand
CGCGCCTGTGCTTGGGCTGGCAAGCTTATCGCAGCGGCTAGGCCAAGTGCACATAGTGTCTTTTTCATGGTGGTATCTCCGTAAAGCGTTTTAATGGCAAGCGGTAACAAAAAACCTCTTGCACAGCGATTTAGTGTTACTGAGTAATTACTCAATGGTCGCTCTTGGACGGCGTTTTGACGTCTCTTGGCGCGACTTCTGCTCTTGGTTGGATGCTGTGTTGTTGAGCGGTTTGCTGTAGCGCTCTAGCCTGTGACGAAAATCGTCGCCATCACTGAGATTTTCTCGGTTTATTTTGATTTTAATTTCCATCAAGTTAAGTGAGGCAGGCGCATACTCCGCTTTAATGCGGTGGCCATCGGCATCCAGTGCTTTCACTTCGTAGCAGCCGTCATCCACTTTGATGCGCTGTACTGTCCAGCCTTGGTCTTCCAGCTGTTGACGCAGATTTTCCCGTGGCTGCCATTGGGCAACAGGGTCGCTGCAATCATCATCTGCGAAGGCACTAGCGCTGATTAGTAATAGTGAAAGGCTCAGTACGATAGGTTTGGTTTTCATGGTGTGTCTCCTTTTGGTTGATGTCTGTCACTTTAAGCGCTCTACCTGACAGCAACCTGAAGAGATCAATAAATAACAGGCTAAACAACACAGTTGTGTGGTTCAGAGTGTTGTCAGCTTTGGGTTGTAGTATCTTTGACAGATGTTTAAGGAAATGCTGAATAATTCAAAATCGTCATTGCGAACGAAGTGAAGCAATCTGATTGACCTTATATATCAATACATTAGAGATTGCCGCGTCGCTTCGCTCCTCCCAATGACGCAATTAATCAGTGTCTCTTTAAGTAAACACTGAATACTGTTGGTGAGGAAAGCAGGGCTGGGCAGAATTGGCCTGACAACGCAGATAATGATTCAGTGTTTCTCTCCCCTGAGAAGGAAGGTGCGCTATGCGGGTACTCTTGGTTGAAGATACAGCTGGGCTGGGTGAAGCAGTTCGTGATCAGATCAGTGATGATGGCCATGCGGTGGATTGGGTGCAAAACCTTAAATTTGCTGAAGCCAGTATAAAAACCACTCCTTACAATCTGATTTTGCTGGATTTAATGCTGCCAGATGGCCGTGGTTTGGATTTTTTAAAAACGCTGCGCGCTGCAGGTGATGCTACGCCAGTGATTATTTTAACCGCTAAGGATCAGGTATCCGATCGGATTGCTGGACTCAATGCTGGTGCTGATGATTATTTGGTTAAGCCTTTTGATTTATCGGAGTTATCGGCTCGAGTGGCTGCGGTGGCGCGCCGTTATCGGGGCAACCCTAATCCATTGTTACAGGTGGGTGATTTAGAGGTTGACCTTAATGATCACCGGGTCAGCCGCAATGGTCAGCCGGTGGACTTGACTGCACGGGAGTGGGCATTGTTTGAAGTTTTTTTGCAGCGCCCAAGCATGCTGTTATCCCGCGCTCAGCTGGAGGATCGACTGTATGAGTTTGGTGCGGAAATTGAGAGCAATACCATCGAAGTGTATATCAGCCGTTTACGCAAAAAATTAGGACGTGACTTGATTGTGACAGTTAGAGGTATGGGGTATCGGTTGGGTGTCCATGAGCACTAAAATCAGCTTGCAGAAAATCCTTGGCAGCTCGTTGGCCATTGGGGTTACTGTGTTGTGGTTATTGGGTGTTGCCGCTGCAGGACTGCTCACCCAGTATAAAATGAATGAAGTGTTCGATAGTGCACTGGAAGAAACCGCGCAACGTATTTTGCCGTTGGCAGTCACGGAAATTCTCAGTCGAGAAAACGATACCGGTCCGCAGCGAACACCCACTTTGAAAGAACATGACGAATACCTGACCTATTTGGTGCGTAAACCCTCCGGTGAATTACTGCTGCAGTCCCACGATGTTGATCCTACGCTATTTGGCGCTCAGCCGCGGGAAGGTTTTTCAGAGACAGCAACCCATCGTTTCTATGGGGCATCGGCGGTCAGTGAGACCATTTATATAGAAGTGGCTGAGCCCTTGGCGCATCGGCGTGCAGCGGTACTGGATACCCTACTTGCTTTACTGGCACCCTTGCTACTGTTGATTCCAGTCAGTTTGCTGAGCGTGTGGTGGTTGATCAGACGCTCGCTGCGCAGGGTGGTGGTATTGCAGCGCTCGATTGAAGCGCGCGGTGCTGGTGATTTGTCAGCAGTGGCGGTTGATCAGTTACCAGACGAATTTACGCCGTTGGTTAATGCAATGAACCTGTTATTGGAACGCTTGCGGCGCAGCCTTGAGGCAGAGCGTAGCTTTACTGCCAATAGCGCCCATGAGCTGCGCACGCCATTGGCAACGGCCTTAGCAAAATTACAACGTTTACAGAGACGCACTGCTGATGCGCAAGTTAAAGCGCAAGCTAAAGAAATAGAGGTGTCGCTGCGCACTTTATCAAGGCTGTCAGAAAAACTGCTGGAACTGGCCAAGGCTGAAGGTGGCAGTGTGCTGGCAGAGCAGTGCAATGACCTGCTGCCCATATTGCAGATGGTTGCTAGTGATTATCTGCGTAAAGCGCCCGAACGCCTTGAGTTAGAGCTACCTGATAGGCCTGTACTGTCACTGCTTGATCCTGATGCCTTTGCTATTTTAATGCGTAATCTCATTGAAAATGCGCTTAAGCACGGGGCTACTGATCAGCCAGTAAAGATCAGCCTGACTGATTCAGGGCTGTTGCGGGTAGTCAATGCAGGTGAGGTGGTGCCGCCAGAGCAACTTGTCTTACTGCGCCAGCGCTTCGTGCGCTCAGACACAAAAAGCCTTGGCTCTGGGATTGGTTTGGCAATTGTTGATGCTATCAGCAGCGGTGCAGGTATTGAGCTGAACCTGCGCTCACCGGCAACAGGGCAGACTGATGGTTTTGAAGCTGAGTTGAATATTGCAGTGACCCGTGCAACTGGGGCTGATTTGCAGCGTCAAAATAAGATTAAGTAACCTCCACATTTTTGTAGGTCGGCCTTTTAAGGCCGACAATCAAGCATGCAGAGCAGAGCGCATGTCTAATCCCAGTGATAGTGAACACTTTCTTGAATACCTCTAAACAAAGGTTCACATAGTGCACAATTAAGGCTGTTGTCAGCTTCAACCGGCAGACTTTAAACAAATTTAAGAGGAGTTTGTTTATGCCGAGCCTACGTACCAGTGTCATGCTTTTTAGCCTTGTGGCGCTGCAGCTTAGTGTGTTAAGCCTAAGCCCCAGTTATGAGCAGTTATTGACGCTCAGTGGCTACCTTGCCATTAATTTTATGTCCATCACCATGCTACTGGCCGCTCGACCTGGCTGGTTGGAAGCGCCCTTGGGCGGTCTGGACAAAATGTATCAGCTGCACAAGTGGACCGGCATTCTGGCGGTGCTTTCCGCGCTGGCGCATTGGTTGATTGAGATGGCCGATGATGCCCTTGAAGATCTGTTTGGCAATGATCGAAGTTTGCACGAAGCTGATTTTTCCGGTTGGTTGGACAGCCTGCAAGACGGCGCGGAAGACTTGGGTGAGCCTGGTCTGTATGTGCTGTTGTTTTTGGTGGCGATTACTTTAACCCGCTGGGTGCCTTACGCCTATTGGCGTTACCTGCATCGGGCGATGCCACTGATTTATTTGGCGCTGGTATCTCATGCGCTGTTGTTGGCCCCGCTGAAATGGTGGCAGCAACCCACTGGCTGGTTGATGGCATTGCTGATGGTCGGCGGTGTGGTGGCCAGTCTACAATCGTTAACGGGCAAAATTGGTAAAACTCGTCGCTATAAAGGATGGGTGCAGGCGGTTAAGCAGACGCCCGCAGCCATCACTGAAGTGGTGTGTGCGATGGGCAAACGCTGGCCGGGGCACCGCGCTGGACAATTTGCATTGGTGACCTTTGACCGTCTGGAAGGCGCGCACCCATTCACAGTATCCAGCGCAGACAGGGGTGATGGGCAACTGAGTTTTCAGATCAAGGCATTGGGTGATTACACTGGCACACTTGCGCAGCGTTTGCAGAAGGG
>DASROA010000073.1:0-54149 GCA_035647115.1 Thiopseudomonas sp. | reverse complement strand
TGAAATAATTGGTAATTAGTGCAAAACACAGACTGCTTGAATCACTGTGATGATAGGAGTACATTTTGCGCTTAAATACGCTTAATGACTGGTAATTAATGGATTCTAATTCGCAACAAAACGGCTCAATGAGTACTGTCCAAGAGCTGTTAATGTTACGTAAGCAGCACGCTGTTTTACAAGAGGATCAGTTGCTTGGCCGGCAACTGCAGCAACAACTACGTCCAGCCAGCCCTTGCCAACTACAGGGTGTTACAATTGAACACTGTATTATTCCTGCCTTGCATTTAGCAGGAGACACCCTTGATTACCTTCAGCTACCTGACGGACGCATCTTGTTTTACCTCGCTGACGTATCGGGTAGTGGCACAGCAGCAGCACTCGTTGCGCTACTGTTAAAAAGTACTGTGCGAGAGTTCGCCTTAGCTGCACAATCGGCAAAACAGGCCAGTTCAATCAGCCCTGCAGCTTTACTCAGCCATCTCAATCAACGTTTATTGAGCTATGCCATTGACCGGCATGTGACATTAGTTTGTGCAGTGATTGATACACAGCAGGACGTTTTACAGTGGAGTGTAGCGGGGCATTTACCGCCGCCGATTTTATATACAGATGCACAAGCCGAGTTTTTAGAGGGAACTGGGTTACCAGTGGGCTTGTTTGAGCATGCCACTTATAACAATCAACAATTGCCCTTACCGCAACAGTTTAGTTTAAGTTTATTTACAGATGGGGTTTTTGATGCTCTGCCACAAGCGAGTTTAGTGGACAGTGAAGCGGCTTTGCCGGCCATAGTGAATGCAGCACAGGGGGAGTATGCCCAGATCGTTAAACGTCTAGGGCTGGCTAACTGCACTAATATGCCCGATGATATCGCTGTACTGGTGTTAAGCAGAGGCCTTGCATGAGTGACGGTAAAATTCAGTGTGCTGAATCCGATGATGTATTTATCTTGAAGTGTTCGGGGGATGTGCGCTTAACTTTTTGTTCTACGTTGAATGACATTATTGAGAAAATACTCAAAACCCATTCATTTAAAAATGTACTCATTGATCTGTCTGAAGTGATCAGTATCGACAGCACTACTCTTGGCTTGCTGGCTAAGCTGTCCATTATGTCGCAACGCAAGCTGGGCATGCTGCCCACCTTAGTCAGCACTAATCCCGATGTGAATCGTGTGCTGGATTCCATGGGCTTCAGCCAAGTGTTTAATGTGGTGCACACACCAGGCCCATGTCCTGAGTGCTTGGATGATTTACCTGAGCAGGAGCAGTCAGAGGCGGTGGTTAAGGAGCGCGTCCTTGAAGCCCATCAGATTCTGATGAGCTTAAATGAATCCAATCGCAATGAGTTCCGTGATTTAGTCAGTGCCTTGCAGGGCGCAGCCTTATAAGCTGAGCTGCACTGCACAATTATATGTAAGGTTAGCTAAATAACTTTTCGAGTTTCTCTTGGTCTTGAGCAAATGCACGAATGCCTTCGGCCAGTTTTTCTGTGGCCATGGCATCTTCATTATGCGCCCAGCGAAATTGCTGCTCATCAATGTGTAAAGGGGTTTCGCCAGTGCCATCGTTGCACAGTCTGCGCTCTAACGTGCCCTGAGTTGTATTTAACTGCTCAAGTAATTCCGGGCTGATGGTGAGGCGATCACAGCCTGCCAAAGCTTCAATCTGCCCTAGATTACGGAAACTTGCGCCCATAACAATGGTGGGGTAATTATTTCCTTTGTAGTAATGGTAAATGCGTGTCACTGACTGAACGCCTGGGTCGTCGCTGCCTGCATAATCGCAATTGTGCTTATTTTTATACCAGTCGTAAATACGTCCAACAAATGGTGATATCAAATACACACCGGCATCTGCACAAGCAGCAGCTTGAGCAAAGGAAAACAATAAGGTGAGGTTGGTTTGAATATTTTGTTGCTCTAAACGGCGCGCCGCTTGAATTCCTTCCCAAGTGGCAGCAATTTTAATCAATACGCGCCCTCGAGAGATCCCCTGTTGCTCATATCGGTCAATTAATCGCAGGGCAGACTCATATGTGGCTTGCTCATTAAATGACAGGCGAGCATCCACTTCAGTGGAAATGCGCCCAGGAATCAACGATAGCACTTCACTACCTACGGCAACAGCAAAGGTTTCACTGGCTGCTTGTGGGTCGCCTTGGTGCTCTTTACGAATTTTCTCAACCAGCTGTGCATAGCGAGGAAAAGCGGCTGCTTTGAGCAGTAGCGAGGGATTGGTTGTGGCATCCTCGGGTTGTAGTTGAGCAATGGCATCCAAATCGCCGGTATCTGCGACCACGGTGGTGTAACGTTTAAGCTGTTGGAGTTTTGAAGTCATATTTACCGCTATCAATGTAAAGTAAAAAGAATGCCATGAACATAGCTGAGCCGTGCACTTAATGCAATTTATCGACAGTAATTAACGGCCTTCAAGTACAGCAACAGCTTGATCATAAATTACCATGGGCTCGTCTGTTTTATAGATATCGTTGGATAACAATTGGCGAAAACGTCGCGCCCCCGGAAAGCCCTGTGCAATGCCTAACACATGCCGTGTGATATGGGTTGCTTTAGCGCCTTGAGTAATGCGCTGTTCAATATAAGGCCTTAGTTGTTCAAGAACAGCTGTGCGGGTGAGGTCTCTTGCTGGCTCACCGAAGAGTTGCTGATCAACTTGGCTGAGCAGCCAAGGGTTTTGATAGGCTTCACGACCGAGCATCACGCCATCAAAAGTTGCTAAGTGTTCAGTACATTGCTCAAGAGTTTTGATGCCACCGTTTAAGATAAATTCCAGATCTGGGAAATCATTTTTGAGTCGCGCAGCTATATCATAACGCAAGGGAGGTACATCACGGTTTTCTTTTGGGGATAGGCCTTCTAGTATTGCAATGCGTGCGTGTACTGTAAAACTGGTGCAACCAGCTTCGTGCACTGTGCCTACAAAGTCACACAGTTGGGCATAGCTGTCACGGCCATTGATGCCAATGCGGTGTTTGACTGTGATTGGAATTTGCACGGCATCCTGCATCTGTTTGACGCACTCAGCTACTAATTCTGGATGAGCCATCAAACAAGCACCAATCATATTGTTTTGCACCCGGTCACTGGGGCAACCCACATTAAGGTTGACTTCGTCAAACCCCGCCACTTCAGCCATTTTTGCACAAGTGGCAAGCTGCTCTGGGTCGCTGCCGCCTAATTGTAACGCCACTGGGTGTTCTGACTCATGATGGCGTAAAAACCGTGTACTGTCGCCAAATATGAGGGCACCAGTGGTGACCATTTCGCTATACAGTAAGGCGCGTTTAGAAAGCAGCCGCAAAAAGTACCGACAATCTGGGGTCGTCCACTCCATCATGGGCGCCACGGAAAAGCGGCGGTTGACTGTATTCATCTATCTATCAAAGCTCGGTAATCAATCAAGCTGGTCATTTTAACAGACCAGCTTGATTGATTAGCGCTTGATTAATAAATAAATTGGCCCAACAAACAACGCCAATAGAGCAGCAAAGGCCGCCGCCACACCAGCCAC
Organism: Thiopseudomonas sp.; assembly: GCA_035647115.1. GTDB lineage: Bacteria > Pseudomonadota > Gammaproteobacteria > Pseudomonadales > Pseudomonadaceae > Denitrificimonas. The sequence goes on along the minus strand of DASROA010000073.1, from coordinate 50,613 downwards.
TGTGAACCAGTCGATAATTGAGTTTACTGCTGCAAAAGACGATTTGGTTAAACTGGGCAGCATGGCAAAGAAAATCACCCAAGCCACTAAACCAACCACAATCGCAGCTTTAATACCTTGTCCCCACGGCAATTGTTTTCTGAGCTGGGTAATCAGCATAAGCACCAACCAAGCTATCAAGGTGCTGAGCACTAGGCCTAAATTCGCCAATGCCAGCTCATAAAAAGTATTAATAATCAGCCATATTTCATACATATCGAATCCCCTTAACCTTACAGACGGCCTTTAGCAACAGCCATATAGCTGGGCTTAAACAAACGGTACTTGAGTAACCACGCAAAATAACTGTCTTCCAAAGGTTTCACGAAGGGCACCGAGGGTGTGAGGTTGTTTTGATAGTCAAATTCAACCAGTAGTGCAGAACCTTCACGAACTAACAGTGGACACGATGTATATCCGTCAAAGACCTGACTGGGCTCTTTGCCTGTTATGACACTGATCAGGTTGTCGACCACTAGAGGTACACTTTTCTTCACCGTGGCAGCGGTTTTCCCTTTAGGGGTACCATTAATATCACCCACCCCGAAGACATTTTTATAACGCTTGTGCTGTAAGGTTTCTGGGCTTACTTCGAGCCAGCCGCCGGCCGCATTGGGGCCTTCTTGCCAGGCTAAGGGGCTATTTTTAACCGCATCGGGAGCACGCATAGGTGGTGGAACGTGTAAAAAATCGTAGTCTTCAGTGACTAAAGTGCCATCAGCCTTCTCGAAGGTTGCACGCTGTGAGTCAATATCAACAGCCACAAGGTTGCTTTGAAAGTGCACCGGGATGCCGATTTTATCCCAGCGATTCAAAACCTCTTGGTTGATTACAGGTACGCTAAACACTGAGCTGATCGCTGAATGAAAATTAATCTGACTGTTAGCTAAAGTACCCGCTTGCTCGGCACGGTTGGCCAGCATAAAAGTCATTTTCAGTGGTGCACCTGCGCATTTAATGGGGGTGGCGGGTAAAGTCATTAAGGCTTTACCGCCTGTTTTGCAGAACTTTTCCATTGCCTGCCAAGTGGCCAGCGCCTTTTCTGGGCTCGGGTAGACTGAAGCTAAACCATTGCTGCCGATACGCTCAGCATCCATGCCTTCGATTTGCTCGAAGTCTAGATGCAGACCTGTTGCAACCACCAAATAGTCATACTTAAGCACTTTGCCTGATTCGGTAATAACTTGATTGGTATCGGGCTTGAATTCACGAGCCATTTCTTGAATCCAATCAACTCCTGTTGGAATTAACTCTTGGTTAGTGTCACTGACTTTATCTACCGGCCAAATACCTGTGGCTATGAGGGTAAAGCCCGGTTGGTAGTGGTGCACTTTTTTAGCATCAACTAAGGTGATTTTAGCCCCATCTAACCGCTTACGTAAGCGGTTAACCATACCTAAGCCTGCTAAACCACTGCCCACAACCACAATATGTGCATTGGTTTTAATCGCCGCTTGTACAGTTGTACTGGTGAGGCTGACTCCGCTGCCAGCCGCTAATGTTAGAGCAGTGCCAGCGGCTAAAAAATTACGCCTGCTGATCTGCGGTTTTTGATCTTTTGATTGACTCATGAGTATGTCCTATTGCCGAATGAGCAAATTTAGTGCTTATTCTTCGTATATTACACTATGTTTATTAGCATAGTACTGGTCTAAAGGAGGGGATCAGCACACTGGTACAGGTTTGCGTGTCGAGAGTAGGGGGCTTAAGTGGGAGTGCTAAATTTGCTTTTTAAGTTAACTTTAACCACCACAGGCTCAACTGCACGGCAGCAGCAAGGCAGGATTTCATCCTCACGCAAAAAGGCCAATGGCGGTTTTTCATAAGTGACGCTGCCAGAGCGTAAACTCACTCGGCAAGCGCCGCAGTAACCACTGCGGCACTGATACTCGACAAAATGTCCGGTACGCTCCAGACCTTCGAGTAAGGTTTCTGATTCTTCTAATTTAAAAATTAGATCTTCAGTAATGACTTGGATACGAGTGTCCATTTACAGCTCAAAGTCGCCGAGGTCGTCGGCCGACACTTCCGAGTTGATTTGGCCAACCAAGTAAGAGCTGACTTCAACTTCTTGCGGGGCCACCTGTACGTTGTCGGAAACCAACCAGGCATTAATCCAAGGAATGGGGTTTTGCGACGCATCGCTAAAGATCGGCTCAAGACCCACCGCTTGCATGCGCAAGTTGGTGATGTACTCAATGTATTGATTGAGAATGTCTTTATTTAAGCCAATCATCGAACCGTCTTTAAATAAATAGGCAGCCCAATCTTTTTCTTGCTGGGCGGCATGTTTGAAGATTTCTACGCTTTCTTCGTAGCAGGAACGCGCCACTTCAGCCATTTCAGGATCATCCTTACCGGCTTGCATGATATTGATAATGTGCTGGGTACTGGTTAGGTGTAAAGCTTCATCACGGGCGATCAGGCGAATGATTTTAGCGTTACCTTCCATTAAACGGCGCTCAGCAAAGGCAAAAGAGCAAGCGAAACTCACATAAAAACGTATGGCTTCAAGCACGTTGACACTCATCATGCACAGATAAAGTTTGCGCTTGAGTTCAAACAAGTCCACTTTGTAAGTTTTGCCGTTGAGGGTATGGGTGCCAGGCCCGCATTTGTTATAGAGCATGCTGTAATGAATTAAATCATCATAGTATTTCGAAATGTCGCCAGCACGCTCAATAATGTGCTTATTACGCACAATATCATCAAATACCACTGCCGGATCGTTCACAATATTACGAATGATATGGGTATACGAACGCGAATGGATGGTTTCTGAAAACGACCAGGTTTCAATCCAAGTTTCCAACTCGGGCAGTGACACCAGCGGTAAAAAAGCCACGTTAGGGCTACGGCCCTGAATGGAATCCAGCAAGGTTTGATATTTCAGGTTGCTGATGAAAATATGTTTTTCATGTTCAGGCAAATTGCGATAGTCGCTACGGTCTTGAGAAACATCCACTTCTTCCGGACGCCAGAAAAATGACAGCTGTTTTTCAATCAGCTGCTCAAAAATAGGGTATTTCTGCTGATCGTAACGGGCCACGTTAACTGGCAAACCAAAGAACATCGGCTCTTTGAGTTGGTCGTTATCAATTTGTGAAAAAGTACTGTATTTCATAAGTGTCCCTCCTTAAATCTTGCAAGCGCCACCCGCGCAATCGTCTTGCATATCGCTTTGACTGTCATCGGCACCATCGCGCGTGTTGTGGTAGTACAGGGTTTTGAGACCAAACTTGTAAGCAGTCAGCAAATCTTTCAGCAGTTGCTGCATGGGCACGCGGCCGCCTTCAAAGCGCTGGGGGTCATAATTGGTGTTGGCCGAAATGGCTTGGTCAACAAACTTCTGCATAATGCCCACCAAGTGCAAATAACCTTCGTTATTGGGCATGTTCCACAGCAACTCGTAATTGTCTTTGTACTGCTCGTAACCGGGCACCACTTGCTTGAGAATGCCATCTTTGGATTGCTTAATGGTCACCAAACCACGCGGCGGCTCAATGCCGTTGGTGGCATTGGAGATCTGGCTGGAGGTTTCTGACGGCATTAACGAAGAAAGAGTTGAGTTACGCAAGCCATGCTTAACAATATCAGCACGCAGGGTTTCCCAGTCTAAGTGCAAAGGCTCATTACAAATGGCATCCAAGTCCTTCTTATACGTATCAATGGGCAAAATGCCTTGCGCATAGGTGGTTTCATCAAAAGCGGTACAGGGGCCAAACTCTTTCGACAGGTTATTCGAGGCTTTCAGTAAATAGTACTGAATGGCTTCAAAGGTTCGGTGGGTCAGCGCATTGGCGGAGCCGTCGGAATACTTCAAGCCGTTTTTAGCCAAGTAGTAGGCAAAGTTAATCACCCCAACACCTAGAGTACGGCGCTTCATAGTGGCATTACGCGCTGCTTCTAAGGGGTAATCTTGGTAAGTGAGTAAAGAATCCAGTGCGCGCACCACCAAGTCGGCTAATTCTTCGAGCTCATCAAGACTGTCAAGAGCACCGAGGTTAAACGCCGACAGTGTGCACAAGGCAATTTCTTTGTCAGCGTCATTGATGTTGTTCAGCGGACTGGTGGGTAAGGCAATCTCGAGGCACAGGTTGGATTGACGAATCGGCGCAACCTTTGGATCAAAGGGACTATGGGTGTTGCAGTGGTCAACGTTTTGGATGTAAATCCGTCCAGTACCGGCACGCTCTTGCATCATCAAGGAAAACAGCTCAACTGCCGGCATGCTGCGCTTGCGAATACTCTCATCGTTTTCGTACTGTACATAGAGGCGCTCGAACTCCTCTTGATCAGCAAAAAAGGCTTCGTATAGGCCGGGCACTTCATGGGGTGAGAACAGGGTAATATTGCCACCTTTAATTAAGCGCTGGTACATCAGCTTATTGAGCTGCACCCCATAGTCCATGTGACGCACACGATTTTCTTCGACACCACGGTTGTTTTTCAACACCAGCAGCGATTCCACTTCAAGGTGCCACAAAGGGTAGAACAGGGTAGCAGCACCGCCGCGCACACCGCCTTGCGAACAGGATTTAACCGCCGCTTGAAACAGCTTAAAGAAGGGAATACAGCCCGTGTGTTCGGCTTCACCACCACGGATCGGACTGCCCACGGCACGAATGCGCCCAGCGTTAATGCCAATTCCGGCCCGCAGTGAGACATATTTAACAATCGCTGAGGTGGTGGCGCTGATCGAATCGAGGCTGTCACCACACTCAATTAGTACACAGGAGCTGAACTGACGCGAAGGGGTGCGTACGCCGGCCATAATAGGTGTCGGCAACGAAATTTTAAATAAAGAGATCGCATCATAGAAGCGCTTAATGTAATCCAAGCGGGTGTCTTTTGGGTAGTCTGCAAATAAGCACATGCCAATTAAGATATAGAGCATCTGCGGGCTTTCGTAGACCTCGCCAGTGACCCGATTTTGTACCAAGTACTTGCCTTCCAGTTGCTGTACCGCAGCATAGGAGAAATTCATATCACGGTCGTGATCGATGTAGTTGTTCAGCTCGTCAAACTCGGCTTTGTCGTAATCACGTAAGATGTGACTGTCGTAGCGCTCTTCGTTAGTCAGCTTGGTGACATGCTCAAACAGATGGGGCGGCTCAAATTCACCATAGGCAATTTTGCGCAAATGGAAGATGGCCAAGCGTGCAGCTAAGTATTGGTAGTCGGGTGTTTCTTCAGAAATTAAATCTGCAGCGGCTTTAATGATGGTTTCGTGGATATCTTTAGTGCGAATACCGTCATAAAACTGAATGTGGGATCTGAGTTCAACTTGCGAGACAGAGACATTCTTTAAATCCAAAGCAGCCCAATCAAGAACCCGGTGGATCTTGTCTAAGTCGATGGGCTCTTGACGACCATCGCGCTTGGTTACTTTGATGGCTTTAAAGTCTGTCATAATAAGAATCCTTTTGGGTTTTAGTGCTTTAAAACTTGAAAATTGTCGAACACTCATGTAGTGCGCCTTTCGAGTGAAAAGCACACTATATTGTGTTTTTGAGCTGAATGGGGCGCAATATAGGGTGTTTGAGGGCTGAGGTCAACATGGGCGAAGCGCAACAGAAATAGCGAATTGTGCTGTAAGCCTGATACCCTGTGCACTGCTAGCAATTAAGGCCTCTGCAAAATTTATTACTTGCTTTTTTTGATTTAAAGCAATTTCTCAATTGCCGGCGTAATGTCGGTTAATTAATAACCTGATGCTGGAATAAGGCGATAATTGTGTTCAGCTTGAGTCTTTTTAAAAGAGCCCAGTATTATGCAACAGCTTGAGTTTTTTGAAATCCCTAGTCCGTGTATTGGGGTTTGTGAGGCGAACAATCGCGGCTATTGTAAGGGCTGTTTTCGCTCCCGTGATGAGCGTTTGTATTGGTTAAAACTCAGTGAAGCAGATAAGCGCCATGTGGTGCGCTTATGTCAGCAGCGCAGAGCTCGGGTGCTGCGTGCTAAACAAGCGGCTTTGCAGGCAAATAATCCTATTGCTGAGCAACCCGAGCAACCCGAGCAACCCGAGCAACCCGAGCAACCCAATATGTTTGATTAAAACTCGAACGGGTCAACGTGTTTGTGGGGAAAGATGCAGACGCTGTGCATCAGGAATGTCCAGATCATGGTGGCTCACAATAATTAATAAACCATCGGCTTGGCGTTCCCGTAAGGCGTCGAGTACTTGGTAGCTGCTGTTACTATCAAGACCGGCAAAGGGTTCGTCTAACAATAAAATAGGCCGCTGCGCTAGCAGTAGTCGAGCCAGAGCGACGCGTCTGGCTTGGCCACCAGAAATTTGTGCACCGTACTCGCCTAAGGCTGTCTCCAAACCATTTTGTTGCTGCGCCCAATCCGCTAAAGCCACATCACTTAAAACTTTCCAAAGCTGCTCGTCAGTGGCCTGTGGATCGGCTAAACGCAAGTTGCTGGCTAAGCTGCTATCAAAAATATCCAATTGTTGCGGCAAGTAACCAATGCATTCATCCAGCTGCCACTCTTGGTAAGGTCGCTGATTAATTAAATAATCTCCATTTAGAGGGGTAAGAGAGTTGGCCAAAACTTTTAATAAGGTGGTTTTACCGATGCCAGACGCACCGGTAATCACTAGCACCTGACCGCTATGCAAATCGATATTAATGTTTTCAGGACCCACTAAAGCGCCGGGAATGCGTGCGCTTAATTGTTGAGTTTGCAGGTGGAAAGGGGCTTGCGGGCGAGGCCGCTCAGCACTGACTGGCGCTGATTGTATGCTCTCCAATTGCATCAGTTGATTGATTCGATCACGGGCTGCTTGGCTTTGACCCAGACCAATAAAGCTGCCTGCTAAAGGTACCAGTGCCTCATGAATACCCAGTAACGCGAGGGCTGCAGCCAGTAACCAAGGTACGCTAATCAGTTCTGCAGAAACCAAGGCAATGCCTGACCACAACACGCAACCCAGACTCACTGCTAACGCCAGCTGTTGCAGCAATGCCAATACGCTTGTCAGTTTTTGTTGTTGATGGTCATGTTCTTGATAGTGCTCATCAGTCGTTAAAGTATCAGCTTGCTGCTTTTCCCAGCTTTGCCACAGGGTTAAAGAGGTAAGTAGTGACAGTGACTCTAAAAAATGCTCGCGGCGCTGTTCCGCAGCTTGCACATCTTTGCGAGCCAATTGACGGCCACGGAAAAAGCCCAGTGCGGGGACTATTAATAATGCAGTTAATAAGCCTGGGCTGGCAGCTAACGCCAGCTGTGAATCTAGAATAAAAGCAAAAATCAGATAAATAACCACCATCAACACAGCCCAAAACCAAGGGGCCAGAAACTGTAATGGAAAGCGATCAAGGCGGTCGATATCGGCTACTAAACGGTGCATGGTGGCCGCTGAGCCGGTGCTGTTATGCGTGACCGCTGTGTTGCCTAGAGTTAGAGCACGAAACACTTGGCTGCGTAAGTCTTTCAGTAAAGACAAGGTGGCGTGGTGTGAGGTCAGGCGTTCACCGTATCGTCCAGCGGTGCGTACTATGGCAAATAAGCGAATAAATGCCGCAGGACGAAAATAGTCAAAGGTAAAACTGCTGGCTAACGTTAAACCGGCAATGGCTGAGGCGGTAATAAACCAGCCAGAAGTAGCCAGTAGGGCGATTGCTGAAAAAAGCGTTAGCGCACCGAGCAATAAGGCCAGACTCCAGCTGGCTCGACGGCTGCGTAGTAAGCTGCGTAAGCGAATAGGTCTTAACATTATAAACACTCCTGTTGAGTGTGCAGTGCATGTAAATCTAACTGGCGATCCAGCCACTGCAGGCCACGCCATTGGTGGCTGACCAGCAGCAGTGTCTTGCCGACACTGAGTTTTTCTAACAAAGCATGAATAGTTGCACTGGTATCCGGATCCAAGTGCGCAGTGGGTTCGTCTAACAGCCAAACATGGGCGTCCCGCAGCAGCAGTTGTGCGATCGCCAAGCGGCTCAGTTGGCCACCTGATAAGCCCAACCCGCGCTCACCTAAGAGAGTATTCAAACCTTGGGGCAGTTGCTCCACTAAAGGTAATAAATCGACATCTCTGAGCACCTGACGCAGTTGTTCATCGCTGGCATTGGGCTTGGCCAGACGTAAGTTATCTGCCAAGCTGCCTCGTTTAAAGTTAGACTGCTGTGATAAATAGCCGAGCTGACGGTGCCAATCACTGCGTAAAACGTCGAGTAAAGCGTGATCATTGATATATATTTGCCCTTGGTATTCGATAAAACCTAATAGGGCCAGTAACAAACTGGATTTACCACTGCCGCTTTCACCGTGTAAACCAACCCGCTCACCGGCTGCAATGTGTAAATCCGTGCTGGGCAGGCGAACACGTTGATTATGTGCAGTGATTTTGACATTTTTAAGTGTTATGGCTGGAGCAGCAGTTAATACTAATGGTTGTTGGCCAGGATGCTGCCAAGTGCGCTGTTCCAATAAAGGGAGTAACTCTTCAATGGCACCCTCAGCTTCAGCTTTGGCATGGTAATCGCTGCCTAACTGACGCAAGGGGGCATAAAACTCTGGAGCCAGCAATAAAATAAAGAGTGCGCCGGCATAAGGTACGGGGATCACACCTTTGGCCCACGGCAAAATTCCTAGCAACCCTAAACCTAAGTACAGTGCCACCAGGGCAATGGCTATGGAGGAAAACAGCTCCAATACTGCGCCAGATAGAAAAGCCAAGCGCAGCACTTTCATGGTGCTGTCACGGTAAGCTGAGGCAGATCGGTCGACGTCATGCTGAGCTTGCGAAACAGCGTTTAAGTGTTGCAGGGTGGCCATCCCGCGCACCCAGTCTAAAAAGCGGCTGCTCAACTGACTCATGGCCGCCATTTGTTGTTGGCTGCTACGACTGGCGGCGCCACCCACCAAAATCATAAATACTGGAACCAATGGTGCAGTTAATAACATTAAAGTAGCCGCCAGCGCACTGTATTGAAAAGCAGCAATACTGATAAGGATTGGCACAATCAGCACCAGATATAACTGCACATAATAACGGCTGATATAGCCATCCAATGCATCCACTTGCTCTAGTAGTTGCGAACTGAGGGCGCCGTCAGCACCAAGCGTTTGTCGCTCTGGGCCTAAACTTGCCAAAGTATTCAATAGTGTTTTGCGTAAACTTTTACGGGCATTAAGGCTGGCCGTTTGTGAGAGGCGTTCACGAATATACTGACTGAGCGGACGTAATATGAAGCAGATCGTTAAGAGTACCGCGTAGGGTAGCGTAAATGCATCACTGAGCTGCGCACCTTGCTGGGCAGCATTGAGTAAGCCAACAAATAATTGTGCTAGCAGCCAGCTTTGGCCAATAAAAAATAAAGCCCCCAAAACAGCAAAAAATAAAGCCAGGTGCAGACGTTGAGTTTCTGGTGCGATAATCGTTTTTAACTGATTACGTAGGGTGCGATTGAGTTGTTTTTCTGAGTTTTCCTGAGTGTGATCCACTGCTTAAACCCTGTGTATATAAGTGATTAAAAACTGCTCTGTAGAGGACAGAGGCTTGACTATGGTCGCATATGAGCTCGAAAGAGTTGTGCGACACGTTGTCCTGTGCTGCTTATCATTACCTTGAAAACACCTTAGTATTAGCCAGCAACCCGTGCTTAATAAAGTGTAGGGCTTGTTGCATTTTTGCAAGTATTACGCAGCTTTTACTCTATAAGTCGAGGATAGAAAAAATATTTTGTTAGTGTATTGATCTTTCCTCTGACAGATATGATAATCATTATCGTTTAGCGATTTTCAATTTAATCAAGGAAACAGTATTTATGCAGGTAACAACTTTGCGTTCGCTGCTTTTGTGCTCTGTATTAATGAGTTCAACGATTAGCGCAGCAACTGTAGAGCAGTCGCTTAAAGAAAGCGAAAAGCTGAGTCAAACCGCGCAAAGTTCTCAGTTGCAAATTGAGCAACTCGATGATGCCAGCCAAGCCATGCTAGAAGAATACAGTAACACCTTGGCTAAAGCTAAAGGACTTGAGAGCTATAACCAGCAAATCAGCGAGCTGATCGTAGCACAGCAACAAGAGTTACACAGCTACGAGGAGCAACTGGCAAGCTTGCAAGATACTGAAGCTGCAGTCATGCCTTTAATGGCACGTATGGTTGAAGTGCTTGCAGAGTTTATTGCCGCAGATCTGCCGTTTTTACCTTTTGAACGCACAGATCGTTTAGAAACTTTGCAAGAGTTGCTGCCAAGGGCAGATGTGAGCATGGCAGAAAAATACCGCCGAATTCTCGAAGCTTATCAAATTGAAAGTGATTATGGATACACCTTAGAGGCGTGGCATGGTGAGCTGGGTGAGGGGGAGCAGCAGCGTAATGTGGAGTTTTTGCGTTTAGGCCGCGTAATGCTGTATTACCAGACACCGAATGGCCATGAAAGTGGTTATTGGAATGCACAAAGCCGCAAATGGGATGTGCTGGATAACAAGGCGCGTCGTCCTTTACAGAAAGCCATTGCTATTGCTCGCCAACAAGAGTCCGCTGACTGGTTAGAACTGCCCATTAAAACCTTAGCCTTGGAGGTGCAACCATGAAGCGTCTAGTGTGGGTGGTCTGCGTTGCACTGCTCAGTTTTACTGCTCATGCAGAGCTGTTAACCCCTGACCAGTTGTTGGAAAGAATTCGCAGTGAAAAAAGCACTGAAGAACGCTTAATGCAAAAGCGTCAACAGCAGTTTTTGCAGAAGCGTGATGAACAGGCGCAGTTATTGGCACAGGCAAAGCAACAGCTGGCTCAACAAGAAGCGCGCGCTGCCGACTTAAAAGCTACTTTCACAGAAAATGAACAACGCTTAGCTGAGCAAGAACAATTGTTAAAGCAACAGTCAGGTGATTTAAGTGAACTTTTTGCGGTGGTGCGACAAAGCGCTAGTGATACAGTAGGGCAGTGGCAAAACAGCTTGCTAAATGTAGAGTTCCCGCAGCGCATTAATGAGTTGGAGCGTTTAGCTAGCACGCGCGTATTACCCAGTGCAAGCCAAATTGAAAGCCTGTGGCTGGCACTCTTAGAGGATATGGCGGCCACCGGACGGGTAGAACGCCTCGTTGTTCCAGTAATAACAGCAGAGGGTCAGCGTAATCCACAGCAGATTGTGCGGGTGGGTGCTTTTTCTGCTTATAACGACGATGCTTTTTTAAGCTACAGTAAAGGTGAAAGTGCTTTACGAGCATTGCCTAGGCAGCCTTCCGGAATAAAACAGGTGAACACTTGGGCAAGTAGCCAAAACAGCCTAGCGAGCCTACCAATTGATCCATCGCGTGGCTTGCTGATTGAACAGTTACAGCGTCAACCCTCTTTAATGGACCGTCTGAGACAAGGTGGCTTGGTAGGCTGGGTGATTGTTGTATTGGGTGTATTCGGCTTTATATTAGCCGCGTGGCGTTTGTTAAGCTTAATGCAGGTGGTGCGCAGTATTCGCGTACAAATGAGTGATTTGTCTGCGCCAACTACCAACAATCCATTGGGACGCGTGTTAAGTGTCTTGGGGCCCAACCCACAGCTCTCTGACCTGGAAACACTGGAGTTGAAGCTGGATGAGGCGGTCATGCAAGAGGTTCCGCAGCTGGAAAAAGGCCAAGGGCTGTTGAAGTTACTGGCAGCAGTAGCACCGTTACTAGGGCTGCTGGGTACTGTGACCGGCATGATTGTGACCTTCCAAGCCATTACGCAAAGCGGTGGTGGTGATTCTAAATTAATGGCCGATGGTATTTCACAAGCTTTAGTAACTACGGTGGAAGGCTTAGTAGTAGCGATTCCTTTGCTCTTCTTACATAGCATACTGAGCGCCCGCAGTAAGGGTGTCGTGCAGCTACTGGAACAACAATGTGTAGGTTTGCTGGCACTGCATATGTCTGAGAAAAAACACAGTGAATAATGCGCAAAGCACATGGATATGGCTGGTCGACAGCAGCTATGCCTTGCTGGACTTAATGAGTGCCGGCGGCATTGTTATGTGGTTGCTGGCAGCGCTTTGTGTATTGTTTTGGACGCTGATGTTAGAACGTTTTTGGTATGCCAAGCGTCAATTTCCTCGCTGGGCACAGGAACGGCAAAGTGATTGGCAGACCTTGCTAGTGCAAGGCATCAATGGCAGCACACAGCTCCGCTGGCCACAAGCGGTGCGAGCTGCTTGGTTGGCACAAGCCCGAGAGCAGTTAATAACGCCTTTATTGGTGACTCGAACTTTAGTTGCCATGTTTCCGTTATTGGGTTTACTGGGAACAGTCACCGGCATGGTTGCAGTGTTTGAGGTGCTGGCAGTCAGTGGTAGCGGTAACCCGCGAGCTATGGCCGCCGGTGTTTGGCAAGCCACACTGCCAACCCTGGCTGGAATGGTATTGGCCATTGGTGGTTTGTTTAGTTTGGCGCGTTTAGAGCGCAATGCACAACGCGCCATTGACCAGCTGGCTGACCAGTTGCGTCATGGATAAGGATTAGACGATGAGAATGCGTCGCCGCAGTTATCAAAACGAAGAAGCACCAGGCATTGATTTAACACCTATGCTGGATGTGGTGTTTATCATGTTGATTTTCTTTATTGTCACCAGCTCATTTATTAAAGAGTCGGGCATTGAGGTAAATCGACCCCAAGCAGATAGCGCTGCTGCACAAGAACAGGGGAATATTTTAATTGCAGTCACTGCTGATGGTCAGGTGTGGCTCGATAAACAGGTGGTGGATGTGCGCAGTGTGCGCACCCATGTTGAACGCATGCGCCAAGAGCAACCAGAAGGCGTAGTGGTGGTGCAGGCTGATCAAGATGCGCGTACCGGCTTGGTGATTAGAGTGATGGATCAAGCCCGCTTAGCTGGAGTACCGGATGTGGTGTTAGCGGCTTCTACGGAGTCCCATTGATGCGCTGGCTGCTATCATTCTTGGTTGCTGTGACGATTGTCTTGGCCAGTTTTGTATTAATGCTGGTAATGATTTTCCCACCGCAAACAGCAACTAAGGAGCCAGCGTTGCAAGTGGGTTACTTTGTTCCGAAATTACAGTCTGAGTCGAATGATCCAGCACGCTCTCGACTGCAAATGCCAGAACCACCTGCAGAGCCACAACTGGAAAGCCCACCGGCACAGCAAGCCCCGCAGCCACCGAATACGCCACAAATAACGTCTTTGGATGTGGTCGTACCGCAATTGCCCAGCAGTATTAATTTATCCGCAGCAGCAGCCCCGAGTTTACAGGGTTTAACGGCACAACAAACAGCTCCGAGCGCACCGCCGCCTGCTGCACCAAGTACGCCTGTGCAGGGTTCACAAGGCGCACAAAGTGCCCCTAGCAATGATGCAGAAGTCATTCCTCTCAACGAAGTTTTGCCAGTGTATCCCGACAGTGCACGGCGCCGGGGTATCGAGGGCTACGTCAAACTGGCGTTTACCATTACTGCAGAAGGCCGAGTGGAGAATGTTAGGGTCTTGGAGTCTTCACCAGCTCGAGTTTTTGATCGTGAAGCCCGACGCGCAGCGTTACGCTGGCGTTTTGCCCCACGACGCGAAGGCGGTCAATTGGTTGCTCGCGAAGCAGTAAAAAAACTTGAGTTCCGTTTAGAGAAAAGGGGCCGTTAAGTGTTTCGTTTACTCTTGGTTATGTGCCTCTATGTATTATCGGTGCCAGTGATTTTTGCGCAGAGTATAGCACCTGATGTATTTCGTGCATTACAAGCAGCACAGACCGCACAGCAAGCCGGTCACTATCAGCAAGCAGAAGAGGCCTTAAAGTCGGTAAAAGCTGAGCCTGACAGTTTAGAGCAAGCCTTGCTTTGGCGCAGTGAAGGCTATTTAGCTTGGGCACAAGGGCATATTCAGCATGCTATAAAAACGCTTGATAAAGCCTTAACCAGCGGCAAATTGACTGACGCGCAAATAGCTGAGGATCGTCTTAACTTGGCCAAGCTGAGTTTTGCTGCGCAACGTTATCAACAAGTCCATCAATATCTACGTGGTCTTGCTGCTACTGATGAGATTTTAGAGTTGCAAATTCAAGCCTGGCAACAGTTAGGGCGCTTGGATAAAGCTGTTCCTTTAGCTGAGCGTTACTTGAAAAACAAAGGCACCATCAGCAATTCGTGGTTGCAATTTATGGTGGGTGCTAATGCTGAACTTAAGCGCTATGCTCAGGCTGAGCAGTGGCAAAAGCGTATCTTGCAGCGCAAGCCTGATGAGTTGAGTGTTTGGCAGCAGCTCGCTGCTTTGCAACAAATGGCTGGCCAGTACGGTAAATCTTTAGCCACCCTGCGCACGGCGTACAGTCGCGGCATGACCTTCCAACAGGCCGATCTAGATCGTTTGCTTTCCTTAGCAGAAGCATCAAACCAGCCTTGGCAAGCGGCACGGTTAATGAGTGGCATGTTGGACAGCGGGCTAATCAACGCAAACACTGCCAATCTCGAACGCTTAGCGCAGCTACATTGGCAAGCCCGTGAATACCAAACAGCCGCTGCGCACTACGCACGCTTAGCCAAACAAACTGGCCGTGGTCAACATTGGCTAAATCTCGGCCAGCTTGAAATACAACAAGGTCGCTGGCAAGCAGGCTTACAAGCATTAGCTACTGCCGAACAAGCCGGTGCTAACCCTCAACAAGTCACTGCTTGGCGGGATTGGGCACAAAGCCGAATTGAACTGGATGAAACACAAACTGGTCAGCTCGCCGCTGATTGATGGCTGTAGTCTGCTTGGCAGGCTTGCTGTGTTTACTGCTCTTGAAGAATGGCTACCCTCAAAATAACTTAAGCAACCATAGTGCATTGCAGAATAACTTCAATTTATCGCGATAGCCTAAAAACAGTTGCTGTATAGTGCATAGCACTAACAGCTTGGCCCATGACTAGTCTAGGCGTGCCGCTACTGGCTGCGAGAGTGCAACAAGAAGTGACTAGCTGGCTTTATCTAGCTAATAGCTAAATATCGTAACTGCACGCTCAAGAAAAAGCCAAAAGGAGTAAAGATCTTATGGTTAAAAAATCGATCAATCTAGCGCTGCAAGGCGGCGGCTCCCATGGCGCCTTTACTTGGGGCGTACTGGACTACTTAATGGAAGATGGTCGGGTCAGTGTCGAAGGTATTACTGGGACCAGTGCCGGTGCAATGAATGCCGCGGTCTTAGCCCAAGGCTATTTGGATGGTGGCATAGAAGGGGCTCGCCAGTCGCTTGAGCAGTTTTGGTGGGAAGTGGCACGCATGGGTAAAATGAGCCCTATTAAGCGCAGCCCTTTAAGTATTCTCACAGGTCGCTGGGATATGGATGATTCACCGGCTTATCTGATGCTGGATCTATTCAGTCGAGTTGCATCGCCTTATGAGACTAATCCGCTGAATATTAACCCGCTACGTGACTTAGTAGAGTCCACTATTGACTTTGAAAAGGTTAGAGCCTGCAGCGTGCTAAAGCTGTTTGTTGCGGCAACCAACGTGCATACGGGCAAAATTAGAGTATTCAATCGAGAAGAACTGACTGCAGACATGCTGTTAGCTTCGGCGTGCTTACCTTCTTATTTTCAAGCCGTAGAAATTGATGGCGTACCATACTGGGACGGTGGTTATGTGGGTAATCCGCCTTTGTATCCCTTGTTTCACACCGCCAAGTCCAAAGATATTGTAATTGTTCAAATTAACCCGGTTGAGCGCAATGAAACCCCGAAAAGCGCTCGAGAAATACAGAATCGTGTGAATGAGATTTCGTTCAATTCATCTTTATTAAGAGAGCTACGGGCCATTGACTTTGTGACCCGTCAGCTACAGGAAAATAAGCTGGATAGGGAACGTTACTCTGAAATACTTGTGCACCGTATCGAAGCCACTGAGCAAATCAATCCGTTGTCAGCGTCCAGTAAAATAAATTCCGAATGGGCATTTCTAACCCATCTGCGCGATATCGGTCGCCAATCCGCACAGATTTTTCTCGATAAACACTATGCGAGCCTCGGTAAGGAATGCAGCTTAGATCTAAGGCGTGAGTTTTCATAACACCCTTATATGCATAAAATACTCGGAGTCTGAAAGAATATTCTGGCTTTGTTCCTAAACAACTGTGACTGAGTAGTCAGTAGTGCAAGTTTTTACTTATTTGTTTTACTCTAATTAGTCTTTGTTTGAATGAGCGAGTTCGACGTGTATCTGAGCAAGACCTAAGCTGTCTCACTGGCTAGATTAAAGTGCTGTAGTTATAGTTTTGCTACAGCGTATAAAAATAATGGAGCGTGGATAATGTTAAAAGGTAAAAATGCGGTTGTTACGGGTTCTACTTCAGGGATTGGTTTAGCCATCGCACGGGGTCTTGCGGAGCAGGGCGCTAATGTGATGATTAATGGCCTAGGTACTGCGCAAGAGAATGAAAGTACTCGAAAAGCAATTGAAACAGACTTTTCTGTCAAAGTGCGCTTTTCATCAGCAAATATGCTGAAACCTGAGGAAATTGCCGCAATGATCGCTGAAGCAGAACAGGTTTTTGGCTCCGTGGATATTCTAGTGAACAATGCTGGCATTCAATTTGTTTCACCTGTTGAAGACTTTCCAGAGGATAAATGGGATGCAATTATTGCAATTAACCTGACTTCGGCGTTCCACACCATTAAAGCGGTAACGCCAGGCATGAAGAAGCGTGGTTGGGGACGTATCATCAATACAGCGTCAGCCCATGCGTTAGTGGCTTCACCTTATAAATCTGCTTATGTTGCTGCTAAGCACGGTATCGCGGGTTTAACCAAGACAATAGCCTTAGAATTAGCCGAGTTTGGCACTACAGTGAATGCGATTGCTCCAGGCTATGTCTGGACGCCACTGGTAGAGCAACAAGTGGCTGATACAGCCAAGGCACGCGGCATTACCGAAGAAGAAGTCAAACAGGATGTGCTGCTCAAAGCACAGCCAACCAAAAACTTTGTCACCGTAGAGCAGGTGGCTGCAGTCGCAGTATTTCTATGTAGCGACAGTGCGGCATCTATTACCGGCACTACTCTGCCTGTTGATGGCGGCTGGACTGCGCAATAAAGGATTGATTTTCTAGCTCCTATTATTAGAAACGTATATGGGTTAGCTCAATAATATTGATAAGGAATGAAATTCTGATGAGTAAAAAATCGATCAACCTTGCACTACAGGGCGGTGGTTCACATGGCGCCTATACTTGGGGTGTATTGGACTACCTGATGGAAGATAACCGCATTAATGTGCAAGGTATTTCTGGCACAAGTGCAGGCGCCATGAACGCTGTGGTATTTAAACAGGGCTACATTAATGGTGGTCGAGAAGGTGCACGCGAGGCGTTGAAAGATTTTTGGGTCAAAGTATCAAACTTGTCCTTGTTTAGTCCCCTCAAACGCAGCCCGCTAGGTGTCTTGACGGGCAATTGGGATTTGAGCGGAACCCCTGCTTATATAATGATGGACCTAATGAGCCGGGTAGCCTCACCCTATGAAACCAACCCATTTAAGTTTAATCCGCTTCGCGAACTGATTGAAACCAGCATCGACTTTGAGAAAATCAGGTCGTGTAAAGATATAGAACTGTTTATTGCTGCCACCAATGTGCAGTCAGGTAAAATTAAAGTGTTTGAGGGTGGTGAGCTGACTGCAGATATGATTTTGGCCTCGGCCTGCTTGCCCACCATTTATCAGGCTGTTGAAGTCGATGGTATACCTTATTGGGACGGTGGTTTCAGTGGTAACCCACCGTTGTTTCCTTTGTTCCAAACCACTGAAACCCAAGACATAGTGATTGTTCAAGTTAATCCTATTGCGCGGAATAAGGTTCCAAAAACTGCACGGGAAATTCAAAACCGTATCAATGAAATTTCATTTAACTCATCTTTGCTAAGAGAGTTACGTAGCATTGAGTTTGTGCATCGCCTGTTAGAAAACAATAGGTTGGATACCGATCACTACGCTAATATTTTAGTGCACCGTATTGAGGCTACTGAAAAAATGAACCCACTGTCAGCGTCCAGTAAAATGAACTCTGAATGGGCGTTTTTAACCCATTTGCGTGATATTGGTCGTGAATCTGCGAAGAGTTTCCTTGATGAGCATTTTGATACCTTGGGCAAAGAATCCTCACTTGATTTAGAACATGAAATTCACTGGTCATAAGTTTACGGAAAGTTTTCCTTTAGTTACTTAAGCAGTTGATAGTCGAGCAGGTTTACTACGCGATATACGTTTAACATTCTTCAGTCAATAAAAAACCCCAGCTAGGGCTGGGGTTTTTTTATAACACGCAGTCACAGACTGCTAAATGTACCACTCGATTAAATATTATCGAACTGGTTCATAGTGTTGTCTTCACCGCTTGCTTTCAGTGCAGCATCACCGGAGAAGTACTCTTTGTGAGTATCACCGATGTCTGAACCCGCCATGTTTTGGTGGCGTACGCACGCAATACCTTGACGAATTTCTTTACGCTGAACACCTTCAACATAAGCCAGCATACCTTCTTCACCGAAGTAACCTTTAGCCAGGTTATCAGTGGACAGTGCTGCAGTGTGGTAGGTCGGCAGAGTGATCAAGTGGTGGAAGATACCTGCTTCACGTGCTGCGTCTGCCTGGAAGCTCTGGATGCGAGCATCGGCTTCGTTACACAGATCAGTACCATCGTAATCAGCGCTCATTAAGCGGGCACGATCGTATGCAGAAACGTCTTTACCTGCAGCTACCCAGTCATCGAACACTTGCTGACGGAAGTTCAGAGTCCAGTTGAAGCTTGGGCTGTTGTTGTAAACCAGCTTCGCATCAGGAACAACCTTACGGATCTCATCAACCATGCCTTTGATCTGACCAACGTGTGGCATTTCGGTTTCGATCCACAGCAGGTCAGCACCGTTTTGCAGTGAGGTGATGCAGTCCAAGATTACACGGTCAACACCAGTGTTCTCACGGAACTGGAACAGGCCGCTCGCTAAACGCTTAGGCTTGAGCAGCTTACCGTTTGACTTAATAACAACGTCACCGTTCTCGATTTCGCTTGCATCGTTGATGTAGTCGCCATCTAAGAAGCTGTTGTACTGGTCACCCAAGTCGCCTGGCTCGTTGGTTACTGCGATTTGCTTAGTTAAGCCAGCACCCAAAGAGTCAGTACGTGCAACGATAACACCGTCGTCAACGCCTAATTCTAGGAACGCGTAACGTACAGCGTTGATTTTAGCTAGGAAGTCAGCGTGTGGAACAGTCACTTTACCGTCCTGGTGACCACACTGCTTCTCGTCAGATACTTGGTTCTCGATCTGAATCGCACAAGCACCTGCTTCAATCATTTGCTTAGCCATCAAGTAGGTGGCTTCTTCGTTACCGAAACCAGCGTCGATGTCAGCAATGATGGGTACAACGTGAGTTTCAAAGTTTTCGATCTGATCTAGGATCTTCGCTTCTTCTTCTTTGTTGCCAGCTTCACGTGCTTCATCTAAAGCAGTGAATAGCAGGTCCAGCTCACGGGTGTCAGCTTGACGTAAGAAGGTGTACAGCTCTTCAATCAGTGCTGCAACAGAGTTTTTCTCGTGCATTGACTGGTCAGGTAGAGGACCGAACTCAGAACGCAGAGCAGCAACCATCCAGCCTGACAGGTACAAGTAGCGCTTGTTAGTTGTTTGCAAGTGCTTTTTGATGGCGATCATTTTTTGCTGACCGATGAAACCGTGCCAGCAACCCAGCGACTGGGTGTACAAAGATGTGTCGGCATCATACTCAGCCATGTCTTTGCGCATGATGGCTGCAGTGTATTTGGCGATGTCCAGGCCGGTATTGAAGCGGTTCTGGTAACGCATACGAGCGGCAAACTCTGGGTTAATTGCGCTCCAGCCGTTTCCAGCTTTTTCTTTTACAGCGGCAATTGCCTTAATTTGGTTTTGATAAGTTGACATTGTCAATCCTTCAAAGAGTATAGATGAGTTTAAGCACCGACTGCCCACACACTACCTGCTATTGCTGGAAGTATACTTTGCGGGTTCGCTTCCGCTGGAGTGCCGATAATTGACTTGAGTGTTGTGTCGTATAAGAGGGGTGCATAACAGACAAATTGGCTGCTGCATTAAGCTGCGATATCTACAACTTAACATCCGCAGACGCGTCTCACTGTGGTGAGTTATCTGTGGCATCTTTGATGCAACTTGCAATCCCGTCCCTCAGGACAACAACGTACCAGTCGTAACCTCGTTGCAGCATCTTTTGGATGCAGTAAACACAAAACCTCTTAATTAGTACTCATTAAGCAAGTTTTGGAACACTCTCATTTAAGTGTTCTGGCTAGCGGGAGCGGAGGTATAATGCGCTTTCAAAACGCGTTCGTCAAATCTTTTGTAGTGCTTCGTGAGTTTCACTACATATTTTCAACAGTAAGTAGGCAGAGAAGTTAATCTAAAACATCAACTTTGATTTGTAATTGATTGTCTGTACGTCTAGTGCTGTAACGTTTTTGCAAAAAGCCCGTTTGTCGGCTGCTGCTGTCCTCCTGGGCGTCAGCAACACGGATCCACTCGCCTAAACGGCCGCTTAAGTGACTGGATACGCTTTGCGTATTGATCACACCCCGCTGCTGGCTCAGTCGATCATTTTGACTGCTGAGTTCAATTTGCACCGTATCGCCATGCACTGTAGCTGTTACATAAAAACCTTGATTGACTGAGCGATACTGGGTGTGCTCCTGCACTTGGCCGTAGGGGCCATAGTGGGTTTCTCGTAAGGGCATACTTTGCCCAACCTGCACTAAAACAGCAGAACCCTCTAAGGCTTGTACTGTGCGTAACGATCCATCACGATTCTGAGTGTTGTTGCGAATAATGCGCACTTGATCACGACCAGCTTGCTCGCCTTGACCAAGCACCACCTCACCATGGCGGCCAGTGATGGTGCCATCCAGCTGATAACCGTTTGCTTGATTATATTGATTGCCCAAGGTGTCCACGCTAATTAGCAAACGGCGAGGTTGAGTGTCTATCTGTTGTAGTACTGAACGCAGTTCATTAATTTTGTCTGGACTGGCATTGACAATCAGCTGATTGCCATAAGCTGTCGCTCGACCATCATCACCTAACACAGAGCGAGCAACCGGTAGAACGTCTTGTGCCATACGGTAGTTGAGTTGAATCACTTCACTGGCGGCCAGAACCACTGTGCCGCTCAATATAAAGAAAAACAGCATACATAGGCGCAGTACAGTTTTCATAGCAACATGCTCCGCAAATTGACATCACTGAGACTGACATCCCACATGGCATTAAACAGTCTTTGATTTTGCAATACCCGAGCAGGGTTAGGGTTGTAGTAGTGAACAGTGCCTTGATAGGGCTCTTGGGCAGTACGTGTTAATAAACCGCAATCATCCGCAATCAGCCAATGCTGATCGCTGTAGTCATAATTTAAGTTCACCTTACGAATGCTACAACGACTGCTTAAACGTCGATGTAAAGCGAGTAAAAGGTGTCCTTCGCGAGTCATCGTGGAGGTGTCTTGCACCAGAATACGCAGGGTGTTTTTAGGGTTGGCAAGCAAAAAGGAGCTGCACGCCTGCTGCATGGAGGAGTGGTTATACAGCCAGCCTTCTAAATCAGAAGAGTAAATACACAGGCTGCGTTGCGCTTGCTGCACTAGGGCGAGGCTATGACTGCGTATATCTTCCACACCATCAGCGCTAATCAACTGATGATGCTTGCCTAAACTAAAATTTGCGGCATGCCACGTTTCTTGCGGCGGGCTGCTGTCAGGATTGTTAATGCTGTAAGAGCCTTGCGCAACAAAGTCTATGGGCGGTAAAGCCTGCTCTGACTGATTAACTGACGTGGTGTTGGGTGTGCGAGGTGATTTCATTCTGCACCTCCTAAGCGTTATTGGCTTTTACGTAGCATATCAATGTGCGGAATACCGGCCTCAAGAAACTCATCGCTGACGACCTTAAAACCTAAACGCTCATAAAAGCCAGCCGCATGCACTTGTGCGGTTAGGGTTTGCTCTGTGAGGCCTAAGCGTTCTGCTTCTTCAATAGCGGCCAACAGCAGTTTCTCACCGATATGTAAACCACGCCAGTCTTTTAAAACAGAAACGCGACCTATACAGCCATCTGCCAATAAACGTGCGGTGCCTATGGCAAAATCACCTTCGAAGGCTAAAAAATGAGTGGCGCTGGCATCATCACTGTCCCACTCTTGTTCTGGGCTGACTCCTTGCTCCTGGATAAAGACACTGTTACGGATACGTCGCAAATCAGCATTATCTCGATGCCAGTCAGCAATGCGAATAGTTATATTACTCATCGATACACTCCAAGCTACCTTGTTTAATCAGCTCACAGAGCAGGGTGGTTGCTTCTGCGTCTTGCAGCCAAGGTGTTAAGTTTTCTAGGTATAGAGCCTCTGCATTACAGAGCAGGTCAAGCAAATGGATTAAGTGCTCGCTCAATATACGACTGTGACCACTGACAAAAAATATTGCAGCGGGTTCAGTTTCTAGTTGGATATGACTCCAAGCGAAACGCGCAGTTGGGTTGCGAGTAAATATAGCACCATCTTGCAAAACCTGTTGCAGTTCAGCAGTGCTGATCTCAGCACCTTCCAACATTTCTGGGTAGCGTGGCTCTGTCATAAACTGGCCAAACCAAGTTAACAGCATGCGGTCGTCACTCAGCTCTTGGTTTAGGAGTTGACGTAGACGTTGTATATCTTCCGCGCGGATATAACTTGGGTTGGTTATTGCAGACATGTCAGCATCACTGTAGCGCTGATCATCGGGCAAAAAACGCGCAACAAAATCAGCGTAATGACTGACCACTTCAGCACTGGAGGGGGCGCGGAAACCAACCGACCAAGTCATGCAGTTGTTTTCGGCAATGCCCCAATGGGCCAGGCGTGGCGGCAGGTACAGTAGATCGCCGGGCTCTAAAACCCACTCATCAGTTTCTTGGAAGTCAGCCAGTATTTTTAAATCGGGGTGCTCAAGCAGCATGCTTTCAGCGTCACACATTTGTCCGATTTTCCAGCGTCTTAGCCCCTCAGCTTGCAGCAAAAATACATCGTAATTGTCATAATGCGGACCAACACCGCCGCCAGGTGCAGCATAGCTAATCATCACATCATCAACCCGCCAGTTGGGCAGAAATTTAAAGTGCTCAAGTACTTCGGCAACCTCAGGGCTGAACTGGTCAACAGCCTGTACCAGTAAAGTCCAATCGCGTTCAGGGAGAGTACTGAATGTTTCTTCATCGAAAGGTCCGTGGCGTAGCTGCCAGGGAGTGTCGCCATGCTCAAGTACAATGCGCGATTCGGCCAGTTCTTCTAAAGACAAACCTGCTAAATCATTGCCGTCCAAGGGGCTGACAAAATCTGGAATGGCCTGACGAATGAGCAAAGGTTTTTTCTGCCAGTAATCACGTAGAAACACTTCTGCGCTGATGCCACCGAGTATCTCAAGTGGTTTATCAATTGGTGTGGTCAAGTGATTGATTCTCTTTGTTTATGCTGATAATAAAACGCCCGGATAAGTCCGGGCGCTTGCCTCTTTAGATTGCGTTAAACACGTTTGGCTTGTGCAGCAGCATTACCAATATAACGGTCTGGAGTCAGTGCTCGCAATTGCACTTTAGCCTCTTCAGGTAAATCCAAGGTCTCAATAAAGGATTGCAGCGCTTCAGCACTGATGCCTTTACCGCGGGTTAAATCCTTGAGTTTTTCATACGGGTTCTCAATGCCATAACGACGCATCACGGTTTGCACAGGCTCGGCGAGAACTTCCCAGCAGTTGTCCAAATCTGCGGCAATACTCGGCTGGTTTAACTCGAGCTTGCTGATCCCTTTTAAGGTCGCCTCATAAGCAATTACACTGTGCGCCATGCCTACACCAAGATTGCGCAGGACAGTGGAGTCAGTGAGGTCACGCTGCCAGCGAGAAATGGGCAGTTTGCTGGCTAAATGCTGGAAGATTGCATTAGCAATGCCTAAGTTGCCCTCTGAGTTTTCAAAGTCAATGGGGTTGACTTTATGCGGCATAGTAGAGGAGCCAATCTCACCTTCGACAGTTTTTTGCTTAAAGTAGTTGAGTGAAATATAGCCCCACACATCGCGGTCGAAATCGATCAAAATGGTGTTAAAGCGCGCCACTGCATCAAACAGCTCTGCAATATAATCATGGGGTTCGATTTGTGTGGTGTAGGGATTAAAGGTTAAGCCTAAGTCACCTTCAATGAACTCTTTAGCATTGGCTTCCCAATCAATCTCTGGGTAAGCCGATAAGTGCGCATTATAGTTACCCACTGCGCCATTGATTTTGCCTAGTAAGGGAATAGCAGCTACTTGCTCAATTTGGCGCTCGAGGCGATACACCACGTTGGCAAATTCCTTACCCAAAGTGGTAGGCGAAGCGGGCTGGCCGTGGGTGCGTGACAGCATGGGCACATCAGCAAACTCAATGGACAGTTCACGTAGGCTTTCTGCCAGCTGACGCATGAGTGGCAGCAGCACATCATCGCGACCTTCACGTAACATTAACGCGTGGGATAGGTTGTTGATGTCCTCACTGGTGCAGGCAAAGTGGATGAACTCTGTGACTTTCTCCAGCTCGGGCAACTTTCTTGCTTCTTCTTTAAGGAGGTACTCAACCGCCTTAACGTCATGGTTGGTGGTGCGTTCAAAGGCTTTTACTCGCTCAGCGTGTTCAAGCTGGAAGTTTTCTGCCAGAGCATTTAATGCTGCATTGGCTTCTTCAGAAAAAGGTGCCACCTCAGTAATACTAGGGTGTGCGGCTAGGCGTTGAAGCCAACGCACTTCAACCAGAACTCGGTTACGAATAAGGCCGTATTCACTAAAAATTGGGCGCAGTGCGGTGGTTCTGCTGCCGTATCGGCCGTCAACGGGGGAAACCGCAGTAAGGTTGGATAGCTGCATGGTGCGTTCTCTAAAAGTCAATGAATAAATAGGGCGCACAGTGTACAACAAATGCGCCCCTAGGTTTAGTGCTTGCGTAACAGTAGCGTCAAAATGCTGGCTGAAAAGATCAAAATAGCACCCACAATGGTTGTTAGATCAGGGACTTCGCCCCAGCGCAGCAAGGAAAAGATACCGGCAAAAATAATCGCTAAATAAGCCACTGGACCGATGATTCCAGGAGGTGCTAATGAATACGCGCGGGACATTACAATTTGCGCAAAGGCTGCCATTAACCCTGCAGCGCACAACAGGATCAGCTGTTCTGAACTGAGAGGCTGCCAAGCCCAGAGTAAGGGTACTGCGGAAATAAGGCTGCTAAAAAACGAAAAGTAAAACACCATACGAAAAGCAGGCTCGGTATCACTCATTTCTCGAATGGACACAAAAGCTGTGGCCGCCAGCATACTGGCGGCAAGGCCAACTAAGGACAAACTGTTAAAAATGGCAGCGCTGGGCTTAGCTACCAAAATAACGCCAATGAGCCCCAATAACGAGAAGGCTAGCATGCGCTTAGTGAGTGGTTCTTTGAGCCATAAATAGGCAATTATCGGGGTGAAAACCGGCGCCGAATAGGTGAACAGCATGGCATCCGTCAGCGGCAAGTGAGCAATTGCATAGAAAAAGCAATACATGGCCGCAAGACCATAGGTGGTGCGCATCAGGTGCGACTTGAGACGTTTAGTCCTAAGAGGACGCAAGCCTTTGCTCAATATTAACGGTAAGAAGAATAGGACACCGATAATATTTCTAAAGAACACGATATTTTCATTGTTTACTGTGGCCGATGCTTCGCGGATGAGTACGCCCATAATTGTGAACAGTAGGGCAGAGACAGCCAAAAGTGCAGCCCCTTGCACAGGGCGCACACTGCGCTCAGTCATGGACGACGTGAACGCAGTTCGTTGAGCATGCTGCGACGATAAAGCAAAATATGCCAGCGTCGGCCGCCCAGTTGTCGCCACAAACGTGCGGAGCGAATTCCAGCAAATAACAGTGCGCGCACTTTAGCAGCAGTGTTTTCTTGTTGTAAGAAGCGCATATCACCGTGCACTTGGATGCGTTGCTTGAATGTGCTGATGGTGTCTTGGTAGAGGCTAGCAAATGAAGCCGTTATGTTTTCGCTGGTTATGCCATACAGTGCTACTTGCTGTTCTATTTTTGGCAGGCGCAGTGCTGTGATTTCAAGCAGATCGTCGCGCTGTGCAAATTGCTTTTCCAGGCTCAGCATTGACACCACATAGCGCAGACATTCCCGTGGTAGATTATCCGTGTCACGCTCAAGCACCGCTTGCAAGAGTTGATAGCCTTCACGCAACCCCAAGTCATCTCCGCCATACACATCTAGAGTGTTTTCAGGATCACGTACCAACAGCGTGTTGAGCATATAAGCCAGCGCGGAATCACTGATTTGACCACTGTGAGCCAGCTTGTTGACCAAGGCTGCGGCTTGAAACACACCAGCTAAAGCGGTCAGTTGTTCTTGAAGTGGGGTCATGGTCGCTGAATACTCTCATCCCAAGGGGTGGTTGCTTCGATCACGCCACCACCCAAACAGACATCGCCATCATAAAAAACAACGGATTGACCTAAAGTAACTGCGCGCTGCGGCTGTTCAAAAGTCACCAAGTAACCGTCGGAAGTTTGCTCGATACGGCAGGCTTGGTCAGCTTGGCGGTAGCGTACTTTGGCCGTTAAATTGTCCAGCTCATCAAGGTTGACTGGGTTGATCCAGTTGACATCGCGAGTGATTAAAGAGCGGGAAAACAACCAAGGGTGTTGATTGCCTTGGCCGACAATAAGCACGTTGCGCTTAAGATCTTTCGCGAGAACATACCAGGCTTCTTCACTGGCATTTTTTAACCCACCAATGCCCAACCCTTGCCGCTGGCCTATGGTGTGGTACATCAAACCACTGTGCTCACCCAATTCGACACCATCAATGGTCTCGATTTTACCGGGCTGGGCAGGTAAGTACTGTTTAAGAAAATCAGTAAAGCGCCGCTCACCAATAAAACAGATACCCGTAGAGTCTTTTTTACTGGCGGTGATTAGGCCATGTTGCTCTGCCAGCTCGCGTACTGCGGGCTTTTCATACTCACCCACTGGAAACAAGGTTTTATGTATTTGCTCGCCGCCCACTGCATGTAAAAAATAGCTTTGGTCTTTATTGCGGTCAACGCCTTTTAGCAGCTCAGTGTGACCATTAGCGGCACGGCGGCGCACATAATGCCCAGTAGCAATTAAGTCTGCGCCCAACTGCACGGCATAATCTAAGAAGGCTTTAAATTTGATTTCACGATTGCACAGGATATCTGGGTTGGGCGTGCGTCCAGCTTGATACTCTTGTAAGAAGTGCTCAAACACATTGTCCCAGTACTCGGCAGCAAAATTTGCAGTGTGCAGTTTGATGCCTAAAGTATCGCACACCGCTTGAGCGTCAGCTAAGTCTTCTTTCGCTGTGCAATATTCAGTGCCGTCGTCCTCTTCCCAGTTTTTCATAAACAGGCCTTCCACCTGGTAGCCTTGCTGAATCAGCAGTAAAGCTGCAATGGAGGAGTCAACGCCACCGGACATGCCGACAATTACATGAGTTTCTGAAGGGGTATGCATAGCAATCTAAATGAGTCAATTAAAGAAGGGTATGTTAACAGGTTTGCTGGCAGCTAGGGAGTGCTGAACTGTGCTGGTTATTCTTTAAGTATTTCTAGAGGATGAAGTGAGCCGCTTAAGTAATCGTCCAGACTGCGCAGCAGCAAAGGACTGCGCCACAGTTCGCGCTGCTCGAGCAACTCTTCACGGTTGAGCCACACAGGGCTGATGATTTCCTCCGAAAGGGGGTGGTCTTTACGTTGCTGCAAAGCGCGCCCAGCGAAACATATCCGTTGGTAGGTGATATTATTGGGTGCCTTGTATAAATAGATGCCTACCACATGAGACACTTCGATGTCCCAACCGGTCTCTTCTAAAGTTTCGCGAATCGCCGCTTGGGTTAGACTTTCGTCCATTTCTAAGTGGCCTGCAGGCTGGTTTAATACGATGCGCCTATCGGCATGTTCTTTGACGAATAAAAAGCGGCCATCTCGTTCGATGATCGTGGCCACAGTGATACGTGGCGTAAAACGGGACATTGAGCAGCCTCGCTATAGAGATTAAAGCGTTAAATTTTCAGAGAACCTTTTTATTTATGTGGCGTACTTAACACCAATTTTCAAAAAAGGATAGATACAATAATTGCAACACAAGAGTTTGACTATAGCAGCCTATTAAGCGATTGTTAAAAAGGTGTATAATACACGCAGCGCAAAATGCTACAGCATGTTGATATACCAGTGTGACTTTTTATTGCATATGGAAGTCATACATACCTATGTAAGTATGAATTACCTCTGTCAGGCCACACGCGTGACAGATTTTTTTTAAAGACCACGTAACTAACGGAGTCCAGCATGGGATACCAAAAGATCCAAGTGCCAGCCGGTGACAAAATCACCGTTAATGCAGATATGACGCTAACTGTACCTAACAACCCAATCATTCCTTACATTGAGGGTGACGGTATTGGTGCTGATATTAGCCCTGTCATGATCAAAGTTGTTGATGCCGCTGTTGAAAAAGCCTATGGCGGTGAGCGTAAGATTTCCTGGATGGAAGTGTACGCTGGTGAGAAAGCGACTCAGGTATACGATTCAGAAACCTGGTTGCCTGAAGAGACCTTAGAAGCAGTTCGTGACTACGTTGTTTCCATTAAAGGTCCTTTGACCACACCTGTTGGCGGTGGTATTCGCTCGCTGAACGTTGCTCTACGTCAGCAGCTCGACCTCTATGTTTGCTTACGTCCAGTGCGCTGGTTTACCGGTGTACCAAGCCCAGTGAAGCGCCCGCAAGATACTGATATGGTGATCTTCCGTGAAAACTCAGAAGACATCTACGCAGGTATTGAGTGGGAAGCGGGCACTCCAGAAGCAGATAAAGTAATCAAGTTCTTCACCGAAGAAATGGGTGTGACCAATATTCGCTTTACTGAAAACTGCGGTATTGGTGTTAAGCCTGTATCTGAACAAGGAACTAAGCGTCTAGTTCGTAAAGCACTGCAGTACGCCATCGACAACAACCGTGAATCAGTGACCTTGGTTCACAAAGGTAACATCATGAAGTTCACCGAAGGTGCCTTCAAGGATTGGGGTTACGAGGTTGCTCGCGATGAGTTCAATGCTGAGCTGCTAGATGGCGGTCCTTGGATGACTTTCAAGAACCCTAACACTGGCAAAGACATCATTGTTAAAGATGGTATTGCTGATGCGATGCTGCAACAGATCGTCTTGCGTCCTGCAGAGTACGATGTGATTGCTACTCTAAACCTAAACGGTGACTACATTTCTGACGCACTGGCTGCTCAGGTGGGTGGTATTGGTATTGCACCAGGCGCTAACCTGTCCGACAGCGTAGCTATGTTTGAAGCTACTCACGGTACTGCACCTAAGTATGCTGGTCAGGACAAAGTGAACCCAGGTTCCTTGATTCTATCTGCAGAAATGATGCTACGTCACATGGGTTGGACTGAAGCTGCTGATCTAGTGATTGATGGCATCAACGGTGCTATCTCTGACAAAACAGTAACCTACGACTTCGAGCGTTTAATGGATGATGCAACACTGGTCTCCTGCTCAGAGTTCGGTGATGCAATGATTAAGCACATGTAATCATTTGCTGTTGCTGTAAAAAACGCCCCACTCGTTGGGGCGTTTTTGTGTGTGCTTGATAAATTCAGGTAGAATGCCTCGAAGAAAAAAAGGAGGACGCAATGTCTGATGATGATTTCTCTTTATTTGCTCAGCAAATGCAAGGCGTGCGTCGTATCTATGTTGATCAAGCTGATGTAGGCAAGGTTAGAAAAGACCGTAGCGCACAGCGTTACCAACGAAAAAATGCTTTAGCTGCCGTGGAAAACATCACCGTGGATGGTCTTTCCGATCAATTTGTTTTGGACGTTGAGCCGGAAGAAGCGCTTTTTTGGGCCCGTGACGGCGTGCAGCTCAGTCAGTTGCGACGCTTAAAAGCTGGGCAAATTGCTTTTGAAGGCAGTTTGGACATGCACGGCATGAACGTTGAAATGGCACGGAAAAATTTACGCGAATTTTTAGCAGAAGCTTTACGTTTGGAAATCCGTTGCGTGCGCGTTACACACGGAAAAGCAGCACGCTTAGACGGTAAAAAGCCGATGATTAAGAGCCATGTCAACACTTGGTTACGGCAGCATGAAAAAGTGCTGGGTTTTACCTCATGCACCGCTCGACACGGCGGTACGGGGGCGGTGTATGTGCTACTGAAACGCCACATGCTGGAAGGCCGTGACGAATATTAAAGAACAGTTTCAGGTTAACAGCCAGCATCTTTATTAAACACCACAATGGGACAATTCAGTGAGCAAGTCAGGATTAGCGACATTGCGCGATTATATCCGCTGGGCAGTGAGCCAGTTTAATCAAGCACAACTGTTTTTTGAGCAGGGTAGTGATGACGCTTTTGAAGAAGCCCGCGCTTTGGTATTGGGGCATTTGCATTTGCCTTACGAGCTGCATGATAAATATTTAGACTGTCACTTGCATGCTGATGAACATGCAGTACTGCAAGCAATGCTGCACAAACGTATTGAGCAGCGTATTCCAGCTGCCTATTTATTAAAAGAAGCCTATATAGCTGGACTTTGCTTTAAGGTGGATGAGCGAACTATGGTGCCACGCTCGCCGATAGCCGAGTTGATTGCTCAACGTTTTTCACCTTGGCTTATAAAAGCACCCAGCCGTATCTTAAATTTAGCTGCTGGATCCGGTTATTTGGGCATTATCAGTGCCATTGAGTTTCCGAATGCACAAGTGGTGTTATCAGATATTTCTAAGCCCGCGCTCCAGCTCGCTACAGAAAATATCGCGCTTCATCAGCTCTCGGAAAGAATCAGCACTGTGCACAGTGATATGTTTGCTCAGCTGGCGAGACAACATTTTGACTTGATAGTCTGCAAGCCACCCTATGTGAGTGATACTCAATGGCAGACATTGCCTAGGGAGTTGCAATGTGAGCCACAGCTGAGCAGCCAAGCCGGCGAGGGTGGTCTTGAATTTATTCAGCAGATTATTCAACAAGCGGGGCAGCATTTGAATGAGCAAGGCTTGTTGGTTTTGGATATCGGGCCACATCGCGCCGCCCTGACCAAGCTCTACCCAGCTATTGACTTTATCTGGCTGGAACATCATTACACAGGTATTGATGTTTTAGCGCTAACAGCAGCACAGTGCGTCAATCTTTAAACGTATTACAAAATAGTGGCCTAAAAGCCCTACATAATACCTTTAGCGGGTGGCCATCCAGATCAATACAGCAGCTTGAAACACTGCAAAAATAGCGAGCATGGCAATAGTGAAGCGTAGAGTGCTGTCTTCGCTTTATTAA
Organism: Thiopseudomonas sp.; assembly: GCA_035647115.1. Lineage (GTDB taxonomy): Bacteria > Pseudomonadota > Gammaproteobacteria > Pseudomonadales > Pseudomonadaceae > Denitrificimonas. The sequence goes on along the minus strand of DASROA010000073.1, from coordinate 19,209 downwards.
ATAATCAATGCGCTCATTCAGTTTTTAATTTGTGTCCGCTGGCTGTTTAGGTTTTGATCGGCATTTTGTAGCATCATTGCGCTATCCAAGGTGTCGACTATAGACACTTTGCTCTCATTCCAATCACTGTGCAATTGACTGACGCGCCCCACAGAGCACACGGCTCGCATCTGTACAGCATCCTCATAAGTGACTGCAAAGCCTTGAGCTTGTAAAGCGTGATCACGACGCAAACGGGCCGCATCTGTGGTGGCATGCTTTACTAGCAGTGCTTGACCGGCCATTGTGTAATGATTCCAACGTTTTCTAGCCCATAAAACAGCTTGGGCAAGCATAAAACGTCCTAAACCACGGTTGGCGGGCTCAGTGCGTAAAGGCAGGTCACTATTAATGCGCACCTGTTGCTCTTGGTGATCAACCCACACTTCGAGCGTATTCACATCTTTAGGTGTGCTGTGTGTGGGCAGTTGTATGCTTAAGCGTAAAAAGCTTTCGGCTTCACTGTGCCGCTCAACACGCTCCAAGCTTACAAACTGTAAAGGCCTTAAGCCGGTTTCTCGGTCGGCCGGTAAAGCATTTAAACGTATTAACTGAAAGCACTCAACAGGCAGCCCCTGCCAAGGGTGAGCTGTCGGGGTGGAGTCTTCTGGCGCAGCAGCGGACGTCTCATGCTTATTATTGGCTGTAGCAGTCATCGTATAAATTCACTTGCAATAAAATGTATTACTGAAGCTATCGGCAGTTAAAAACACCACTAAAGGCTGGTCTGTTGCTAGCATCGATAGTCTAAGGTGCCAGAATACTCCTGGGACAGGTATACTGCTCAACTTTACTATGAATTACTACGGAGCAGTGTGTATGTCCGGCAATACCTTTGGCAAGCTTTTTACCGTAACCACCGCTGGCGAAAGTCATGGTCCAGCCTTGCTCGCCATTGTTGATGGCTGCCCACCAGGCTTGCCGCTTTCTGTTGATGACTTGCAATTAGACTTAGACCGCCGCAAGCCCGGGACCAGTCGACATACCACGCAGCGTAAAGAACCTGATCAAGTGGAAATTCTTTCAGGTGTATTTGAAGGTGTTACCACAGGTTGCCCTATAGGTTTACTGATCCGCAACACTGATCAAAAATCGAAAGACTATTCAGCCATTAAAGATATTTTCCGTCCTGCCCATGCGGATTACAGTTATCACCATAAATACGGTATTCGCGATTACCGTGGTGGTGGGCGCAGTTCTGCGCGCGAAACTGCAATGCGGGTGGCGGCAGGAGCCATTGCTAAAAAATACTTAGCCACCCAAGGCATTGCTGTGCGTGGTTATATGAGCCAGCTGGGTCCCATTGAAATTCCTTTTAAAAGCTGGGATGCGGTACATGACAACGCTTTTTTTAGTCCAGATCCCGACAAAGTAGCTGAGTTAGAGGCATACATGGACCAATTGCGCCGTGATCAAGACTCCGTGGGCGCGAAAATCACCGTGATTGCTGAAGGAGTGATGCCGGGCTTAGGCGAACCTGTCTTTGATCGCCTGGATGCTGATTTAGCCCATGCGTTAATGAGCATTAATGCAGTAAAAGGGGTGGAGATAGGCGCAGGCTTTGCCAGTGTAGCGCAGCGGGGCACTGAGCACCGTGACGAACTGACTACAGTAGGCTTCACTTCCAATCATGCCGGCGGTGTGCTGGGCGGGATATCCTCAGGGCAGCCCATTGTTGCTCATTTGGCACTTAAACCCACATCAAGCATAACCACGCCGGGTCGCTCCATTGATGTGACTGGCCAGCCTGTGGAAATGATCACCAAAGGACGTCACGATCCCTGTGTAGGTATTCGCGCTACGCCTATTGCTGAGGCCATGATGGCCATTGTGCTGATGGATCATTTGTTGCGTCACCGTGGACAAAATGCCGATGTGCAGGTCAGCACTCCAGTATTAGGGCAGCTATAAGTTATCACTGGGCAGCAAAGGCATGATTGTTTGCCTAAGCCTTTAGCCTTTGCTGCAGATAAATTATGAGTAACCACTTGCCTTATTGGCGACTCTCCAGCTTTTACTTTTTCTACTTTGCTTTACTGGGTGGCATAGCGCCTTTTATAGCACTGTACTTTGATCACTTAGGATTTTCTGCTGCGCGGATTGGTGAGCTAGTGGCCATTCCTATGGTCATGCGTTGTATTGCCCCCAATCTGTGGGCTTGGCTGGCAGACCGCACTCAGCAACGCCTGCGCATAGTACGCTTGAGTGCCATCTGCACCTTATTATCCTTTGCATTGATTCTGCTGGGGAAAAGCTATGCTTGGCTGGCTTTGATTATGCTCCTGCATGCTTTTTTCTGGCACGCCATTCTTGCTCAGTTTGAAGTGATTACCCTAGCTCATCTTGGTTCAGACAGTGACCGTTATAGTCAACTGCGCCTCTGGGGCTCGGTGGGCTTTGTACTTATAGTGGTGGGTTTTGGTTATGTGTTTGAGCAAGTGGGCTTAGATTACTATCCATGGGCGATTTTGCTGATCATGGCGGGTATTGTGCTGAGCAGTTACTGGGTGCCCAGCGAGCCACAAGATACTGCTGCTCATAAACAATCAATAACGAACAAAGCAGCAGTCGCTAGCACGCAGTTGCTGCCGATTGTGATTTTTTTAACCTGCGTCACCTTAATGCAGCTCTCCCATGGGCCTTATTACACATTTCTAACTCTGCATTTAATTGATTTAGACTATTCCAGAGCGCTAATCGGTTGGTTGTGGGCCTTGGGTGTTGTGGCGGAAATAGCTCTATTTGTCATAATGCCTTGGGTGTTGCGACACATATCTTTGCAGCACATTATAGCCATGAGCTTATTATTGGCCGCCTTGCGTTGGTGGTTGCTGGGTTATTACGCAGACAGCTTACCGCTCTTGCTGTTTATACAGCTGTTGCATGCAGCCACTTTCGGTAGCTTTCATGCGGCATCCATTCACTTCGTGCAGCGTTATTTTTCACCGCACAAACAAGGTCAAGGGCAGGGGCTCTATGTATCATTCTCAGGTGTTGGCGGCGCTTTAGGTGCTTTATATGCCGGCTATACATGGCAACCACTGGGCGCAGGGCTCACTTTTGCAATAGCCAGCGCCATAGCATTACTGGCTGCTGTACTGGCCTTATTGGGTTTGCGCAAATGAAACGCTGCTCTGCGGTGATAGCAGTAAAATTAAGTCAGGCAAGTGTTTTGCTGCTGCAAAGCACTCGTTGGGTTGAACCTGACTGCCTGTTATGAGTTCAACTCTTGAAGATTGCAAAAAATAAAGCATGCGTTATTGTCATGCCCAACTCATTCATTATAAATAGAGAGTCACAACCCATGAGTCAGCTGTTTGTATACCACACCAGTCAGCCCATACAGGCGATTAAAGTGCTGAATCATTTTGAAGATATCAGTAGTACTTTGGCTCAGATCGGCGTGGGCTTTGAGCAGTGGCAAGCTCAGCAACCCTTAAACGCAGAGTCTGACACTGAGCAAATTATAGCCGCTTACGGTGAAAGTATTACGCTCTTACAGCAAGCAGCAGGCTACAAAAACGTTGATGTTGTCAGTATTGATGATGCACAAACGGATGCTCAAGAGCTGCGTAAGCAATACCTTGAGGAGCACAGCTACACAGAAGACACTGTGCGCTGCGTGGTCAGTGGGCGGATTTCTTTTAGTTTGCACATTGACGGGCACATTTATGTGGTGGTGTGTGCCAAAGGTGCGCTCATTTCTATTCCTGCAGGGGTAAAACAGTGGTCTGATATCGGTGAGCGGCCACACTGTACCGTAATCCGCTTGTTCAATAATGAACAAGGTTTAGAACCACAACTGACCGGTGATCAAATCGCGCAACACTACCCTGTTTTAGAGGATTTGCTCTAAGTGATGCCGTGGGATTGCCCGCATTGTGGAAAAATAACGGAAAAACTTAGTTTTAATCACTTTATTTTACTTGAGTGCTTTACTGGGTCTTTATTCATAGGGGACACATAGCGTACACTATGCGCATGATTGTGAGGAGTTACCATGAGTACTATTAATATTACAGAAGCAGCTCAAGCCTACTTGAGTGAATTGTTAGCAGGCCAGGATACACCAGGTATTGGCATTCGCGTCTTTATCACCCAACCCGGCACAACCTATGCCGAAACTTGCATTGCTTATTGTAAGCCCGATGAGCAAAAGCCCGATGACACTGCTTTAGTGTTAAAGGACTTTACCGCATGGATTGATGCGCTCAGTGAGCCTTACCTAGAAGATGCAGTGGTCGATTATGCAACTGACCGCATGGGTGGCCAACTGACCATTAAGGCACCGAACGCAAAAGTCCCCATGGTCAGTGATGACAGCCCATTATCAGAACGGGTTAATTACTACCTGCAAACAGAAATTAATCCTGGCTTAGCCAGTCACGGCGGTGAAGTCAGCTTAATTGATATTGAAGACGGAATTTTGATTTTACAGTTTGGTGGTGGTTGCCAAGGTTGTGGCCAAGCCGATTACACCTTGAAAGAAGGCATTGAAAAAACCTTAATGGCACGCATTCCGGGCGAGGTTAAAGGTGTGCGTGATGTGACAGACCACAGTAACCGAGAGAACGCATATTATTAAGCAAAGACCGAGCAGGGTACTTTAGTCAAATAGCCAAAGTGATTACGATTGGATAGTATAATCACCGCAAAACAAGCTTGAACATTACCCTGCTAAAGCTTTTGGTGTGGTTTCACTGCACATGCTTAAACTGGTTGATCCCAGTTTAAGCATCATAATTTTCTTACTTGCTTAGGCTGTGCTTAAGATTTTGAAAAGACCGGTACCAGTCATGAGCTGTTATCGGTTTTTTCGCTTTAAAGGCTAGTAAAGCGCATGTTCGTTGAGGAAATCATAAGTTAACCCTGTTCAAAGTGTTCTAAGCATGCTAAAACCAGCTAGCTGCTTGATAAAAAAGGGAAATTAATGAATAAGTCCGAATTAATCGAGCGTATTGTTGACCAGCATGAACAGCTGTCTGTACGTGATGTGGAACTGGCAGTAAAAGCAATGCTGGAACAGATGACGCAAGTATTGTCTTCCGGAAACCGTATTGAAGTTCGCGGTTTTGGAAGTTTTTCTGTAAATTACCGTGCACCCAGAACTGGGCGCAACCCGAAAACCGGAGAACCTGTGGAGTTACCGGGCCGTTATGTGCCACACTTCAAACCAGGTAAAGAGTTGCGCGATCGAGTCAATGATCGATAATCTAGTAGCAAATACTGTGTGAGGCAGGAGAGGGTTCTATGCGAAGTTTGAAACGACTGATTGTATTAGTGGTGGCCTTGGCTTTGGCTGCCAGTGTTGTGTTTTTCACCTTAGAAAATCGCACGCCCATTCATTTAGTGTTTTTAGGTTGGAACAGCCCAGAGCTGCCCATTGCGCTTTTTGTAATGAGCTCATTTATTATCGGCTTAATTGCAGGGCCTTTGTTGACGTGGTGGCCGCATAAACGTTTACGTATGCGTTACAACAAACAAGCAAAACAACTGGCCAGTAGCGAGCAACAGATTAAAGAGTTACAGAAAGCCCTCGACGAAAAAAACACAGCGGAACCAAAAGCACTAACCGAACTGCCTCGTGCTTCCTAACTCTATACAGCTACAGCGCTAAGCCTGCTCACTTAGCGCTGTAAGACTCTACATGGGACTTGAGCGTCCAGTCATTTCCCGTGCCATTTCTGTTGCATAACTGTCCGTCATCCCGCCAATAAAATCTATAATGCGCAAAATAGATTTATACAACGGCCAGCTCGGCTCTGGCGCATAGTGCCCTAGCAAATCAAAAATGCGCTGATTTTTAAACGATAAAACCCCGCGCTGGTGTTGCTCCAAAGCCGCACCACAAAAAGCATCCAGTAAAATTTCTAAAGTGGTGTAAGCACCAATCTCATGCAGAGTCTTACGTTTGTCTTGGAAGATTTTAACCCGCGCCAACTCTTTAGCGTTAATCACACAGGTCTTCGCAGGGCCGTGCATATGCTGGACAAGGTCACCCTCTAAGGTGCCGGCCATCAGCGCTGGCTGCTGCTCAACAAAAGCTTCAGCTGCGGCATTGGTTAAGTGTTCAATGGCTTTGCCACGCAAGATGGCGAGCTTTCTGCGCCGGGAAGCATTAGGCCCCAGCTGTCGATAGGTTTCGGGCACATCATCGCCGACTAAATCTAACAACAAGGCTTCAACTTCTTGGTACTCGAGTAGCTCCATTTCGATGCCATCTTCGAGATCAATTAAGCCGTAGCAAATATCATCCGCAGCCTCCACTAGGTAAACCAGCGGGTGTCGAGCCCAGCGTTGCTCTGCCAGCTTTGGAATGCCTAACTTAAGGCAAATTTGCTCAAGCAAAGGCAGTTCATTTTGATAGCTGCCAAATTTGTGCTTCTTATAGCCTTCTGCGTTGGCATATTGGGAACTCCAAGGGTACTTAGAAAACGCCCCTAAGGTGGCATAGGTCAAACGCATGCCGCCATCAAACTGATGGTATTCCAATTGCGTTAAGATTCGAAAGCCTTGTGCATTGCCTTCAAAATTCAATAAGTCGAGACGCTGCGCATCACCCATGTTATCCAACCAGCCTTTACTGGCAGCTTGTTGAAACCAATGCCGAATAGCGTCCTCACCAGAATGTCCGAAAGGCGGGTTGCCAATGTCGTGTGCTAAACAGGCGGATTGTACAATCATGCCCAAGTCGCTAGGCTCGCACCATTCAGGCAATGCAGGACGAATGATTTCAGCTACAGCCATCGCCAATGAACGGCCTACACAGCTCACTTCTAGAGAATGGGTCAGGCGAGTATGAATATGATCATTACTGGAAACAGGGTGGACTTGTGTTTTGCGGCCAAGCCGCCGGAACGCCCCAGAAAATATGACTCGATCGTGGTCCTTATGAAAAGGACTGCGGCCTAACTCTTCCGCACTGTGGGACGTTTTACCTAAACGCTCACGATTTAATAAGTGCTGCCAATCCATAGTACGCCCTCAAGCAAAATCTACACTCTAAAACCCAGCGGCTGTACGCCCTTATTGGGTTTTATTTTGATTTAGATTATCAGCTTGCGCTGTACTTGTGCTTGAAGTTGGGCGTGAATAGGTAGTGAGCAAGGGGAGGAGGCTGCTGGCCACCCGTAAGACTGGCAGTAAGCTACTCACTGCGCGATGATTGCGTGCCATTAAAAAACTCGCCAAGGTCACTCCAGCTACCAGTAGCAAGGGCTTAGAACCTTGGCTTAAATATTTTTGATAGCCCCGTAGCTTGTGTACGGGCTCTAGCAGAGCAAGCCCCTCATGGCGTATTTTTTGTCGATTTAACTCAAGACGCATTTGAATCAGTTGCTTGCGCAATGCTATGGGGTCGTCTTTATTACGCTGTTGATCAGTCATGGTAAGAGCTGCTCTTTAGTATTTTTAAGTTCCTGTAAAGATGCGCTAAAAGGTGCTGCTGCGTTTTTTTGCGCACTTTTAATACGCCATATGCAGAGCAGGGCGGCTGTAGCGTAAAAAGCAGACATAGCGACTAGCAGCCAGTAATCAAAACGCGACCAAAGCAAAGCAATCAGTAAGCCATTGAGCAATAAGAACAGCATAAAGGCACAGGCTGCCGCAACCCCAGCCCAGATCAACTGTTGGCTACTATGCCGCTTTTGCTCTTGTAGCTCAATGGCAAATAACTCTGCATGATCACTGAGTAAGTTCAGTGCCGCAGCACCTAAGCGCTGCGATGAACCTGAAACTTTACTGTCCGTCATGTTTATCGCTTAGACACCAATAGACCTAACAAGAAGCCTACGCCTGCGCCAATGGCGAGTGATTGCAGTGGGTGCTCACGAACATATTCTTCACTGCTCTCGATTGCTTGCTTGCCACGTTCAAGTAAAGCTTGCTCGGTTGAGCTGAGTGATTTACGAGCCCGCTGTAAGCTTGTGTTGATTTGTGCGCGTAAGGCTTCAGCTTTATCACCGGTCAGCTCTGCGGAGTGCTGCAACAGTTCCTCAGTATCCGAAACTAAGGCTTTGAATTCACTGAGCAGCTTTTCACTGCTGACGTTCGTATTTTTATTAGCCATGTTCATTGTACTCCAGTAAGACTTAGGGAAAGCATTGGTATTACAGTCTTCACTGTACCCTCTTAGTGCACACTTTGAAACACAGGTGTTAAAAAAAACAAACCCGCCTTGTGAGCGGGTTTGTTGTGGGCACTATACGCAGCTTAGAGCAGCGGAATTGTGTAGCTGACAATTAGACGGTTTTCATCAACCTTACCGACGCTGATATCAGAGCGAACGGTGGAGTTACGCCATCTAACGCCTAGATTTTTCAAAGGACCGTCTTGGACAACATAGGCGATATCGGTATCACGCTCCCACTCCTTACCTGTAGAGTTTTTAACGTTGCCGGTATAGCCCATGTGGATATTGCTACCCCTAACGTAGCGGGTCATAAAGTTTAGACCAGGTACTCCAAGGCCAGCAAAATTGTAGTCGTAACGGGCTTGCCAAGATTTTTCATCTTGCGCAGCAAAATCACGTACTTGTATATAGTTGGTTAAGAAAGGATCAGTTTCAGCAAGGTATGCATATCCAGTGTCACCGGACATTTTTTGATAGCCTAAACCAAAACTGTTGTAACCCAGTGAATAGGTCAACATCCCAGAAATGGCTCTGTTATCAATACCGCTCTTACCATCTTCGGAGGTTCTGGCGTAACGCAAATCAGCTTTTAATGACTGACCATCAGCGATGGGTAACACATACACACCGTTAACAATGTGCTGTTTGTAAAAGCCATCTAATTTGCCGTAATGGTAACCGGTGGTTAAACCCGTTTCGCCCCATTTGTAGCTTAGGCTGGCAAAGTCAAAGGCATTACTGTCATCTTTCTTTTGAGCTGCATTTTTGTCTTTATACTTTGCACTGTGACTATACATCTTGTTAACTTTAAGAGCTTCATGATCTTGCGATGCCCTATTATTAACGCGATCTAACCGGCCTAAATTAACAGACAAGCCTTCAATTTCCTGAATATTTAACGTTCCACCTTTAAAAGATTGCGGCACTAGGCGGGAGTCACTCGAAGAAATAACAGGCAGTTTCGGCATCACATTACCGACTTTCAGTACGCTGTCTGATACTTTAAATTTAGCGGCTGCGGCTAGTTTACTGTAAGAATCTTGTGCTTTTTTAGTCTCTTTGTCCTGTAATAATAGACCAGTGCCAGCTGTGCCGCGGCCTGAGTCTAGCTTGAGGCCTAGTGAGCCAATGGCATCAACACCAACACCAACGGTGCCTTCGGTGAAGCCTGATTCATAGCGCAAGATAAAACCTTGCGCCCACTCTTCTGCTTTCGATTGTGGCGCGCCTTCACTGCGAAAATCGCGATTCATATAAAAGTTGCGCAACTCAAGGCTAGCTTTGCTGTCTTCGATAAAAGCAGCTTGTGCAGCCATTGGGATGCTCAGCGCAACGGCTAAAGTGCCCAGACTAATGGAGCGTGCTAACGGACTAAATTTCATTATTGTAATTCTCCGAGTGCGTGCGGGGGTCGGTAAGTTGAGTAGTGTGACGGTTGAACTAAAACACGCTGGTGACTCGATGGTCATTTAGACGTTAGTAGGAAAAACACCAAGTGATTAAATGTCTTTGTATGTATTGAGCGCTGTCAGCGGGGTACTGCAACTTCACTTTGCTCTGAAAAGTGGCACACTATGTTGCAAAATTTACAGGGTGTCGTTATGTCAGTCAGCCAGAGTTTGCAGCCGGGGTTTATCGTTGTACACAGCAATCATTTAGAGGATTTGCGGGATTTAGTGGTGCACTGGAGCAAGATATACCCCTTACCAGTGCTTGAAAACGACCATATTTTGGTGCAAAGCAATGGTATTGCACAATGGTTGAAATTGGCCTTAGCTGCTGATCAAGGCTGTGGCATTGCTGCGGGATTAAATGTCACTCTGCCTGCTCGTTTTTTATGGCAAATCTATCGACAGGTCCTAGGTACTGAAAGTATTGCACACAGCTCACCTTTTGATAAAGCACCGTTAACTTGGCGACTCATGCGTTTATTGCCCCAAGTGATTGACCAACCGGAGTTTGCCCCTTTACAGCAGTTTCTAGCAAATGACCGTGATTTACGTAAACGCTACCAGCTGGCTGAACGTTTAGCGGACTTATTTGATCAGTATCAGGTGTATCGCAGTGATTGGCTTGAAGACTGGGCGGCCGGCAATAATCAGCTGCGACAACTGGATGGGCAACCACAGGTTACTCCAGAGAAAGCACAGGCCCGCGAACCCACCATTGCTTGGCAAGCTGCTTTGTGGCGCGTGTTGATTGCAGATATTGGAGAAGCAGCCATTGATAGCAGTCGTGCGGCGGTACACCCACGCTTCATCAAAGCAATGCATGATATGGAACAGCCGCCTGCCAACTTGCCACAACGCATTATCGTCTTTGGTATTTCCTCGTTGCCTGCGCAAATGGTTGAAGCCTTAGCTGCTTTAAGCCGCTTCACCCAAGTGGTGCTTTGTGTGCATAACCCTTGTCAATTTCACTGGGCTGATATTGTTGAAGATAAACAATTATTACGTCATGAATACCGTCGACAAAGTCGTAAACAGGGTTTTCCAGAGGTGCTGTCCCTTGAACAGTTACACCAGCATGCGCACCCCTTATTAGCTGCTTGGGGCAAGCAGGGCCGTGATTATATCAACCTGCTGGATCAATACGACAAACCAGAAGACTATAGAGAACGCTTTAAGAGTGAAGGGCAACGTGTTGATGTATTTGAAGATGGCGACACTGCAACGCTTTTGCAGCAGCTGCACAACGACATTTTACACTTGCGACCCTTGCACGAAAGTAAAGAGTTTTGGCCTGCAATTAATCCAGCCACTGACCACTCATTGCGCTTTCATCTGGCCCACAGTGCGCAGCGTGAAGTGGAGATTTTGCACGATCAGCTACTGGCTTGCTTTAATGCAGATCCCAGCTTAAAACCACGGGACATCATTGTTATGGTGCCTGAAATTGACAGCTACGCGCCACACATCCAAGCCGTGTTTGGACAATATGCCCGTCATGATTTACGCCATATTCCTTTTACTTTATCGGACCAAGCAGAGCAGAGCACAGAGCCTTTATTAATTGCCCTGCAAGACCTCTTGCAACTCCCTGAGTCACGCTTAACAGTGACTGACATCATGGGCTTTTTAGATGTGCCAGCGGTGCGCCAGAGATTTGCGATTAGTGAAAACCACTTGCCTATTTTGCAACAATGGTTAATCGGTGCTGGAGTGCGCTGGGGATTAAATGCCCAGCACCGTGAAGATTTTGATTTACCTAAAGATTTAACCCAAAACACTTGGGACTTCGGTTTGCAGCGCATGTTGCTCGGCTATGCCATGGGGGACAGCGATGCCTATGCTGGAATTCAGCCCTATGATGAGGTGGGAGGGTTGGATGCGGCTTTAGTCGGGCCTTTAACGCGCTTTTTAGATGCATTACAGGCTCTTCACGAGCAATTAAGCACCGTTCAAAGTTATAGCAGCTGGCGACAGGTCTTTTTAAACCTACTTGAGCAGTTTTTCCTAGTTAAAGAGGATGCTGATTATTTATTAGTGCAACGCATGCGTGAAGGGTGTGAGCACTGGCATGAACTGTGCGAGCAGGCCCAACTCACAGAAATGTTACCACTGACTGTGGCACGGGAAGCTTGGCTCAGCAACATTGAAGCTGATCAACTCAGTCAGCGTTTTTTAGCTGGCTCAGTGAATTTCTGCACCTTGATGCCAATGCGTGCTATCCCATTTCGCATGGTGTGCTTACTGGGCATGAATGACGGTGACTATCCAAGGGTGCAAACCCCTTTGGATTTTGACCTAATGAGCGGCGACTACCGCCCAGGTGATCGCTCGCGACGGGAAGATGACCGCTATTTATTATTGGAAGCTGTATTGTCGGCCCGTGAAAAGCTGTATATCAGTTGGATCGGACGCAGTGTACGGGACAACACTGAGCGGCCACCTTCGGTATTAATTGCTCAGCTGCGTGATCACATCAGTAGTGGTTGGCATTTAGCTAACCCAGAACAGTCATTGCTGGATGCACTGACTACTGTGCACCCCTTACAGCCTTTTAGTCAGCACTATTTTAATGGTGACGCTCAACAGAGCAATCTGTTTACCTATGCGTCCGAATGGGCGGTATTACACCAAGCAGAACCAGCAGTTGATGCCGGTTCTTTGCCAGACTATGTGCCCAGCAGCGCCATCACCCCTGAGATGCTGCAACGCTTCTTAGCAGATCCTGTGCGCTACTTTTTTAGTGAGCGCTTCAAGGTGCATTTGGACCAAGCAGATTTGGAAATCTATGAAGATGAGCCCTTTGCCTTGGACGGCTTGCAACGCTTTATCTTGCAGCGCGAGCTGTTGGACGCAGGGCAGCACGCTGCTTTGGATGCAGATATCAGTCAAGTCTTAGAGCAGCACAGTGAAAAGCTACAACGCAGTGGTGCATTGCCCATGGGCGCCTTTGCTGAGCAACTACGCACAGCACTCATTGAACCCTTGCTTGAGCAATTAAATAATTATCGACGTTATTGCCACTTATGGCCCCATGCAGAACCTGCACGCATTATTGATATCAAGAACGGCCAAGTGCACTTAGAAGGTTGGCTTGGTGGACTGTTCAGCGCTGCCCCCGACAATCCTCAAAGCAGCGAATACGCGCGCATTGAATTATTACCGGGCAAGATACTTACCGGACGGGAGTGGCGCTGGCATCGCTTATTAAGACCTTGGCTGCAACACGTCTTGGTCAACGCCACAGGTAGCGCCACACAAACGCTGATTTTTGCCCAAGGCAGCAGCATCGCTTTTGCCAGCCTCGAACAAGAACAGGCCGTGAAGATCACCAGCGATTGGCTGGGTGCTTGGCAACATGGCCTGAATGCGCCGCTGCCCGTGGCAATCAAAACCGCGATGAGTTTCTTAAAAGATGCCTCAGACAGCAAAGCTAAAGCTGTTTATGAAGGGGGTTTTAATAACATTGGCGAGGTTCAGAGCAGTGCCGCATTAGCCCGTCAGTTTGCAAATTATGCCGCTTTAACAGCCGATGGAGATTTCAGCTATTGGGCACAACAGCTCTATGCGTGTTTATTTAATGCTGAAATTATTAATCTAGATCGCCAAGGAGAAGCAAAATGAGTCCAGTGCAGGCGAAGCAACGCCCCTTAGCCCTGCAGTTTCCACTGTATGGCAGCCAACTTATTGAAGCCAGTGCTGGGACCGGAAAAACCTACACCATTGCCGCGCTTTATGTGCGCTTGATTTTACAGCATGGTCTCGAGCAGGGGGCGGCATTTAATCGGCACTTATTACCCCCAGAAATTCTCGTGGTGACCTTTACTGATGCAGCGACCCAAGAGCTGCGTGATAGAGTTCGTGCAAAACTGATTGAAGCTGCACAAGTGTTTCGTGGCGAGCAAACCAAACCCGATGAGCTATTGCAGACCCTTAAAAATGATTACCCTAGCGATCAATGGGCGTCTTGCGCGCAGCGTCTCGATCAAGCCGCGCAGTGGATGGATGAATCGGCGATTTCAACCATCCACTCTTGGTGTCAACGAATGCTGCGCGAACATGCTTTCGATAGTGGCAGCTTATTTACCCAAACCTTAGAGACTGATCACAGTGATTTATTGGCTTTAGTGGTCAAAGACTACTGGCGTCAGCAATGCTACCCCTTAGTAGAAAGCAATGCCCAGTGGGTGCTGGAACACTGGCAAGAACCTCGTGTGCTGCAAAAAAAGGTGCTGCCTTTGCTCAGCGTGTCAACCAGCAGCGCTGCTGATCAGCAGGGTGACTCGACGCTGACCTTGCAGCATCTATTAGCCACCGCCATTGACAAGCAACAGCAGGCTTTGCGTGATTTAAAAGCACAATGGCCGCTGTGGACGCAACAGCTCAGAGACATTTTAGATGCAGCTGTGGCCGCTAAAGCGGTTGATGGACGCCGCCTTCATCCCCGTCATTACGTGTCCTGGTTTGACACCATTAATGTTTGGGCCACAGACGACTCGCTTCTCCAACTGGAGCTAACTCCCGCTGCTTTTAATCGTTTGACTCCTGAAGGCTTGCACGAGGCGTGGAAAGACACCAGCGCAGTGCCAGATCATCCTGCTTTGGTGGCATTGCAGCAATTACCTGAGCAGCTTACGCAACTGACCCGTAGGCTGGATGAGCACGCTCTCTGGCATGCTGCTAACTGGATCAAGCAACGTTTTGAGTTGGAAAAACAGCAGCGTGCCGAAATGGGCTTTGATGACATGCTCACCCGGCTCGATAACGCCCTACAAGGTGCCAGTGGCGAACGGCTGGCTGAAGTGATTCGTCAGCAGTTTCCGGTAGCGATGATTGATGAGTTTCAAGATACCGACCCCCTGCAATACCGTATTTTTGATGCGGTCTATCAGATTGAAAAAAACCAGCCAACCACCGGACTGTTTTTAATTGGCGACCCCAAGCAAGCCATTTATAGTTTCCGTGGCGCCGATATTTATACGTATTTATCAGCACGCCGTGCCACCCAAGGGCGCCACCACAATTTAACCACCAACTTTCGCTCAACCGATAATATGGTGACAGCGGTCAATCAGCTCTTTGAGCTCGCCGAACAACGCGACAGCAGCCAAGGCGCATTTTTATTTAGGAATGACAGCGGCAATGAACTGCCATTTTTTACTGTGCAAGCTAAGGGCCGTGAAGAGCAATGGTGGGTTGCAGGGGAAGAGCAAGCGGCTTTAACCACATGGTATATTCACTCTGAAGAGCCGTTATCCCGCAGCCAATATATCGAAGAACTGGCCGCCAGTAGCGCCACAGAAATTGTGCGTTTATTAAACTTGGCTCAGCAGCAACAAGCAGGTTTCAAAACGCCGCAAGGTGAATTGCACGCTTTGCAGCCCAATGACATTGCTGTACTGGTGAGAGACTACCAAGAAGCTCAAGCCATTCGTAAACAGTTGGCACAACGCAATGTGCGCAGCGTCTATTTATCCGATAAAGACTCAGTATTTGAAAGCCAAGAAGCGCTGGACGTGGCGGCATGGTTGCTGGCCTGTTTAACACCAAATAATGAGCGCACTTTAAAAGCAGCACTGGCCAGCAGCACCTTTGCATTGCCACTCACTGAGCTGGAACAACTCAATCAGGATGAGTTGCTTTGGGAGCAGCGGGTTTTACAATTTAAGGCTTACTTAGAAGACTGGCAAAAACAAGGCGTGCTGCCGATGTTGCGCAAACTTATGCATGATTTTCAATTGCCGCAGCGTTTAGTGCAGCGCCCTGATGGTGAACGGGCATTAACCAACTTATTACATCTGGCCGAACTGCTGCAACATGCCGCTGCGGAGCTGGATGGTGAAGCAGCTTTATTACGCTATCTGCAAACAGCTTGTGCTGGACAGGCGGACAGCGCCCAAGAGCAAGTTTTGCGCTTGGAGAGTGATGAGTCTTTAGTGCGAGTGGTCACCATTCACAAATCCAAAGGTTTGGAATACCCCTTGGTGTTTTTACCCTTTATTTGTGGGTTTCGCGCACAAGAAGGTAAGCAACCCTTTCATGTGCAACAGGCAGGGCAGCGCACTTTGAAGCTACACGCTGATAGCGAAAGCTTAGTCTTGGCTGAAAAAGAGCGCTTAGCCGAAGATTTACGCTTGCTCTATGTGGCTTTAACCCGTGCCCGCCACGCCTGCTGGCTTGGCATGGCGGACTTAAAAAGAGGGCAGGGTAAACAGTCGATCCTTAATCAAAGTGCCATTGGTTACTTATTGAGTAATGCAGAGCCCTTAGCAAGCAGTGCGGCGTTAGTGCAGTGGCTGGCTCCCTTGGCCGACAAACCCAATAGTCTGGTCAGCAATGTCTCTTTGTTACCTGAGGCCAATGAGCAACTTTTGCAAAGCTTAACCGACAGTTTTGAGCCCACCTGGTGCACCGCCCAACGGCGCGCTCGAGAGCACTGGTGGATTGCTTCTTACAGCGCCTTACGACACAGTGCAGAGCAGCCTGCTGGTGACGATGCATTAACTGAGCGGGTGGAAGATTTAGCTCCAACAACTCCGCAGGCGCAAAACATCGTAGATGATGAACAAGCAGCCGCTGCAATCGAACAATCAATTCTCAGCAGTGATGAGCTGGCGGTACTGCAGGGCATGCACAGTTTCCCCCGCGGCGCACGGCCCGGTACTTTTTTACACAGTCTTTTAGAGTGGGCAGCGGATCAAGGCTTTGCTGAAGTTTTGCAAAAACCAGAAGAGGCACAGTTGTTTATTCAGCAACGCAGTGAAGCCTATGGCTTTGCAGAACACAGCGAATTGCTCTGGCCGTGGTTGCGCAATTATCTGCAACACAGCTTTATGGTGGATCAGCAACCACTGGTGCTTGCTGAACTCAAGCATTATCAGGCAGAAATGGAATTTTGGTTTGCCACCTGTGATGCTGATTCACAAGCACTGGATCGCTCGGTGCGGCAGTTTATTTTACCTGCCCAGCAGCGGCCTTATCTTGAACCTGAACGTCTCAACGGTATGTTTAAAGGCTTTATTGACTTGGTCCTGGAACACCAAGGCCGTTATTACGTGGTGGACTATAAATCGAACTGGTTAGGCGAAACGGATGCTGATTACAGTGCAGAAATGATCAATCAATGCGTGCTCAGCCACCGCTACGATTTGCAATACGCACTCTATACTTTAGCCTTGCATCGTCTGCTTAAATTGCGGATCAGCGATTATGACTATGACACCCACATGGGCGGTGCTCTCTATATGTTCTTGCGCGGAGTTAACCATCCAGAAACCCAAGGTTTGCATTGCTTGCGACCCGCCCGTGAGCTGATTGAACATATGGACAGACTATTTAAAGGCAACCCTCAGGAGACGTCACTATGATGCAGCAAGGAGAGCTTTTTACTGACGGCCAAACCGGCGCAAAACACACCTTTAGCCAAACTCAAGAGCACCCAGCACAGCCCAGCAGTGCGGACAGTTATCTCGTCGATCGCGCCGCTATACTGGAGTTGCTAAACCACTGGCTAGAGCTTGAATGGATCCGTCCCATCGACAGCGCACTGCTGCAGTTGCTGGCTAAATTAGACCCACAGGCTGAGCCCTTGGTGCTACTGGCCATTGCTTTAACCAGCCACCAGTTGGGTCACGGACATATCTGTTTAGACTTGCAAGCTTTATTGGCTGACCCAGAAACTACGCTGCTGTTACCCCCTGAGGGGCAAGCCAATGAGCAACATATTTTGCCTTCACAACTGTTAGCCGCTGTTACCTTGCACGACTGGCAAGCAGCCTTACAGCGCTCCTCTTTGCTGCAGCAAAAAGGGACAGTTGCTCCAGCCCCCTTGGTATTAGTTGAAGAGCGGCTTTATTTATACCGTTACTGGCAATATGAAGTCAGTGTGGCTCAACACTTAGTACAGCGGATTGATACAGTAATGCCGCTGGCCAACGATTTCACACAGCGCTTAACAGCGCTGTTTAAAGAACCGCTGGTGGTGGCTGGACAGCGACAAACTGATTGGCAGAAAGTCGCCTGCGCCATGGCCGCACAGGGCCAGTTAACCTTGATCACCGGCGGCCCGGGTACAGGCAAAACCACCACAGTGGTACGTTTGCTGGCTTTATTGCAACAAGCCGCACTGCAAGACTCACAAGCGCTGCGTATCCAACTAGCGGCACCAACCGGCAAAGCAGCCGCCCGTTTAACGGAATCCATCGGTGAGCAAGTAAATTCGCTACCGGTTGAGCAGGCTGTAAAAGACGCTATACCCAGCGAAGTCACCACCTTGCACCGTTTGCTGGGCAGCTTACCGGGCACACGACATTTTCGCCATAACAGCAGCAACCCATTAATCGTTGATGTGCTGGTGATCGACGAAGCCTCCATGATTGACTTAGAAATGATGCATAACGTGCTTGACGCTTTGCCACAGCATGCGCGATTAATTTTACTGGGGGATAAGGATCAACTGGCTTCAGTGGAAGCAGGGTCAGTACTAGGTGATTTATGTAGCGATGCTGAGTTTGCTTATTACACACCCACTACCCAGCGCACCCTTGAGCAACTGTGTCAAGAGCGCTTACAAGCAGATTCGTGGCGTGTGGGGGATCCACAGCAACACCACCTCGCTCAACGTACTGTGATGCTGCGCCACTCCCGTCGCTTTGGTAGCGAATCAGGGATCGGTCAACTGGCACGAGCGGTCAATCAAGGTGATCAACACAGCGCTTGGCAGCTATTAACCAACTCCAGCGAAGACACTGACTATTTATTATTGAGTGATAGCAACTCGGCAGACTTCAACACGCTTTTGCTGGGTGAGAATCAGCCAGGGAGTCAAGCAGGTTACGCTCATTACTTGCACCTTTTACAAGAGTCGCGACCGACGCCAAGCACACCATTAACTGATCTGGCCTGGCAACAATGGGCCAGTGCAGTTTTAAGTGCATTTGATGAGTTCCGTTTGCTCTGTGCATTGCGCGAAGGCGCTTTTGGAGTCAGTGGCCTCAATGAGCGCACCAGCCAAGTATTGCACAACAAAGGGCTGATTCAGTGCAAACAAGAGTGGTATGAAGGGCGGCCCGTTATAGTCACCCAAAACGACTACAGCCTGGGCTTAATGAATGGTGATATCGGCATTGCTTTATTATTGCCGAGTAATACGCTGTCAGCTAAAGGTGAAGCGGAGCAGGTATTGCGGGTGGCTTTTTCAAAAAATGATGGCCAGGGTGGCGTACGTTTTGTATTACCAAGTCGTTTAACAGCCGTAGAAACCGTCTTCGCCATGACCGTGCACAAGTCACAAGGCTCTGAGTTTTCCCACACCGCCTTAATCTTGCCGGACCGTCTAAATCCTGTACTTACTAAGGAATTACTGTATACAGGCATTACCCGCGCGCGGAGTAAATTTACCCTCATAGAAGGGCAGTCTGGCGTCTTTAAGTCCAGCGTGCTGCGCAAAGTTGAGCGCACCAGCGGTTTAAATAAAGCAGTGCATAAAGTTATTCAACTAAAGCTATAGACCTAAGTCTACGTTCAAGTAATCAAAAGCAGGCGGTTTAAACGCTTAATAGCCTTACAAATAATATTGTTACAGTATATATT
>DASROA010000072.1:0-7216 GCA_035647115.1 Thiopseudomonas sp. | reverse complement strand
TGCTGATAATCATTTGACTATCAATCATCTAACACAAGCACCCACACGAATTGCTTGATTCAAATTGTTAAAGAACGTTTTGCTAAGCGTCTCGGCTTAAGCAAGGAGGCGTATCTTACACTCTCCATTTAATCTGTCAAGCCCTGCTGTCGAGAACTTATTTCCGAGCCCTCACCAACACTCTTGGCGCCTTGCCCAGCAGCATTCCCGCTGACCAAGGCGGCCTATATTACAGGCTTATTTAACAAAGGCAAGCCCAAAAATAAAATAATCTACTTCGCGGTCAATTTAACCCGAGCAAAGTTTCTTCTACCGGCCTGGCAGACATGCTCAGCGCCCAACTTAAAGACAAACTCACGCCCAACGACTTCCCCGTCGACACGCACACTTCCAGCACCCAGCATGTCACGAGCACTTGCTGAGTTCTTGGCCAAGCCAGCTTGATTGAGCACTGCAGCAATCGGCATATCCTCTACACCGCTTAACTCAACCTCAGGCAAATCTTCTGGCAATTCACCGCTCTGCATACGGTTACCCGCAGATTTATGCGCATTAGCCGCAGCTTCATCACCGTGGAATCGAGCAATCAGCTCACGTGCCAGCTCAATTTTAATGTCACGCGGGTTAGCACCTTGCGCGACATCAGCTTTTAATCGCTCAATTTCTTCGCTTGACTTAAAACTAAGCAGATCAAAGTAGCGCCAAATCAGCTCGTCCGGCATTGATAGTAGCTTCGAGTACATGACCCCTGGCGCTTCTTGAATTCCCACATAGTTACCCAATGACTTGGACATTTTTTTCACGCCATCCAAACCCTCGAGCAACGGCATGGTGATCACGCACTGCGATTCTTGACCATAAGCGCGTTGCAAGTCACGACCCATTAACAAGTTAAAGGTTTGGTCAGTACCACCCACTTCTATATCAGCGCGCAGCGCAACAGAGTCATAACCTTGAATGAGCGGATATAAAAACTCGTGGATAGCAATAGGCTGATTACTGGTATAGCGGTTGCTAAAATCTTCACGCTCCAGCATACGTGCAACAGTATACTGCGACGTTAGACGGATAAAATCTGCCGGCGTTAATTTTTCAAGCCACGCTGAGTTAAACACCACCTCAGTTTTGCTTTCATCTAAAATCTTAAAAACTTGCTGCTTATAGGTTTCGGCATTATCTAATACCTGCTCGCGGGTCAGCGGTGGCCGTGTAGCGCTCTTACCGCTTGGATCACCAATCATCCCAGTGAAGTCACCAATTAAGAAGATCACCTGATGACCTAAGTCTTGCATCATGCGCAGCTTATTTAACAACACAGCATGGCCTAAGTGGAGATCTGGCGCGGTTGGGTCAAAACCAGCCTTAATACGCAACGGCTTATTGCGCTTTAATTTCTCTACTAATTCTTCCTCAACGATAACACTATCTGTGCCACGTTTTATAATAGCCAACTGCTCTTCAACGGTTTTCATACCCAGAACACCACATCGTAAAAATAAATAGTTAACCAAACAAGGGTACTCGATAAGGAACCAAAAACAAAATACTCTGTCCCTTTAAACAACGCTAAAGCAGCAAAAACACCCTTGCAAATTCATTGAACAAACTCACTAACGACAATAAGCCGCACTTCTAGACTTGCAGTCGCAGCTTATAACTTATACTTTAACCATTTTCGCCCACAGCAGACTCTTAAGACTATGCCTAAAAACAACACTCCAATGCAGCGGAGCTATCCTAAGCAACATCTGCTCGCAGCAAGCGGAATAGCCGCACTACTTTGCCTAGCTTTACTGGTTTACCCTTCGCGGGAAGTAGAAGCCAAAAGAACTTTTATCAATATCGAGCTTGAAGAATCGTCACCTGCACAGGTGGATGACACCCCTTTAAACCAGCTTGACCCACTGTTTCCAAGTAACGCCACAATGGAAGCAGAGGCTGTTGAGACTGTTAATGCAAGAAAGCCCCTGGCTGCCGAAGTTGACACATTTGAATATCAAAAATCATTTACTGTCAGCAGTGGCGATACGTTATCAGTTCTTTTTAACAAAGCAGGCCTTAACAATAGCCTTTTGCACAGCATATTATCTAAAAACAAAGACGCTAAGCGTTTCACTCAGCTCAGAGTCGGCCAAGTTGTCACTTTTACATTTGACGACAATAAAGCTTTGCAATCCATAAGCAGCCAACTCAATGCTCTCGATACAATCTATCTAGAAAAAGAGCTCAAAGCCGATCAAGAGTATTTTGCTTTTCGTAAAGAGACTGCCGCCACTCAAGTTTCAGAACAGTTTGCACAGGGCACTATAGAGGGTGCACTGTTTTCAGCAACCAACAAAGCCGGCGTGCCCTATTCTTTAGCTCTAAACATGGCGTCTATCTTTGAATACGACATCGACTTTGCTCAAGACTTGCGTAAAGGCGATCAGTTCGAATTGATTTACGAAACAAAGACCCTCGATGGCGAAACTGTTGGCACAGGTAATATTTTAACAGCGCGCTTCACCAACCGCGGCAAAACATACACTGCTGTGCGTTACACCGACAAACAAGGTAACTCCAGTTACTATAACGCTGACGGCTCAAGCTTGCGCAAGGCGTTCATCCGCACTCCAGTTGATTTTGCACGTATCAGCTCACGCTACTCTACTGGACGCAGACATCCGATCTTAAATACCATCCGCGCTCACAAAGGCGTTGACTATGCAGCTCCACGTGGCACGCCTATTAAAGCGACTGGCGATGGACGGGTGATCACTGCTGGGCGCAAAGGGGGTTACGGCAACACTGTTGTAATTAAACATGGTAAGCGTTACAAAACCCTTTATGCACACATGCAGGGTTTTGCTAAAGGTATTCGCTCAGGTAGCACCGTAAAACAAGGGCAAATTATTGGCTATATTGGCACAACCGGCTTATCCACTGGCCCTCACCTACATTACGAGTTCCTAGTAAACGGCACTCACGTAGACCCCCTAAGCCAAAAGCTACCTGCTGCCGATCCTATTGACCCCTCTGAAAAACAACGTTTTGTTGAATACAGCAAACCTCTGCTGGCTAAGCTTGATTTGTATAAAGAAACCATGCTCGCACAAAACACAGAGAGTGAGTAGGTCTATATAGGCAATAACCATGCTGTACATAGGCATCATGTCAGGCACCAGTCTAGACGGGATCGATATCAGCTTAGTTGATATCGATCCTCAACACTGTCGACTGATTGCCAGCCACTACCTTGCTATGCCTTCCGCGCTGAAAGAGTCGTTACTTGCCCTATGCAGCAGTGGTGCCGATGAAATTCATCGCGCTGCCCTTGCTGAACAACAATGGGCGCAGCTTGCTGCACAAGGCATCGAACAACTGCTCGTCCAGCACAATTTGCATCCCAAACAAATTCGCGCCATTGGCAGCCACGGACAAACCATACGCCACGAACCCCAACAGAACTACACGGTACAAATAGGCAGTCCTGCATTATTAGCTGAGCTTACAGGCATAAGCGTTATCAGTAATTTTCGCCAGCGTGATATTGCAGCCGGCGGACAAGGGGCGCCATTGGTGCCTGCATTCCATGAAATGCTGTTTAAGCAACAGGTTAAACCTTGTGCAGTCTTAAATATTGGTGGTTTTAGTAATCTGACTCTACTCGAGACGGATAAAGCAACCTATGGCTTTGATTGTGGACCCGGCAACGTGCTTATGGATGCATGGATTCAACAAGTGCAGAATAAAGCCTTTGATAAAGATGGCGCATGGGCTGCTACTGGCACTGTTAATCAAACTTTACTCAACCAAATGTTAAGCGAGCCTTTTTTAGCCGCCCAAGGGCCAAAAAGCACAGGTCGCGAACTTTTTAATTTAACCTGGTTGAAGCACTTACTAGCCCAACACCCAGCCGTTACTGAGCAAGATGTCCAAGCCACACTCTGCGAGTTTACTGCACAAACTATTACTATTGCTCTGCAACAGGCGCAGGCAAACACTCGAGCAGTTTGGGTGTGCGGTGGAGGCGCGCATAACAAGAACTTATTAAGTCGACTGCGCCGTTTATTGCCTCACGCTCAAGTGGACGCTACAGACTTAATTGGCGTATCTGCCGATTGGATGGAGGCTATGGCCTTCGCATGGCTGGCCCATTGCTGCCTTGCAGGCATCCCAGGCAACCGCCCTGCAGTGACAGGCGCCAGTGGTCTACGTGTACTTGGCGCCATTTATCCAGCCTAAATTGATATTAAATCGAGAAGGATGACCCGCAACCACAGGTTGTTGTTGCATTTGGATTGTTAATGATAAATCGTGAGCCTTCTAAGCCCTCTATATAGTCAACTTCTGCGCCGACCAAATACTGAAAGCTCATTGGATCAACAACCAAAGTAACGCCATCACGATTAACTACGGTGTCATCTTCTGCAACTTCTTCATCAAAAGTAAATCCGTACTCAAAACCCGAGCACCCACCACCAGTGATAAACACTCGCAGCTTTAGACGAGGATTACCTTCCTCTTCGACTAAGGCTTTAACTTTCCTGGCTGCCCCTTGGCTAAACTGCATTGCGTCAGGGACGAAGGATTCAACACTCATATTTCTCTCTCCCAGCATCGCGCTGAAAACAATTAATTACTATGATTATCCGCTTAACCCACCACTAAGGTCAACTATTAGCTGAATCTAAGGGATCAGCGCCGCTGTGTCTAAGCCGCTTGCTTCATCGAGGTCAAACATAATATTCATATTTTGGACTGCCTGACCGGACGCCCCTTTTACTAAGTTGTCCACCACTGACATTATCACTAGCACATCACCATTTTGCGGGCGTTGTACAGCGATACGACACATGTTCGCGCCTTTCACGCTACGTGTTTGTGGAAAGATACCCGCTGGTAGCACATCCACAAAAGGTTCCTTCGCATAACGCTGCTCATACAGTGCCTGCACATCAACACTGCGATCCACCACCGTAGCGTACATTGTGGCATGAATACCACGAATCATAGGCACCAAGTGCGGGACAAAGGTCAGCTCAACAGCAGATCCTGCCGCACGACGTAAACCTTGCTTGATCTCTGGTAAATGTCGATGTCCACTCACCCCATAAGCCACCATATTTTCCGTGGCTTCGCAAAATAACGAACCTAATTTTACAGCACGACCTGCACCACTGACGCCTGACGCACAGCTGGCAATAATGTGTTGTGTATCTGCCAATCCCGCCTCAACCAGTGGTAATAAGCCCAACTGCACAGCGGTTGGATAACAACCAGGGACTGCAACTAAGCGCGCATCTTTAATATCTGCACGATTAACTTCAGGTAACCCATACACTGCATCAGCCAACAAGTCTGGTGCACCATGGGGCTGTCCATACCACTGCTCCCACTCTTGCACATCTTGCAAACGGAAATCAGCGGATAAATCGATGACCCGAGTACCCGCCTGTAAAATCTCGCTGGCTAAACCATGGGCGACACCGTGCGGTGTGGCAAAAAACACCACATCACAGGCAGTCAGATGCTCTAACTGAGGGACAGAAAATGTCAATTCAGGATAGGCTTCACGCAGATTTGGATACATATCTGCCACTCGCACCCCTTCTTCTGAGCGTGAAGTAATAATTTCCACCTGCGCATGGGGGTGCAAGGCGAGCAGACGTAACAACTCAGCACCTGTATAGCCAGTACCGCCAACAATTGCCACTTTAATCATGCATCAACCTCTTCTATTAAATAATACTAAGTCTGTAATAGTCTAAGCTACATTCTACAGATGACACTACAGCATCTGCATACTAACATGGGGTTATTTTTCAACGGAGCACGTTATGACGTATTTATGGATCAAGGCATTTCATATTATTGCTGTGGTGTGCTGGTTTGCAGGCTTGTTCTACTTGCCACGACTGTTTGTTTATCACGCCATGAGCACTGACCGTGTCAGCCAAGAACGATTCACCATTATGGAACGCAAACTGTATAGAGGCATTATGCACCCCTCGCTGGTTGCCACTTTAGCACTGGGCATTTGGATGCTGTATCTAAACCCTGCGCTTCTCACAGTGGGCTGGATGCATATTAAGCTCACACTGCTGGTTTTGCTCATTATTTACCACTTTTCATTGGGGGCAATCTACAGACGCTTCGCGCAAGGCACTAACCAGAAAAGCCATGTATTTTACCGCTGGTTCAATGAACTGCCTGTACTCTTTTTAATTGCTATTGTGCTGCTGGCAATTTTAAAACCTTTTTAAAAGGATTTTATGCGAAGTTTGCCAGCTTCAGCGATGAGTAAAACTGCTATAAGTAGCTGCTCTACCCTGCACTCAACACTTCCACTGATAAGGAAGCACTATGCCTGACACTCGCTATAAAATCACCATGGATGGCAGTCTTGCCCCAGGGGTGAGCTTGCAAACAGCACAAGAAAACTTCGCGCGTATTTTCAAAGCTGAAGTCAGCTCCATTAAACCTCTCTTTCACAGTGGTCCAACCGTTATTAAGCGCAATATTAGCTCGGCAGAAGCCGACCATTATGTGCAAACACTACTTGCCGCAGGGATAATTGTTAAGAAACATACTGACCTTGCGGCCGGCTTGAGCTTACAGCCCACAGCCGATGAGCACGCAACTCAAGTGACCAAGCATAGCCAACATATGACATGCCCTAAGTGCTCAGCGGCACAGCCAAGCGACGGCGTCTGCCACAATTGTGGCATCGTCACTGCTAAGTTTAATAACCAACCAGCAGCTCATAGCAAAACTGAAACCATCTCGCCTTACGCCACCCCTAAAGCAATCATTGAACAAGAATTAGATGAAGTGGCCGAGCTGAATATTTGGGGCATAAAAGGCCGCTTAGGACGCATGCGTTTTATTGCTTGGTCGCTGTTACTGATGCTAGCTATGGTGCCGGCCATGCTGTTTGGCACCCTAATTATGCAATTTTCAATGATGCTCGGTAGTTTTTTATTAGTAGTTATGGGGCTATTGGTTAGCGTAGTGGCCATACAATTTAGTATTAAACGCTTGCACGATATTGGCTGGTCAGGTTGGCTGCTACTAATTTCTTTGGTTCCTGTGCTAGGGGGTATTTTCCAACTGTTGATTTTGTTAATACCCGGCAGTAACAGCAGCAATCGCTACGGCGCGCCACCACCCGCCAATAGCACCGCAGTTAAGGTGTTGTTTTGGTTATGGATTATATTCCTGCTGTCTGGCTCAG
>DASROA010000071.1:0-3091 GCA_035647115.1 Thiopseudomonas sp. | reverse complement strand
GCATCAATGTGTTCAGGATTAAAAGAGAAAGCCGAGCGGGGCGCGTTATCATTGTCATTATTATTAGTATCGCCACCTTGCTGCATGCCACATTCAAGTAGAATGTTCTTTTTGTCATAGGTTTCGATGAGGTAGCAGGATCCAGTAACTTGTTGGATCGCGCCTAGAAAATTAAGTAAGGCCATGAAATTTCCTTCTTGGCTGTGTGAATAGAGTTTTACAGTGTTCGCAGTTATTGATAGCTATCATGATACTCTTATGGGGTTGTCTTTAAACTGCATCACATTCGAGTTTATGGAGTATTACTATGCATCAGATTTTGCCGAGCCAAGCAGACTTAAATGAGCACGCTAAAACAGAGCCTGCGTTTGCACAATGGCAAAAGGGTTACGGACCAATCGAACATACGGCAGAAACTCAAGCTGCAGTATACCGCCTTGCTCACCAGTTGGTGCAAGCAGGTAAACAGCCCGATATCGCTACTGTATACCGTAAATTAACGGCTTTGGATAAAATCACTGCAGCGGGTATGTCCATAGTGGTGCATATGACCTATGCCAACAAGATTCATTTAGATGGCAGCCCATTAAGCGCAGACGAGTTTAAAGTACAACCTGAAGGGCACACCGGTGGCTCACTCAACATGGTGCCAGGTTACGCTGCTTATATGGCGCTCAATGCCTTGACCGGTGAAACCCGCGCATGGTTAATGGGCCAGGGACACAGTGTGGCCGCCATTGAGGCTTTGAATGTGCTGTTGGGTAACTTACATCCCGAGCAACAAGAAGCCTATGGCAACGGTGAAGAAGGCATTAACCGCTTACTGCAAGATTTTTACAGCTATGAGATTTCCCCTGATGGCTCCATGGCTGCGCCTTTAGGCAGTCACGTCAACCCGCATACTGCTGGGGGTATTATTGAAGGCGGTTATTTAGGTTTTGCTGAGCTGCAATATGCCCACATGCCATTGCCCGGTGAGAAACTGGTTGCGTTTTTATCCGATGGTGCGGCAGAAGAACAACGCGGCAGTGACTGGATTCCCCGTTGGTGGCGTGCTGAAGACTGTGGTCCAGCGTTACCCATTATGATTGCCAATGGTCGCCGCATTGAACAGCGCACTGAGTTGGGCACCTTGGAAGGTTTGAAAGGTTTCCAGCAGCATTTGCGCGGTTGTGGTTTTGACCCCATCACCTTTGATGGCCGTGACCCTGCAGCTTTTGTGTGCACTATTTGGGAAATGGAACAGCGTTTAGAGCGACGTGTGCAAGAGAAAAATAACGGTATCTTGTCCTATCCGTTACCTATTCCGTACGGCATTGCAGAAAGCACCAAAGGCTTTGGTTTTTATGGTGATGATGAGAACAGTGCACACAACCTACCATTGCCAGGCAATCCGCACGTTGATGAGCGCTCACGGGAGTTGTTTAACGAGCATGTTAAGCCGTTGTATGTTAGCCCTGAGGAGATGCGTGAAGCCTTAGCCTTGCTC
Source organism: Thiopseudomonas sp. (assembly GCA_035647115.1). GTDB lineage: Bacteria > Pseudomonadota > Gammaproteobacteria > Pseudomonadales > Pseudomonadaceae > Denitrificimonas. The sequence continues at coordinate 1,602 of DASROA010000071.1, read as the reverse complement.
AACACCCATAAGGAGCAAAATCGCCCACTGGAACGTGATAACCCGGTGGCTAACCGTCATCCTGCAACACCTGTATTGCCAGAGCTGCATTACCGTGATGATACGTGCTCAACGATGGCGGCCATTGACCGTTTCTTTGTTGATTTGGTAGCCGCCAACCCAGACCTGCGTCCCCGTGTCGGTAACCCCGATGAGCTGGCCAGTAACCGCCTGTCAGGCATTCTGAAAACCTTACGTCACCGCGTTGCTGAACCAGAAAATGCCACCGAAGACGTGAAAGGTGAAATCATTACTGTGCTTAACGAAGAAGCGGTGGTCTCTGCCTGTTTAGCCAACCAGGGGGGCTTAAACTTGGTGGCCAGTTATGAAGCCTTCTGCGTGAAAATGCTCGGTGCAGTGCGTCAGAACTTAATCTATGCCCGCCAGCAAAAAGAAATTGGTCGCCCGGCAGGCTGGCTGGGTTGGCCGTTAGTTGCTACCTCACACACTTGGGAAAACGGTAAGAATCAACAGTCACACCAAGACACCACATTCTGTGAAGCTTTGCTGGCTGAAATGAATGATGTGTCCCGCGTATTGTTCCCCGCAGACCACAACAGTATGCTGGCGCTGTTACCACAGATTTATACCGCTCGCGGACAAATTTCCTGTGTGGTGGCGGCTAAGCGTGATCGTCCTGCGTATTTCAGCCCCGAACAAGCTGAGCAATTGGCCCGCGATGGCGCCATTGTGGTTGAAGAGTTTGAGGGCAACGACCCCTTGCTGTTAATTGCCAACGGTAGCTACCAGTACGAACAAGTTCTGCGTGCCGCCGAGCGCCTGCAAGAAGCCGGTATGGGTTACCGTGTGGTTTACCTGCAAGAGCCCGGTCGTTTCCGTGCGCCCCGTGATCGTTGGGAGCTGGAAAGCTTAGCTAGCGATGAGTTAATCAAAGAACTGTTCCCCAGCCGTTACCGTATGCGGGTGTTGTTAACCCATATGCGTCCAGAAGTGGCACGTGGACACTTATGGCCGATTTTGCCAGAGGCGCGTAGCAACTATGTACTGGGTTACCGTAACCGTGGCGGTACTTTAGATGAGTTCGGCATGCAGTTTGTCAATCGCGCGTGCTGGGCGAACGTACTGGCAGCGTGCGCACGCTTACAAGACCTACCGCGCACTGCCTTGCTAACCATTGAAGAAGCGGCTGCGGTAGCCGGAAAAGGCGATCCACAGATCCTGCGTTAACTGTCTCGACAATTGAAGTTGAGCCCCTGCGGAGTTTGCTGATTAAGCCAAGCTCTGCAGGGGAGTTGAGGTCTGATAAACAACACAGGCCCTTCCTGCAGCGATCTTGAAGAGGATTCTCTATGGCCGGTTTGATTTATCCTTGGCGCGCCGGTAACCAGTTTCAGTTGTTAATTGATGGCCCTGCTTTTTTTACAGATTGGCTCGCTCGAGTTGAAACTGCACAGCGACAGATCGATGTTGAGTTGTATTTGGTGAGCAGTGGCAAGAGTGCCGACCGCGTGGAAGAAGCATTAATTGCAGCGGTACAGCGTGGAGTACGGGTCCGTTGTTTATTTGATAGCTTTGGCAGCCGTGGCTTTCGTACAGCACAAC
>DASROA010000070.1:0-6341 GCA_035647115.1 Thiopseudomonas sp. | reverse complement strand
TGTTGCGAACACTTAAGACTAAAGGGATAGACTGTGATTGGATTTTTGCGGGGTACGTTATTAGAAAAACAACCACCCCATGTACTGCTGGATGTAAACGGCGTTGGCTATGAGTTAGAAGTGCCGATGACTACTTTGTATCAGCTGCCTGCTGCCGGTGAGCCTTTGCAGCTGTATACCCATTTGGTGGTGCGCGAGGATGCGCAGCTGTTGTATGGCTTTTACGCCAAACGTGACCGCACTATGTTTCGCGAGTTAATTCGTTTAAATGGCGTGGGGCCGAAGCTGGCGCTGGCGCTGATGTCGGGCTTAAATGTCGATGAATTAATCCAATGCGTGCAAGCTAAAGACACTAAGCGCTTAATGAAAGTGCCGGGAGTGGGTAAGAAGACCGCTGACCGTTTATTGGTGGAATTGAAAGATCGGGTTAAAAACTGGGAAGGTTCTGCCAGTGCAGGTCAACTTAATATGGAACCTGTTGGCGATTCTACAGTCACAAGCGATCAGAGTGCGGAGCAAGATGCGGTCGATGCTTTGATTGGTTTAGGTTTTAAGCCCGCCGAAGCCAGCCGCGCGGTGAGTGCGGTGCAAGAAGCTGGTTTAAGCAGTGAAGAGCTGATCCGTCGCTCACTTAAAGGAATGGCGCAATAATGAACACATCGTTTGGGATAACTGCAGTTTATGATTGAAGCAGACCGCTTAATTGACGCGACACCTCGTGAGCGTGAAGAGCATATTGACCGCGCCATTCGTCCGCTGAATTTGGCCGAATACATTGGCCAGCCCAGTGTTCGTGAGCAGATGACTTTGTTTATTGAAGCTGCGCGTAACCGTGCAGAAGCGCTCGACCATACTTTAATTTTTGGTCCGCCGGGTTTGGGTAAAACCACTTTGGCCAATATCATTGCCCAAGAAATGAATGTGTCCTTAAAAAGCACTTCAGGGCCGGTTTTGGAGCGTCCCGGAGATTTGGCCGCGCTGCTGACCAATTTGGAAGAAGGTGATGTGCTCTTTATTGATGAAATTCACCGCTTGCCGCCCATCGTCGAAGAAGTGTTATACCCAGCCATGGAAGATTTTCAGCTGGATATTATGATCGGCGAAGGCCCTGCAGCGCGATCCATTAAACTAGACTTACCTCCTTTTACTTTAGTGGGTGCAACCACTCGGGCAGGAATGCTAACTAATCCGTTGCGCGATCGTTTCGGTATTGTGCAGCGCTTAGAGTTTTATAATCACAGTGATTTAACCACTATCGTGACCCGCTCAGGGGGTATTTTAAATATGCCCATAGAGCACGAAGGGGCTTATGAAATTGCTCGTCGCGCCCGGGGTACGCCGCGCATAGCCAATCGATTATTGCGTCGAGTGCGTGATTTTGCCCAAGTGCGTGGCACCGGCGAGATCACACAGGCCATTGCCAATCAGGCGCTCAATTTACTGGATGTGGATGAGCATGGTTTTGATCATCAGGATCGCCGTTTATTATTAGCGATGATTGAAAAGTTTGATGGTGGGCCGGTGGGGATTGACAGTTTGGCTGCAGCTATCAGCGAAGAGCGGCACACCATTGAGGATGTGTTGGAGCCGTATTTGATTCAACAAGGCTTTATAATGCGCACGCCCCGTGGGCGGGTGGTCACACGGCACGCTTATTTGCATTTTGGCCTGAATTTGCCTGAGCGCTTACAAGACCCAGCACTGTTACAGAGCGACTCTGATGAAATGTAAAAATATACCCTGTTTTTTGATTGGCAATTACCTAAGGTGGCATTAAAGTATGGGCGCAATAACAACAGCGTCGGGCTTTAGTTTTCCTTGTCGAGTCTATTACGAGGATACCGACGCCGGTGGCATCGTTTACTATGTGAATTATCTAAAGTTCATGGAGCGTGCACGTACCGAGCGCTTGCGTCATTTGGGGTTTTCACAAGCACAAATGGCCAGCGAAAATCTTTTGTTTGTGGTGCACTCTGCACAGGCACGCTATCACGCACCAGCTCGTCTAGACGATGAGCTGACAGTGAGCGTAGTCGTACAGGAATTAAAACGCGCCAGTTTGAAATTTTATCAGCAAGTACGTCGTGTCAGTGATGATGAATTGCTCTGTGAAGGGCATTTTATTGTGGCTTGCGTACGAGCCGACACCTTTAAACCTCGGGGCATTCCCGAACCCTTATATGCGGCCTTTAATGCCGATGTGCAGGACTTTGCAGGAGAGTAGCTGTGGGAGCACATGCCGTTGATCAAATGTCAATGTGGAGCTTAATCGTCAACGCCAGTTTAGTGGTGCAGTTGGTGATGTTGATTTTAGTGGGCGCTTCAATAATGTCCTGGGTGTTGATATTTCAACGGGGTAAATTATTACGTGCCGCGCATAACAGTTTAAATATTTTTGAAGACCGTTTTTGGTCCGGTATGGATCTGAATAAGTTGTACCGCCAGGTCAATGCTGAGCCCGATCTTGATGCCGGTGTTGAGCATATTTTTCGTGCCGGATTTAAAGAGTTTTCCCGTTTGAGTCAACGTCCTGGCTCTGATCCCGGATCGATTATGGATGGTGTGGCGCGCTCAATGCGGGTGGCAATTTCCCATGAAGAAGAAAAGCTTGAGCAAGGGCTACCTTTTTTAGCCACAGTGGGCTCAACCAGCCCTTATATTGGTTTGTTCGGTACAGTATGGGGCATCATGAATTCATTCCGTGGTCTAGCTCAGGTGCAGCAAGCCACTTTAGCCACTGTGGCGCCGGGTATTGCTGAGGCGCTGATTGCCACGGCAATTGGTTTGTTTGCAGCGATTCCAGCGGTGATTGCTTACAACAGATACGCGGCCCGTGGTGAGACTCTAATTGCCCGTTACTATACTTTTGCAGATGAGTTTCAAGCCATCCTGCACCGTAAAGTCCACGCTTCAGAGGATTAAGGTGCCCTATGCATAGAGCGCGTATTCGTAATCGTCGTAAACCCGTTGCGGAAATGAACGTGGTGCCCTATATCGACGTGATGTTGGTATTGCTGGTGATTTTTATGGTGACTGCACCCATGCTCAATCAAGGGGTGCGGGTGGACTTGCCGCAAGTCAGCAGTGAGGTGTTACCACAAGATAACAACGCCATTGTGTTAACCATTTCGATTAAGGCGGATAAAACCTATTATTGGAACACCAGCACTGAAGTCGATACTGAGACAGTGCAGGATGAAGCCGTTTCTTTAGTGCAGATGGTGAATGCGGCGCGGGCAATTTTAGCCGCCAATGCTGCACAGGGTAATAAGGTGCAAGTGTTTGTGCGTGCCGATAAGTCAGTTGATTATGGTAGCGTGATGGCTGCAATGGGTGGTTTACAACAGGCCGGCGTCAGTGATGTTGGCTTAATTACTGAGGCACCTTAATGCGACAAGCAGAGCAATCCTCTTCAGGAAAATTGTTTTGGCCGGTGGTCTGGGCAGTGGCGCTGCATGCGCTGTTGTTTGCCTTGCTGTTTGTCAGTTTTGCCAGCACCCCAGAGTTACCGCCCTCGCGTCCGGTGATTAAAGCCACGTTGTACCAGCTGGAATCGCAAAGCCAAGCTACAGCGCAAACCAATCAAAAAATTGCTGGTGAGGCTGAGAAAACGTCCGCACCCAATTATGAAGTGGAGCGTCTAGAGCAAAGAAAAGCAGAGCAGGAGCGCATCGCAGCAGCCGCGGCCAAAGCAGCACAAGCTAAAGCAGAAGCAGATCGACGTGCCGCTGAGGCTCAAAAACAAGCTCAGCAGCGCGCCGCACAAGCACAGCAGCAAGCGCAGGCGCAAAAAGAGCAGCAGGCAAAACAAGCCGCTGAAAAACTTAAGCAAGAGCAAGCTGCCAAGTTGAAAGCAGCAGAGCAAGCCAAGCAAAAGGCTGAGCTGGCGGCTAAACAGGCTGAAGCCGCTAAGCAAAAAGCGGCGCAAGAAGCTAAGCAGAAAGCCGCCGCAGAGGCCGCTAAGAAAAAAGCGGCTGAAGCTGCAGCAGCTAAGCAAAAAGCAGAGGCGGAAAAGAAACAACGCGTTGCAGAAGAAGCGGCCAGGCAGCGTAAGGCCCAAGAAGCTGCACGTAAAGCACTGGAAGAACAAAGAGCAGGTGCTTTAGCAGAGTTGCTTTCTTCTGAAACTCAGTACCAGCAAACCAAGGCTGCAACACAAGGTTCGCAAGTGGCCGGCGATATCGATGATTTAATTGTCCGTTTGGTCAGTGAACAGTGGGTACGACCGCCGTCTGCACGTAATGGTATGGCAGTTACCGTATTGATTGAGATGCTGCCTGACGGCACCATTACTAACGCCAGCGTGAGCCGTAGCAGTGGTGATCCGGCGTTTGATGCGTCCGCGGTGGCTGCTGTACGTAATGTAGGGCGGGTCCGCGAGGTGCAACAATTGCCCGCAGAAACATTTAATAGGCTGTACCGCAGCCGCAGCGCGGTATTTAAACCAGAGGATTTGAGTCTGTGAATATATTGAAACGTTGGTTATTGGTCAGTGCACTGTTTTTTGTGGGTTTAGCCCAAGCAGCGGACCCTTTGTTGATCTCCGGTGGTACTGATCGAGCCATTCCCATTGCAGTGGTGCCTTTCGCTTGGCAGGGCGGCGCTATGTTGCCTGAGGATATTGCACAAGTGATCGGTAATGATTTACGTAACTCGGGGACTTTTCAGCCCATTGCCCGCAATCACATGATCAGTCAGCCGGCTATGCCCAGCGAAGTGATTTTCCGGGATTGGAGTGCGGTTGGTGCGCAATACCTGCTAGTCGGTGATATTCAGCCCGAAGCGGGGCGCCTTAAGGTTAATTATGCCGTACTGAGTGTGAGTTCCGAGCAAGTGATGCTCAGTGGCTCGGTAACGGGGACTGTTGAGCAGCTGCGCGATCTAGCTCACTATATTGCTGATCAGGCCTATGAAAAACTAACTGGGGTGAAGGGCGCGTTTTCCACACGCTTGCTGTATGTCACCGCGGAGCGTTTTTCAGCGAACAACACCCGTTATACTTTGCAGCGCGCGGACTATGATGGTGCCCGAGCAGTCACTTTGTTGCAGTCTCGCGAGCCGATTCTGTCACCGTCCTTTGCTCCTGATGGCAAGCACATTGCTTATGTGTCGTTTGAACAGAAACGTCCGCGTATTTTTGTGCAGAATATGGACACTGGGCAGCGCGAACAAGTGACCAACTATGAAGGTCTCAACGGTGCACCGGCTTGGTCGCCTGATGGTAAGCGTCTCGCCTTTGTGCTCTCCCGCGATGGCAACCCGGAAATCTACGTAATGGAGATGGGCAGCCGTCAAATACGCCGCGTTACTCAGCATGCGGCCATTGATACGGAACCTTTCTGGGGTAAAGATGGACAAACCATTTACTTCACCTCTGATCGTTCCGGTCGGCCGCAGATCTATCGAATGAATATCAATGGTGGAGCGGCAGAGCGAGTGACCTTTATTGGTAACTACAATGCCAACCCAAAATTATCAGCTGATGAGAAGACTTTAGTGATGGTTCATCGCCAAGAAGGCTATCGCGTCTTTAAGGTGGCAGCACAAGATTTGCAACGTGGTAACCTGCGTATACTTTCTGATACAAGTTTAGATGAGTCACCTACTGTTGCACCCAACGGAACAATGGTAATCTATGCTACCCAGCAGCAGGGCAAGGGTGTCTTAGTACTTGCATCGATTAACGGGCGGGTTCGGCTCCCACTACCTAGCATACAAGGCGAAGTCAGAGAGCCATCTTGGTCCCCTTATATATACTGATGATGGGTTACCTATAACTCAATTAATAATGTGGTTTTTGGAGCTTTAAAATAATGCAAATGCTTAAATTCGGTAAACTGGCTGCTTTATCACTGGCTTTAGCAGTGGCCGTAGGTTGCTCGTCTAAAGGTGGTGATGCAAGTGGTGAAGGCGCGATGGATCCAAATGCCGGTTACGGTGTGGATAGCAGCGCAATTGATAGCAGCTTTGATAGTACTAGCGAAGAAGCAGCTTTACGTGCTATCACCACGTTCTACTTTGAGTTTGATAGTTCAGACCTGAAGCCTGAAGCAATGCGCGCCTTGGATGTTCACGCAGGTGACTTACAGCGTAGCGGCGAGCGTGTTGTTCTCGAAGGTCATGCTGATGAGCGTGGTACCCGTGAGTACAACATGGCACTGGGCGAGCGTCGTGCTTTAGCAGTACAGCGTTACCTGGTTCTGCAAGGTGTTTCACCTGCGCAGTTAGAGCCGGTTTCTTACGGTGAAGAGCGTCCAGTAGCAATGGGCCAGAACGAAAACGCATGGTCACAAAACCGTCGTGTAGAGCTGCGTAAGTAATAGCGATGAAAATGATCCGTA
>DASROA010000069.1:0-3871 GCA_035647115.1 Thiopseudomonas sp. | reverse complement strand
GTCGGTAACCCCGATGAACTGGCCAGTAACCGCCTGTCAGGCATTCTAAAAACCTTACGTCACCGCGTTGCTGAACCAGAAAATGCCACCGAAGATGTGAAAGGCGAAATCATTACTGTGCTTAACGAAGAAGCGGTGGTCTCTGCCTGTTTAGCCAACCAAGGGGGCTTAAACTTGGTGGCCAGTTATGAAGCCTTCTGCGTGAAAATGCTCGGTGCAGTGCGTCAGAACTTAATCTATGCCCGCCAGCAAAAAGAAATTGGTCGCCCGGCAGGCTGGCTCGGTTGGCCGTTAGTTGCCACTTCGCACACTTGGGAAAACGGTAAGAACCAACAGTCGCACCAAGACACCACATTCTGTGAAGCCTTACTGGGTGAGATGAATGATGTGTCCCGCGTACTGTTCCCCGCCGACCACAACAGTATGCTGGCGCTGCTACCACAGATTTATACCGCCCGCGGACAAATTTCCTGCGTGGTGGCGGCTAAACGTGACCGCCCAGCGTACTTCAGTCCTGAACAAGCCGAGCAACTGGCCCGTGATGGCGCCATTGTGGTTGAAGAGTATGAAGGCAATGACCCCTTGCTGTTAATTGCCAACGGTAGCTACCAGTACGAACAAGTCCTGCGTGCCGCCGAGCGCCTGCAAGAAGCCGGTATGGGTTACCGTGTGGTTTACCTGCAAGAACCCGGTCGTTTCCGTGCGCCCCGTGATCGTTGGGAGCTGGAAAGCTTAGCTAGCGATGAGTTAATCAAAGAGCTGTTCCCCAGCCGTTACCGTATGCGGGTGTTGTTAACCCATATGCGTCCAGAAGTGGCACGTGGACACTTATGGACGATTTTGCCAGAGGCGCGTAGCAGCTATGTGCTGGGTTACCGTAACCGTGGCGGTACTTTAGATGAATTCGGCATGCAGTTTGTCAACCGCGCGTGCTGGGCGAACGTACTGGCAGCGTGCGCACGCTTACAAGACTTACCGCGCACTGCCTTGCTAACCATTGAAGAAGCGGCTGCGGTAGCCGGAAAAGGTGATCCACAGATCCTGCGTTAATTGTCTCGACAATTGAAATTGAGCCCTGCGGAGTTTGCTGATTGAAAAGTCAAACTCTGCAGGGAGTTGAGGCCTGATAAACAACACAGGCCCTTCCTGCAGCGATCTTGAAGAGAATTCTCTATGGCCGGTTTGATTTATCCTTGGCGCGCCGGTAACCAGTTTCAGTTGTTAATTGATGGCCCTGCTTTTTTTACAGATTGGCTCGCTCGAGTTGAAACTGCACAGCGACAAATCGATGTTGAGCTGTATTTGGTGAGCAGTGGCAAGAGTGCCGATCGCGTGGAGGAAGCATTAATTGCAGCGGTACAGCGTGGAGTACGGGTCCGTTGTTTATTTGATAGCTTTGGCAGCCGTGGCTTTCGTACAGCACAACGCCGACGCTGGCAAGAAGCGGGCATTGAGCTGCGTTTTTACAACCCCTTGCGTTGGACTCGTGGCTTAGAAAACTTTTATCGTGATCACCGCAAACTTTTGCTTGTTGATCAGCAGGTGGCTTATATCGGTGGCACTGGCTTAACCGATGAGTTTTGGGATCCAGATGCTGAGCAAAGCCAATGGCACGAGGTGATGGTGCGGGTTAAAGGCCCTGTGGTTGCCGATTGGCAAAGTTTATTTGATTATCAGTGGGGCAGTTGCATTCACCGCTTCTTTTGGCAGCAAAATAACAGCCCTAAACAAGCACCTAACCACTCAATGCCACGGTTACCGGTGACTAACCTGGGTAAAGCGCGCCTGGCCTATGCTGCCTCAACCCAGCACCGTGATATTCAAAAGTCTTTACTGCGCACCATTCAGGGTGCACATCAAACCGTGTGGTTAGCCACCCCTTATTTTTTACCCACATGGGCCATTCGCCGTGCTTTACGTAAAGCTGCAGTGCGTGGCCTCGATGTACGCTTATTACTTACTGGGCGACACACTGACTTACCGCCAGTGCGTTGGGCAGGGCAACGTTATTACCCTTCATTGCTCCGTAAAGGGGTGCGGATTTATGAGTATCAACCACGCTTTTTGCATTTGAAAATCGCCTTGGTCGACAGCTGGGTGAGTATCGGCTCTTGTAATTATGATCACTGGAACCTGCGTTTTAACTTGGAAAACAACTTAGAGGCCCGTGATGCTGACTTGCTTAAACAAGTGCACAACAGCATGCTCAATGACTTTAAAGAAAGCATCGAAATCACCGAGCAATCTTGGCAAGAGCGGCCATTAATAGAGCGCATTCGTCAACGCCTATGGGGCTGGCTGGATCGACTGGTGATTAATTTTATTAGTCCAAAAAGGTGACTACGTCCTTGATGCTTACTTTCAGTAGGTTTGACATGCTTAACTGTTTTTTAGGACGCTTTTATTGAGTCACTTGCTCAATGGTTTCACCTTGAAAATAGCCTAAAAGCTGTGTCTCCAGCTTGTCGGAACGGGTTTTACGCTGTGCGGCAGTGTCTGCATTAAACTCTCCAATAATGCGAATGGCTGGCGCTGAGTCTTGCAGAATAATAATCGGTAAAGGGGCCGTAACAGGGCCTGCGGAACCTGAGTAGCGGGTGATATTGGCCACTGGCTGCACCTTAACCTGCCGCCGAATACGAATTGAGCCCTGTGGCGCAGCGCTAATGTTATTTAACAGCTGGGATAGGCTGGCGCTGTAGTCAGCGCTGGTGGAGTGTTGCAGTGCGGTACTGATGCGTTTTATGAGTTTGTTTTTATCGGGATAGACCAGTGCCTGCTGTTGCGACCAGTTAAAGCGCACTGATTTTAAATCGTCCTGATAGTAGCAACGAATCAACCGATACAGATGCACCGTCATCACCCCGGGGCAGGCCTGTTTAAGGATTTCAAAGCGTGCATTGGCGGTTTTAAAGTTGCTCACCACATAATCTTTAATGGCCAGCTTGGCAGTGTTAATGGCCGTTACACATTCAGCTATTTGTGCCGCATGGGGTGTGTGCTGGGTATTAAAGTAAATCGCCCCAGGCATGCGCCGGGCACTTTTTTGCGACAGTCCCGCAACAATATACAGGTCTTTATAAGCCTGGGTGGCTGCCTTTAACGCCGCTTGCCCACTATAAATACTGGGGATAATAGTAGGTATAGGCTCATGCTCTTGCGCCTTAGTGAGTGGCGGAATCTGCGCAACTACCGCCTGTTGCGGCGCGCTAGCATGCAGTAACTGCTGCAGTGTATTCAGCTGATCAAGAAGCTCATTGTAATGCTGCTTAAGAAAAATATTATCCACGAGCTAGACCCCATCCTTTCACCTGTTTATTTAAACCATCATACATCAAGGGGTGACACAATTAAATTAAACTTTTGCATGGATTTCGAAGTAATCAGGGCAGTGGGAACGCTGGCGCTGCGATCTTGCTTTAAACTGGGCAGTAAGCGGTTTATTCGAAGTTAAGTCAGCTATAAACAAAACCCTCACAATAGAGAGAGTCCAGCATGAAAATAGCAGTTAAAAATATTTTTGAGCTTATTCCTGAACAAATAAGCGAAGAGTTGTTTGAAAATATAGTTACTGGCGAGAATCTACGCATTGAACGGATTATCTCTAAGGGCCACAGCACAGCAGATAACCAATGGTACGATCAAGAAGAGCACGAGTGGGTGATGGTGTTAAAAGGCCAAGCTAAGCTTGAGTTTGCCGATCACAGCATTGTGCATCTAGAGGCGGGCAGTCATATTAATATCCCCGCACATACACGGCACAGAGTGGCCTGGACCCAACCGGACACGGAAACAGTTTGGTTGGCGGTGTATTACACACAATAGACGTGATTTAAATTATCGATAATAGAGGTGTAGCGCTACAATATTA
>DASROA010000068.1:0-98983 GCA_035647115.1 Thiopseudomonas sp. | reverse complement strand
TTACGCTTGGTACTGGCAGTGATTCGTGCCACCGCCGACTTAGAGCGCATCGGTGACGAAGCCAGTAAAGTGGCCCGCGCCACGTTAAACTTGGCAGAAGAAGGTGCTTCGCCACGCGGCTATATTGAAGTGCGCCATTTGGGTAACCATGTGCGGCAAATGGTGCAAGATGCGCTGAATGCCTTTGCCCGCTTTGACAGCGCCAAAGCCTTAGATGTGTTACGTGAAGACGAAAACGTTGATCTAGAATACCGCTCTGCTACCCGCGCGCTAGTCACCTTTATGATGGAAGATCCGCGCTCCATCTCACAAGTCATGAGTATTATGTGGGTGCTACGCTCCCTCGAACGAATCGGTGATCATGCCAGTAACTTAGCTGAGTATGTTATCTACCTCGTAGAAGGGCACGACGTACGCTATGCGGAGCTGGAACATATTGAAGAAGCCCTCGCTATACGTAAGTCTAAGGCGCAATCCACAGAGTAGCTGATAGGCTAAAAAATAAAAAAACAAATAAAGTCGCTTAAGAGGATCACCCTTCCCTTAAGCGACTTTTTATTGCATAGAAGAGCGCTTATAAGGTGAGCGCAAGCGGGAAGTGACAGGTAAAGCAACTGCCTTGCCCTGCGCTACTGGTTATTTCTAAATGGCCTTGGTGGCGTAACATAACATGCTTAACAATCGCCAAACCTAAACCTGTGCCGCCGGTCTGGCTGGAGCGACTGTCATCTACACGATAAAAACGCTGAGTGAGAAAACCTAAGTGCTTACTATCGATGCCAGGCCCATTATCTTTCACCTGTAAATAAGCACCCACTTGATCTCGATACCAATGCACAGTAATTGTACTGCCTGCTGGCGTGTACTTTACCGCGTTAAACAACAAGTTCGAAAATGCACTGCGCAGCTCATTAATGCTGCCTTGCAAAAACAACTGCTGATCCATATTTAAATAAATATGGTGCTGATTATCAGACAAAAGCAACGCGTCCTGACGAATCACCGTTAACAACTCAAGCACATTAATGGGTGTTGCTTCCGCTTTAAAATCACTGGTTTCAAGACGCGAAAGGGTTAATAGCTCTGTCACCAAATGTTCCATGCGTACCGCTTGCTCGGTCATTAAGGTTAAGCCACGCTGCCATTGCGCTGGTAATTGCTCTGCATGATCACTGAAGGTTTCTAAATAACCTGAAAGCACTGTTAAAGGGGTGCGCAACTCATGGGAAACGTTAGCCACAAAATCTTGCCGCATGCGCTCTAAACGTTGCATCTTTGTGCAGTCTCGCACCAGCAATAAACATTCATTTTTACCAAACAAAGTAATCTGATACTCCAGCATTCGATCCTCAGTGATATGCGATGGTAAAACTAATGGATCGAGATACTGCTGACGTTCATAATAATCAACAAAACGTGGATTTCTTAGTAAATGGGTAATCGGCTGCCCACGGTCACTGTCGGGCGATAATCCCAACATCTTTTCTGCAGCTCGGTTCCACCACTCTAAATCACCTTGATGATCAATCATCACTACACCATCGCGCAGCGCTTGACTTGACTCTTGAATACGCTCAAGCAATGCAGTCAGCTGTTGTTGATCTGCTTTTTGACGACGCTGGTAATGATAAATCCCATCAAACACTTCTCCCCAGAGTTTATTCGCTTCAGGGGGAACCTCATCAGGCTGCTGCAACCAACGCACTAAACGCTGTAATTGCCAAATATGTTGAGCAAACAACACAACGAGCACGATTGCCGCACCGAGTACTGGTTTATCCCAGTACCAACCCAATAAAGCGCCCAATAACGCCAAACCCATCAGACGCAGTATTTCTTTGCGTACTAAGCGTTTCATGAATCACCGCAGACCATGGACTGTTTACACCTTAGTTGAGAATCGATAGCCCGTACCGCGCACAGTTTGCACCAAATGGCGGTGTTTTTCGCCTAACGTCAGCCGTAAACGGCGAATATGCACATCAACGGTGCGCTCTTCCACATACACATTACCGCCCCACACCTGATCCAGCAGCTGGCCACGGGTATAAGCGCGCTCAGGGTGAGCCATGAAAAACTGCAATAGACGAAACTCAGTTGGTCCCATTTCTAAAGGCGTGCCGTTAGAGCTCACCCTTTGACTGACAGGGTCTAAGCGTAAACCTTGTACCTCAATTGCCTCATCAATGCCGGCAGTCGCGGTACGGCGCAACACAGCTTTTAAGCGGGCAATCAGCTCTCGGGGCGAAAAAGGCTTAGTCATGTAATCATCAGCACCGGCCTCCAATCCTTGGATTTTATTATCTTCCTCACCACGGGCGGTGAGCATAATAATCGGAATCTCTGCAGTGGTTGGCTCGCGCTTTAAACGACGAGCTAACTCAATACCGCTCACCTCCGGCATCATCCAGTCCAGCAAAATAATATCGGGTTGATGATCAACAATAAGCTCATGGGCTGTTTGCGCATTAGCTGCCTCTAGACACTGATAACCGGCCATTTGTAAAGCCACGCTCAGCATCTCCCGAATCGGCGCTTCATCATCAACAATAAGTACAGTTTTACCAGTCATGGACTCATCCTGCCGTTAACTCAAATATATGTCATGGGTATTACACCCTTTGAAAATGACAGTATGATGACAGCTTAAACTGTTCCACTAAGCCCAGGCCGCTAACAGTGCTACATACAAGGCCGCTAAATAACCGTCGCTTACTTTTTCAGCTCTTTCAGTAATGCTTTATCGTCCAACCCAGCGCCCCAACCATTCAAGTGCACCAACTCGTCCAACGCTAGCCGTGAACGCCAACCTGCGCTTTGCAGCTCAGGTTCATCGAGAAACTCACTGACATAACCCAAGCACAAATACGCCAGCGGGTAAACGTGATCCGGCAGGTTGAGAGTATCGGCCAAGGTGTCTTGATCAAGGATACTGACCCAGCCCACACCAATACCTTCCGCTCGGGCTGCCAACCATAGGTTTTGCACTGCCAAACAGGTGCTGAACAGGTCCATCTCGACAATGGAATTACGCCCTAACACATGCTTGCCACCGCGGCTGCGATCGCAGGTGATGCACAAATTTAGCGGGCTTTCGACGATGCCCTGCAGTTTTAAACTGCGGTAAGTGTGCTGCCGTTCGCCACTGTAGTTGTCTGCAGCTTTGGCGTTTTCTGCATTGAAGTTGTCCAGCACCTGCTGACGCAGCTCAAGACTGTCGATCAGGATAAAGTCCCATGGCTGCATAAAACCCACCGAGGGCGCGTGATGGGCAGCTTTTAGCAGACGCGCCAACACCCTTTGTGGAATGGGGTCAGGTAGGAACTGGGAACGCACATCGCGGCGCTCATAAATGGCGCGGTAGAGGCCAGCCCGCTCTTCCGCAGTGAATGGGCGATTAGGGTCAGTCATGGTTGTTTGCTTGCCTTAGATTGAGTTGCTCGAGAAACAATATTGGCGATTTTCAGCCCCAATAGCTCAAGCAGCCAGTTGCTATCTAAATACTGCTCAATGTGATCCGCCAGCCGATCTATCTGAGCTAAGCGGTGCTGTTGATAGTCTAACCAAGCCGCTACGGTATTTATACCAACCCAGCGCTGCTACCCACGTCCCCTTGCAATCCGTCTGAGCCATCCGGCTACTCGGCCAGCCCGTGTAAGGTCATCATCATTACTACAGAGCAGTAACACATGGCTGCACCAGCGTGCGGCTAAATTGAGATCATCTAGGCACATGAAGACCGTTTTGTTGGCGACCGCCTGCTCTTTAAGTACAGCCATGACTTTGACTTGATGGTGCAAGTCCAGACGGTTCGTTGGCTCATCCAGTAGCCAGATACACGGGGTTTGAGTCATTAAGGTGGCAATGGCTTGGCAGGCTCCGCCAGACACAGTTGCTGGCATTGATGATCTGAAACGCAAGGTCATCTTGAGCAATTATGTAGCCATGGGATTAAACTCTAGGGCACTGCTATGCACAGCGCAAATCTTTGCACGGCAACGGGCTGAACGCTTACATTTAGCCCTGCAAGTCTGCATACTTGCTGAATTACGCAATTTTTCACGAGAATAACTCATCATGACTTTATTTTTATCCCGCAACGTACCGGCCCTATTGTTAATCTGTACCCTGGCCCTGAGCCCAATCGCTTTTGCTGACAGCATGTCACGCAGTGACGTGCTGCAATTTAATGCCAATAAAGTCATGAACACCTTAAGCGATGCATTACTGATTCATGATGAAATTCCCACCCTAGAAGATTCCAAGTGGCTGACTCGCGATAAGAAAAGTGCACGCTCCGATCTCGACAAATTAGTAAGTCGAGCCATTGGCATGTTGGAGTCTGGAAAAATTAGCGAGCTACGTGAAACCTACCGTGCGCTAGAGCAGCGAGTGGCCGCTGAAAATAGCAAAATCAGCGAATACAAAGCTGCCCGGGTGCTCGCCGTCCGCGAAGAACAAAGCACCCGCAGTAAACTTCTACCAGGGGAAACCATGAAAAGCTGGGTGGCTGTTTCTAAGGGTGATTACGACAAGTTAATTGCCATTGCAGAGAACAACCTGGCTGGCTATGAGGAGAGCAAAGAAGACATTCTTGCTGAAATGAGCAGCGCTTTATCTGCTATCGGCATGGACCTCAATCAAGATCAGCTGCACGCTCTCTTATCCTCCATCACCGGCGATAGCGTGATGGAAATGAGCGTCGTTTTTAATGCCATTAAAGACATGACCGAAAAACTTGCCAAACTAACCCATGCGTCCGGTGAGGACTTAGACTACGCTCGTAAATACTACGGCATGGTGGTGATCCTCCACGAGATAACCGTTCACATGCAGCAAAACTTTATCACCGATATTGATGAAAAATATCTACCGCAGCTACAAAACTATCGGCAAACCGCACTGGACAATATCAACGAAGCTCGCAGCTTAGCTCGCGCTGGCGGTGACACAGCCACCCTGCAAAGCAACCTGCGTTCCAACCAAAAAGTTATTGAGGTTATCGATCTGTATAGCCAAGTGCTTAACAACCAAAAAAATAAAGTTAAAGCAGCCTTGAAGGTCTCAACCCATGAGCAAAAAATCGCTAACAATACCTACAACACTGTCACCGTGAGCTCCGCGGTGGTGGGAATGATCCGTAAAGGCAGCACTATTTTCGAACAGCTGATTTCCATGCAAATGCCTGAAGTGCATGTGTTTGAAAATAAAGAGATTCAGAAAGAGTTTGAAAAGTTAACGCTACGCTTGAAGGGTAATTAAGCACGGTGCGAAAGGCTGGTACAAGTGTAGTTTTAAATTACCGCATCCGACAGAGGTCGAATCTGCAGCCTCACTTTCCAGCTCTATAGCTCGGCAATAGCAACGACAACAGTGCGATGTAACATTGCTTTTAAGCGAGCAATCATTTTGCAGGGGAGACAAAACAAGGCAGTAACCCTAAAGGATTACCGCCTTGACCCACGCTAAACAAGCCACACATTGCTGGTTGCTTAGGCCGCAATTACCCCGCAGTGGCAATGGAGTCTAAACCTAAGCGATGCAACCATTGATGTATGGGTTTAATGTCGTCTTTTAATACCCGGTGGGTAAGCGCGCTAATGGCCACAGTGTTGCCCAAGAGCAGACCAATCAATTGCTGTTGGATTACGTGAAGCCAGGCTTGCGTGTGGTACGTCTTAAGAGCGGCGACCCCTTTGTCTTTAGTCGTGGTGCGGAAGAGCTGGAAGTCCTGCAAAACGCAGCTGCCTTCTATTCGATTGTGTCGGGCATTACTGCAGCGTTGGCGCAACCGCCTATGCCAGTATCCCATCGCCATTACGCCCAAGCGGCCTGCTGATTACCGGACATTGCCGCACAGAAGGTGATGAAATTGACTGGCCCTGCCTGACCTCCGTGCACGGCAAAAACCTTGGTCATTTATATGAGCAGCATCAAAACCACTGAAATCACTAAGCAGCTTATTGAATAAGGTAAAGCGCCCAATACACCGGTGGCCATTATTAGCCAAGGCACACTGCCCCAACAACAAGTGCAAGTGGACAGGTTAAATAACTTGGCGGACATGACCCAACAGGCCATATATCCAGCGCTGATTGTTATTGGTGAGGTGGTTAAACTCGCATGACAAGTTAAATTGGCGTACTTACTAATACAACTGTACTTATGTAACAACCAACCACTAAATAGTGGGCCTAGAAAGTTCTTAAGCGGCACACTAGACGAGATTCATACCCACACTCCTTGTCTTTGAGGGATGGTGCCATTGCTAAAATCAATGCTTACAGCAGAGTTCATTTTGTGTATAATGCGCGCCACGCACCCGTAGCTCAGTTGGATAGAGTGTTCCCCTCCGAAGGGAAAGGCCACAGGTTCGACTCCTGTCGGGTGCGCCATTTCCCTTTAAAATCAGCCTATTACAGCCGCTGACTTTTTCTAAATTGAGACCCTTTGCAGACCTCTAAAAAGCAGAGGTCATTTTTAAATGGTCCCTAGGGGCAGATGCCATGACCTCTGCCCTCCATGGTCGCAAAAAGCCGTTTTACAATTAAGACCAAACGGGAACCTGGTTACTTTAGGCTGGTTATGTATGATAATTAATTATGACCATCGCCCACCAAGCTCATTTAACCCCTTATTACAGCTCTAATTGAGTAGTCATAGTTTTTTAACTAGCTCTTTGAGCTATGCTTTGATTGAGCAGGGCACAATGCCTGTCTCACACCCGGACTTTTAATGTTTTGGTCTGCTTATTCATACTGTATATAATACTAGTGCTACACATTAAACCCAAGGGGAAGCTGCGCTTCCCGCGCTATCCATCCCCGCACTAAAAGTACGGGGTCTTTCGCGCAAAACCGATAAAGCGAGGCGAAGGTGCTACATTTGAGTAGAGTTACTGATCGGGTTTTCATGCTCTATTCTCTGCCGTGCGAATAGAAGCGATATGCTATTACGCTGTTTAAGTCATTACAGTCAAAGACTTAGAGGGACTCAGCCCTGCAAAACGACGACTGCAAATCATAGGCACTGGCAAAATGAAAATGAGGCTATTTATATGAGTAAGTTACAAAACAAAGTTGCTTTAATCACTGGCGCAGGCTCTGGCATGGGTAAAGCCCAAGCTATACTGTTCGCTAAAGAAGGAGCAAAAGTCATTGCAGCGGATGTCAATCTAAAGGGCGTAGAACAAACCGCTGAAGAAATAAAGTCAGCAGGCGGAGACGCTTATGCCATCAAAATTGATGTGTCAAATAAAAACAGTGTTGAAGAAGGTGTAAAAAACGCTATAGAGAAATATGGGCAGATCGATATTTTAAGCAACACCGCTGGCATATTGGATGACTACAAGCCAACCCTGGATACCACAGAAGAACTGTGGGATCGAATCATGGGTATTAACCTTAAAGGGGTTTACCATATGACCAACGCGGTTCTACCCCATATGTTAAAAAAAGAAAAAGGCGTGATTGTTAATATCGGTTCTATCGCTTCGTTTGTAGCTGGCGGTGGTGGTGCGGCTTATACTGCAGCCAAACATGCAATAGCAGGCTATACCAAGCAACTTTCTTTTGATTACGGCCAAAAAGGCATCAGAGCCAACGCCATTGCGCCAGGTGCAGTGGAAACTGGCATGACCAAGGATATATTCGCGGAAGAGGCCGCTGAGGTCATGAGCTCGGTCAATTCCGTACCTGCAGGACGATATGGGCAGCCCGAAGAAATCGCTAATGTGGCCCTGTTCCTAGCCAGCGATGATTCATCATTTATGCATGGTGCCATCGTGCCTGTCGATGGTGGGTGGTTGGTAAAATAATTACACCCTGCTCGACTTGATGAAGTGGTCTGGCGTTCCTTTGCTTTAACGGTAACTTAGCAGCTCTGCGATAACGGCTCATAAGCAGTGAAACTGCCGTTGAATTAAATCAGCACATGCGTACGCCAGAACGCACAGTCCTAGCTACATGTGTTTTCAACACCCAGGCAGGAACGAAAAAACCCGTTAAGTCTTAGCAACTTAACGGGTTTTCGTAATATGGCGCAGTGGACGGGACTCGAACCCGCGACCCCCGGCGTGACAGGCCGGTATTCTAACCAACTGAACTACCACTGCGGATCAATTCAAGAGTGGTGGGTGATGACGGGATCGAACCGCCGACCCTCTGCTTGTAAGGCAGATGCTCTCCCAGCTGAGCTAATCACCCTTTTCCTCTTGAAGAGCTGCGTATAATAGACATCAATTTCCCTTTTGGCAAGTCTAATCAGCTAAATATAAGAAATAAAAGCCTTCTTGGGTATTTCCAAGAAGGCTTTTCGGGTTTTTACAGCCAATATCAATTAACTGTTATCAATAATTACTTTCAGTGCTTTCTCTTTACCGGCATTAGCAAACACCTCATAGGCATGCATAAAGTCAGCAAATGGGAAGCGATGGGTAACCATCTCAGCAGGTTTGAGCTTGCCGGACTCGACGTTTTTCAACAACATCGCTGTGGTGTTGGTGTTCACCAAACCCGTAGTCAGGGTGATGTTTTTAATCCACAGGTCTTGCAGCTGCAGATCCACACTGGAGCCGTGTACACCAACGTTGGCGATATTGCCGCCTGGGCGCACCACCGCTTGGCAGATATCAAAGGTTGCCGCAATACCCACCGCTTCAATCACCACATCAACGCCATCTTTAGTCATCGCCATCAGTTCAGCCGCAGCATCACTGGTCGCGCTGTTAATCACATCCGTAGCGCCAAAGGTTTTCGCCATGGCTAAGCGTGAGTCATCAATGTCAACCATAATTAAGCGCGCCGGCGAGAAAAACTGTGCGGTTAATAACGCCGCCATGCCAATCGGTCCTGCACCGATAATCGCGACTGTATCGCCGGGCTGAACCGCACCGTAGAGCACACCAATTTCAAAACCTGTGGGCAAAATATCACTGAGCATCACCAGCGCTTCTTCATCAGAGCCTTCTGGGACATGGTGCAAGCTATTATCAGCATGCGGTGTGCGTACATATTCAGCTTGGGTGCCATCGATCAAGTGGCCGAGAATCCAACCGCCATCCTCACAATGGGAATACAGTTGTTTTTTACAGTAATCACATTTACCACAGGCACTGACACAAGAAATAATCACCCGATCGCCTTTTTTAAAGCGGGTCACCGCGCTACCCACCTCTTCAACGATGCCAACGCCTTCATGGCCGAGAATGCGCCCTGGCGTCACCGCTGGCACATCACCTTGCAGAATGTGTAGGTCCGTTCCGCAAATTGTGGTTTTAACAATTTTCACAATGGCGTCTGTGGGTTGCAGAATCTTCGGGGTTGGTACAGTTTTTAAGGTTTTAACCCCTGCGCCGCCATAAACTACGGCTTGCATTTCATTAGGCATGGTCATGATTGACTCCTCACTTAAACTCCGTCCAAAGCAGACAGGTTTTACAGCTGCATCACTTTAATAATAAAGCGATTTGTTCAACCATCATTGACCGATCAGGCTCAATAGGCAATGACTTGAGTCAGTTAATTGCGAGTATTATACGAATTGACTAACTGTAAGCTTTCGCTAACAGGCACTCTGGACAGAATTGCCAGTGGCCAGTGGACTTAGGCGGCGCTGAACAAGAACTCGGCGAGCCATGCAAGCAACAACTGTAGCGCTGTGCTTGCCGGCTGTCGCATCAGCGTCCTTTACCCGAAAGGGCGAAACTCACCCTTTAACTGTTAAAGGATGGGTTACCGCAATGCTCTCAGCGGTGATGGTGGTACCGTACGCCAGCACCTCAACCCCTGCAGCTTTGGCTTCGGCGAGTGCGGCTGCATAATCAGGATCAATCTCTGCAGCGGCACGCACTGCCGTAATGCCACTTAGATTAACGCAGTAAATTAACACTGCGCGCTGGCCACTGTTCGCCAACGCGGTTAACTCACGCAGATGCTTAGTTCCACGTGCTGTGACCGCATCAGGGAAGGCTGCTACATCAGTATCAGCAAAACCCAAGGTGACACTTTTCACTTCAACAATCACCGGCTGCTCAGCAAACATCAAGCAGAAGTCAGCACGGCTGTTTTCCTCACCAAAGCGCACTTCGCGGCGTAATTCACTAAAGCCTGCCAGCTCGCTGATAACGCCTGCCTGCAAGGCTTCTTCCACCAGCCGATTGGCGCGTCCTGTGTTGATACAGGCCACCCGTCCATGGGGAGTTTCCACCAGCTCCCAAGTGGCTTTTAACTTACGCTTGGGGTCATCGTTGCGACTGAACCAGACCCGCGCACCCTCTGCCATACAGTTTTTCATCGAACCCGTATTGGCGCAGTGGGCCGTGACCAGACTACCATCGGCGCACTCAATATCGGCCAAAAAACGTTTATAGCGCTTGATCAAGCGCCCTTCTTCTAAGACCGGCTCAAACAGCATCTAATGCCTCCCAAGTTTTTAAACCGCGCGCGATGCGCTCGACCGCCTGCTCTAAGCGGGGCACACTTTGCGTATAGGCAAAACGCACATGCTGATGGGCCCGCGAGCGACCAAAATCAATACCTGGGGTGAAAGCAACTTGCTCGGTTTCTAAGAAATGCCGACAGAAATCAAAGGCATCGCCACCGAAACCTGAGATATCTGCGTATAGATAAAAAGCGCCTTCAGGCTCGACTTCAATTTTAAAGCCCAGTTCCCGTAAAGCCGGTAATAAGTAGTCACGGCGCGCGGCAAATTCTGCTCGGCGTTCTTCTAGAATTGTGAGCGTGCTGGGCTCAAAGCAAGCCAGCGCGGCATGTTGGGATAAGGTGGGCGCACTGATATAAATATTTTGCGCCAGTTTTTCCAGCTCAGGCACTGCTGCCTCTGGAGCCACCAGCCAACCCAAGCGCCAGCCGGTCATGCCAAAGTATTTAGAAAAACTGTTTAACACAAAGGCATCGTTATCCACTTCTAAAATACTGGGCGCGTCCATACCGTAGGTTAAGCCATGGTAAATTTCATCCACCACCATGTGCCCACCTCGCTCACGCAAAGCAGCGGCGACTTGCGCCAGTTCTTCACGGTTCAACACGGTACCTGTGGGGTTGGCCGGTGAAGCCAATAATGCACCAACACTGTCTTGATCCCAGTGGCGCTCGATTAAATCAGCAGTTAACTGATATTTTTCGTCAGGACCCACGGGCACCAATTGCGCGCCGCCTTCCACTAAACGCAAAAAATGACGATTGCAAGGGTAGCCCGGATCAGCCAACAACCAATGCTTGCCTGGATCCACCAGTAACGCACTGGTCAACAGCAAAGCACCTGAGCCACCTGGAGTGATCATGATTCGCTCGGGGTTGATATCCAAGCCATAATGGCTGCTGTAATACCCAGCAATAGCTTCACGCAAAGCAGGCAGACCACGGGCTGCGGTGTAGCGAGTATGGCCAGCTGCTAAGGCTGCTTGACCGGCCTCCACTATGGGTTCAGCAGTACTAAAGTCGGGTTCACCAATCTCTAAATGAATAACATCGTGACCGGCAGCTTCCAGCTCGTTAGCACGCTGCAACAATGCCATGACATGAAAAGGCTCAATCGCACGACTGCGCGCGCTGTAGTTAAAAGTCATACTGTTTTCACTGTAAATAATAAGGTTTCTAGCTAGGCTGCTATTGAAAGTCGGCTAAATGCTCACATAACAACTCAAGAGCTGCAAACATCTGCAAGCTGGGCCGCTCTAAACCATGGTCAGGCACTTCTAAAACCTGCTGACGCTGCACTGCTCGTAATACAGGCCAGGCTTGCCACATTTGCGCGAGGCGTTCACTGCCCAACAAAATGACATCAGGGTCGCGCACCAGCACCGACTCAATGCTCACCTGCGGCGCTGCCAGCTTCAAGTCAGCATAAATATTTTGCGCACCGCACACCTGTAAAGCATCCGTGATGATTTGTTCACCACCTAAAGTGTACATAGGTGAATCCCAAACTTGATAAAAAACTCGCAACGGCACTTCTCGCTGATAACGGGCACGCATCTGCAGCAGTTTCTGTTGTGATTGCGCAGTTAACTCAGCACCATGCTCTGCTACGCCGAGCAACTCACCAAGCTCGGCAAACTGCAGAGCAAGCTCATCCATAGTTGTTGCCCGAGCGGTAAAGATTGGCACATCGAGCTGCCGTAACTGAGTGAGTTGAATTGCACTGATACTGCCGGGCCAATACAAAATTAAATCAGGCTGCAAACTCAGCAGGGTTTCCATTTCAAACTGAGCAAAGTCACCCACAGAAGGCACATCATCCAGACCCTCCGGCCGCGGACCGCCATCTAACAGCCCTACAAGCTTATCTGCTGAGTGCAAATCAAGCATCATTTCCGTCAGTGAGGGCGCTAAACTGATCACCCGTTCAGCGGCCAATAGCGGTTGGCTCAAGGTCACCAAGAGCATTAACCCGCTCAATACCACCCTGCGCCAGTTACTCATGAAAGCTGTCGTGGTGTACGGTATAGCCAAAATAAAGCTGGGGTTGCCACAGTTAACAACACCACAATAGGCATTTCCAAGCCAAACACTTTAGCTATGGCAGCCGCCCAAGCCGGCAGACAGGCTATCCATAACGCACGCAAACGGGCATGCATTAACTGCTGCCAAGCGTCTGACTCTTGGTCGGTGGCGCGCGCCTTGCCCACAGCAATCACCCCGTGTTTAAAACGCGCAAAGGGCTTGATGTTGAAAAACAGCAAACACAATGCCAGCACAAAGAAAATTAGCGATGTGTGCTCGGTTGGCAACTCTAGGCTAAAAGTGTTGCGCGGAAATAAAGTAACGGGCAGCAAGCCGACAATCAGCTGCAGCCACCACAACATGCGTAAAATTCGACGTGCTTCAACAGGATTCACGACTCGTGCTCTGCCTGATGCTCACGGCCTAATAAATGACCTAACTTGCCTGCTTTAGTTTCAAGGTAAAGTTTATTGTAGGTATTTTCACCCACTTGCAAGGACACACGACGCTTCACATCAATGCCAAACCCTTGCATGGCTTTCACCTTACGCGGGTTATTGGTCATTAATTGCAAGCAGTTCACCCCTAGATGGTCAAACATCGGCTGGCAAATAGAGTAATCACGTAAATCAGCAGCAAAGCCCAATTGCTCATTGGCTTCAACTGTATCCGCACCCTGATCTTGTAAACTGTAAGCACGAATCTTATTCAATAAGCCGATACCTCGGCCTTCTTGACGCAAGTACAGTAAAACACCCCGCCCTTGCTTAGCTATTGCACGCAAAGCGGCCTCAAGTTGAGCTCCACAATCACAACGCAAACTGAACAGTGCATCACCGGTTAAACACTCTGAATGCAGACGAGCCAACACCGGCTCACCATCAGCAACATCCCCTAAAGTTAAGGCAAGATGCTCTTTTCCAGTTTCTTCATCAAAGAAACCATGCATTGTAAACTCAGCAAATGCAGTGGGTAATTTGGAGGCAGCGACAAAAACGACAGACACCAGAACAACTCCTAGGCTTTTATAAGTGGCGCATTGTAGCGCTTCACCTCTGTTTCGAACAGACAATCCAGCATTATACTGCTAACTACGCAGTCAACTCACCCATCAAATAACGCATCCAGCGCTTCTTCCAAGCGAGTCACCGCAATAACCTCTAAGCCTTTTAACGCCTCCCGTGGCGCATTAGCTTTAGGCACAATGGCACGTTTAAAGCCATGCTTAGCTGCTTCTTTAAGACGCTCTTGACCGCTGGGAACCGGGCGAATTTCTCCCGATAAACCAATTTCACCAAACACTAACAAGCCATGTTCCAATGGACGGTTACGCAGGCTAGAAATAATAGCTGCCATCAAAGCTAGATCCGATGCAGTTTCCAACACCTTAACGCCACCGACCACATTGAGAAATACATCTTGATCATGGGTGGGTATACCACCATGGCGGTGCAATACGGCCAACAACATGGCTAAACGATTCTGATCAAGGCCAAGAGTAACCCGCCGCGGGTTACCTAAGTGACTGGTATCCACCAATGCCTGCACTTCAATCAGCATGGGCCTCGAGCCTTCCCAAGTGGCCATGACCACACTACCGGAGACGGCTTCTTGGGCACGGTTTAAAAAGATCGCGGACGGATTAGAGACTTCCTTCAAGCCGCGATCGGTCATACCGAATACGCCCAACTCATTGACCGCCCCAAAACGGTTTTTCACCGCACGCAGCATGCGCAGGCGACCATCCGACTCGCCCTCAAAGTACAAGACCGTATCCACCATATGCTCAAGCACCCGGGGTCCTGCTAAGGAGCCTTCTTTGGTGACATGGCCGACCAGAAAAATGGCCGTACCACTTTGCTTGGCATAACGCACCAATAAAGCAGCACTTTCGCGTACTTGGGCAACGCCGCCGGGTGCCGACTGCAGCTGCTCGGTAAAAATCGTTTGAATGGAGTCAATCACCATCACCCGTGGTTTTTCACGGCGTGCCACCCGCAAAATAGACTCAATGCAGGTTTCCGTCATCACCTTAAGCTTGTCTTGCGGCAACTCTAAACGTCGTGCACGCATCGCTACTTGTTGTTGCGACTCTTCACCGGTCACATACAGCGCTGGAATATGCTGCGCCATGGCACACAGGGTTTGTAGTAGGATGGTTGACTTACCTATTCCGGGGTCACCGCCCAGCAGTACCACCGAGCCATCCACTAAGCCACCGCCTAGCACACGGTCTAACTCACTGGACTGAGTAGAAAAACGTGGAATTTTCTCCACGCTGACCTCTGCCAAGGTTTTTAATTCGGCTTGATCACCGGCCCAGCCAGCACGTCCAGTATCCTTTACGCCTGCCTCGACCAGCGTTTCAATAAGCGTATTCCAAGTGTTGCAGGCAGAACATTGCCCAGCCCACTTGGGAAAGGTTGCCCCACATTCTGTACAGCCATACATTCGTTTGGCCTTGGCCATACTGCACTCCCCTGCTGACGTTCTTAGGTGTGGCGCTATGAATCTAGCAAACCCATAAAGACTGTTATTGTATACAGTGAAGCTGCAAAAGCAAATGCAGTAGGACTAGCGCTAGGGGCATCGCAAATGCACAGCGCGGGCACATAGCCAACAGACTGGAAAAAGACATTTAAACTTGATGGTGATAGTGAGCCGACACTTCGCCTGTTTAGCAGGCAACTTGAAGGCACTTCACTAAACTGCAACGCCCCACTGTAGAACAAACTACATTATGTGAGGCGTTAGCGGTGCAGTTTGGCTTGGTTTACCTTGTGCAATGACAAATTAACCGCCACAGCCACCACAGCAACCACCTGCTGGATGTGTGAGCTTATGCACTAAAATTGCTTGCTGTGCATTGCATTGCTGCTCCAACAGTTCTGTTTTTTCAGCATCTAGAGTCTCTGTGCCTGCCTGCACTGCAGATAAACGTGCCGCAAGCTGGGTAAACTTCTCAACCTGCTCAGCAAACTTTGGATCATCATCACATAAGTCCTGAAGATCTTGGGCGAGCTCTGGGCGATCTTTAATTAATGGATGTACTGCTAGTGTCATTAGAAAGTCCTCAATTAAGTGTTTAGGAAACAGTACAGCACTCCTCGAAAAACACGCTTGACTGCAGTCAAGAGCGTAAAATTACGAAAGACCTTGCCTTTAATCTAGATGACAACTATTCGTCATTAACGAACTCACTCAACCAGCACAGGAAACGACAACGACAATGAGCTACTTTATTGATGCGTGGCTTGACCACCCACAGCCCTACCTGCGAACCGTTAATCGCTTCACGGGGCAAGTTTGCGTACAAGTGTAAAGAGAGGAGCTAGAAGAATGCGGGAGCAAGCTGCGCTGGATATGTTCGACCACAGCAGCTCAAAGCTTAGTCGATTAAAAGATATGGTGCGGCAATTATTACAAAGGCTATGCCCAAACAGCACGCTTGGGCATAGCACAGTCGTTCAATTATTAAGCAACGACGTCCAGCAACTCAACATCAAAGATTAGAGTGCTGTGTGCAGGAATAGTACCCACTGCTTGGTCAGCGTAAGCTAACTCGCTGGGTACATACAAACGCCACTTGCTACCAGCATTCATTAACTGCAATGCCTCGGTCCAGCCAGCAATCACACCGTTAACGGGGAATTCAGCTGGTTCACCACGCTGGTAGGAGCTGTCAAACACTGCGCCATTAAGTAAGGTGCCATGGTAATGCACACGCACTGTGCTGGCGTCGCTTGGCTGTGCGCCATCACCGGTTTCAAGCACTTCATATTGCAGACCTGAATCTAAAGTAGTCACACCTTCTTTTTTAGCGTTTTCTTTTAGAAACTCAATGCCTTCCGCAGCAGCAGCTTTAGCTTGGGCTTCTGCTTCGGCTTCCATACGCTCACGAATCACTGTAAAGCTGGCGTTGAGCTCGTCTGCAGAAACGCTCAGCGGCTCGCCATTGAATGCAGCCATCAGTCCAGTGGTTACCGCTTCAATGCTGATACCTGGTGGTGGGTTTTGACGCAACTGATCACCCATTTGACGGCCAATACCGTAACTTACTCGTAGTTCATCAGTGCTCAGATCTAATTCTGACATGCATGCCTCCATTGGCTATAAAAAAACCGCTGTAGAGCGGTGAAGGAAAAGTCTAGATAAGGGCAACATCCTAACAGAGCCCCAAGCAAAACCCGAACAAAAAACACACTTATTATCGATCCAAGGTCGCCAGACTTGGATCGGCTTAAAACTTGCGCACGGATTGGCGCTGTGGACACCTTGGCAAATCCTTTGCGAAAGTGTGCTGTTAGAGCTGCACATAAAACATTTTGTTTATGGCAAGATAGCTTTCATTACTGCTGGCTAAGGATGCCTATGTCTCCACTTATTTACTGGATTTTACTGGCCATGGCATTTATGTCGGGTGCCTTGATGCCGCTGCAAGCAGGGATCAACGGCCTGTTGGCCAAAGAGATTTCTAGCGTGCTAAATGCAGCCACACTGTCGTTCGTGGTCGGCGCTGCGGCATTGTTAACTTTGGCGCTAATTAAGCGCGACTGGGTTAGCGTGCAAGCCTTTAAAGATTTACATTGGTGGCATTGGGCTGGTGGTTTACTCGGTGCTTTCTTTGTCTTTACTGCGGCCTTTGTTGCGCCGCGTATTGGTGCCTTGCTATTTATGACGCTGGTTTTACTGGGCCAGCTCAGCAGTGCTGTTTTTCTCGATCATCAAGGCTGGATCGGCTACAAAGAAGCGCCGGTTAACTTTGGTAAGTTTTTGGGTTTACTCTTAATCCTCGGCGGCATTTGGATCATTCGCCGCAGTTGAGCGGTGGCGACTAAAGCAATACACGACACAGTCTCTTGATCAAACTCTATTTAACGCAAAATATAAATGTTGCCCGCACGCATTTGCTTTAGCCGCTGACTATTCTTTTAAGCTCAATAGTGCAACGCATTCAGCAGCTTGGCACTGGCAAGAAATCGCCCTATTTTTCTTAGCCGGTTTAGACTGACCTTTACCCCTTGCGTACTGCCCATGCTGCCCATTTTAACCGGTGTGGTGTTGCGCGGAGAAGTGACAGCAGTGGAATTTATCGAGCGCTTAACACAAGCGTCAACGCAGTATTAATTGGCACAACTGGCAACAGCGCCAAGCACAATCATAACAACAGAACTGGGCATACTGCATGCACTGCTGAGGCTAGCCATCAATCATCATCAAACTGATAGCTGCCCGCAGCAAGGTTATCAAAACGCGTGTACTTACCTTGGAACGCCAAACGCACCGTACCAATGGGTCCATTACGATGCTTACCAAGGATCACTTCACCGATGCCTTTATATTCAGTCTCTGGATGGTAAACCTCATCACGGTAAATAAACATAATCACATCCGCATCTTGCTCAATGGCCCCAGACTCACGCAAGTCTGAGTTAATTGGACGTTTATTGGGCCGCTGCTCTAGGGAGCGGTTGAGCTGTGATAAAGCCACTATCGGGCAATTAAACTCTTTACCCAAGGCTTTTAAAGAGCGGGATATTTCCGAGATCTCGTTGGTTCGGTTTTCACTGCCACTGCCGCCGAGCTGCATCAACTGCAAGTAGTCAACCATGATCATGCCAATCTCACCATGCTCACGAGCAACACGCCGTGCACGGGCGCGCATTTCAGAGGGGCTGATTCCGGCTGAATCATCAATGAACAATTTACGCTCTTGTAACAAGTTCACTGCAGAGGTTAAGCGCGGCCAATCATCCTCTTCTAAGCGACCGGAACGCACTTTACTTTGATCAATGCGCCCCAACGAGGAAATCATCCGCATCACCAACGACTCAGCCGGCATCTCTAAGGAGAAGACCAAGATGGCCTTATCTGAACGCATCAAAGCATTTTCAACCAAATTCATCGCAAAGGTGGTTTTACCCATGGATGGACGACCCGCAACAATAATTAAATCCGCGGGCTGTAAACCACTGGTGATCTCATCTAGATCAGTAAAACCTGTAGACAGTCCGGTCAGAGTGTCTTCACTATTAAACAGCGTATCAATGGTATCAATGACATTGGCCAGCAGTTCGTTGAGGCCCACTGGGCCGCCCTCACTGGGCCGTCCTTCAGCAATCTGAAAAATTTTGCGCTCAGCTTCATCAAGAATTTCATCACCGCTTTTACCCTGCGGTGAGTAGGCACTGTCAGCAATCTCAGTACTGATACTGATCAGTTGGCGCAAGGTGGCGCGCTCACGAATAATCTGTGCGTAAGCCTTAATGTTAGCCACTGAAGGGGTGTTTTTGGCCAGCTCGCCTAAATAAGCCAGGCCACCCACTTGGCTGAGCTGACCTTCTTGTTCGAGCTGCTCAGACAAAGTCACCACGTCAAAAGGCGAGTCACGCTCAGCTAGGCGAGCAATTGCACGAAAAATCAGCCGATGATCATGACGGTAAAAATCACCATCAGACACCTGATCCAGAATCCGCTCCCAGGCATTATTATCCAGCATTAAACCGCCCAGCACAGACTGCTCTGCTTCAACCGAGTGCGGAGGCACTTTTAAAGCAGCGGTTTCTAAATCATATTGCTGGGGAACTTCAATTTCGTTCATGAACTACACCATTTTTCCAGATAATGAACATATTACTTATTATAAAATAAAAAAGGCACGCCTCTTTACAGATAGCGTGCCTTTTCTACTATGCATTAACCGGAGTTAACGTATAGGGCGATTAGCCTGCAACGACAAACAACTTAACTGTCGCCTCAATGCCACCGTGCAACTGCACAGTCACATCGTATTCGCCAGTTTGACGAATAGTGCCTTCTGGCAAGCGGACTTCGCTTCTGTTCACTTCAACACCTGAAGCGGTCAAAGCGTCAGCAATATCGTGGGTACCGATAGAACCGAACAATTTACCTTCTTCACCTGTGTTGGCAGTGATAGTCACTTCCAACTCAGACAGTTGAGCGGCACGCGCTTCTGCAGCTGCCAGCTTTTCAGCAGCGGCTTTTTCAAGCTCTGCACGACGCTCTTCAAACACTGCAATATTTTCTGCTGTAGCAGCAGTTGCTTTGCCTTGCGGGATTAAAAAGTTACGACCGTAACCAGCCTTAACATTTACTTTATCGCCCAAGTCGCCTAAGTTGGCGATTCTTTCTAGCAGGATGACTTCCATTTGAGTCTCACCTCTTGAATTTCAACGTTCACCGTTCGCAGCGCCGGAGTCATCTTGACGAGTCCGTAAGCCGCGAAAATCAAAAACACTATCGACGATAGCCAGTACCACTAAAAACGGATAAGTCAGCTGCGTGAATAGCACAATGCCGATGTACATGCCGATCAACCAAAAACCACCTAAGCGGTACCTGGCAACCAAACCATGTACGACAGCCAGCCCTGCAAACATCAGCGGCACACTGCACACTGGCGTTAATACTGCAGCCTGTATCCCGAGGCTCGGCGCAAATAACATACCGATCACTAGGGGGAACAAAATCACCGCAGGCAAGCGTAAGCGTTGAAACTCTAACGCAAACCCGCCTGGGTTGTATAAAACTGCCTGCCAATAACGTGCTAACAGCACGCTGACAATGCTTAGCAACTGCAATACTGCGGCCATCAAACCGGTTAACACCGGCACAATTAAACCTTGTAAATGCAACTGCTCATCAGCGGATAATTGCTCATAAAGCCCGCTCAGCATTTTTGGCATTAACGCGCCCAGCTCTTGTGCGAGTTCTGCGATGGGCTGGGCAAAAGCATTACCCAACGCCCAAGCATAGAACACACCAAGCACTAGACTTGCTAACAAAACTTTTGTCCAAGAGGCGCTTGCCCGTAAAATATGCGCTATAGCCAGCGCTCCTACCAACCCCAGTAAGGGTCGTGGATCACTGTTTAAAGCCCAAACTACGGTGGGCAACAACCCTGCGACAATGACACTCAGCGCGTTATTAAGACCACGCCTTAATAACACTAAACTTGCAGCAGCGGCGCCAAGCCAAAACATCATTGGCACAGCAGTCGCTAAAGCCACCACAATGATGGCCTGCATACGACCACGCATAATAAACTCAGCGAGTATACGCATGCACTAACCTATTCCAACTTAAGGTACGGCTAACAATCAATTACTGTGACTATCGGTGTATGGCAATAATGCTAAAAAGCGTGCGCGCTTAATTGCAGTTGACAATTGGCGCTGATATTTAGCTTTAGTGCCGGTAATACGGCTCGGTACAATCTTGCCTGTTTCAGAAACATAGGCTTTCAATGTGTTTAAATCTTTGTAATCGATTTCTACAACATTTTCAGCTGTGAAACGGCAGAATTTGCGACGACGGAAAAAACGTGCCATGACAGTGGCTCCTCAATTAGCTCTGGGGTTACTCATCAACATCTTGATCACTGTCGTCGTCACCGTCTTCTTCGGTGTCTTCGTCAGTGTCGGAGCGTTCAGTACGCTCAGGACGTTCGCGACGCTCACGACGCTCGTTACGATTCTCTTCAGCCTTCAACATTTCGGACTGCTCAGTAATCGCTTCATTGCGACGGATGATCAAATTACGTAATACTGCATCGTTATAGCGGAAACTGTCTTCCAGCTCTGCTAATGCAGCACTGCTGCACTCAACGTTGAGCAAAATGTAATGTGCTTTATGGATATCATCAATGGCATAAGCCAGCTGACGACGTCCCCAGTCTTCTTGACGATGAATTTTACCACCATCTTCTTCGATCAGTTTGGTATAACGCTCAACCATACCGCCGACTTGTTCGCTTTGGTCTGGATGGACCAAAAACACTATTTCGTAGTGACGCATAGATGCTCCTTACGGGTTGTAGTCTGCCGCAACATGCGGTCAGACAAGGAGTTGATAGAACTTACACGCCCACCTGATTAAACAGTAGGCACGATGCAAGGGCAGATAGTCTAAAGAAGCATGCCCCGCTAAGCAAGCTCAACGCGACATATCTTTATCTTCTGCTGGCTGGTAAAAATTGCTACAGGGCTAAGCGTTGCCGTTGCGCTTCAAATAAACAGACCCCAGTCGCCACTGAGACATTGAGACTGCTAACGCTGCCCTGCATGGGTAAATGCACTAAAAAATCACAATGCTCGCGGGTTAAACGGCGCATGCCAGTGCCTTCAGCACCCATTACCACAATCAGTGGTCCAGTCATATCTTGCTGGTACAGGCTCTGCTCTGCTTCGCCGGCAGCACCAACCACCCACAAACCTTTTTGGCGCAGCTTTTTTAGAGTTCGGACCAGATTAGTTACCGCAACCAGCGGCACAACTTCTGCTGCGCCACAGGCCACTTTGCGCACAGTGGCATTTAAAGTTGCTGATTTATCTTTAGGGATAATCACTGCATGCACACCAGCAGCATCTGCAGTGCGCAAGCAAGCACCGAGATTATGCGGATCAGTGACGCCATCTAACACCAACAGCAGTGGCGCTCCTTCAATGCGATCCAATAGTTCTTCGAGCATCTGCTCGCCCCAGATCTGACTGGGGCTGACCTGCGCTAAGACCCCTTGATGAACGCCATCAGCCTGCTCATCCATCTCACGACGACTCAAGGTACTGATTGAAATGCGGGCTTGCTCAGCCAGCTCACGCAAGGTTTGTAGGCGTGGTTCACTGCGCCCCTCTGCAAAGATGAGCTGCTTGACACGCTTAGGGTGATGACGCAATAACGCTTCAACCGCATGCACACCGTAAACAGTTTCAGTATTACTCATAGTGGCCCGCCTTCACTGATTTGCTCACCACCTTACGTTTGCGTGCTTTACTGCCTGACTTTCCTTTACCTTTCTTAGTGGAGGTCTCAGAGTCTTGATCTGCTGACTCATCTGTCGTGGCCAGGCGTTTTCTAACCTTAGGGGTCTTGTCAGCAGGTGTTTCAGCTGAGCTATCGGCCGCAGCCATCTCAAAGTCAATTTTGCGCTCATCTAAATCCACTCGTGCCACAATCACTTCAATGCGATCACCAAGGCGGTAGCTACGACCGCTACGCTCACCACTCAAGCGGTGATGTATGGCATCAAACTGATAATAATCACCCGGTAAAGCTGTCACATGCACGAGGCCTTCCACATAAATATCGACCAGCTCAACAAACAAACCAAAGCCGGTCACCGAGGTGATCACCCCTTCAAAGGTATCGCCTACACGGTCCAGCATAAACTCGCACTTAAGCCAGGTCACCACGTCACGGGTTGCTTCGTCAGCACGGCGCTCAGTCATGGAGACTGCTTCACCAATCTCATCAAGGCGCGGGTAGTCATAAGGGTAAATCTGCGCTTTAGGCAAACTGCGCGCCCCCAGCCGCTGCACATGCTCGGTTTTCTTGCGCGAACGAATAATACTGCGCACTGCACGGTGATTAAGTAAATCAGCATAGCGACGAATAGGCGAAGTAAAGTGCGTATAGGCTTCATAATTAAGACCAAAATGGCCTACATTGTCAGGGCTATACATGGCTTGGCTTAAAGAGCGCAGCATCACCGTTTGAATCAGTTGAAAGTCTGGTCGCTCTCGGACTGCTTCCAGCAACGCTAAGTAGTCTTTAGGGGTTGGATCACCCTTACCACGGTTTAAAGTTAAACCTAAGCTGGTTAAGAAACCTCGTAACTTCTCAAGTTTCTCAGCCGGTGGCCCCTCATGCACGCGGTACAAGCCCGGCAGGTCATGTTCTGCCAGGAAACTGGCCATGGCCACGTTGGCACACAGCATGCACTCTTCAATTAATTTATGCGCATCATTGCGCTCGGTGGGTAAAATCTCAGCGATTTTACGATCCTCACCAAACACGATCCGGGTTTCACGGGTTTCAAAATCAATGGCGCCGCGCGCATGGCGCTGCTTCTGCAGTGCTTTATATACTTCGTACAGCTCTTTAACCGACGCTGCTACATTTGCATGCTCCGCCAGCGCCTGTTTGCCTTCTGTGCTACGTGGCCGCTCCAGCATGGCGCTAACCACATCATAAGTTAAGCGCGCATGGGACTGAATGACCGCCTCATAAAACTGATAGCCAATGATTTTACCTGAACGTGCCAAGGCAATTTCACACACCATGGCTAAACGATCAACATTGGGGTTCAGTGAGCACAAACCATTGGACAGCTCCTCAGGCAGCATGGGAATAACCCGCTCTGGAAAGTACACAGAGTTACCCCGCAACATGGCTTCTTTGTCCAGCGCCGAGCCCACTTTCACATAATGTGATACATCAGCAATGGCAACATACAAACGCCAACCACCGGAGACTAAATCGCCACCACTGCCTGGCTGACAATACACGGCATCATCAAAGTCACGCGCATCCTCACCGTCAATGGTGACAAAAGGTAAGTCGCGTAAATCCACACGATTTTCTTTATCTTTTTCTTCAACGTCTGGCTTGATACGCTTGGCTTCTTTAATAACATCCTCAGGCCACTCGTGGGGAATATCATAGTTGCGTAACGCAACCTCGATTTCCATGCCGGGAGCCATATACTCACCCAGCACTTCAACAATGTTACCTTGCGCCTGAAAACGACGTGTGGGCCAATGGGTGATTGCCACTTCCACTAACTGACCCACTTCAGCACCTGCAGCACGGCCTGGGCTGACTAAAATCTCTTGCTGTATCTTTTTATTATCTGGTAATACAAAACCAATACCATTTTCTTCGTTGTAGCGGCCAACAATACTGGCATGGGCGCGCACCACAACTTCGGCAATTGCCCCTTCACGACGACCACGCTTGTCAACACCTGCTACGCGCGCTAAAGCACGGTCCCCGTCAAACACCAAACGCATTTGCGTGGGGCTGAGGTACAAGTCCTCGCCACCATCATCGGGGATTAAAAAACCAAAACCATCGCGGTGGCCACTGACGCGTCCGACCACTAAGTCCAATTTATCAACTGGGGCATAAGCACCACGACGGGTATACACTACCTGTGCATCGCGCTCCATAGCCCGTAGTCGGCGGCGCAATGCCTCCAAGTCTTCTTCTGCAGTTAAGCCCAGCTCCGCAGCCAACTGCTCTCGGCTAGCAGGCGCACCACGCTCTGCTAAGTGTTTTAAAATAAGCTCGCGGCTGGGGATGGGGTTGTCGTATTTTTCCGCTTCACGTGCGGCCTCTGGATCGAGGGATTGCCACTCGGCTGTCAAATCAAATTCACCTTACAAAAAAATATAGTTGGCGCAGTAAAATATCCACGGCACCGTATTACCTGTACAATTTAACAGATTTTTTACCTAATAGGGGTTTACAAGATCTTTTTTCAGTCGTATAGTTCGCCACCACTAGGTTGTTCAATTAACTTAGTGAGATGGAAACATTACGCAATGTAGTGCTTTCAATGCCCAGGTGGTGAAATTGGTAGACACGCTAGCTTCAGGTGCTAGTGGCCTCACGGCCGTGGAAGTTCGAGTCTTCTCCTGGGCACCATTTACTTCACTACAATCCAGCCAACAAATGCTTTATTGGCTTGACACAGTTGACACCCCCTGAAAAACCATCAGCCCAACGCGACCAAAGCACCCATGCACTCAAAGGTCGACAGACGGCGCCGCCCCACTCAACACACTCATTTTGAAGTATCGCTTTGCACAGAAAGCATCTGCCAGCTGATTTAAAATCACTTAATCAACCAGCACAGGCTTGCTTAGCAGAGTTTTTAATTGATGCCAAAAACTGTTTTTAATAGCAGTTGCGCCACTATCAGTGCTGCACTGACCATTGCTGCCAGCCACAATGCTACTGCAGCCTGATACCAGCCACTGCGCTTAGATTCAAGCTTTTGAATAAAGACGATAAAACAGGCGGCAAATAAAACAATACTGTAGGGCATGGTAAATGGCAGTATCTCTGGGTTAACAACCCGTGCCACAAAACTGGGCACAGACGCCAGCACAAAGACTATTCCTGACAGAATAGCTGCCTGCAACATTGTCACAACGGGCTTATTAATGACCTTATCGGCTGACTGAGCAAACATTTTCAAAACCAACCAACCTGCTGCAAACACATAGATTAAAGCGGCTAACGCCATGAATATTGCCTGCATGCTAAACACTTCAAGTACAGCCATGGGATTCCTTGATAAACGTAAAATTGCTAGCTTAGCTAGTATCAGGTGGATACTCTACAATAAAGCCAAGTACCGATTAACCGCTGATTCAAAAGCGCTGTCAAGATGCTTTTATTACTGCATTTGGCTGATAGCTTGCCAAATCAAGCGCAACGCTAACAAAAGCAAAATGCCTTTAAATAACTTAGCAAAGCGCTGATCAGATGTGTTTTTCAACACATTCAAACCCAGTTTAGTGCCCAGTGCGCCCGATAATATCATCAGCACAACCAAGCCCAGCCACTCATAAAACACAAAACCTGCGGCAGTGTACACTAATGCTTTAGGCGCGTGTTGCAAAGCCATGGCCGCAGCAAATGTCGCCACCGTAGCCTGCCGCTGCCCTTGTTGTTGCTGCAATAAAAAAGCGGCAACCAGCGGTCCAGTAGCGCCGACAAAGTGACTTATAAAAGTACTGAGCAGCGCCAAACAAAAAGTCCCGACAGCGCCAGTGGCTACTTTAGGAATCGTCGGCCCCCAGCTTAGCAATAAAATAAATCCAGCAATGCTCAGTTGCAGCAAAACTGGTGGTAAATCGATCAATACAAGACTAGCTAAACCAGCACCAATAATAACTCCCGGCACAAACCAACCCAGTACGGGCCAACGGATATACTGAAAAGTCATCGCCGCACGATTACCATTGGAACCCAGCTGCACTAAACCATGCAATGGAATCACAGCTGTCACGGGCAGCAACATACTCATCACTGCCAGCAATAAAACCCCACCACCAATGCCCAAGGCTGCAGTTAATGCCGAAGTAAGCCCTGCTGTTAAGATCAATATCACTGTGCTCCACAGCGACAAATCTGGCGGTATTATCCACTGCAACACTGCATCCATAAGCACACTCACCAGAAAGTCATGCGGTTTAGAATAGTCACGCCAACAAGCGTTCTAGCTCTTGGCCATCAGCTTATCATTTTGCAACCTGGCACTTAAAGAGAGCAAAAGCTATATAGCATGCTACTGAGTCGACACCCATAAAAAAAGCCGCACAAGGCGGCTTTTTTAATCACAGCAAACCTGCGTTTAGTCTGCTTGTTCTGCCAGCTCAGCTTTGGCTGCAGGAACGTCTTTGATTGACAGTTTAATACGGCCACGGTTATCCACGTCCAATACTAAA
The DNA here is from genome assembly GCA_035647115.1 of Thiopseudomonas sp. Lineage (GTDB taxonomy): Bacteria > Pseudomonadota > Gammaproteobacteria > Pseudomonadales > Pseudomonadaceae > Denitrificimonas. The sequence goes on along the minus strand of DASROA010000068.1, from coordinate 72,261 downwards.
ACATCAACCATTTCGCCTTCTGTTAAGACATCAGTGACTTTCTCAACACGCTCATCTTTGAGCATTGAGATGTGCACTAGGCCATCTTTACCCGGCAAGATATTAACGAACGCACCAAAATCAACAATGCGCTCAACTTTACCGGTGTAGATTTTACCGATTTCAGCTTCAGCGGTGATTTCCTCTACCCGCGCACGGGCAGCTTCTGCTGCTTCACGGGTGGTACCGAAGATTTTAATAGAACCATCATCTTCAATATCAATGGAGGCATCAGTTTCTTCGCAGATCGCGCGGATGGTAGCACCACCTTTACCGATTACATCACGGATTTTGTCTGAATCAATCGTCATGGCGATCATTGCCGGTGCATTATCAGACAACTCAGAGCGCGATGCTGCAAGCACTTGATTCATTTGCTCTAGAATCGTCTGACGCGCGGTATACGCTTGATTCAAGGCGATTTCCATAATCTCTTCGGTAACGCCTTCGATTTTGATGTCCATTTGCAGCGCGGTAACACCGTTAGCAGTACCCGCAACTTTAAAGTCCATATCGCCAAGGTGGTCTTCATCACCGAGGATATCGGTTAAGACTGCGAACTTGTCGCCCTCTTTAACCATCCCCATAGCAATACCTGCTACTGGGGCTTTCATTGGCACACCGGCATCCATCAGGGCCAAAGAAGCACCACACACAGAAGCCATAGAACTGGAACCGTTGGACTCAGTGATTTCTGACACTACACGAATGGTGTAAGGGAAGTCATCTGGGCTAGGCAGCATTGCCTCAATACTGCGGCGCGCTAAGCGGCCATGACCAATTTCACGGCGACCTGTGGCACCCATACGACCACACTCACCCACAGAGTACGGTGGGAAGTTATAGTGCAACATAAATGCATCGCGTTTTTCACCTTCTAAGGTGTCTAACAGCTGAGCATCACGGGCCGTACCCAAAGTAGTGGCTACTAAGGCTTGGGTTTCACCGCGAGTGAACAACGATGAGCCGTGCACTTTATCCAGCACACCCACTTCAATGGCTAGCGGACGCACAGTTTGCGCATCACGACCATCAATACGTGGTTTGCCGCTGACAATATTGTCACGAACGGTTTGATACTCAATTGCTGCAAAGGCTTCTTTGACTTCTGCAGCCGTTGGGCCTTCGCCTTCAACTTCACTGGCCAATGCTGCTACTGCAGCCTCGCGCACTTCAGCTAAACGAGCGTAGCGGTCTTGTTTAATGGTGATGCTATAAGCTTCAGCAATGCCTGCGCCAAACTGTTCACGCACAGCAGCTAACAGCTCAGTGTTCTCTTCTTTTGGCTGCCAGTCCCAGCGGGGCTTACCGGCTTCTGCGGCCAGCTCAGTAATGGCATCAACCACCACTTGAAACTCTTCATGGGCAAACAATACCGCACCGAGCATTTGATCTTCAGTCAGCTCTTCAGCTTCTGACTCAACCATCAGTACCGCATCTTTAGTACCGGCCACCACCATGTCCAAGCAAGAAGCTTCTTGCTGCTCATAGGTCGGGTTGAGCAAGTAACCGGTCTCTGGATGAAAACCAACCCGTGCCGCACCGATTGGGCCATTAAATGGAATACCTGAGATTGCCAAGGCAGCTGAAGTACCAATCATGGCCGCTATATCTGGATCAGTTTTTTTGCTGGTGGATACCACCGTACAAATCACCTGTACTTCGTTGCTGAAACCTTCTGGGAACAGCGGACGAATGGGACGGTCGATTAGACGTGAAGTAAGGGTTTCTTTTTCTGATGGACGTGCTTCACGCTTAAAGAAACCACCTGGAATTTTACCTGCAGCATAGGTTTTCTCTTGATAATGCACAGATAAAGGGAAAAAATCTTTACTTGGATCGGCTTTTTTAGCACCAACTACTGTACATAAAATAGTGACATCATTGTTAACGCTAACTAATACAGCACCGCATGCTTGACGAGCAATACGACCTGTTTCTAATGTAATGGTAGAATCACCAAATTGAAACGTTTTAATAACCGGGTTCACGGTATCTTCCTTCTCTAATATTACCTTGGGGATAGAGGCAAGAGCTTGGGGATCGGCCCAAAAATCTCCTGAAAAAACGAAAAACTGGAAGCCCAAAGCACTGTGCAAATTTCTTCGCGTTCAGCACTCCAGACTTCCAGTCTTCACGTTGCAGCGTACGTCTTAACGACGTAGACCCAGACGGCCAATCAAAGTCGCGTAACGGCTAAGATCTTTACCTTTGAGGTAATCAAGCAACTTACGACGCTGGTTAACCATACGAATTAAGCCACGGCGCGAGTGGTGATCTTTAGTGTTCTCTTTAAAGTGGCCTTGCAGTTTGTTGATATTGGTAGTCAGAAGTGCAATTTGCACTTCTGGTGAACCTGTATCATTTTCAGACTGCTTATACTCATTGATAATCTGGGTTTTTTCTTCGTTACTCAGTGCCATGTTGGGCTCCTAAATTGGACAAGCCGGGATAATCCCGTGCAAAAAAATAAGGTGTGACCGCGCTTGCCAACAGCCAACCTCTTGTTTTCTAGACACCTAATTACTGTATCTAGAAAAAACCATGCTTATTGTGACCGAATTAGCCGTCTGGGTGCAACCATTCCGTCATCATCTATTTCACCAACACCGATAAACTCATCGTTTTGGTTGTACACACGCACCATTCCATCCAGCGGGGCTTGCTGTGCACGCACAGGTTGACCATTAAGCCAAAAGAAACTGCTGTGTTCAGTTAAGTAAACAATCGGCCAATGTTGTAAGCCACTGTCCACTGGAATCATGCAGGCATCAAGTGCTTCCGCACCGCCTTGCTCATGCAATTCTTCCAACTGCTCCAAAGTCACTGCATGGGTTAGGTCAAAAGGCCCAGCTTTAGTGCGTCGCAGCTCTGCCACATGAGCGCCACACCCCAGTGCCGCACCAATATCTTCCACCAAGGTGCGAATATAGGTACCTTTGCTGCAATCAACCAAAATACGTGCCTGTCCATCAGCATAGGACAATAATTCTAAATGCTTAATGGTCACAGTACGTGCTGCTCGCTCAACGGTAATCCCTTGTCGCGCTAATTTATATAAAGGCTGACCGTCTTTTTTCAAAGCAGAGTGCATCGGTGGAATTTGCTGAATTTCACCACGGAACTGCGGCAGGACTGCTTCAATGTCTGCAGCAGTCACATTGACCGGTTTACTTTCTATGACGTCACCTTCAGCGTCACCGGTATTGGTGGTTACACCCAGCCGCATCACCGCTTGATACTCTTTGTCAGCATCCAGTAAGTAACGGGAGAACTTGGTCGCCTCACCAAAACATAATGGCAGCACCCCGGTGGCTAACGGGTCAAGACTACCGGTATGCCCGCCTTTGTCCGAATTGAGTAGCCAGCGTACTTTCTGCAAAGCGCCATTAGAACTAAAACCATAGGGTTTATCAAAAATAATGATACCGCTGACGCTGCGACGCTTGCGCTTTACCTGCTGAGTCACGCCTTACTCTCCACCTGTTTCTTTATTACGTTGATCAGCAGAAACTGCCTTTTCGATCAGTGCTGACATATGTGCGCCACGGCTGATACTTTCATCGTAATGAAAGTGTAATGCTGGCACGCTACGTAATCGCATGGCTTTACCCAGTAGCATTCTTAAATAACCAGCAGCATCATTTAAGACTTCAACATTGTTTGCTATCAGCTCTGGACTGTTATCACCCATCACTGTAAAAAACACTTTGGCATGGCCGATGTCGCGGGTGACATCAACACCTGTCAATGTCACAAATCCTAAACGTGGATCTTTCACTTCGCGCGGAATCATCACTGCTAATTCACGCTGTATCTGATCGCCAATACGTTGGGTGCGGCTGTATTGTTTCGCCATTTTAATCACCTTGTGCTGCATATGCAGCTTTAATCTTGAGCCCTGTAAAACAGCAAACGGCAAGCCCAACTGGACGGTTTTAAATTACCGCACCAACTGCACTTGCCGCTGCTTATGGGTCTATAAACTACAGTGTACGCGCAACTTCGACTTTCTCGAACACTTCGATTTTGTCGCCAACTTTCACGTCATTGTAGCTCTTCACGCCAATGCCACACTCGATACCTGAGCGCACTTCACTGACGTCATCTTTAAAGCGACGCAAAGACTCCAGCTCACCTTCGAAGATCACTACGTCATCACGCAATACGCGGATCGGACGATTACGGTAAACGGTACCTTCTACCACCATACAACCGGCAATCGCACCCAAACGAGGCGAACGGAACACTTCACGCACTTCGGCAATACCGAGAATTTTCTCACGTACATCAGTACCGAGCATTCCAGACAGCGCCTTCTTCACGTCTTCGATAATATCGTAAATGATATTGTAGTAGCGCATATCGAGACCTTCTTGCTCAACGATTCGACGCGCACCGGCATCAGCACGCACGTTGAAACCAAAGATCACCGCATTAGAAGCTAATGCAAGGTTGGCATCACTTTCGTTAATACCACCCACGCCACCTGCCACCACGCGAACTTCGACCTCATCATTACCCAGCTCAGTCAGCGAGCTGCGCAATGCTTCAAGGGTTCCGCGCACGTCTGTTTTGATCACGATATTGAGAACTTTCTTCTCTTCCTGCCCCATGCTCTCAAGCATATTCTCGAGTTTACCGGCATGGGCACGGGCCAATTTAACTTCACGGAACTTGCCTTGGCGGAATAAAGCCACTTCACGGGCCTTACGCTCATCAACCACCACAGTAACTTCATCACCGGCTTCTGGGGTGCCATCAAGGCCTAGGATCTCAACAGGGATGGATGGGCCTGCTTCTTCAATCTGCTTGCCGTTTTCATCCATCATGGCCCGCACACGGCCGAAGTTAACCCCAACCAGAACCATATCACCTTGGCGTAAGGTACCGTTTTGTACCAACACTGAGGCAACCGGTCCACGGCCACGGTCAAGGCGTGATTCAATCACTACACCACGACCAGAGGCTGAAGGCGTCGCGCTGAGCTCAAGCACTTCTGCTTGCAGCAACACAGCCTCTAACAACTCATCGATACCTGTTCCCATTTTCGCTGACACATGAACGAACTGGTTTTCACCACCCCACTCTTCAGGAATCACATCATGGGCTGCCAGGTCATTTTTAATGCGGTCTGGATCAGCTTCTGGCTTATCAATTTTATTCACCGCGATAATTAAAGGTACACCTGCAGCTTTCGCATGCTCAATACCTTCAATGGTTTGCGGCATCACGCCATCATCGGCTGCCACCACCAGAATAACAATATCAGTGGCTTGCGCACCACGGGCCCGCATTGCAGTAAAGGCTGCGTGACCTGGAGTGTCCAAGAAGGTAATCATGCCACCTTCAGTTTTAACGTGATAAGCACCAATGTGCTGGGTAATACCACCGGCCTCACCTGTGGCAACCTTGGCGCGACGAATATAGTCGAGCAAAGATGTTTTACCGTGGTCAACATGCCCCATAACTGTTACTACAGGGGCGCGCTGGAACTCTTCACCTTCTTCAATAGCAATCGATTCAGCAAACTGTTCTTCCAGCAAGTTATCACTGATACGGGTGACTTTATGGCCCATATCTTCAGCAATCAAGGTTGCGGTATCTTGATCGAGCACTTGGTTAATGGTGACCGGCGAACCAAGCTGGAACATATATTTCACTACTTCGACACCCTTAACGGACATCTGCGCAGCGAGCTCAGCAACTGTAATGGTCTCGCCAATTTGCACATCACGTACAATGGGGCCTGCCGGACTGGTGAAACCGTGCTGATTGGTACTGCGACGTTTACTTTTGCCGCGACCACGCCCACCACGACGAACTCTTTGTTCATCGTCACCGCCACGTGCAGCGGCACGACCTTTCGTGGGTCGTGATGCTGACTTACGTTCACGACGCTCATCGTCGCGCTCACGTCGAGCAGGTGCTTTCTTACGCTCTGGTGCAGGGGTAACAACTTCATCAACCACTGGCAAGGTAATGTCTGCTGGTGGTAATTCTGGTTCTTGTGCAACAGGTTCTGCTTTTGGCTCAGGTTTTTTCTTAGGCGCTGCTGCTGGTTTATCTTCAGCAGGCTTAGCGTCCGCTTTTTCCGCAGGCTTTTCTGCTGGTTTCTCAGCTTCTTTTTTAGTCTCTGCCTGCTTAGCTTCCTGTGCTTTTTTCTCAGCCTGCAGCTTAGCTAAATCTTTTTGCTTTTCAGCTTCAATTTCTTCAGCGCTGCGCTTTACAAAGGTTTTTCTTCTGCGCACTTCAACACTGATGCTTTTACTGCCTGGAGCACGTAAGGTGCTGGTGGTTTTACGCTGCAAAGTAATTTTTTTAGAACCACCGGCTTTAGGGCCGCTGCCTTTTTCTAAATAACTTAATAACGTTTGTTTTTCACTTTCAGTTACTTTTTGGTCGGCACTCGTATGTGCTAGACCTGCCTCATGCATTTGCTGCAACAGGCTTTCTACTGGTGTATTAACTACTTTAGCCAGTTCTTTAACCGTGACTTGCGTCATGAACTTCTCTCCTCAAGCCGCAATGTGCTTATTCAAACCAGTGGGCGCGGGCGGCCATGATCAGCTTGCCGGCACGTTCTTGATCCATGCCTTCGATTTCGAGCAGGTCATCAATCGACTGCTCTGCTAGGTCTTCGCGGCTGAGCACTCCGCGGACGGCCAGCTCAACAGCCAGCTCTTTGCTCATGCCCGTTAAGTCGAGCAAGTCCTGTTCCGGTTGAATATCAGCCAGCTTTTCTTCGGTCGCGATCGCGCGCGACAATAAACAGTTTTTCGCGCGAGTACGAAGTTCATTAACGATTTCTTCATCGAAACCTTCAATGTTCAACATCTCTTCCATGGGCACATAGGCCACTTCATCTAAACTGCTGAATCCTTCTTCAACTAGAACTTCTGCTAAATCCTCATCTACCTCGAGGTCTCTAACAAACTGTTGCACCAGGTCACCGGTTTCTTCCTGCTGACGAGCCTGAATTTCTTCATGACTCATAACGTTCAATGTCCAGCCTGTCAGCTGGGAAGCGAGGCGAACGTTTTGTCCACCACGACCGATGGCCTGTGCTAAATTTTCTTCGGCGACAGCAATGTCCATGGTATGCGTATCTTCATCGACGATAATTGCAACCACTTCTGCTGGTGACATCGCGCTAATCACAAACTGCGCGGGGTTATCATCCCAAAGCACGATATCAACACGCTCGCCGCCCAATTCACTGGAAACTGCTTGCACGCGCGAACCACGCATACCAATACAAGCACCTTGCGGATCTATACGTTTATCTTTTGAGCGTACGGCTATTTTAGCACGTGACCCGGGGTCACGGGCAGCAGCCATAATCTCGATTAAACCTTCAGATATTTCAGGAACTTCAATATTAAACAGCTCCATAATCATTTCTGGCGCAGTACGCGACAAAATCAATTGTGGTCCGCGATTCTCTGAGCGAATATCATGCAACAAAGCCCGGACGCGAGCGCCAACGCGGAAGGTTTCGCGGGGAATAATGTCATCTCTAGATAAAATAGCTTCAGCATTATTACCTAAATCGACAATAATATTGTCACGGGTAACCTTTTTAACCGTACCAAAAATAATCTCTCCGAGACGACTGCGATAGGCTTCAACAATTTGCGCACGCTCCGCCTCACGCACCTTTTGTACAATGACTTGCTTAGCAGTTTGCGCGGCGATACGACCGAATTCAATCGACTCTATTTTTTCTTCAAACACATCGCCAACGGCTGGACTTTCCATGCGCTGCTCAGCCATATCTAAGGTCAGCTGGTGCGCTGGATCCTCAAAGTCAGCCTCTTCGACCACAGTCCAGCGGCGGAATGTTTCATACTCACCGCTTTGGCGGTCAATGGCCACACGCACCTCGACTTCATCTTCATAATTCTTTTTTGTCGCAGTGGCCAATGCCAATTCCAGCGCTTCAAAAATCACCGCTGGCGGAACACCTTTTTCGTTGGAGACTGATTCAACAACCAGTAAAATTTCTTTGCTCATCGCATGCCTCGCCTTTCGCAAACTCTGTGAGTCGCGGATTCCGTATCATTATTCAAAATTCGGAAGTATGTTTGCTTTTTCAATCAGCTCAATCGGCAGCAGGTATTCATATTCATCCACCTGCACTACCACATCTTGATCTTCTACTGAGCGAATCAGCCCTTGAAAATTGCGACGCTCTTCAACTGGAGAGCGTAACTTGATTTTTACTTGCTCACCGACGTGAGCCGCATACTGCTCTAAAGTGAAGAGCGGACGATCCATTCCTGGTGAAGATACCTCCAGCGTATACTCATTACTGATTGGATCTTCTACATCCAATACAGCACTCAGCTGGCGACTGACAACTTCGCAATCATCCACCAAGATGCCATTTTCATGGTCTATATATACACGCAGCACTGAATGGCGGCCTTGAGATATAAATTCAATACCCCAGCAGTTATACCCCAGCGCTTCAACCACTGGCGTCAACATGCCCTGCAACTGTCTCAGCTTGCTTGTCATCCGACCTCCAATGCATGCTGTAAAAATGAAAAATGGGCCTATCGCCCATCCAAATCTTAAAATTAAATCTGTATGCTTAATAAAAAGCCCCTGAACAAGGGGCCTTTAAAACGAAAGACTGCTGTTTAGAAGCAGCATATGGTTACTATGCTACTTAAATCTGATACGCAATGGTACATCGCCACCAGATTACAGTCAAGCAAGCAGAAACAAGACGACCCGCTAATATTAGCAGGTCGCTTGTATATGGTACCGAGGAGGGGACTCGAACCCCTACAGCCTATGCGGCCACTACCACCTCAAGGTAGCGTGTCTACCAATTCCACCACCTCGGCAAAACTACTCTACTACTGGCACATCACTATCACTTGCTTCTACCGCTTCATTAATCACTTGCGGGATATCATCTTGAAGAGGCATCTGCTGAGCAGGCACTTCCAGAACTGCTGGATCCGGCAAACCCATTTGTGAAATGCTATTAGCACGATCTTTTGCATAAAATGCAAGACCTAAACTGGTCGCAAAAAATACTGTTGCCATAACAGCAGTCAAACGACTTAAAAAGTTACTTGAACCCTGTGATCCAAAAACAGTACCAGAAGCTCCTGAACCAAAGGAAGCACCTGTTTCCGCGCCTTTACCTTGCTGGATCAATACAAAACCCACAATTCCCAGCGCAACAACTAAATGAACAATAATTATGACTGTTTCCAGCATCCTAGTTTCCCGCTGCGCGACATATCGCACTAAATTCTTTTGCGTTGAGAGAAGCTCCGCCTACCAGCCCCCCATCGATATCTGCTTGAGCAAACAACTCAGCAGCACTGGCGGCTCTAACACTGCCACCATATAAAATTCTTAAGCCCTGCGCAATCGCTGGGTCATATTCTGCCACATGAGCACGTATTTGCGCATGAATATCTTGCGCTTGCTCTGGTGTTGCAGTTAAGCCGGTGCCTATCGCCCATACTGGCTCATAAGCAATCACAGCGTCTTTCAAAACTTCTGCGCCAAGCTCTGCTAATACTGCATCCACTTGTCGCTGTACCACCGCTTGCGCCTGCCCTGCTTCACGCTCTGCTAATGTTTCACCAACACACAACACTGGCGTTAAACCAGCAGCTTGCGCAGCAGTAAACTTGCGGCATATTACACTATCAGACTCATCTTGCAACTCTCTTCTTTCAGAATGACCAATTAAAACCATTGAACATCCGATATCTTTGAGTTGCAGCGCCGAGGTTTCACCTGTCATAGCGCCTTCTTCAAGCTGCACCGCACAGTCTTGCGCACCCACTTGTATAGCACTACCTGCTAACTGCGCAATAGCGTCCTGCAGATAAACCAAGCCAGGAAACACAGCCACTTCAACATTATCTGGCAATGTTTGCTCTTTCAGCTCTGTTAACAAGTTTTTGATGCTGGTACGGGTACCATGCATTTTCCAATTACCAGCTACCAATGGGCGACGCATGTTATTCCTCTTCGCTCAAAGTGGGCGCAGATGTTACTCAAACGCATTAAAATATGCAAGCAAAATCAACCACATACCGCTTGCACGACCTTTGCTAAGTGTTGCGCATGCTGCATCACTGCAGCCTCATCTTCACCTTCAACCATGACACGCACTAAGGGCTCTGTGCCTGATTTACGCAACAACACCCGTCCACGCCCGGCCATTTCAGCAGTTGCCTGATCACAGGCAGCTTGCACCTGCGGATCATTCACCGGATCAATATCACCCTCCAAGCGCACATTGATGAGGGTTTGCGGAAGCTTCTTCCAAGCCAAACGCTCTTTAGCTAGGCTTTGCCCACGACGGCGTATAGCCAACAGAACTTGTAACGCTGCAATAATGGCATCACCCGTGGTTGCATGCTGCGCACAAAGAATGTGTCCGGAATTTTCACCGCCCAACACCCAGTCTCGCTCAAGCATTTCCGCCATAACATAACGGTCACCCACATTGGCACGTACAAATGGGATGTTACGTTCTTTGAGCGCCAGTTCTAAACCTAAATTGCTCATCAAAGTACCCACTACACCGGTACCTTCAGGTAAGCGTTCACGCTCTTGTATGTCGGTGGCAATGATATACAACAACTCATCGCCATCAACAGCAGCGCCGGTATGATCGACCATTTGCACCCGATCACCATCACCATCAAAAGCGATACCTAAATCAGCGCCGTGCTCAACCACCGCCTTCTGCAACGGTCCTAAGCTTGTTGAGCCAACACCATCATTGATATTTAACCCATCCGGCTTGTCAGCAATGGCGACAACTTCTGCACCCAACTCACTAAACACATTGGGGGCGACTTTATAGGTGGCACCATGTGCACAATCTACAACGATTTTTAGTCCAGAAAAACTGGTACTGGTTGGCACACTGCTCTTACAAAACTCAATATAACGTCCTGCCGCATCATTGATCCGTGATGCTTTACCCAGCTGCTCTGACTCAGTCACCGTCATCGGCTCATCAATCAGCTCCTCAATCATTTTCTCAACGGCATCGGGCAATTTGGTTCCTGCGCTGGAGAAAAACTTAATACCGTTATCATAATGGGGGTTATGTGATGCGCTAATCACAATGCCTGCCTCAGCATGAAAAGTACGTGTCAAGTAAGCAACCGCTGGGGTTGGCATAGGCCCTAGCAACAGGACATCCGCTCCTGCAGCGGACAAACCCGCCTGCAACGCTGACTCAAACATGTAACCCGAAATGCGTGTGTCTTTACCTACCAAGATGCGGCAACGGCCTTGCTTACGAAACGCCATGCCTGCTGCCCAGCCGAGCTTCAGCATAAATTCCGGTGTGATTGGATGCTCACCGACTCGCCCACGGATACCATCGGTACCAAAATACTTTCTTGCCATCACTCATTATTCCTTTGCTGCGGACTGCACCGCATTAAATACTTTTAACGCATCCATGGTTTCCACCACATCGTGCACTCGAATAATTTTTGCGCCTCGCTCAAAGGCCATGACTGCCAAAGCCAAGCTACCTGATAAGCGCTGCTCTACTGGCTTGTGCAAAATATTGCCCACCATGCTTTTACGCGAAACCCCCACTAGTAGCGGACGCTGCAACTGATGCAGCTCTGGCAAACGCTTAAACAACTCATAGTTATGCTGGGTATTTTTGGCAAAGCCAAACCCTGGATCCAAGATGATTTGCTCTATGCTGATACCCGCTTGCACACAAGCAGCCATACGCGCTTTTAAAAACTCAATAACTTCCCCTGCCACATCAGCATAACTTGGGGCATCTTGCATATTTTGCGGCTCACCACGCATATGCATCAAGCACACAGGCAAGCCGCTTGCAGCTGCTGCAGCTAAGGCACCTTCACGCTGTAGAGCCCGCACATCATTAATCAAACCTGCACCTAAGCGCGCAGTTTCAAGCATCACCTCAGGTGTCGAGGTATCCACTGAAATGATCAGTTCTGTTTCTTGACGAATTCGTTCGACCAATGGCGCAACACGATCCAGCTCCTGCTGAACGCTCACCGCGGCAGCACTTGGTCGAGTCGACTCGCCACCTATATCAACAATGCTGGCGCCTGCAGCTTGCATGTCTATGGCATGACGCAGCGCTGCATCCAAGTTGTTATAACGACCACCATCAGAAAAGGAGTCTGGAGTGGCATTAAGTATGCCCATCACATGTGGTTTAGAAAGATCTAAGCTCTGTTGACCACAATTTAATACAGAGTGTGCAGTGTCGTGCATAACCTGCCTTATTCCTGCCTTATTAACGTTCTGATCTATAGAAACGGGCGCTGATTAGCGCCCGTTATTTTCCATACTAGTGCTCGCCAGCTGGACCACCTATGGGTGCATCGGGCCGCTCTTCTGCCACTGACTTACCTTCTACTGGTGCTGCCGGCGGGTTACCTGATGAGCTATCATCACTCCAGTCTTTCGGCTCACGCACTTCACGACCTTCCATAATATCGTCAATCTGATCGCTATCGATGGTCTCGTACTTCATCAACGCCATCGCCATAGCTTCGAGCTTGTCACGATTATCATGCAGAATCTGCGTCGCCGTTTTATAGCACTCATCAATGATGTCGCGAACTTCTTGGTCAATCAGTTTAGCAGTTTCACCTGACACATTACTGATGCCACCACCTGAGCGCCCTAAGAAGCTTTCGCTCTCTTCCTCGGCATACATCAGCGGGCCAAGCTTTTCAGACAGTCCCCACTTGGTCACCATATTTCGGGCCAACTGAGTGGCACGCATAATATCGTTCGAGGCTCCTGTAGTTACCCCATCAAAACCAAGGGTCATTTCTTCAGCAATTCGACCACCGTACAGCGAGCAAATCTGGCTGATTAAGCCACGCTTTGAAAGACTGTAGCGGTCTTCTTCAGGCAAGAACATGGTGACACCTAATGCGCGCCCACGGGGGATAATAGACACCTTATAAACGGGGTCATGCTCAGGCACTAAGCGACCAACAATGGCGTGCCCAGCCTCGTGGTATGCGGTATTGAGCTTTTCTTTTTCTGACATCACCATAGATTTGCGCTCAGCGCCCATCATGATTTTGTCTTTAGCCAGCTCAAACTCTTTCATGGTAACTAAACGACTGTCGGAGCGCGCAGCAAACAAAGCAGCTTCGTTAACCAAGTTGGCTAAATCTGCTCCAGAGAAACCTGGCGTACCACGGGCAATGACTGCAGCATCCACATCATCATGCACCGGCACTTTACGCATATGCACATGCAGAATCTGTTCGCGACCACGAATGTCCGGCAAGCTCACTACAACTTGACGGTCAAAGCGACCCGGACGCAACAATGCAGGGTCTAACACATCTGGACGGTTAGTTGCAGCAATCACAATAACGCCATCGTTATCTTCGAAACCATCCATTTCCACTAATAGCTGGTTCAGGGTCTGCTCACGCTCGTCATTACCGCCACCCATACCTGCACCACGGTGACGACCCACCGCATCAATTTCATCAATAAAGATAATGCAGGGCGCATGTTTTTTGGCCTGCTCAAACATGTCACGTACCCGTGACGCACCGACCCCCACAAACATTTCCACAAAGTCTGAACCGGAAATAGTGAAGAAAGGCACTCGGGCCTCACCGGCAATCGCTCTGGCGAGCAATGTTTTACCGGTACCGGGCTGGCCCACCATTAATACGCCACGGGGAATTTTGCCACCTAAGCGCTGGAAGCGAGTTGGATCACGTAAAAACTCAACCAGCTCGCCCACTTCTTCTTTGGCCTCATCACAGCCTGCCACATCAGCCAAGGTGGTTTTAATTTGATCTTCAGCCAGTAAGCGCGCTTTGCTTTTACCAAAACTCATGGGCCCGCCTTTACCGCCAGCACCACCTTGCATTTGGCGCATAAAGAACATCACCACGGCCAAAATAATCAAGATAGGGAAGCTCGCCACCAACAATTGCATCCACATGCTTTGCCGCTCAGGCTGCTTACCAACAACACTGACATTGTGCTCAAGCAAATCACCCATCAAGCCATTGTCTTGAATGGCTGGACGTACAGTTTCAAACACGCTGCCATCGACACGTCGACCTGTGATCACAAATCCATCAACGGTAACTTGCTGAACCCGTCCTGATTGAACCTCTTCAATAAAGGTACTGTAATTCAACTTTCCCGCATCGCTTTGCGAAGAAAAGTTATTCATTACGGTCACTAGGACTGCAGCGATAACCAACCATAAAAGTAGGTTTTTAGTCATATCGTTCAATTTTTTATACCCTCTGCTGCAACAACCGCAACAAATTACGTCAAATTCATATGACAAACTTACTACACATTGATGCTTAGCGTAGGTTTGTCCTGTAACAATACATTTAAAACTTGCAATTATGCACTGTCATCCACTGCGTGCATACCTCTGGCTAATAAGTATTGCTCCCGCGAACGATCCCTTGATGCTCCAGGTTTACGCATGTGCACCCGCTCAAACCGACTGCGCGCTTCACGCAAATACTCATCAAAGCCCTCACCCTGAAAAACTTTAATTAAAAAGTCACCACCTGGACGCAATACTTTAGACGCCAAATCCAGCGCAAGTTCACACAGATACATAGCTGCAGCCTGATCAGCACTGCGTATACCACTAATATTGGGGGCCATATCTGAAATAACAAGGTCCACTGGCTGATTAGCTACAGCCGCCATGATTTCTTCAAAAACGCTATCTTCGGTAAAATCACCCTGGATAAAAGTCACATCAGCAATAGGGTTCATGGGTAAAATATCTGAAGCAATCAAAGTTCCTTGATCGCCAATCACCCGGCTGGTGACTTGTGACCAACCACCGGGCGTGCTGCCCAAATCAATGACCCGCATACCAGGCCGTAAAATACGATCTTTTTCCTGGATCTCTAACAGCTTATAGCTGGCTCTGGAACGATAGCCATCTTTTTGTGCTTGCTTAACATAAGGATCGTTGACATGTTCTTTTAGCCAACGCCGACTACTTTTTGATCGAGCCACAGAATACCTCTTAAGCTTCAGGTCAGGTAAACTACCTACCTTCATTCAACATTACGACTCAGAGGTCGATTATGACGCTCACACAAGAGCAAAAAAAACAGTTTAAATCCATCGGCCATCAACTCAAGCCGATTGTAACCATTGCCGATAACGGCTTAACTGAAAACGTTCTTGCCGAACTGGATCGTGCCTTGCACGACCACGAACTGATTAAAGTTCAATTACGGCTTGCCGAACGCGATGACCGCACAGCGGTGATTGATGAATTATGCAAAAAAAGCAGCAGCACCTTGGTGCAAAGCATCGGGAAAGTTGCATTAATTTATCGTAAAAATCCGCAACCCAATAAAAACCTATCCAACATCTTGCGCTTTACCCTATAAGCTCCACTGCAACCATGCAAGTTATGCGGTGCGCATAATCACCGCATAACTGTATGTTGCCTAGGCTGTGGCTGAATAACCAATAGCAAACCACACATACCAAGTGCTAAGTAGCTATACACCAGCCAATACTGCGCAGCCGGCCAAATATTTAAGGTGATAAAAAAACTGCACGCCAAGGCTGCTGAAGCGAGCAAAAGTTGTCCGCGCGTGTCTTTTATGACCTGTTTCAGCGGCATTAACAGCTTAAGCACCCACAATTGCAAGATGATGCACACCAGCGCTATACCGACCAGCAAAGGTCGCATATAGAGTGCGACCTCCTGAATTAACAAACTGGCTAAGCCTACTTTCTCCAATGCCTTGAGCAACACAAAGTGCATCACCCAAATACCTCCAACCCAAAACACCTGCGCTAACTGCCAAGTGATAGCACTGGCGCGCATTGGGACTGCACTAGATATGACGGACCTCAACGATTTCATACTCAATCAAACCGCCAGGGGCTTGCACAGTAACAATCTCACCCTCTTCTTTACCCACTAAAGCGCGAGCAATGGGCGAAGTGACTGAGATTTTACCTTGCCTAAAATCGGCTTCATCTTCACCAACAATCTGATAACTCAATTCCTCATCAGTGTCCATGTTGATGACATCTACCGTGGTACCAAAAAACACCTTACCTGAGTAAGGAATGGTAGTCACATCGATAATCTGTGCAGCCGACAAGCGCCCTTCAATGTCGCGAATACGCGCTTCTGTCATACCTTGCTGCTCGCGGGCCGCATGATACTCAGCATTCTCAGACAAGTCGCCCAGCTCACGTGCCGTGGCAATGGCCGCAGTAATCTGTGGCCGCATTACCGTTGTTAAATGTTTTAATTCTTCCTCCAGAGCGCGTGCGCCCTGGACAGTCATTGGAAATTTAGTCACGCATTAATTCCTGAATGCAAGTCCTGCAAACGGCGCACGGTCTTTTCCGGACCAAATTTAAGCGCCTCACACACAGCCTGCCCACCCGCTAGAGTAGTGGAAACATAAACTTTGCGTTGCAGAGCGTTTCGACGAATCGAGAAGGAGTCAGCAATTGACTGACGCCCCTCGGTAGTATTAATCACTAATGAGACCTCATCATTCTTGAGCATATCAACAATGTGCGGTCGACCTTCAGTCACTTTATTTACACGGCGTACAGGAAGTCCTGCGGCTTCAATTACTTGCGCAGTTCCTGTGGTCGCCACAAGGCTAAAACCAAGCTCAATTAAATCGCGGGCAACAGCAGCGACAAAGGGTTTATCGTCCTCTCGAACACTGACAAATGCACAGCCACTGGTCGGTAACACCTCACCAGCGCCCATTTGTGATTTAGCAAAGGCTTCAGCAAAACTGTCACCCACCCCCATCACTTCGCCCGTCGACTTCATTTCTGGCCCTAAGATCGTATCAACACCAGGAAATTTAGCAAATGGGAAAACCGCTTCTTTAACACTAAAGAAGGGCGGAATGATCTCTTTAGTGAAGTTGAGTTCTGCTAATGTTTTACCCGCCATCACTTTAGCGGCAACTTTAGCTAACGACACACCAATGCATTTTGATACAAAGGGCACAGTTCGAGACGCACGGGGATTGACCTCTATCACGTAAATGTCTTCACCCTGCACAGCCATTTGCACATTCATTAAGCCCAGCACGCCAAGCTCTAATGCCATTCGACTCACTTGTGCGCGAATTTCATCTTGCACATGTGCAGGTAGCGAATACGGTGGCAAAGAGCAAGCAGAGTCGCCGGAGTGCACACCGGCTTGCTCAATGTGTTGCATAATGGCGCCGATCACTACAGTTTCACCGTCACACACCGCATCCACGTCAACTTCAATGGCGCTGTTTAAAAAGTAGTCCAACAGCACTGGACTATCGTTGGACACCTGCACAGCTTCACGCATATAGCGTTTAAGCTCTTCTTCGTCATAAACGATTTCCATCGCCCGTCCGCCCAACACATAGGAAGGACGCACCACCAAGGGATAACCAATCTCTCGCGACGCATCAATCGCTTCTTGCTCACTGCGTGCCGTAGCATTATTGGGCTGACGTAGATTTAAGCGCTCAACCATGTGTTGGAAACGCTCACGGTCTTCAGCACGGTCAATGGCATCAGGACTGGTGCCAATAATAGGCACACCTGCTTCCTCTAGAGCGCGGCAGATTTTCAACGGGGTTTGTCCACCGTACTGCACAATCACCCCGACCGGCTTTTCAACCCGCACAATTTCTAAGACATCTTCTAAAGTGACAGGTTCAAAGTAGAGGCGATCTGAAGTGTCGTAATCCGTAGAAACAGTCTCCGGATTACAGTTAACCATAATGGTTTCATAACCCTCTTCACGCATGGCCAATGCGGCATGCACACAGCAGTAATCAAACTCAATACCCTGACCGATGCGGTTGGGTCCACCACCGAGAATCATAATTTTATCACGATTGCTGGGCTGCGCTTCGCACTCTTCTTCATAGGTGGAGTACATGTAGGCCGTATCGGTAGCAAACTCTCCAGCGCACGTATCTACACGCTTATAAACCGGATAAATGTTTAACTGGTGACGACGGTTGCGCAAGTTTCTTTCGCTGACCCCCAACAACTCAGCTAAACGCGCATCACTGAAGCCTTTACGTTTAAGCTTAAACATTTGCTCAGCATCAATATCTGCTAAACCCAAGGTTTCTAAGCGCGCTGCTTCTCGAACTAAATCTTCAATTTGAACCAAAAACCAATGGTCGATTTTGGTCATTTCATAGATTTCATCACGGGTCATGCCAAAACGCATGGCATCGGCGATATACCAAATACGATCAGCTCCAGGTACAGTTAATTCTCGACGCAAAATACTTGCCGCGTCTGGGTCTGCTAAATCCAAAATAGGATCTAAACCATTCACTCCAACCTCTAAACCGCGCAAGGCTTTTTGTAAAGATTCTTGGAAAGTGCGACCAATGGCCATCACCTCACCCACTGACTTCATTTGCGTGGTTAGGCGCGCATCGGCTTTAGGAAACTTCTCAAAAGCAAAGCGTGGAATTTTAGTCACCACATAATCAATGGACGGCTCAAAGGAAGCTGGGGTGCGACCACCTGTGATGTCGTTTTGCAACTCATCCAAGGTATAGCCAATGGCTAATTTGGCAGCAATTTTAGCGATCGGGAAGCCTGTAGCTTTCGAAGCCAGTGCTGATGAGCGCGATACCCGCGGATTCATCTCAATCACCACCATACGACCATTACTGGGGTTGATACCGAACTGTACGTTAGACCCACCACTTTCTACGCCAATCTCACGCATCACCGCCAAAGAAGCGTCACGCATGATTTGATATTCTTTATCGGTCAATGTCTGCGCGGGTGCTACGGTAATTGAATCACCCGTGTGCACACCCATGGGGTCAAAGTTTTCAATGGAGCACACAATAATGCAGTTATCATTTTTATCCCGCACCACCTCCATTTCATACTCTTTCCAGCCAATTAATGACTCATCAATCAACAGCTCTTTAGTGGGCGATAACTCCAAGCCGCGGGTACAGATTTCTTCAAACTCTTCACGGTTATAAGCAATCCCGCCACCGGTGCCGCCCATGGTGAAACTGGGACGAATAATACAAGGGAACCCCACTTCCTTTTGCACCTGATAGGCTTCTTCCATGCTATGGGCGATACCTGAGCGCGGGCACTCCAGCCCAATTGCTTGCATGGCTTGGTCAAAACGTGAACGGTCCTCTGCCTTATCAATGGTATCTGCATTGGCGCCAACCATTTCCACGCCATATTTTTCTAGAACACCCTCACGCTCTAAGTCCAGCGCGCAATTTAGCGCAGTCTGGCCACCCATAGTCGGCAACAATAAATCGGGACGCTCTTTATCAATAATCTTGGCAACGGTTTGCCACTTGATGGGTTCAATGTAGGTGGCGTCCGCCATGGCAGGGTCAGTCATGATAGTGGCTGGATTGGAGTTGACTAAGATGACCCGATAACCTTCTTCACGCAAAGCCTTGCAAGCTTGTGCGCCAGAGTAGTCGAATTCACACGCTTGACCAATCACAATTGGGCCTGCACCGATGATGAGGATGCTTTTAATATCTGTACGTTTTGGCATGGGATTCTCGTTTTATTAAGACAGGGTTGCAGCGGCCAGCTTCACGCCAAAGCCGACAAACATGGCACCGACTCCACTTAGTGCACCAGCTGTCAAGCGTTGCCGCTGACGAAACCACTGCGCTAAGCGAGCGCCAGTAAAAATCAATAGACTGAGATAAATGCCGCTAATGAGCTGCACTATCAAACCCAGCACTAAAAATGATAGACCCGGGTGGGCGTAACCTGGATCCACAAACTGGATGAAAAATGAAACAAAAAACAAAATTGCTTTAGGGTTAGACAAGCTCAGCAGCAGCGCTTTACGCATCGGTCGTGCTGCGCTTTTCTGCTTCTGCAGTTGCTCCACCACCTGAGCAGAGGTGCGTGTCGAGCGCCAAGCGGATATCAGCATATTGATGCCTAGCCAGCATAAATAGGCGGCACCCAGGTACTTTATTGCGATAAAAAACATCGGCTCAGTATTTAATAAGGAGGCAATGCCCAGCACTGACAAGGTCATCAGTATGCTGTCACCTAAGAACACCCCGCAAGCAGCCCAATAACCTGCAGCTATACCGCGCTGGGCGGCCGTGGCCAGAACAAACAATGAGTTTGGCCCCGGCAACAGCACAATAAAAACCGTCCCTATAACATAGGTCCACAGATCAGTAATCCCTAAGCTTGGCAGCATCATCAGCCCTCAACTAGTGAGCCGCTGCCATACTGGCAACGAAACGATCAAACAAACTGCTCACATCATTAGGTCCCGGACTCGCTTCTGGATGACCTTGAAAGCCAAAAGCCGCTTTATCCGTTCGCTCAATACCCTGCAAAGTCTGATCAAACAACGACACATGGGTGGCCACCAAATTCGCTGGCAAGCTATCTTTATCCACTGCAAAGCCATGGTTTTGACTGGTAATCATCACCATTTTACTTTTTAAATCCTGTACGGGGTGATTAGCGCCATGATGACCACTGAGCATTTTCATCGTGCGCGCGCCTGAAGCAAGCGCCAACAGTTGATGCCCTAAGCAAATCCCAAATACGGGCGTAGCTGTCTCGAGAATTTGCTGAATAGCACTCACCGCATAATCACAGGGCTCCGGATCGCCAGGTCCATTAGAGAGAAAAACACCATCCGGATTTAATGCTAAAACCTCATAGGCTGGCGTATGTGCAGGTACCACTGTTAGCCGACAGCCACGCGCCACCAGCATCCGTAAAATACTGCGCTTGACTCCAAAGTCATACACGACGACATGGTGCGGTAACTGCTCAGCCGGTACTTCTTGATGGCTATCTGTGGCTAACTGCCAAGGACCTGAGCGCCATGCATAGATTTTCTCAGTGGTCACCTCTTGCGCCAGGTCTAAACCTTGCAAGCCAGAAAAACCGCGCGCCAGCTCTAAGGCGCGCTCCGCAGTCGCTTCAGCACCGGTTAGAATGCAGCCACTTTGCGCACCAGAGTCACGCAAAATTCGTGTTAAGCGGCGTGTATCAATGCCCGCTATGGCTACTGTTTTATTATCTGCTAAATAGTCCGCCAATGGCTTTTTATCGCGCCAACTGCTAGACAACAAAGGTAAGTCACGAATGATTAAGCCTGCTGCCCAAACACGATTGGATTCTGCGTCTTCTGGCGTGGTACCTGTATTACCAATGTGCGGGTAAGTTAAAGCAACCAACTGGCGGGCATAGGATGGATCTGTAAGAATTTCCTGATAGCCGGTCATGGCGGTATTAAAAACCACCTCACCAACGGTTTGTCCGTCAATTCCAATGGATTCGCCACGAAAAATGCTGCCGTCAGCAAGGGCGAGTATGGCTGGCTTAGTCAAGAAGACCTCCCGTTATATAGTTTGCGTTGCACTTATGACGTACAAAAAAGCGGAATGACGTAAATTCACATCATTCCGCTTTTCAGTTTATTCATATGGGCACACTTTTAGTGGATACACTAAAACGTAATTGTACGGCCTTTTTAGTTTAACCGGAAGCACTCAAATTAATTATTTCAACTCCAGCACATCCTGCATATCATACAGTCCTGCCGGCTTACCCTGGAGCCATTGCACAGAGCGCACAGCACCTTTAGCAAAGGTCATACGACTGGAAGCTTTATGGGTAATTTCCACTCGCTCACCTTCAGCAGCAAACAGCACGGTATGGTCACCTACCACATCGCCGGCACGCACTGTAGCAAAACCAATAGTGTCACGCTCACGGGCACCGGTTTGTCCTTCACGACCATACACAGCCACTTCAGAAAGGTTACGATCTAATGCTGCAGCCACCACTTCTCCCATACGTAAAGCAGTGCCCGAGGGCGCATCCACTTTATGACGGTGATGAGCTTCAATAATCTCAATATCAACATCATCACCGAGCACCCGTGCTGCCGTGTCTAACAGTTTCAAACACAGGTTAACACCAACACTAAAGTTGGCAGCAAACACAATAGGAATGTCTTGGCTGGCCGCTTCTAATAACTCACGCTCAGCTTCAGTAAAACCTGTGGTACCGATGACCATGGCCTTACCAGCCTGACGACACACTTGTAAATTTTGCAAAGTCACTGTTGGGTGAGTGAAATCAATCAGCACATCAAACTCATCCAGCACGCTGGACAAATCCCCCACCAGTTTAACGCCGATCTTACCGATACCTGCCAGCTCGCCAGCATCAGCACCCAATAAGCTGCTCTCAGGTCGATCAATGGCAGCTGTCACTTGCAAGGCAGGCACCATGCGCACTGCTTCAATTAATGTTTTACCCATGCGCCCTGCGGCACCTACCACTGCAATACGCTGCATTATTTTCTTCCTAGCTTGTTAAGTTGAACTGTTATACACACTGACTCTAATGCCATACGCCTTGATTAAAGGTCACCAAAGAAACGTTTTACACCTTCAAACCAGCTGTTTTTTTTAGGCGAGTGTGATGCATCACCTTGCAAAGTTTCACGGAACTCTTCAAGTAACTCACGCTGACGCTTATTGAGTTTCACTGGGGTTTCCACCGCAACACGGCATAATAAATCACCTACACCGCCACCACGCACCGGGGTAACACCCTTGCCGCGTAAACGGAACAACTTATTGGTTTGCGTGCCTTCTGGTATTTTCAGTTTAACGCGACCATCAAGGGTTGGCACTTCCAATTCACCGCCCAGCGCGGCATCCGCAAAACTAATGGGTACTTCGCAATACAAGTCACGCCCATCACGCTCAAAAATTGCGTGGGGACGCACATTCACTACCACATATAGATCACCTGCCGGTCCGCCTAAGGCGCCTGCTTCTCCTTCGCCACTTAAGCGAATTCGATCGCCACTATCAACCCCAGCGGGTACTTTTACAGACAGTGTTTTCTCTTCCTCGACCCGACCTTGACCGTGACAATCGCCACAGGGATCAGTAACCATTTTGCCCGAACCATGACAGCGTGGACAGGTTTGCTGTACGGCAAAGAAGCCTTGCTGCATGCGTACCTGACCAACACCATTACAGGTGGTACAGGTGACCGGCTTAGTGCCTTTTTTAGCACCACTACCCTCACAGGTTTTACAGTTAGCTAAGGTGGGCACACGAATATTAATGGTTGTGCCGCGCACCGCTTCTTCTAAATCCAGCTCCATGGTGTAACGTAAGTCACTGCCACGCTGGGGGCCACCGCGACCACCGCCACCACCGAAGAAGTCGCTAAACACATCGCCAAACACATCTGAGAAGTTGCCGCCACCAAAGCCGCCACCACCCATTTGCGGATCCACCCCAGCATGGCCGTGTCGATCGTAAGCAGCCCGCTTATCAGGGTCAGATAATACTTCATAGGCTTCGTTGGCTTCTTTAAACTTGTCTTCTGCCTCTTTGTCATCCGGATTACGGTCCGGGTGAAATCTCATCGCCATACGACGGTAAGCTTTTTTAACCTCCGCCTCACTGGCGCCGCGCTCCACGCCGAGCACTTCGTAATAATCCCGCTTTGACATAACTCTTTAACTCCGAATTTTCACCTACCAGACACACCAACGCGGGAGCAAGTCCCGCGTGGCGAATCACAACTGCATCACCCAAGGAGCATCTGCAGGCTTGGATTTATAAGGCTTACTTCTTATCAGTATCCTTAACCTCTTCAAACTCAGCATCGACTACGTCTTCAGCATCGTCCGCTTGCTCAGCTTGTGCAGCACCTTCTGCTTGCTGCGCTTGCTCAGCGTACATTTTCTCAGCCAGTGGTGCGCTGGCTTGTGACAGAGCTTCCACTTTAGCGTCAATGGCGTCTTTATCGTCGCCTTTAACCGCCTCTTCAAGTTCAGCCAAAGCAGCTTCAATAGCCGTTTTGTCTTCTTCCGTGGCTTTATCACCGGCCTCAGTAATCATTTTGCGGGTTGCATGAACCAGCTGATCACCTTGGTTGCGGGCAGTGGCCAACTCTGCAAACTTGCGGTCTTCATCCGCATTGGCTTCCGCATCACGGACCATTTGCTCGACTTCTTCCTCGCTCAAGCCTGAGTTGGCCTTAATCACGATGGACTGTTCTTTACCAGTGGCTTTGTCTTTGGCCGATACGTTCAAAATACCGTTGGCATCAATATCAAAGGTCACTTCAATTTGCGGTACACCACGTGGCGCCGGTGGGATATCGGATAAGTCAAACTGACCCAGCGACTTGTTCGCTGACGCTTGCTTACGCTCACCTTGCAGCACATGAATGGTCACTGCCGGCTGGTTGTCGTCGGCGGTTGAGAACACCTGAGATTTCTTTGTCGGAATCGTGGTGTTTTTCTCAATCAGTGGTGTCATAACACCACCCATGGTCTCAATACCTAAGGTCAGCGGGCTTACGTCCAACAAGAGAACGTCTTTTACATCACCAGACAGTACCGCACCTTGAATCGCAGCACCCATAGCTACTGCTTCGTCAGGGTTAACATCACGACGCGCTTCTTTACCAAAGAAATCAGCAACGGTTTTCTGTACCAGTGGCATACGGGTTTGACCACCCACCAAAATCACATCGTCAATCGCACCAACCTCTAGGCCTGCATCTTTTAAAGCAATGCGGCACGGCTCAAGGGTACGCTCAACTAAATCACTGACCAAACCTTCAAGCTTGGCACGGGTAATCACAATGTTCAGGTGCTTAGGACCGCTGGCATCTGCTGTGATATACGGTAAATTCACATCGGTCTGCTGCGCAGAAGACAACTCAATCTTGGCTTTTTCAGCGGCTTCTTTTAAGCGCTGCATCGCCAGTGGGTCACCTTTCAAGTCCATACCACTGTCTTTTTGGAACTGAGAAACCAAGTCATCAATCAGGCGAATATCAAAGTCTTCACCACCTAGGAAGGTGTCACCGTTAGTGGCCAACACTTCAAACTGGTGCTCACCATCCACTTCAGCAATCTCAATGACTGAAACGTCAAAGGTACCACCACCTAAGTCATAGACGATTACGGTGTGGTCGCCTTGGGTTTTATCCATACCGTAAGCAAGGGCTGCTGCGGTTGGCTCGTTAATAATACGTTTGACATCTAAACCCGCAATTTGACCGGCATCTTTGGTGGCCTGACGCTGGCTGTCGTTAAAGTATGCAGGAACAGTGACGACTGCACCTGTGACTTTCTCGCCCAAATAGTCTTCGGCGGTTTGCTTCATCTTTTTCAAGACTTCTGCAGAAATTTGTGGCGGTGCTAATTTTTCGCCTTTCACTTCTACCCAAGCATCACCGTTATCGGCTTTAACAATCTTGTAAGGCACCATTTCGATGTCTTTTTGTACCACGTCTTCATCAAAGCGACGGCCGATCAGACGCTTTACAGCATATAAAGTATTGTGCGGGTTAGTGACTGCCTGACGCTTAGCAGCTTGACCAACTAGAATTTCACCGTCGTTGGTGTATGCAACAATAGATGGCGTAGTACGTCCACCCTCCGCGTTCTCTAGAATTCTAGCAACACCATTTTCCATGACGGATACACATGAGTTGGTGGTACCCAAGTCAATACCGATAATTTTACCCATTTCAATCTCCTAAATTTTGCTTCATTCGCAGCTGCATGCTGGATTGATAAACTAATTAACCACTTGTTCTAATAGATGGGGACACTCTTGAAAATTTCAAGCCTGCTCATCAATTTTAACTGGCGGCTCGCTCGGCGCTTGGCTGACTACCACCATTGCTGGACGCAATAAGCGACCATTGATGCTGTATCCACACTGGAAAACTTTCAGCACACTGTTCGGCTCGGCCTGTATGCTTTCTTCCATTGCCATGGCCTGGTGCAGCTCAGGGTTAAACGGCTCGCCTAAAGGCTCAATACGCTCCACCTGGAAGCGCTTTAAAGTGTCTAAGAAAAGCTTATAGGTCAGCTCCATACCTTCACGCATGGGGCGAATGCTTTCATCATTGGCATCAGCCACTTCAATTCCGCGCTCTAGGCTATCCACTACGGCCAGCAAGTCACTGGCAAACTTTTCTAGGGCAAACTTATGGGCCTTGGCAACGTCTTGGTCGGCACGACGACGAACATTTTGCACTTCAGCTGCTGCACGTAAGACGTCTTCTTGTGCGCCAGCTAACTGCTCTTCCAGCTCAGCAATGCGCTCTTCGGCAGTTGCTTCTGTCGCAACCTCTAAGTTTTCAACGCTCTGCTCATCGGCAGATTGCTCAGACGCTTGCTCGTCCAAGATTTGCTCGTCAGTCATGACAGCCTCCTCAACAAAAATATTTTGCAGGTTAATTTCCTACGCTATCCCTGCAACATGGGGCTGATTGCTTTAACTTCAAGCGTCTAACCTGCTTTTTTTACAAAAAAATTAAAAATACTGCTTCAACCAATTGATCAGTAGCTTGACCAGCAGCGACCGACCATCGGATTTGCAGCCAAGATAGCAAAATTTATTCATTGCCCTATTGAAAGCCAAAGCCGTTTCACTGTATAAATGAACAGCACGCTACAGGAGCAGATCTTATGTTGGTACATATCTCAGTTAAAAACTATGCCATCGTTGATCACCTTGACCTTGAACTTCACCAAGGCATGAGTGTTATAAGTGGAGAGACCGGGGCCGGTAAATCTATTATGTTGGACGCCCTTAGTCTCACTTTAGGCGCACGCACTGATAGCAGCGCCATACGCCCAGGTGCTGACAAGGCTGATATTTTAAGCAGTTTTGATATAACGCACATCCCTGAAGCCCAACAATGGCTCAGCCAGCGCGATTTGGATAATGACAACCAATGCATCTTACGCCGAGTGATCACCCGCGAAGGCCGCTCACGGGGCTATATCAATGGCACTCCCTGCCCTTTAGCTGACTTAAAAGCATTGGGCGCGCTGCTGATCGATATCCACAGCCAGCATGAGCACCAATCACTATTAAAGACCGACACCCATCGCCGCCTGCTAGATGAATATGCTGGAACATTGGAACTGACCCGTGCAGTGCAGAGCCTTGCCCAGCGCTGGCGCAGCACCCAACAAAAAATTGAACAGTTGGGCAATACTGAGGAGCAACAACGCGCTCGGCGTCAATTACTCTGCTACCAACTTGAAGAACTGGAAACCCTTGCTTTAGAAGAAAATGAGCTCCAGCAGCTGGAACAAGAGCATAAGAGTCTCAGTAATTCTGAAAGCCTATTAGATAGCTGCCGCCATATTATTGATACCTGCAGTGAAAATGGCAATCACAACATTCTCAGTACTTTAAATGGCTTATTGCAACAGGCGCAAACCTTATCTGGCGCATCCACAGCATTCACCCAAGCCACTGAATTGCTCACCAGCGCGCACATTCATATTGAAGAAGCGGTCAGTCAATTTAATCAGTTTATTGATCATTTTGATGCCGATCCACAGCGTCAACAATGGCTCGAAGAGCGCCTTGACAATATTTACACCCTAGCCCGCAAGCATCGTATTCAACCTGAAAACCTGCATGAACTGCAAACCCAGCTACAGGCTGAACTCGATGCACTGGATGCAGAAGAGGCTAGCTTGGAACATCTGCAGCAAGCGGCTGAGCTGCTCATTAAAGACTATCAAAGCAAGGCCCAAGTGCTCAGCAAGCAACGCAATAAAGCCAGCAAAAAGCTCGCCAGTGCAGTGATGCAACAACTGCAACTATTAGGCATGCCCGAAGGCCAGTTTAGTGTCGCTCTGCAATCTCTGGACCCAGCCACGCCAAGCCCGCAAGGTTTGGAAAACATTGAGTTTCTAGTCAGCGCCAACCCTGGTCAGCCATTACGCAGCCTGGCTAAAGTAGCCTCTGGAGGCGAACTGTCTAGAATCAGTTTGGCTATTCAAGTCATTACTGCGCAAACTTCCCGTGTACCAACCTTGGTATTTGATGAGGTGGATGTGGGAATTGGCGGCCCAACAGCGGAAATCGTTGGTCAACTCTTACGCCAACTGGGTGAAACAGGGCAAGTACTGACTGTCACTCACCTTGCACAAGTGGCCGCACAAGGTCATCAGCACTTGCTGGTGCATAAACAACAGCAGCGCAAGTCCACGCATACTGAAGTTAAGTTACTGGACTACAATGAGCGCGTGGAAGAAGTGGCACGCATGCTTGGCGGCATTGACCTCACCGCTGAATCATTGCAACACGCCCGCAAAATACTGGATAGTGCCCAGCTAGCACCTGTTGCACAGCGCGCTTAATTTAGCGCGCTAAGGCACTGGCCTGGCTATTGAGCTTTTTTTGCATTGCCTTTTTTAAACAATGAAATATTTGGATGCTGCCAATCGCCACTGATGTGATAGGTCACACTGGCAAATCGAGAGATTCGATCACCGAGTAAGCGATCAACTAAAAATAACGCCCCGCCCACTGCAGGTGCACCCACTGCCACAGCAGCCAGCGGTAAGTTATTGGTTAAAGGTAACGTCACCACCAGCGTGGCATCCACTTGCTCTGCTGCCGAATCAACCTGTCCTTGCAAGTCTAAATTGCTGGAGGGTCCTTCAACCAGTAAAGGTGTTTGTGTTCGATAAACACCCTGCTGCACTTGCAGCTTACCTTTAACGCGATCGTAGGCTAGCCCCTTATCCAGTAAATCAGAAAAGTCTAAACGCAAGCGCCTACCAATAGAATCAAAATTTAGCAGTCCAAAAACTCGCAGCGCTTGGCTGCTGCCATCCACACTCACCAGCTGGCCATTGCGTAAAGAAATATCTAAATCGCCACTTACCCCTGACACCTGCAACATAGCTGGTGAGCCGGCCCAGCGCAGCATGGAATCAACGCGAAAGGTTTCACTGGTGATCGTCGGCGCAAAACCCCAAGCACTGAGCACGTCTTTTAAGTTCTCACCGGCTAAACGACCTTTATACCAACTGCGCATCTGGCCATTAACGCGCTCCCACCCCAATTGCCCAGTGACATTAAGCCCCTTCAGCGACAGGTTCAGCTGATCAAACAATACACCTTGCGCTTGCGGCCGAGTAGTCAACGACCAAGACCCCAAACTGTCTGCATCGAAATAAAGCTGATCAATCTGTATGTTGAGCTCTGGAATACTTTGCAAATCAAAATCCGCTAACCGATCACCTTGCTCCACCGTTTCAGACACTAAACCCTTAGGTATATGCAAGCGGTTGAAATGCACCCGCAGCGGCTGATGTCCATCCAGCTGTCTCAGCGTCCCTTTCACTTGTGGACTGTCTAAAGAGAGCTGCCAGCCTTTGGGCTGCGGCTGATAGACGACACTTAAGTCATCTACCGTAAGTCCTAAACCAGTAAAGTTTTTCAGCTGTAAGCGAGCACTGGTGAGCAGTTGCTGGTCGCCCTCTTGCTTAGGTAATGGGTAGCGTTCCAGCACCTGCTGCCAATCAGTCAATGCAAAGCTATTTAAAGCACCCCGCACCTGCAAACCTTGCGCAGTAGGTAAAACAGCTAAACCACCACCCATCCGCAACTGAGCGCGAGCCGCTAAAAGATTATCCGCAGGTGCCGCCATGCTCAGGCTCAATTGGTCAACGTAATCAAACCAATAACGCCGCTCAGCACCGGTTAAGGTCATACGCCAGTCCGCATAGCTTGGTTCATTAGCAGCCTTACCTAAGGGGGCAGGTAAATCGATTTGCACGCCTTGTAAATTTGAATCAATGCGCAACTGACTGTCTGCACCCTCTAGCAATACTCGCAGCCGATAAGGCAAAGTACCCGACGCAGGTATGGGTTGCTCCACCTGCGCCCAACGGGTTAAGCGCTCAATCGGCATTAAGCCTTGCACATCGATATGGCTGCTTAAGTGAGCTGGCGTGCCCCGCGCTTCAATGGATCCAGTAAAGACTTGCTCTAAAAACTCTCCACTGATTTTTTTAGCACTTAGCCCACGCTGACTATCGAACACAAACTGCCCATTAAGCTTATGCAAATGCACATTAATTTCTGGCATGTGTAGCTCAGCAGACTGCGCATCAAGGGTTAAATGAACCTGCACGGGTTGAGCTGCAGCAAGGGGTACAGACAAGTTTAAAGCGGCGGGTAAATACCCCTGACCCTGCCACTTAGAGAACTCCAGTGCCGCTTGTGCAATGGGCGTTTTTTGTAAGAAATACAGGCCGTCCTCAACTGTACTTTGCAAATCAGCCTGCAACTGCAAAACCGGTACTTGCCCTGCTGCCACATGCAGCACTTCAGCATAGGCGCTACTAACTGCGGTATTTAAAATTTTGCCCTGCTTTAGATCAATGCGCACACCTGAGTCTTCAATCAACACTTCAGCAGCTGCCTCACTCAGGGCTGGCCAGCCTGGTTGATACTCAAGCAAGGCATCTTTTACAGCAAAATATAAACTGATCGAACGTGCTTCAGCTGCTGCCCCTTCATTTAACGAGCCTTGATATTGGAAGTAGCCCTGCTCAATGCTACCGGCTTGAATTGCTGTACTCAGCCATTGCTCCAGTTCAGCGCTAAAGCCTGCGGCCGGTGACGGCAAGTATTTACCAGTAAAGCGCGCATCACCATCACGCAACCCCACTCGTAAATCCATATAATCTTCTGCGTCTGGATCCTGCAGTAAACGTATTAAAAAATCCCCTGCCAGCTCACCTTCATCACCGAGCACCTGCAAATAAGGGCTCTGCAGCGTAAAACCTTGCTCATCAAATTGCCACAACAACTGTGCATGGGCCTTATGATAGTCCCAAGGTTTGGCAAACAGGTTGGCCAAGTGCAGGCTAAAGCCATCGGCGCTGGCCAAGCGCAGCTCACCTTGCGTTAAATCACCTGCAATATGCCCGTTAATTCCACTGACTGCAGGTACATTTTCCCACGCTGAGAATTCAACATTGTCTAAATTACTGGCAAACACCAAACGCTCTGCAAAGGGGGCATCCGGCTGCCATTGCAAATGC
The DNA here is from genome assembly GCA_035647115.1 of Thiopseudomonas sp. GTDB lineage: Bacteria > Pseudomonadota > Gammaproteobacteria > Pseudomonadales > Pseudomonadaceae > Denitrificimonas. Next base: position 41,300 of record DASROA010000068.1, on the reverse strand, counting down.
ATATTTTTAACGCGTCCAGTAGGCTGCAAACTGGCTAATACGTGCTCGGCGATATCAGGCAACACCACTAGACGCTTAGCCAAGTAGTGCACATGTGGCAACTCAAGCTGCTCCACTGCCAGTTGCCAGCGCGTTGCTTGCTGCTCTGTGTAAGACAACAGCATGCGCCAGTCATGTTCAGGCAACTGATCAATTTGCAAGGCTAAGCGCTCGAACCAAGCGTTATGTACACTGTCTTGCCGTTGATAAAAAGCCAATACAGCATCGCTCTGAACCGCTAAAGACTCTGCATGAGGCGCTTGCCCGCGCACCGCAAGCTCAGCAAGGCGCAGTACCGCCTGTTGCACTTGACCACGCTCTGCTTGCAACCAGACTTCACCCTTGAGTTTTAGACTGTCCAACAGCCAACCCTGCAAATACACTTCAGGCACCCACTGCGCCAAGTTACTGCCAGGGGTTTTTAGATAAACTGCCAAACGACTTTGCCGCCAGTCTTTATCAATCAACTGACCTTGTGCACTCAACTCAAGGGTTTCGCCATCGGGCAAGACTGCACGCACAGCCAAGCGATGCTGCTGTCCAATATGACTTAAGGTAAAGCCTGCATAGGTTAACGCCAAAGGCTCTCGCCCAGCGGCCTGAATAATGACTCGGCTATTTAATACATTAAACTTGGTTAGTTGTTGCAGTTTAGCCAGCCAATCATTGAGCTGGAAAACTGCATGCTCGACAGTATCAATCCGCACCCCTTGCAGCGCCCACTGCCCTGTTTGGTCTTGCTCAATATGGATTTGTAAGCCGTCTAAAGTCACTGCGGTTAAGCGTAACTCTCTGGCCAGCAAACTGCCCAGTACATTAGGCTGGATCTGTAAAGTTTCCACTTGTAGCGCGCTATCACCTTTGCCAAGTGTTACATAGCGCGCTTCTAAGACTGGAGAAAACCCCCGCCAGTCACCTATTAACTGCTCAATTTGAATGTCTTGCTGGAAGCGTTGTTGCAGCGCTTGCTCAATGTCTTCTCGGTACTCTGCCACAAGTGGGGTGAACTGACGCCCGACACTCACATACAGTGCAGCAAAAATTAGCAACCCGGCCACTAACCATAAGGCCCAGCGCAGCAGGCGATTGAACAAGCTCAGCACAGTATTCATGCAGCTCCTTAGTCACCTAACTGATTAGAGCAGGACAACATCATATTGCTCTTGTGTATACATACTTTCCACCTGAAAGCGGATCGGGTGACCAATAAAGGACTCTAAGTCAGCAACATTCGCCGACTCCTCATCCAACAAACGGTCCACCACACTTTGACTGGCTAACACCATGTAGCCGTCTGCCTCAAAAGCCCGTGCTTCGCGAATAATCTCGCGGAAAATCTCATAGCAAATGGTTTCTGCAGTACGCATCTCACCACGCCCTTGGCAAGTTGCACAGGGCTCGCAAAGTACCTGCGCCAAACTTTCCCGAGTGCGCTTGCGGGTCATTTGCACCAAGCCCAGCTCGGTAATGCCAATGATATTGGTTTTGGCATTGTCACGCTCCAGCTGCCGTTCTAAAGTACGCAACACTTGACGGCGGTGCTCTTCGTCTTCCATATCGATAAAATCAATAATAATAATGCCGCCCACGTTACGTAAGCGGAGCTGGCGGGCAATAGTCAATGCTGCCTCTAAGTTGGTTTTAAAAACAGTTTCTTCAAGATTACGATGCCCGACAAAACCACCGGTATTCACATCTACCGTAGTCATTGCTTCGGTGGGGTCAATAACCAAGTGACCGCCAGACTTGAGAGGCACTCTGCGCTCAAGCGCTCGCTGAATTTCATCTTCAATGCCGTACAGATCAAAAATTGGCCGCTCACCTGGATAATGCTCAATACGGTCGGCAATTTCAGGCATTAACTCGCCAACAAACTGCTGAGCTTTTTGCAAGGTTTCCCGCGAATCAATGCGTACTTTCTCAGTATTTTCCGCAGCCAAATCACGCAAGGTACGCAGTGGCAAAGACAGCTCTTCATAAATAACCGTTGGTGCAGCACACACCTTCATCTGCTCACGCACTTGATCCCACAAGCGGTGCAAATAACGAATATCCATCAGCACCGCCGACATATCTGCACCTTCCGTCGCAGTACGGATAATAAAGCCACCTTTATTTTCCAAGCCTTCGCTGGCTAAACACTCTGTGACCACTTGCTTTAAACGCTCACGCTCGGCTTCTTCTTCAATCTTTAATGACACGCCAATATGGCTGCTGCTGGGCATGTACACCAAATAGCGTGAGGGGATGGATAAATTAGTCGTCAGCCGCGCTCCTTTACTACCGATTGGATCTTTGGTGACTTGCACCACCAGCGCTTGCCCTTCATGCACTAAACCGCTAATGCTTTGGTCACCGGAGACCTCTTCACGACCCGTAATCTCAGCGGCATGAATAAAAGCAGCGCGGGACAAACCAATGTCCACAAAAGCCGCCTGCATACCCGGCAGCACACGCACCACTTTACCTTTATAGATATTGCCAACAATGCCACGACGCTGGGTGCGCTCCACGTGCACTTCTTGTAAAACACCATTTTCAACCACAGCGACGCGCGATTCCATTGGCGTTATATTAATTAAGATTTCTTCACTCATGGTGTTCTCAGTTTTAGACTCGGTGGCGTTCACTCGAAGCACGACAGTGCTCCAAAATGACACTAATATAAGGCATTAAACTGCTTTAAAAACAGTGTTTTATAGCTAAAGAGATTACACCGTTCCGCTCCATACAGCTAACCGACAGCAAACTGAGTCGCCAGCCTCAGAGCAGCGACTAAAATCCATACAATCGCTGAGCACTTTAAATTACTTATCGAGCTAAACGTTTTACTGCCATTAATAGAAGATAGAGCCAAGGCCAAAGTAAGCAGCTGACTAATGCCGGCACAGCATAATAGATAATTTCAGGCCGCATGCCTGATAGCGAGCTTAACCAAAGCAACACCAGCTGGGCTAAGCCGTAGATAATCAATAATGCAAGGGATTGCTGCCATAAAGGGAAGTGTTTTAGCCGCTGTTGCAAAGTGAGCACCAAGAAAACCACCAGCACTAAAGCGATCGCGTGCTGACCAAACAATGTACCGTACAAGACATCTTGTGCAATACCTAAACTCCAAGCCGTCATGAGCCCAACGCGATAAGGGTACTTCAGTGCCCAAAAGGTCAGGAATAAAGCCACCCAGAGCGGCCGCCCGATTGTTAAATGTTCAGGCATTGGCGCAACCGAGAGCAGCAAAGCTATACCTAAGCTAAACCACATGAGCAACGAGGTACGCAGTGCAGCATCCATTTTATTGCACCTCCACCGCAGTGTCTGGCTTTGCTTCTATTAAATGTTGAGCATCTTCTAAGGCACTTTGCATACCTTCATACAGAGCTTGCTCGTTGCTTTGTCCATCACTGAATACTAATAACAAATGGCGGCTGTTATTTAAGTTGGCCGCAGGTAAAGCCTTAACCTGAGTGAAAGTCTGTCCCGTATCACGCCGCACTTCACTGACCACAGCCACTGGATAACCCACTGGAAAGCGTTGCCCCATGCCTGAAGTCACCAGCAAATCACCTTCTCGAATATCAGCAGTGTCTGTCACATAACGTAATTCAATGACATCAAGATTACCTGTGCCAGTTGCTATGGCACGCAATCCATTGCGATTGACTTGAACTGGAATACTGTGATTACTATCGGTGATTAATAATACTCGAGAGCTGTAAGGCATCACTTCCACTACTTGCCCCATGACGCCCCGTGCATCCAACACTGGCTGACCAAGGGTCACTCCGCTGTTGCTGCCTTTGTTAACCAAAACCCGATGGGTATAGGGGTTTGGGTCAATACCGATCAGCTCCGCAACCAGCACCCGGTCATCAATTAAGGCTGATGAATTAAGCAATTCACGTAAACGAATATTCTGCTCGGTAAGGGTGGCCAGTTTTTGTAGGCGGCGCTGCATCAGCAGTGCATCAGCGCGTAACTGTTCATTCTCGCTGAGCAAGTCACTGCGGCTAGCAAACACTTGCTCTGCACTTGACCACATCCGCACCGGCAGATCACCCAACCAATACAAAGGTGTGAGGACCATACCCAACTGACTACGCACTGGCTTGAGCACATCAAAGCGCGCATCAACCAGCATTAAGGCAACAGAAAAGCACAGTAGTATTAAAAACTTAGTGCTTAACGGTGTTCCTTTAGAAAATATAAGTTTGATGATGCAACCTCGGCCAGCTCATTGCAAAGCAACTTATTACTCTGCAATTAAGAACATACAATGCAGTCCATGCACATCATAAGATAAGGCGAGTGCCTTATTGCTTACTCAGCCGATAACAGATCCATGGAGTTGCGATCCATCATTTCTAATGCTCGCCCACCACCCATGGCTACACAATTTTTTGGGTTTTCAGCAACAATCACGGGTAAACCGGTCTCCTGTGACAACAGTTTATCCATATCTCGCAGTAATGCACCTCCACCGGTTAACACCAAGCCGCGCTCAGCAATATCAGAGGCCAGCTCGGGGGGAGACTGCTCCAAAGCACTTTTCACTGATTGCACAATGGCAGCTAAAGACTCTTGTAGCGCCTCTAACACCTCATCAGAATTCAATGTAAAACTGCGCGGTACACCTTCTGCGAGGTTACGGCCACGCACATCAAACTCAAGCAGCTCACCGCCTGGGAACGCACAGCCAATTTCTTGTTTAATGCGCTCAGCAGTGGACTCACCAATTAAGCTGCCATAGTTGCGGCGCACATAGGTAATAATGGCCTCGTCAAAACGATCGCCACCGACCCGTACCGACTCGGCATAGACCACACCATTGAGTGAAATCAGAGCAATTTCTGTGGTTCCACCACCGATATCCACCACCATCGAACCCTGCGCTTCATCTACAGGCAAACCGGCACCAATTGCTGCTGCCATAGGTTCCTCAATGAGAAACACTTCACGGGCCCCTGCACCTAATGCTGACTCACGAATAGCTCGACGTTCAACTTGAGTTGACTTACAGGGGACACAAATCAACACCCGCGGACTGGGCTGCAAAAAACTGTTTTCATGCACTTTATTAATAAAGTACTGCAGCATCTTTTCACACACACTAAAGTCTGCAATCACACCATCTTTCATCGGACGAATGGCGCAAATATTGCCCGGTGTACGCCCGAGCATGCGCTTCGCATCTGTACCAACCGCAACCACATTTTTCTGGTTGCCGCGAGTACGAATAGCCACAACCGAAGGCTCATCCAATACAATACCGCGCTCGCGCACATAAATAAGGGTATTGGCAGTTCCTAAATCAATGGATAAATCACTGGAAAACATGCCGCGTAATTTCTTTAACATGGGACGAACAACCCTAAGGCAACGCGCATTTGAAACGCTGATTAAAAAATAATTGAGAACTCTAACAACCATCGCCCTTTTGAGCAAGGTGCGCACTGTGATAGATTAACACTTTATACACAGCAAGATTTTTATTTTAGGCTTATTATAGATGGCGCAATCAGTCGATTGTTCCTCTAGAGCTATTAAAGCTGTTTAAATTGCCGATTCACTTCTTTTAAATGCAGGAGATCCTCACATGGCACTTGAACGCTGCGATGTAGAACAACTCGCGCACCTTGCTCAACTGGGCCTCGATGACGCACAAATTGAAAGCAAAATCACTTCACTCAATACCGTCCTCGATATGATCAACGCCATGCAAGCGGTTAATACCGATAACATTACTCCTCTGGCTAACCCCCTCGAAAGCACTCAGCGCTTACGCCCTGATATTGTCACTGAAAGCAATCACCGCGATGACTACCAATCTCTCGCACCTGCTGTAGAAGACAGCTTATACCTAGTTCCTAAAGTCATCGATTAAGGACTCATTTGTCATGCATCAACTTACTTTAGCCAAAACTTCTAAAGCGCTGGCTGCCAAAGAGTTCTCCGTTCTGGAACTCACTGAACACTATTTATCCCGTATTGAACAGCTTGACCCACAGCTCAATAGTTTCATCACGGTCAGTAAAGAGGCCGCATTACAGCAAGCGAAAGCAGCTGATGAGCTACGCGCCACTAATATAGAGGCCCCTTTGCTCGGTGTGCCCATTGCCCACAAAGATTTATTCTGTACCGAAGGCGTGCGCACCAGTTGTGCCTCAAAAATGCTGGACAATTTTATTGCCCCTTACACAGCCACTGTGGTTGATAAGCTGAACCAAGCCGGCTGCATCAGTTTGGGCAAACTGAACATGGATGAATTTGCTATGGGCTCCTCAGGGGAAACCAGTTTTTATGGCCCCAGCAAAAACCCTTGGGATTTAAATCGTGTGCCCGGCGGTTCCTCCAGCGGTAGCGCCGCAGCCGTAGCGGCTCGCTTAGTGGTGGCCAGTACAGGCACAGACAGTGGTGGCTCAATCCGTCAACCTGCTGCTTTTACAGGCCTGACTGGTCTTAAGCCCACCTATGGCCGCTTATCACGCTGGGGCATGACTGCTTATGCCTCAAGCTTTGATCAAGCTGGTTTTTTAGCCCATAACGCTGAAGACTGCGCAATGCTGTTGCAGGCCACCGCAGGTTTTGATGAGCGTGATTCAACCAGCTCACAAGAACCCGTTGCTGACTACCTCGCCAATTTAAACGAACCCCTCAAAGGTTTACGTATTGGCTTACCTAAAGAATACTTTGATAGTCGCCTCGACACTCGCATTGGTGACGCTATCCATGCGGCCATTGAACAGCTCAAGCAGCTTGGCGCCAGCTTTGTGGATATCAGCCTAACCAGCCTTCCACATGCGGTACCCGCGTACTATGTGATTGCCTCAGCAGAAGCTTCCACCAACTTAGCGCGCTTTGACGGGGTGCGTTATGGTTATCGCTGTGATGCTCCGAAAGACCTTGAAGACCTGTACTCACGGACCCGTAACGAAGCTTTCGGTGATGAAGTCAAGCGACGCATCTTGATGGGCACCTACGCACTTTCCACCGGCTACTACGATGCCTACTATTTAAAGGCACAAAAAATTCGCCGTTTAATTAAAAATGACTTTGATAGCGCATTTAAAGAAGTGGATCTGATTTTAGGGCCCACCACACCTAACTTACCTTGGTTATTAGGCAGTAAGAGCAACGACCCTGTTGCCGCGTACCTAGAAGACATTTACACAGTGCCTGCTAACCTTGCGGGTATTCCCGGCTTGTCCGTGCCCGCTGGCACAGTCGACGGTCTCCCCGTCGGTCTACAGTTACTGGCACCTTACTTCCAAGAGGCGCGCCTACTGCAGGTCGCCCACCAATTTCAACAACACACTGCTTGGCACACACAAACGCCAGCCGGATTCTGAGGACGATTACAATGCAATGGGAAACCGTGATCGGGCTGGAAATCCACGCACAGCTCGCAACAAAGACGAAAATATTTTCCGGTAGTGACACCTCTTTTGGTGCTGAACCTAATACTCAAGCCAGTTTAATTGACTTGGCCATGCCGGGCACTTTACCGGTGCTCAATGAAGAAGCAGTGCGCATGGCCTGCATGTTTGGCTTAGCAGTGAATGCAGAAATTGCTGAATACAACATTTTTGCTCGCAAAAACTACTTCTACCCTGACCTACCCAAAGGCTATCAGACCAGCCAAATGGACGACCCCATTGTTGGTTTGGGCCATTTAGATATCACCCTAGAAGACGGCAGCATTAAACGGGTCAATATCACCCGCGCGCACTTGGAAGAAGATGCGGGTAAAAGCCTGCACGAAGACTTTAGCGGCATGACCGGCATCGATTTAAACCGTGCCGGCACACCGCTGCTGGAAATCGTTTCCGAACCAGAACTGAGCAACGCTAAAGAAGCCGTCGCTTACGCGCGCGCCATCCACACCCTCGTTCGCTACTTAAATATTTGCGACGGCAATATGGCTGAAGGCTCGTTCCGCTGCGACTGTAACGTTTCAGTGCGCCCTAAAGGACAAACCGAACTGGGCACCCGTACTGAAATCAAAAACGTCAACTCGTTTCGCTTTATTGAGCGCGCTATTAATTATGAAGTACAGCGCCAAATTGAGCTGATTGAAGACGGTGGCCAAGTGGAACAAGAAACCCGTCTTTATGATCCCAACAAAGACGAAACCCGCTCCATGCGCACCAAAGAGGAAGCCAACGACTACCGTTACTTCCCTTGCCCAGACTTATTGCCTGTGCATATTCCCCGTGAAATGCTTGACGAGTTGCGCACTGAGCTTCCAGAACTGCCCACCCAAAAGCGCGAACGTTTTGAAACAGAGTTCGAACTGTCCACCTACGATGCCAGTGTACTCTCTGCCAGCCGCGAAATGGCTGACTACTTCGAGACCACTGAACAGGTGTGTAAAGACGCTAAGTTAGCTGCCAACTGGGTCATGGGTGACCTGTCTGCTTTACTCAACAAAGACAATCTAGACATCACTGAATCTCCGGTTAGCGCTGAGCAATTAGGCGCCATGCTGCTCCGTATTAAAGACAAAACCATTTCTGGCAATATTGCCAAAAAAGTCTTTGAGGCCATGGCCAACGGCGAAGGCGATGCGGATCAAATTATTGAACAGCAAGGTCTAAAACAAGTCACCGACACTGGCGCCATTGAAGCCATGGTTGATGAAGTGCTTGCCAACCACACCGAGCAGGTTGAGCAGTACCGTGCCAGCGATGAAAACCGTCGCGGTAAGATGTTTGGCTTCTTTGTTGGACAAACCATGCGCGCCTCAAAAGGTAAAGCCAACCCACAGCAAGTCAATGAGTTACTCAAGAAAAAACTTGACAGCTGATTAGCACTGCAGTGTTAGCAGTTGGTTTAATACACCGCTGCTAACGTTTTCACTGCCCCTGCGAAAGGAGACTCATCCACATGAAGCATCTGCGCTTGTGCCTATTGTTTGTCAGCCTCGCTTTACTTGGCGCCTGCTCAACGCAGCGCAGCTCAGCGGCCGTTATCAGTGGTCAAGCTTCTTGGTACGGTGCCCAACATCATGGCAAGACAACAGCCAGCGGCGAGCCCTTCAATCAACATGCACTAACCGCTGCACACCGCAGCCTTGCCTTTGGCACACGGGTTAAAGTCACTAACACTTTAAATAATCAATCCGTCACTGTACGCATTAATGACCGTGGTCCTTACAGCAAGGGCCGTATCATTGACTTGTCTCGCGCAGCGGCAAAAAAAATCAATATAATCAACACTGGTGTAGCCCCCGTACACCTGCAAGTATTGCGTTAATATTTCTCAATAAAACCCATTACCTACTCCTTACAACCTGCTAATCTAGCGTAATCATTCAGTTTAGAAGCGGAATCAGAACCACCCATGTCCTTTTCAATATTTTTATACCTCGTTGGCGGCTTTATTTTGCTGGTTATAGGCGCGGAAGTACTGGTGCGCGGAGCAGCGCGCTTGGCTGCACGCTTTGGTATTTCACCTTTAGTGATTGGCTTAACCGTGGTTGCTTTTGGCACCAGTGCACCAGAAATGGCAGTCAGCACTCAGTCTGCTTTTCTTGGCCAAGGGGACATTGCAATTGGTAATGTGATTGGCAGCAATATCTTTAACGTGTTAGTGGTATTGGGTTTATCTGCACTCATAATCCCTTTATTGGTATCTCGCCAACTGATCCGTTTTGATGTACCCATCATGATTGCTGCTGGCTTTTTAGCTTGGTTATTAGCGCTGGATGGCAGTTACAGCCGTCTAGACGGCTTGATTCTATTTGCGTGCATTATCATCTACACCGGTTATTTAATTATCAGCAGCTTGAGAGCTTGGAAACCCGGACAGAAAACCGATATTGATGAATACAGCGCCCAAGTGAACCCGCACCGCTTTGCCACCTTAATCAACACCGCTTATATTTTAATAGGTCTGGTGTTATTAGTCGGCGGTTCAAACTTATTAGTGACAGGCGCTGTCGGCTTGGCACAAGCACTGGGCTTATCAGAACTGGTCATTGGCTTAACTATTATTGCCGCAGGCACCTCTCTACCTGAGCTGGCAACCTCTTTGCTGGCTGCTTGGAAAGGTGAGCGTGATATTGCTGTGGGTAATATAGTGGGCAGCAATCTGTTCAATTTATTAGCGGTGCTGGGACTGGCTGGACTTGTCTCGCCAGAAAAAATTCCTGTTGCGCAAAACGCAATCAGCTTTGATTTTCCCGTTATGCTCGCAGTAATGGTGGCTTGCCTGCCTGTGTTCTTTGCTGGCTATCGCATCAGCCGCTGGGAAGGTGCGCTCTTTTTTGGATACTACATTGCTTACACCGCTTATTTAATTATGACAAGTAATGGCGAACCCTTTGCCAGCACCTTTGCCGACGCAATGCTTGGCTATGTGGTACCTTTAACAGCAATTACCTTATGTGTAATTGCCGCACGCGCATGGCGTATCCAACGGGGCTTAAGTCTCGACAACTAAACCTAGTATGCTGAACGCACTCACCTCTCCACAGGCGTCTAACGAGTTAACATAATATGGTCAAACGCACCCTAAATCGCCGTCAGGGCTGGCGTGTTAAGAAAATTCAAGAAGAACGTCTAGCCCGCGCCGCTAAGCGCGAAGAGCGCGCACTTGAGGAATTGGAGGGTGGCGATCTAGGCCCAGAACAACACGGCTTAGTGATTGCCCACTTTGGTGTCCAAGTGGAGGTAGAAGGGCAAGACGCTGAACACGCAGGACAAACCTACCGTTGCTACTTACGTGCCAATCTACCAACCCTAGTCACCGGTGACCGTGTCGTTTGGCGGCCCGGCAATCAGGGTTTAGGCATCATTGTTGCGCAGTTACCACGCCACAGTGAACTGTGTCGCCCCGACTCCAGCGAACAGCTTAAAGCAGTGGCTGCCAATGTTGATCAAATTGTGATTGTCTTTGCACCGCTGCCTGAGCCACACGCCAACCTAATTGATCGTTATATTATTGCTGCTGAGCATGCCAATATTAAACCCTTATTGCTGCTCAATAAGTCTGATTTACTTGACCCTAGCGGCCAGTCCAGAGCCCACCGTTTGCTGAACACCTATCACGGTCTAGGCTATCCACTGCTTGAGGTGTCGGCATATTCTGGCGAGGGTCTTGAGCAGCTGATCACACAATTAAAAAACAAAGTCAGTGTTTTTGTTGGTCAGTCTGGAGTGGGTAAATCGTCTTTAGTTAACCGCCTGCTACCCGATGCACAGATTCGCGTCGGCCCGCTGTCTGAGCTGACGGGTAAAGGCACCCACACCACCACCACTGCACGTTTATACCACTTCCCCGCAGGTGGACAGCTGATTGACTCCCCTGGTATTCGTGAGTTTGGTCTGGGTCATGTTACCCAAGCGGATGTTGAGGCCGGTTTTATTGAGTTCCAAGAGTTTTTAGGGCTGTGTCGCTTTCGCAACTGCAGCCACGAGCATGAACCCGGCTGTGCTCTGCTCGAGGCTGTAGAAAAGGGCAAAATCAGTCCTCAACGGCTGGCCAGCTTTAAACATATTATCAGCGGTATCAGCAGCCCAGAATACTAGCAAGCAAACCAGCAGCTGAGATTGCCTCCAGTTTAGCTGCCTAATGAGTTGCCAGTGTCGCTTGCTGCAAGCGACTGGGCTGGAAAAGCTGAGCGAACTATCTGCCCACTTCATCAAACTGCAGCACACCATCTTCAAATATATTCAGCTGCTTTGGATTTGGCCGACCTGTCGCACTGTTATTCTCTGGCTCAGCAGCAGGCTTTTCCGCAGGCGTCACTGGCTCTTGCTCCAACCCCTCTTCTTCACCCTCAATACTGTGCAAAGCGCGCTGGGTCAGCACCAAGTAAGTAGGCTGCCCAAATCCCCTCTCCTTTTACCAGTTTGGACACTTTAATACAGCGTATCAGCCTTACACTACAAGCCTGCGGCTTACAACGTTTCGCTATTATCTTACTCAACCAGAAGTCACAGCACGGGCAAGTTGTGCATCGTCATGGTATTAGCCAAAACCAGCTCGCTGCTAAATTTTATTTGCCGAATAACTCAGTGATTGAACACCTGCTTAAGCAGCCCTCCCAACTGGTACTCACCGATAAAAACTCAGCCCGAATCACACCACTACTACCGGCTGAGCTTACGCACGTTTTCGCTCAGCACAGCTGGATTTTAAGCTCAGTATCCAACAGCCGTAGGGTGGTTATGCTAATAAGCGCCGACCAAGCCCCAGAGCAGCTACAAACAGGCACTCTGCACAGCTTCAAGAAAACCTTACAGTGTATAGAACGTGCCCTGCCTCTCTACGGTTCACGTAACCGTTAACAATCCTTTGTCAGTAAATACCGTGCATTTATAGCTGCGAGCCACTAAGATATAACCTTTTAGCTTTATCATTTTATAAGTATCCCTAAGGGCTCCATACATGGACATCAAGCAACGTCTATTTATTTTCATGCAGTATGTATTGCCTCACCACAGCCTGTCACGATTGATTGGACGTTTGGCTGAGTGTGAAGCCCCTTGGTTTAAAAACCGTCTTATTGCCTGGTTTATTAAGCGCTATCAAGTAGACATGTCAGAAGCGCTCCTTGAAGATCCCAGCGCTTATCGTCATTTCAATGATTTCTTTACCCGTGCTTTGAAAGCTGACGCTCGAGTCTTTGACGACACCGAAAAAGCGGTACTCAGCCCTGCTGATGGCGCCATCAGCCAGCTGGGAGACATAAAAAACGGCCGTATTTTTCAAGCCAAAGGCCACAGTTTCAGTTTACTAGAGCTGCTCGGCGGCGACGCTGAACGTGCCAGCCCTTTTATGGGCGGTAGTTTTTCGACAATTTATTTATCCCCTAAGGATTATCACCGGGTGCACATGCCATTAACCGGCATTTTGCGTGAAATGGTCTATATCCCTGGCCGCCTGTTTTCAGTCAACCAAACTACTGCTGAGCAGGTGCCCGAGCTGTTTGCCCGCAATGAACGTGTTGCCTGTATTTTTGATACTGAACAAGGCCCCATGGCGATCGTATTAGTAGGTGCTATGGTGGTTGCCAGCATAGAAACCGTGTGGGCAGGACACATTACGCCACCACTGCGCAATTTGCGCTGTTACGATTACAGTCAAGCAGCGCAACAACCCATCATTCTTGAGAAAGGTGCTGAACTGGGTCGCTTCAAGCTGGGTTCTACCGCAATCGTCTTATTTGGTGCAGATCACGTCACATGGGACAATCAATTGCAAGCCACTGCCCCAGTGCAAGTTGGTCAAGCCTTAGCGGTAGAAAACTAATTGTATCTTTGCTGGGTAACTGACAACCACCAACAGTTGCACCTCACCGCTAACTGTTAGTGGTCAAACACAATAAATAAGCGCTTACAACGGGTAATTCATGGATAGGCATAGCACTACAATACGCTTGCGCGTGCCTATTCCAAAGCAAACACATTTATCGTTTTGCCGGCCCACCCTGCGCGATTTAAAGTCATGGATTGAAAACTTACCCAAAGCCAATACTGGTGAGACGGCACGCCTTCTTTACTTGGCATTGCAGGAGCTTAACAACCTTATAACCACAGCAGAAATCCGCGTACAACTCCTTGAGTTGCTACGCCCTGAAGTGATGTTTATTACCGCGCAACTAGAAAGACACTTTATCAACAACGCGGTGATGCTTAATGCCCGCTCGCAAAAAGTTGCGAATCTTTGCCAGACCCTACAAAACCATTTGAGCACCGGTTACAAACTCGTTATTAGCGACAGCTCTGATAAACGCGGTTCAGTTTTAGCGCTGGCTTTACAGCGCACACTACACAGCATGTTTGTGACACTGGTGCGCACCTACCAGCTGTATTACCCTGCTCCTCCGCACTTCTGGCTCGAGCTGCATCAGGTATATATTTTAGCCCGCCAGCATAATTTGCACACTCAGCCCATTCGTGATCCTATGCTTTCAGGAGTAAGCCAGCAAAGTGCTGAGGCGGCCTACTGCTGCGTACTCTTATTAAGCTGCGCACGTATTAACCAAATGCGTAAAAATGACATTGCAGTTTTAGCTGAAACATTACCCAGCTGGAGTCACCTGTCGGTACTGCAAAACGCTGAATTAGCAAGCAGCTTATTTGTCGTTAACTTAAACAGTGATGCACCACCGCGCTACAAAAAACTGGTCAATGAAAAGCACGACTCAGCTCGTCTTGGTTTTAATACCGAAGCGCTTGCCAACGTACTGCTTGAGCACCAGCAATCGCGAAACAATCAATCACCAATCAACATCCCCGAAGCCATGTCCAGCACGCTGATTGCGCAACTGCACAATGCGTGGGGTCAGCTTGCCAAACGCGACTTTCAACGCACCAGCAGCCAAGGCGTTTTACAAGTGTGTTTTGGCATGAGCGCGGTACACTATTATCTGGCTGGTCAAGAAAGCTTTGCTCAAACCCTAAAAATACCGCAACAAACATATGTTGAATACGTCACCGACAATAGCCCTCCTGATATTTAGGCCAGTGCGATTGATGCAGGCTCTGCGGCGGCTAACAACCCTTTGCAAGCAGAATTAATTGAGTGCAGCACTGAAGAAGACACGGATGACACTGGCGGTGAGCAACCTGCTTTATATCCCGTGTATTCATTAGACATTGTTAACCAAAGTCCGGGCGGCTACTGCTTAGCGTGGCACAACACTGTCCCACCTCAGTTACAAACTGGTGAAATCATCGCTTTACGGGATGATGAAAGCATGCCATGGACGACTGCCGTAGTGTGCTGGATTCAACAAACCAGCAGTACCGTCGCCCAAATAGGCATTGAACTGCTTGCACCCAACGCCCAACATTGTGGCTTGCAATTATTAGGCGGTAAGAATGAGTCCAGCTTTTTCTTGCGTGCTTTGTTGGTCCCAGAAATCCCTTTTTTGTCACGACCAGCCAGTGTTATAGGCCCTCGAATTCCTTTTCAAGAAGGCCATAAAGTGGCCATTAACTTACAAGGCAAAGAGCTCAAAGCCGTCCTTAATAAACGAATCAAACAAACTGGCAGCATCAGTCAGTTCGAATACCGTTTATTAACACCAGAAAAAAGCCCAGGGCAGCCTAAACAAGGGCCAACTGTGCAAGACCCTAACCAGCTTTCGCACAGTGACGACTTTGCTTCACTATGGAAGTCGCTGTAAATTTTACACGGTAACTTCTGTTACAGTCACCCACACCCTGCATTTGCATTGACTCTTATGATTACTGATAGAAAAATTATTCGCTTACTCATTTTAGAAGACTCACAAAATGAAGCGGCTCGTATCGTAAGTCTATTTCGCAATGCAGGCCATGCCACGCGGGCCCAGTGCATCGCCTCCCTAGACGACCTTCATCAGGCGCTAAACAACACCTGGGATTTATGCATCGCTGCCAACCACTGCCAGCAACTCAGTCCTAGCGTTGCATTGCAAACCATTCAGCGCACCTGTCGTGATATCGCTTTTATCCAGCTCACCGAAAACTCTGATGCAACCCACCTCACCACAGCCTTAAAACAGGGCGCGCATAATGCAGTCGCACAGGGTGAAGATGAGCTGTTAATGTTAGTTGCCACCCAGGAGCTGGCTAACCTCAGCGCACGCCGAGCACGCCGAAAAGCTGAAGCCACCCTCAAAGAAACGGAGAAGCACTGCCAATTACTGTTGGACAGCTCAGTCGATGCAATCGCCTACGTGCATGACGGTATGCATGTGTACGCCAACCAGGCCTACCTTAAGCTTTTTGGTTATCAAGATGCTGAAGCTCTCGAAGGCGTTCCCGTTATTGACTTGATTGCCAGCAAAGACCAAGAACGCTTCAAAGCGCTTCTCAGCAGCTATCCTAATGATGATGCAGACTCATCACTCACTTGCACTGGGGTAACCGCTACGCAAGACAATTTCCCAGCACACATGAGCTTCTCAGCGGCACAATATGATGGCGAACAGTGTATTCAAGTGCTCATCCGTGGCACCAATCATTGCGCCGAGCTTGAGCAAAAACTACATAAGCTGAGCAGCCAAGACCAAGTGACTGGCTTATACAACCGCCAATACTTTTTAAAATTACTCGATAGCGCCGTCGAACGCTCCATCACCCATCATCAAACCAACAGCTTGGCTTACATTAGAGTTGACAACTACAGCAGTTTAGAAGCCGACTTGGGTGTGACTGGCATTGATTTATTTTCAGCGGAGCTGGCGCAAAAACTACAGCAAGAGCTCAACGCTGATGCGCTGCTTGCACGCTTTTCTGATGATGTTTTTTGCGTTCTGGCGCCCAACACTACACCGCAACAACATAAAACCGAACTGCTTAATTTAATACAACAAATCGATGCGCATTTATTTGGAATCAAAGGCCGCACTGCCCACACCACATTAAGTATTGGCGTTGCTATCTTAAATGATAAAACATCAAAACCTGAAAAAATTTTAGCACGGGCACAACGTTGCGTTGAACAGCTGCCCCATGGCAATGCCCTAAAAATCCATGACCCTGCTGAAGACCTCGCAGCGGCGGCGAGTAGTGGCGATATAGTTGCCATGGTTCAACAAGCACTGGATAGCAACAGTTTTAAACTGCTTTTCCAACCCATTATGAGTCTGCGCGGCGAGGATAACGAACTCTACGAAGTGCTGTTGCGCTTAGTCAGCCCTGAAGGCGAGGAAGTCGCCGCAGCTGACTTTTTAAATGCAGCCATTGCCGCTGGTTTAGCTGATAAAATTGATCGCTGGGTATTGTTCAATGCTATTAAACTGCTCAGCGAACACCGCAACAAAGGTCATCACACCCGTTTCTTTATCCACTTATCCTGCGCCAGTTTGCAAGACCCAAGCTTACTGCCTTGGTTAGCTGCCACCCTTGAAGCAGCGGCACTACCCGCTGAGGCTATTATTTTACAAGTTCGCGAAGTTGATGCTGTCACCTACTTAAAACAAGCCAAGCAGCTCACTAAGGGTTTACGCAACATGGGCTGTTTGATTGCTTTGGGACAGTTTGGTTGTGCGCTTAATCCCTTTAACACCCTCAAACATTTAGATGCTCAATTTGTGAAAATTGACAGCTCCTTTAGCAAGGAGCTCAATACCGAAGCAGAACAAAAAGTCTTAAAAGACATGCTCGCTGAGCTGCATGCACTAGGCAAGCAAAGCATTATCCCTGCTGTAGAAAGCGCCAGCATCTTATCAACCCTTTGGCAAGCTGGGGTACACTACATCCAAGGTTACTACTTACAGGGGCCAAGTCAGGCCATGAGCTACGAGTTTTCCAGTCACGAGATTTAATAGTGGACTGCTAGCAACTCACTACAGCCTGCTATCACCCTGTTTTCATCAGTGCAGCGCACAACGCAGCGGCACAATTTTTACCTGCGTTACAGCTCCAATCTCTCACAACAAACACCCATGCTGCTTTATCCACGCTGCTGAAGCAGGTATCATGGCCCACTAAACGTTATACTTCCCCCTTTATCACTCTTGCGCACAGGCTGGTAAGTCCATGTCGACGGTTCGTATTGGTTCCTATACCTTAGCTAACAACCTGATATTAGCGCCTATGGCTGGCGTAACCGATCGACCGCAAAGGCAACTCTGCGCTCGTTTCGGCGCAGGTCTAACGGTGTCTGAAATGCTCACCAGTGATACGCGGCTATGGAATAGCCGTAAATCCAGCTTGCGTCTCTTAACAGACAGCGACCCCGAGCCTCGTACCGTACAAATTGCCGGTGCTGAACCTGAGATGCTGGCCAACGCTGCACAACAGTGTGTGGCCATGGGTGCGCAAATTATTGATATTAATATGGGCTGCCCAGCCAAAAAGGTGTGTAAAAAAGCAGCCGGCTCGGCCTTGCTCAGAGACGAAAAGCTCGTCGCGGAAATTCTTCAAGCGGTACGTACTGCTGTGGAGGTTCCGGTGACGTTAAAGATCCGTACGGGGTGGGATCAAGCCAACAAAAACGGCGTGACTATTGCCAAGCTCGCAGAGCAAAGTGGTATTGATGCCCTTGCAGTTCATGGACGTACTCGCGCAGATCGCTTCAATGGTGACGCTGAATACGATACTATTGCCCTCATTAAAAGTGCGATCGCGATTCCTGTGTTTGCCAATGGCGATATAAACAGCCCAACTAAAGCTCAACAGGTGCTCAAGCATACCGGTGCTGATGGTT
Source organism: Thiopseudomonas sp. (assembly GCA_035647115.1). Lineage (GTDB taxonomy): Bacteria > Pseudomonadota > Gammaproteobacteria > Pseudomonadales > Pseudomonadaceae > Denitrificimonas. The sequence continues at coordinate 23,114 of DASROA010000068.1, read as the reverse complement.
TACTTATTGGCCGCGCAGCACAAGGACGACCTTGGATATTCCAAGAAATAAATCATTTTCTCAGTACTGGCGAACTGCTCCCGGCGATCAGTTTGTCGAAACTTGAATTGATTCTCCTTGAACACCTCGAACTTCTACATGCTTTCTATGGCCACCCCATGGGTGTACGCATCGCCAGAAAACACGCCCAATGGTATTTAGCTGAATTACCTGGAGCACAACAATTTCGTGCAGCTTTTAACCAGCTGGACTGCGAAACAGCCCAAAAAGACCAGATCCAAGTCTTTTTCGAACACCTGCGCAGTTTAGGTCTAAAAAACGCTGCATAACCCTAATGATAAAAACGCCCGCTATGAGAAATCTGCCGTGACAAAAAATATTATACCGCCCACTGCCATAATAACGACTGAGCACTTGACGCTACGCGACTGTGTCGAAAAAACCTTGCAAGATTACTTTGCTCATTTAGATGGCGCTCAAGTCAATGATGTTTACAACTTAGTCCTTAGAGAAGTCGAAGCACCTCTCTTTGCCTCTGTTATGCAGCACGTGAAAGGTAATCAAACCCGCGCATCAGAAGTGCTGGGTTTAAACCGAGGCACGCTGCGTAAAAAGCTCAAACAATACAATCTTCTTTAAATTATAACCCTGCACAGCAACTCACTACTGCGTGCAATTTGCCGTTGATAGCTAGGAACCCCCATGACTGACCACACTTCAAAAACGCCTATTCGTCGCGCTTTAATCAGTGTTTCTGACAAAACAGGTATCGTTGAGTTTGCCCAAGAACTTCATGCCCTTGGCGTAGAAATACTGTCTACCGGTGGCACTTTTAAACTGCTCAAAGATAACGCCGTACCTGCCATTGAAGTGGCCGACTACACAGGTTTTGCCGAAATGATGGATGGTCGGGTGAAAACTCTACACCCGAAAATTCATGGCGGTATTTTAGGTCGCCGTGATATCGACGCTGCGGTGATGAATGAACATGGCATCCAACCCATCGATTTAGTCGCCGTCAACCTCTACCCTTTCGCCGCCACTGTAGCCAAGCCCAACTGCAGCTTGCCAGACGCTATCGAAAACATTGATATTGGCGGACCTACCATGGTGCGCAGTGCTGCTAAAAACCACAAAGATGTAGCCATTGTGGTTAACACAAATGACTACGCTGAAATTATCGAAAGTTTAAAACAAGGTGGCCTCAATTACGCACAGCGCTTTAATCTTGCACTCAAAGCATTTGAGCACACCGCCGCCTATGACGGCATGATTGCTAACTACCTAGGTACCATCGAGCAATCCGCAACCACCCTCAGCACTGAACAACGTAATACCTTCCCGAATACGTTCAACAGCCAGTTTATTAAAGCGCAAGATATGCGTTATGGCGAAAACCCCCATCAAAGTGCAGCTTTTTACGTGGAAGCCAACCCACAAGAAGCCAGCGTGGCCAGCGCCGTACAATTGCAAGGTAAAGAACTGTCCTTTAATAACGTCGCCGACACCGATGCTGCTCTTGAGTGCGTAAAGAGCTTTGAGAAGCCCGCTTGTGTCATTGTTAAACACGCCAACCCCTGCGGTGTAGCAGTAGCCACCGACGCTGAAGGCGGCATCCGCAAAGCCTATGACCTCGCTTATGCCACCGACAATGAATCTGCTTTTGGCGGCATTATTGCTTTTAACCGTGAGTTAGATGGTGAAACAGCGAAAGCCATCGTTGACCGTCAGTTTGTGGAAGTGATTATTGCCCCTAGCATCAGCCAAGCAGCTCGCGATGTGGTGGCCAGTAAAGCCAATGTGCGTCTATTAGAGTGCGGCCAATGGCCAGCGGAACGTAGCGCCAGCTGGGACTTCAAACGAGTGAACGGTGGCTTATTGGTACAAAGCCGTGACATTCAAATGATCACCGCCGACGACCTTAAAGTGGTCACCAAACGTGCGCCCAGCGAGCAAGAAATTCACGACCTGATCTTTGCTTGGAAAGTGGCTAAATTCGTTAAATCCAATGCCATTGTCTATGCCAAAAACCGCCAAACAATCGGGGTAGGCGCAGGACAAATGAGCCGTGTTAACTCAGCCCGTATCGCTGCTATCAAAGCAGAGCACGCAGGCCTTGAAGTCGCTGGTGCTGTCATGGCCTCCGATGCCTTTTTCCCGTTCCGTGACGGCTTAGATAACGCAGCGCAAGCTGGTATTCGTGCAGTTATTCAACCTGGTGGTTCAATGCGCGATGCTGAAGTGATTGCTGCAGCAGACGAAGCTGATATTGCTATGGTGTTTACTGGCATGCGTCACTTCCGCCACTAATTTCTTTGTAAAGGACCATTTTCTATGAATATTTTAATTATCGGTAATGGTGGTCGCGAGCACGCATTGGCTTGGAAAGTTGCCCAAGACCCACGGGTTGAAAAAGTTTTTGTTGCGCCAGGTAATGCTGGCAGTGCCACTGAAAACAAATGTGAAAACATTGCCATTGATGTATTAGCCATTGATGAGTTGGCCGACTTTGCTGAACAAAACAATGTGGCCCTAACCATTGTTGGCCCTGAAGCCCCTTTAGTGGCGGGTGTTGTGGACACCTTCCGCAAGCGTAATTTAGATATTTATGGCCCCACTGCGGCAGCAGCACAGTTGGAAGGCTCAAAAGCCTTTACCAAAGATTTCTTCGCTCGCCACAATATTCCCACCAGCAACTATGCGAACTTCACTGAAGTTGAGCCGGCACTGGCTTATATCCGTGAACAAGGCGCCCCTATTGTGGTCAAGGCCGATGGTTTAGCCGCGGGTAAAGGCGTGATTGTCGCCATGACCTTAGAAGAAGCAGAAGCGGCTGTCATTGACATGCTGTCTGATAATGCTTTTGGTGATGCCGGATCGCGAGTGGTTATCGAAGAATTTCTAGAGGGCGAAGAAGCCAGCTTTATTGTCATGGTGGACGGTGAAAACGTTTTACCCATGGCCACCAGCCAAGACCATAAGCGGGTTGGCGATGGTGATACGGGCCCCAACACCGGCGGCATGGGCGCTTACTCCCCCGCTCCGGTGGTCACCGATGCAGTCCACCAGCGTGTTCTGGACGAGATCATTTACCCAACCGTACGCGGTATGGCTGCCGAGGGTCATGTTTACACCGGTTTCCTATATGCAGGTTTAATGATCGACAAAACTGGCGCACCAAAAATCATTGAATACAACTGCCGCTTTGGCGACCCTGAAGCTCAGCCGATTTTAATGCGCCTAGAGTCCAGCTTAGTACTCTTGATTGAAGCCGCTTTTGCCAAAGCCTTAGACAAAGTTGAAGCCCAATGGGATCCACGCCCTAGCCTAGGTGTGGTACTGGCCTCTGGCGGCTACCCTGCAGATGATTACAGCGCTGGTCATGAAATCAAAGGACTTGATGCAGCCGCACAATTGGATGGTAAGGTGTTCCACGCGGGCAGTCGGATAGAAGATGGCAAAGTGATTAATAGCGGTGGCCGAGTACTCTGCGCCACTGCACTAGGTAATACTGTTGCTGAAGCGCAGGCGAAAGCCTATCAACTGGCTGAGAAAATCAGCTGGGACGGTAGCTTCTACCGCAAAGACATTGGTTACCGCGCCATTGCTCGCGAACAACAATAAGCGCTATTTAAAAGACCACAGCTCCCCTTGCTGACCAAGCTTGGGGAGCTGAATTAAAAACATGCAGTAGCTTTTCGAGTTGGGCGTATCCACTGCCTCTCGCCCTCAAAGTCTTCCATCTCTATTAACACGTCCAAACAAACAACTCTTGCTCTGCTTTTTAGTCTAAGGCATCTTTAAGTTGCTGCTGGTGTTGCAAATACGCTACCGTCAACCCGCTCAAACTAATAATGACTACACCGACTATGGCCCAAATATCGGGTACATGGGCAAAGGCAACATAACCCACCAAACCGGCAAAGACGATCTGTCCGTAAGTAAAGGGGGCCAGCGTTGCCGCAGTGGCATACTGCAAAGCGATGGTAATCAGGATGTGTGCAGTCATGGCTAACACGCCCAAGATCAACATAAACACCAGATCGATATCTGCAATATCTGTGGTAAATTGTCCTGGCAAAATCAATAAGAGCACCACTGAACCAAACAAGCCTGATAAGAAGTTACTGGTCAAAGCATGATCGGTACTGGCCAATTTCCGAGTAATCAGCTGATACAGTGCAAAACAAAAAGCGGCACTAAATGGCAGCAAAATTGCTGGCGTAAACAGCTCACCGCCAGGGCGCACTATAAATAACACCCCTAAAAAACCTAGAATTACTGCTGTCCATTGCCCTTTGCTCACTGGTTCACGTAGCAATATTGCCGACAATACTGTCACAATCAGTGGCGCTAAAAATATCACTGCAGTGGCTTCACCCAGTGGGATATAACGCAAGCCGCTGATAAATAATAAACTTACTGCTAACAAACTGAGGCTGCGTGACAATTGCAGCCAGGGCCTGCGGGTTTTCAGCAATGTCCAACCCATTTTTGGGGCAAACAATAGCGCCATCACCAAGGTTTGGATCAGGTAACGTAGCCAAACCACCATGATAATGGGGTAACTTTGGGTTAAATATTTTGAAAAGCCATCATGGGTCGCCAACATGCTGCCTGCAAACAGCACCAATAGGACACCAAGAAGGGGTTTTGACGATGTTTTCATAAATCCTTCATCTATTAATTAGCCTGCTAACTATATAGCTAAAATATATTTTATGCATACGTACCCATTACATTTCAGCCGTTTCGATGGAGCAATAAGTGCAAGCGGCAGACTCGCTTGCCAAGCATAAGTATTAGTCGATAAAACAAAATGCAGTCTTTGCGTGTAACCCCGTACGCTGGTCTCACTCTTCCCTCAACACATCATCCTGACGTGATTCGAGCGTTACGCCAGCACACTGGGTCGCAACTATTGCTGCTGTTGGCAAGTTTGTAGCCGATATTCAGTTACATAGCACAGCACAGTGGGAATCGATATTCCAGTACTTATGGGATAACAGTACAACGGTGTGTCAGCTGCGCTTGACTTAAAACGCGGTGCCATTGCGCAGGGCTTTTTTCTCAGCTTCTGTGGGTGGCTTACGGCTGGCCATATAATGACGACTAAAGCGCGCAAACCATTTTTCCAGGGCTGCAGCAGCTGTTGTATCTTCTGCCAAGTGCAGACATAACGCAGTCACTTCAGCGGTACATAGGTGTTCTTCGCGGGTCGAACGACGCAAGCGGTAACGGGAAATTTCGTCCGGCTGCACACTTAATACGGGCAAGTCCGCTAAGTAGGCCGAACGACGAAACATTTTTCGCGCCTGAATCCAAGTGCCATCCAACACTACAAATAAAGGCCGCTTACCTGCTTGCTTGAGCTCAGCAGTAGGCACTCGATGCACCACCCGTTCAGCTGCTGCGTACTCTTCAGGAAACACCACATAAGGTTGCCATTGTGGATCAGCCAACAGTGCCAAAATGCCTTCATCCACTTCGGTACGTGACCAGGCAAATGCAAAGGTATCTTGCACCACATCAGCAATTAACCAGCCAGTATTGGTGGGTTTCATTGGCTCGGCATCATGCATCAACAAGCACACCGCACTCTCAGCAGTAACCTCAGGCTGCCAGTTACAAATGCAATATTCGACACTGACCCGACAACGCTCGCAGCGCACTAATAATGCACCACGGCCTTGGTACTCGCCTTTACTGCGCGCTAGACGCTCATCACGCAAACGCGATACTGCATGCGGCATAACATACACTCAACTTATAAAACCCATAGTTTAACAGACCTCATCAACAACTCGGTTTGTAACCCGTTAAAAAGCATGACCCAACACGCTGAGCCAGCTCGCACAGCCAACTCTATACGCCGGTTCCCCAGAAACAGAAACGCAACCCGAAGGTTGCGCTCTGTTACTTGAGAAAGTGTGTTTTAGTTGAAGACAATTTCTCCATCTTCAAGCTGTGCTTGAATCACCGTACCGGGTTCAAAGTCCCCAGCCAGAACGCGCTGTGCCAGTGGGTTTTCAATCCAACGCTGAATGGCACGTTTTAAAGGACGCGCACCGTACACCGGGTCATAACCTTCAGCCACTAACTTATCTAGGGCCTCAGGGCTTAACTCGATACGCAACTCGCGCTCCACTAAACGTTCGCGTAAACGCTGCAGCTGAATATCCGCAATACCGGCAATTTGCTCAGTACCTAACGGCTCAAAAATCACCAGTTCATCAATCCGGTTGATAAACTCTGGACGGAAGTGTGCACCCACTGCATCCATGACCGCTGCGCGCTGCGCTTCGCGATCGCCCATCATTTCTTGGATTTGCACCGAACCTAAGTTGGAGGTCATGACCACCACGGTATTGCGGAAATCCACCGTGCGACCATGGCTGTCAGTTAGGCGACCATCGTCCAACACCTGTAGCAAGACGTTAAACACATCAGGGTGAGCTTTCTCCACCTCATCCATCAACACCACTGAGTAGGGTTTGCGGCGTACCGCTTCAGTTAAGTAGCCACCTTCTTCGTAACCCACATAACCAGGAGGCGCACCAATTAAGCGTGCCACTGAGTGCTTCTCCATAAACTCCGACATATCAATGCGGATTAAAGCATCTTCAGTATCAAATAAAAACTCAGCCAGCGCTTTACACAACTCAGTCTTACCCACACCAGTAGGGCCTAAGAACAAGAAGGAACCACTGGGTCGATCGGGGTCTGATAAGCCAGCCCGTGAGCGACGTACCGCGTTGGACACTGCAGTCACCGCCTCATCTTGGCCAATCACTCGGGTGTGCAGCAACTCTTCCATTTTCAGCAGTTTATCGCGTTCACCTTCCAGCATTTTTGACACTGGAATACCGGTCCACTTGGAGACCACATCGGCAATTTCTTCATCAGTGACTTTATTACGTAACAGCTGGTTTTCCAGTGGACTGTTTTGATCCACCATTTCTAAGCTGCGCTCTAAATCAGGAATCACCCCATACTGCAATTCAGCGGTGCGGTTTAGATCACCTTTGCGACGTGCCAGATCCATCTCTTGGCGGGCTTGCTCAATTTTTTGCTGAATCTGCGCCACACCCTGCACTTCAGATTTCTCTGATTTCCAGATTTCTTCTAAATCAGCGTACTCACGCTCCAACTCAACAATTTCTTGCTTAAGCTTTTCTAAACGCTTTTTAGTGGCCTCATCGTCTTCTTTACTGAGTGCTTCACGCTCAATCTTTAACTGAATTAAGCGACGATCTAAACGATCCAAAGCCTCTGGCTTAGAATCAATTTCCATGCGGATCATACTGGCCGCCTCATCCACCAAGTCAATGGCTTTATCGGGCAACTGACGATCCGTGATGTAGCGATGGGACAGTTTTGCCGCTGCGATAATCGCGCCATCAGTGATTTTGACACCGTGGTGCACTTCATAGCGCTCTTTCAAGCCGCGTAAAATGGCAATGGTGTCTTCCTCAGTGGGCTCATCCACCTGTACTTTCTGGAAGCGGCGCTCCAGGGCAGCATCTTTTTCAATGTACTGACGGTACTCATCTAAAGTGGTCGCGCCCACGCAGTGCAGTTCACCGCGCGCCAAGGCAGGCTTGAGCATATTACCGGCATCCATGGCACCTTCGCCCTTACCGGCACCCACCATAGTGTGCAACTCATCAATAAATAGAATAATCTGACCTTCTTGCTTGGCCAGCTCATTGAGTAAGCTCTTCAGACGCTCTTCAAACTCACCACGGTATTTAGCGCCAGCAATTAACGCGCCCATATCCAGCGACAGTAAGCGTTTATTTTTCAAGCCATCGGGCACTTCGCCGTTAATAATGCGTTGCGCCAAACCTTCGGCAATGGCCGTTTTACCCACACCGGGCTCACCGATTAAGACCGGGTTATTTTTAGTACGGCGCTGTAAGACCTGAATGGTACGGCGAATTTCTTCATCGCGGCCAATCACCGGATCCAATTTGCCTTCTTCTGCGCGCTTGGTTAAATCAATGGTGTACTTATCCAGAGCCTGACGTGACTCTTCGACGTTGGGATCATCAACAGACTCACCACCACGCAAGTTAGCAATAGCTGTTTCTAATGCTTGACGACTAACCCCTTGAGCGAGCAAAATTTTTCCGACTCTGGTGTTACCATCCATTGCCGCCAGCAAAACCAGTTCGCTGGAAATATACTGATCACCTTTTTGTTGGGACAAACGGTCAGCCTGATTCAGCAAACGCGCTAAATCCTGTGACATGCTCATGTCCCCTGTGGGGTTTTGCAGTGTCGCCAGTTGATCCAAGCCTTGGTTCAAGGCCTCACGCAGTTTTTGTACGTCAAAACCCACTTGCATCAACAATGGGCGAACCGCTCCGCCCTGCTGATCTAACAGGGCCAATACTAAATGCAGCGGCTCAATGGCCGCATGGTCGCGGCCAATAGCCAGCGATTGAGCATCCGACAGTGCCAGTTGCAGCTGACTGGTAAATCGATCGATACGCATAATTACTCATCCTCATAATCAATACAGTGAGTCGGGTTATCAGCGCTCTGCAACCTACACTCACTCTCATACATTATAAAGTGAGGCCGATTTATCACATTTCAAGTGCTGACTATTGATTCGTCAATCACGGTAGCACGTAAACACCCAAGACAGACGATAATTGCACAGTTAAAAATAATGCTAAAGCTAACGCTTTAAGCAGCCAATAAAACAATTATTGCAGCCTGTCACTGGTGAAGATTTGCTCGTAACAGATCAGTACTAGCTGCTCATTGCGCATGCTGATCGCACTGCCGCAGCACAGCTTATTTAAATCTCAAGCCTTACAAGCCCACTATACATTAGTTGCATAGCAATCTAAGAAGCTAAAAATTGTCTTCAAAATACGCCTAAAAGTGCCGATTTTGATGCTTATCAACGTTTTATGAAGCCTCTTTTAAGAGTAAGACCAAAGCATAGACTTACCTTTCCCTTGGTTTTCAGCATAGTATCAGCGTACTTCTCAGTAACGAGAACAATCCATAACTCTATAAATACAAAAATTGGAGAGTAGTTGTCATGACTGAATCTAAAGAAGAAAGAGAAGCAAGAAATAAAGCCTATTGGTCGGCAAACGTAAGACTTATTTTGCCGATCTTAGCTATATGGGCGACGGTATCCTATGGTTTCGGCTTGTTACTGCGACCTTGGCTGATGGGGATTTCAATTGGTGGGGCAGACATGGGCTTCTGGTTTGCCCAACAAGGCTCAATTTACACCTTCGTATGTTTGATCTTCTTCTATGCGTGGAGAATGAACCAACTCGATAAAAAATTCGGCCTGGAGGAGTAATCCATGAGTCAATTTCTGGTCAATATGCTTTTTGTTGCCGGCTCTTTCGCAGTGTATACGTACATTGCGGTTTGGGCCCGCGCCAAATCCACCCGTGAGTTCTATATTGCTGGTGGTGAAGTAAACCCGGTATTTAACGGCATGGCAACCGCCGCTGACTGGCTGTCAGCAGCATCTTTTATCTCGGTGGCCGGTCTGATTTCAGTCGGTTACGTAAACTCATCCTTTATTCTAGGCTGGACCGGTGGTTACGTTCTGCTGGCCACTTTACTGGCACCTTACCTGCGTCGCTTTGGTAAGTACACGGTTCCCGACTTCGTTGGTTCACGTTATGACAGTCGAGCAGCGCGTTTAGTTGCAGTAGTGTGCTTGATTATCATTTCTTTAACCTACGTAATTGGTCAAATGACCGGTGCTGGTGTTGCCTTTGCGCGCTTCTTGGAAGTAAGCAGTACCACAGGTCTGATTATTTCTGCGATCGTGGTGTTCTTCTACGCCGTACTCGGTGGTATGAAGGGGGTTACTTACACTCAGGTTGCACAGTACATCGTACTGATCCTGGCGTTCACCATTCCTGCAATCTACCTGTCGCTGCAAATGACCGGACACTTCCTGCCGCAAGTGGGTTTTGTTGGTAACTTTGTGGATGCTTCAGGTACAAGCACGCCTTTACTGCACAAGCTCAATGAAGTTGTTCGCGACCTAGGCTTCCAAGACTACACCGCAGACGTTGAAAACAAGTGGAACATGTTCCTGTTCACCCTGACCTTGATGGTGGGTACTGCAGGTCTGCCACACGTTATCATCCGCTTCTTTACCGTTCCTAAAATCTCTGATGCACGCTGGTCAGCAGGTTGGGCGCTGGTCTTTATTGCACTGTTCTACACCACTGCGCCACCATTGGCAGGTATGGCTCGTTTGAACTTGCTGGAGTCCATCTACCCAGGTGAAGGCATCGAAGAAGCAATGGTTTACGACGAGCGTCCTGAGTGGTTCGAGAAGTGGGAAACCACAGGCCTCTTAACCTTTGAAGACAAAAACAATGACGGTCGTGTGCAGTACTACAACGACAAAAACGACGAGTATGCTGCAACTGTAGCTGCTGAGCGTGGTTGGGCAGGTAACGAGCTGACCATTAACAACGATATCTTGGTCTTGGCCTTGCCTGAAATTGGTAACATGCCGAGCTGGATTATTGGTCTGATGGCTGCTGGTGGTATTGCTGCAGCGCTGTCGACGGCATCCGGGCTACTGCTCGCGATTTCCTCTGCAGTGAGTCATGACTTGATTAAAAACACGCTATTCCCAAATATTTCCGATAAGGCAGAAATGCTGGCGGCACGGATCTCCATGGTGGGGGCGATTCTGATTGCGACATGGTTGGGGATTAACCCTCCAGGGTTTGCTGCGCAAACGGTGGCACTGGCCTTTGGTATCGCTGCATCGTCGATTTTCCCAACACTGATGATGGGTATCTTCGTCAAGCGTATTAATGCCAAAGGTGCTGTAGCAGGTATGAGCTTGGGTGCAATCTTCACCATTAGCTATATCTTTATGTACTTAGGCTGGTTCTTTATCCCAGGTACCAACAACTTCCCGAACACCCCTGAGTTCTGGATCTTCGGTATCTCTCCACTATCTGTAGGTTGTATCGGTGCGTTAATTAACTTTATCGTCGCTATTTCTGTATCCTATGCTACAGAACAGCCTTCTGAAGAAATTCAGAGAATGGTGGAAAGCGTACGCTACCCTTAATACGGTAAAGTACAGATCAACCTGTAGTCTCTGACTACTAGTCATCAAAGTGGGCTTCCTATGGAGGCCCACTTTTTATTTAAGAGTACTGTGTATGACGTGGCATTTACTTGCAGTTTTTATTATCGGTTTGTGTTTAGGCGGCATGTCGTTTTTTCTTCGCAAGGTCAGTCGCAACAGGCTGCCATCTTGGATTATTCCTGTTTCAGCAGGTGTCGGTATGCTGGGCTATTTAGCTTATTACGACTATGGCTGGTTTGAGTTTAAAAAAGGCCAATTGCCACCCCAGGCCGTCATCATTGAGCAATCCAACGAAAAGAATTTCTTTAAGCCTTGGCGCTATGTAGTCCCGACAGTGTCATCCTTTGCCATACTGGATGGACAAGTACGTAGCACACTACAAGACGGCGAGTTACTGATTGAGTATGTGCGTTACACCTTTATTAACGACTACAATGAGCGTTTAGAGACTCAACCTTATGTGCTTAATTGCACAACCGGTGAGCAATTGCCTATTCCAAAGCAGAATGATACAAACATAAATAAAGTAGAACGTATCGATGAAAACAGCCTGTTATTTCAACAGCTGTGCCGTTAGCCAGGGTTCCTATTAGAAGCCTAACCGGCCACCACGCAGCTTAGCGCCAGTCAGCCCATGAGCACCCAGTGTCTGCTGTTGATGGGCGTGGCACAAAGCAATGGCTAAGGCATCCGAGGCATCCATCTGTGGTTTTTTGGTGAGCTTTAACAAATGCATCACCATCATTTGTACCTGCTCTTTAGCCGCCCGGCCACTGCCCACAATGGCTGATTTAACTTGGGTTGCGCTGTATTCAGAGACTGCCAGCCCTGCCTGAGTTCCTGCGACAATGGCCACGCCTCGCGCTTGCCCTAACTTAAGCGCAGAGTCTGCATTACGGGCCATAAACACTTGCTCAATACCCATAACATCAGGCTGATAAGTTTCAATAATCTGACTGACCCCCACAAACACAGCATCAAGCCTTTGTGCCAACTCCCCCTTACCTGTTCGTATACAGCCCGATGCAACATACTCACACTGACGACCAGTGTCGCGAATAACTCCGTAGCCAGTAACCCTTGAACCTGGGTCAATTCCTAAAATAAGTGTCATACAGTCCTCTTAGTGCCAACTACGCCGAACTCGCGCACAAACGACCAGCAGCTTAACCCTTAAAATAAAAAACCTCTGGCACTTAATAGCAAGCAACCAGAGGTTTAGTCAGCAAACACACCGCTTAGTGTTTATAACTGCTGTAAAATCTCTTCAGATATTTCTGCGTTAGAATACACATTCTGCACATCATCAAGATCTTCTAAGACTTCAATCAATTGCATGGCCTTTTGTGCAGTTTCCAAGTCAAGCTCAGCGGTCATGGTCGGCAACATAGTGACTTCAGCTTCTTCCGCTTTAAAGCCCGCTTCAATCAATGCCTCATTGATACGGATAAAATCAGCAAAGGTGGTTAACACCTCAACTGAGCCGTCATCATGGCTGACAATATCTTCTGCATCCAGCTCCAACGCAACATCCATCAGCGCTTCTTCATCAACGCCCGGTGCGTAACAGATTTGCCCTTTACGCTCAAACAAGTAAGCCACTGAGCCATCAGTACCAAGATTGCCGCCATACTTATTAAATGCATGACGTACTTCGGCTGCTGTGCGGTTACGGTTATCGGTCATGGCCTCAACCAATACCGCTACACCACCCGGTGCATAACCTTCATAGACCAGCTCTTCAACATTCTCACCATCGTTAGCACCGACCCCTCGGGCAATCGCACGATCGATGGTGTCACGGGACATGTTAGCGCCCAGTGCTTTATCCACAGCTAAACGCAAACGTGGATTGTCAGCAGGCTCGCCTCCACCCGCGCGTGCGGCAACGGTCAGCTCACGAATTAACTTCGTGAAAATCTTACCGCGTTTGGCATCTTGACGCTCTTTACGGTGCTTGATATTCGACCACTTGGAATGCCCTGCCATATAAACTCCTGTTCCTCTTAATTAACCCTAGCTAACAATGAGTGCTGCAGGCTGCGCTATCTCTTTAACGCAGCAGCCTGCATGCATCCAATCACTGCTCAACTATTATTCAGTCTTTGGTAACTCACGCAAACGAATGTGCAAATCGCGCAACGCTGTCGTATCCACTGCACCTGGAGCTTGCGTCATCACACAAGCGGCACTTTGTGTTTTCGGGAAAGCAATGACTTCACGAATCGACTGCGCGCCAGTCATCAGCATCACTAAGCGATCCAAGCCAAACGCCAAACCGCCATGAGGTGGTGCACCGTACTTCAACGCATCCAGCAAGAAGCCGAATTTCTCTTGTTGTTCAGCCTCATCAATGCCCAGCACTTCAAATACAGTTTGCTGCATGCCGCGATTATGGATACGGATCGAACCACCACCCAGCTCAGTACCATTAATCACCATGTCATACGCCCGCGACAAAGCGCCAGCAGGGTTTTCACGCAATTCTTCAGCTGAGCACTTCGGCGCAGTGAAGGGGTGGTGAATAGCGGTCAACGAACCATCCTCATCATGCTCAAACATGGGGAAGTCAACCACCCACAAAGGTGCCCACTCGCTGGTTAACAGCTCAAGGTCATGCCCTAAGCGAACCCGCAGGGCGCCCAACGCATCGCTAACCACTTGCGCCTTATCAGCACCAAAGAAGACGATATCACCATCTTTTGCGCCCACGCGATCGAGAATGGTATTGAGGTTGTCTTCCGGAATAAACTTAACAATCGGTGACTGTAAGCCGTCTGCGCCTTTAGCGCGCTCATTGACTTTAATGTACGCCAAACCACGGGCACCGTAGTTCCCGACATATTTGGTGTACTCATCAATTTTACCGCGCGGCATGGCGCCTTGACCGGGCACACAAAGTGCTGCAACACGACCTTTAGGGTCATTGGCAGGGCCACTGAAAACTTTAAAATCCACGTCAGTCAACTGATCCGCTACGTCCACCAGCTCCAGTGGGATACGCAAATCAGGCTTATCTGAACCAAAGCGACGCATCGCCTCTGCATAGCTCATATGTGGAAACTCTGGGAATTCCACATCCAACACTTCTTTAAACAGTTGACGCACCATTGCTTCAGTCATGGACATAATGTCCGCTTCATCCATAAAGCTGGTTTCAATATCAATCTGAGTAAACTCGGGTTGACGATCAGCACGCAAATCTTCATCGCGGAAGCACTTGGCAATCTGATAATAGCGGTCAACACCAGCGACCATCAGTAACTGCTTAAACAGCTGAGGCGATTGTGGCAAAGCAAAGAAACTACCGGGATGGGTACGGCTGGGCACCAAATAGTCACGGGCACCTTCCGGGGTAGCACGGGTCAGAATAGGTGTTTCCACATCCAAAAAGCCGTTGTCATCTAAATATCGACGGATGCTTGCTGTGATCCGTGAGCGTAATTTCAATTTGGCAGCCATTTCTGGGCGACGCAAATCAATAAAACGGTAACGCAAACGGGTTTCTTCACCCACATCTGTGTGTTCATGCAAAGGGAACGGTGTGGTTTCAGCTTGATTTAAAACCTCTAAATCGCTGGCCACAACCTCAATACCACCACTGGGCATGTTTGGGTTAACGGCACCTTCTGGTCGCGGATTGACCACGCCCGTTACTTTTACAACATACTCGCTACGCACACGGTCAGCAGTAGCGAATACTTCGGCCAACTCTGGGTTAAAAACAACTTGTGCAAGGCCTTCACGGTCGCGGATATCGAGAAAAATTACTCCACCGTGGTCACGTCGACGGTGTACCCAACCGCAAAGAGTAACGGTTTGCCCGTTAAGGGATTCATTTAAGTGCCCGCAATAGTGGCTGCGCATCATGATAGCCTTCGCTTCCTAGAAAATATGAAATAAACGATACCTGACTACCCTCGAGCACTGGCTAAACAGCGTTCACGTGCAGGCACCACAGAAAAGCCTGATTATATCGTTTTACCGCGCTAACTGCTATGCCATCTGGAGACGCCGCTCACCCTTTCAGCAAATAACCCAGCATGCCGACTTTAGTTGTTTGAGTCATTGCAGTGTTTGCTGTTTAATAAGCAGATAACGCTGCAGTTGTCATACGCAGCGTATATTCCACGACAATAGTATTGTTCTTGTAACACCGTGCTTATAGTCGATTTTATTATTTAGAATGTCTCTTACTAAAGTGAGTCCATTGCATATGTTTAAACTTGTTCATTTAGTGACCGGTGCCATCGCACTGCTTCTTTCGCTTATTTTAGCCAAAAACAATTCAGCGGCGGCCTTACTGCTCGCCTCATTTGCCCTTGCTAACTTATTGATTGCGCCTATCTTGCCGACCTGGGCACGCGGTGGGCGACGCCAGCTGCAAGACCTGGTTTCAGCGCTGATTATCCTAGCTACGGCAATGCAAGCTGTTTTTATGCTAACTGGCACAGAATCTATTGGCTATCAACTACTCAGCCTGCTGACCTTTGCCGCTGCAACGGCCATCCATCTAACCCTCAACTTGCGTAAAGTCAGCACAAAAAGTACACCCCTGTCACAAGACCTCAGCGACCGTGAAACCGGTACCGTGAAGTGGTTTAACACCTCGAAAGGTTTTGGTTTTATCTCCCGCGACTCGGGTGACGATGTATTTGTTCACTTCCGCGCCATTCGCGGTGAAGGGCATCGCGTACTCGTCGAAGGCCAACGTGTTGAATTTACCGTGGTAGACCGTGAAAAAGGCTTACAAGCTGAAGATGTGATTGCCGCCCTGCCAGATGAACGCAATTAACCCGACGCTTTAAAGCAAGCCAGAAAAGGCCTGCCAGCGAGGCGCTTAATATTTTACAGCGACTCACTAGTGCAGGCCTTTTTATATGTGCTTAACAGAGCTCAATAAATCCACAGCGGGTCATTTACTCTACGCCCTATACTTATAAAAATGCCCGCAATTGCGGGCATTTTTATTTAAGCTGGGGCTCTGCCACTGATTAAGGGTACAAACCACGCAGCTCGCGTGTTTCTAGGATACGTGTGCAGGCTGTGATAAAGGCTGCAGTACGCAAAGTCACTGCATGTTGCTCAGCAGTGGCAGTCAATGCTTGATAAGCATCCAGCATGATTTTCTCCAGACGCTGATTGATTTCCTCAACGCCCCAATAAAAACTGGCCGAGTTCTGCACCCATTCAAAGTAACTGACCGTCACACCACCGGCATTGGCCAACACATCGGGCACCACGATCACCCCTTTTTCATTCAAGATGTCATCCGCTGCTGGGGTGGTTGGTCCATTTGCACCTTCAACAATGATACGCGCCTGAATTTTGTCAGCATTGTGTCGAGTGATCTGTTCAGCCAAGGCTGCTGGAATCAAAATATCAGTGTCCAACGCCCAAAACTCATCGGCATCGATGGCAGTGGTATTGGCTGCACCGCCCACACCTCCAGTTTGCTTCACATGAGTTAACAGCGCTTCAACGTCTAAACCGTTTTCATCATAAATGGTGCCGGTGTGATCCTGCACAGCTACCACTTTCGCACCGACCTCGTTGAATAAACGTGCCGCAGTACCACCCACATTACCAAAACCTTGCAAACTGATACGGGCACCGGTCAAATTGATACCCGCGTCTTTAGCTGCAGCGGTTCCCACAATAAACACACCACGACCCGTAGCTTCAACACGGCCTAGACTTCCGCCTAAAGCAATTGGTTTGCCGGTTACAATGCCGGGTTGAGTCACCCCTGCATGCATGGAGTAGGTGTCCATCATCCACGCCATGGTTTGTGCATTGGTATTGACATCAGGGCCTGGAATATCAGTATTCACACCGATGATTGAGCTGATTTCATTGGTGTAGCGACGGGTGATGCGCTCCATCTCACCTGCAGAGTGTTGCCGCGGATCCACCCGCACACCACCTTTAGCGCCGCCGAACGGCAATCCGACCACTGCGGTTTTAATGGACATCCAAGCCGATAACGCCATCATCTCAGAGAGCGTCACATCTTGGTGGTAACGCATGCCGCCTTTAGCTGGGCCACGATTCAAACTGTGTTGAACCCGGTAACCCTCAAAGTGGGCAATGCTGCCATCATCCATACGCACGGGTACATCAACAATTAGACTGCGCTCTGGATGCTTTAATGTATTAACCCACTTACTTAATTCACCTAAGTAAGGTTCAACCCGATCCACCTGCTCCAGAAAAACCCCCCAAGGGCCTGGATTTTCAGGGTCTAAATACGAGGGAGTTGTTTGCTTTTGTTGTGACATGCTTTAAACCTTGTTCATATAAAAAACGTGGCAGCCACTGTGCGTGGCCCGTACAAAAGAGCGCATTTTAACGGATTACAACGTGACTGGCTCGTCACATTTTAAGAATAAATAAAATATAAGCCATAATATGAACCAACCTCCCTCTGTAAGCCGCAGCCCTGCTAACTACTTAAGCTCATCTTTACACACTAAAAAGAGCAAACAAAACACTAAATACTGTGTTTTGTGCTGTTTTACCGGGGTTGAAGCGATTAATATCAAGCGTTCAGGTTTTCATTTTAATGCACTGCATAAACCAACGCCGCGAATAATTAAGGATTAATGCATGTCCGCTTATGATGTCTTTGCTTACCTAAACTTACTCGCTGAACAAGGCGGTTCAGATATGTATTTTAGTGTTGGTGCTATTCCGCAAGTTAAAGTAGAAGGCATTTCAAAAAGCATTGGTAAACATCGCCTCCCACCCTCATCGGTGCAACAAATGGCGTATCAATTAATGACACAAAAGCAAGTGGCAGAATTTGAGCGTGACCTAGAAATGAACTTAGCGGTGGGCGTAAAGGGTTCTGGGCGCTTTCGGGTTAACGTGTTTTACCAGCGCGGTGAAGTGTCCATGGTGGTGCGGCTGATTAATCGCATTATCCCTGATTTTTCCAGCTTAGGCTTACCCCCTGTGCTCGAGCGTTTATCCATGCTCAGTCGTGGTTTAATCTTAGTCACTGGGGCTGCTGGCTCTGGTAAGTCCACCACACTGGCAGCCATGCTGGATTACCGTAATACTCATGCGGGTGGGCATATTCTGTGCATCGAAGATCCCATTGAGTTTCTGCATAAACACAAGCAATCGGTGATCAACCAGCGCGAGGTGGGCCTAGACACCCATAGTTTTGCCGATGCGCTGCATAACGCCCTACGGGAGGCGCCCGATGTGATCATGATTGGTGAGATTCGTGATTTAGACACCATGCAGCATGCCCTGCACTACTCAGAAACTGGACACCTGTGTGTTGCCACCTTGCACGCCACCAGTACCCCCCATGCCCTAGAGCGCATTGTGCGCTTTTTCCCTGAGCATGCCCGCAGTCAAGTACTGGCCGATGTTGCACAAAACTTGGTGGGAATTATTGGCCAGCGGTTAATTCCCGGCATTAAACAAAAGCGCGTCGCGGCCATTGAAATGATGCTGGCGACACCGTACATCAAAGACCTCATCCAGCGAGACCAATTGGATGAACTGAAAAGTGCCATTGCTCGTTCACAAGAACAAGGCCTACAAACCTTTGACCAAGAGCTACTCAGACTCTACCAAGCCGGCAGTATTAGTCTTGAGGAAGCCCTTAAGTTTGCTGACTCACGCACCGATCTCACTTTAAAAGTTAAGCTTGATAGTGGTTTTGCAGGTAACGTACCTGATACGCTGAGCATCAAGTGAGTCGGTTAGTGACTAAACACACTCTCACCGATCAATATTTTTCCGAAACGAATCAAGTGGAGTTTAAATGATCGATCCAAAACAATTATTCGAGCCCTTTCAGCTGGGCTCTTTTAGCCTACCCACACGTATTGTTATGGCACCCATGACACGCGCATTCTCCCCTGGCGGTGTGCCCACTGCTCAAGTGCTTGAATATTATCGTAAACGTGCTGCCGCTGGTGTGGGATTAATTATTACTGAAGGCACCACGGTCAATCATTGCGCCGCCAACGGTTACCCCAATGTGCCACGTTTTTACGGTGCAGATGCGCTAGCCAGTTGGGAAAAAATTGCTGCGGCAGTACACGCCGAAGGCGGTAAGATCATTCCCCAGCTCTGGCATGTTGGTAATGTACGCCGCTTGGGCACAGAGCCAGACGCCAGCGTGCCAGGCTACGGCCCCATGGAGAAATTTAAGGACAATAAAAAAATCGTCCACGGCATGACGCAAAGTGATATTGACGAGGTGGTTGCCGCCTTCGCTCAAGGCGCTAAAGATGCTAAAGCCATTGGCATGGACGGCGTGGAAATTCACGGCGCACACGGCTACTTAATTGATCAGTTTTTCTGGGAAGGCAGTAATCAGCGCACTGACGACTACGGTGGCAGCATGGCTAAGCGCGGGCGCTTTGCTGTGGAAGTTATTAAAGCAGTGCGTGCTGCCGTGGGCCCTGACTTCACCATTGTGTTTCGTTATTCACAATGGAAGCAGCAAGACTACACTGCACGTTTAGCGCACACACCCGATGAGTTAAAAGAGTTTTTACAACCACTGGTGGATGCGGGCGTGGATATTTTCCATTGCTCGACCCGTCGTTTCTGGGAGCCTGAATTTGCTGGCTCTGAGCTTAACCTAGCCGGCTGGACTCGAAAACTCACGGGCCTTCCAACTATCACCGTGGGCAGTGTGGGGCTGGATGGCAGCGAGTTCACCAGTTTTATGCGCAACACCGATGAAGTGGCACAACCCGCCAGTATTGATGGGTTGCTCAAACGCTTACAAGCACAAGAATTCGACTTGGTTGCCATTGGTCGTGCGTTATTGGTGGACCCGGAGTGGGCCGCGAAAATACGTGATGGCCGCGATGAAGATATTCTTCCCTTTAGTCGCAGCGCCTTGGGCAGTCTGTCTTAAGCTGCACAGTTTGCTGTGTGGAATACATACCACACAGCAAACAACTGCGTGCTGCTATGCAGCAAATTGACTATTCGTCTGCACCTTCGCGATCGCGATAACCCAGCAGATACAAAATACCATCCAAGCCTAAGGTTGAAATGGCTTGCCGTGCAGACTTTTTAACCATGGGTTTGGCACGGAAGGCGACACCCAGACCTGCTAAACCCAACATGGGTAAATCATTGGCACCATCACCTACGGCAATGGTTTGCTCTAAACGCAAGCCTTCAAGCTCAGTGAGCTCGCGTAGCAAATCGGCTTTACGTTGTGCATCAACAATGGGCTCGATGGCGCGACCAGTGAGTTTACCGTCAACAATTTCCAGTTCATTAGCGTACACATAGTCAATCCCTAAATGCGCTTGCAGTCGTTTGGCAAAGTAGGTGAAACCACCTGAAAGAATGGCCGTTTTATAACCCAAGCGCTTCAACTCAGTGAACAACACCTCGGCACCTTCAGTGAGACGCAGCGAAGCAGCAATGTCTTCTAGCACATCTTCCGATAAGCCTTCGAGCAAAGCTAGGCGCTCTTTAAAACTGGCTTTAAAATCCAACTCACCTTGCATCGCCCGCTCAGTAATGGCCGCCACTTGCTCACCAACCCCAGCAGCCTTGGCCAGCTCATCGATGACTTCTGCTTCAATTAAGGTCGAGTCCATATCAAATACCGCTAAGCGGCGATTACGGCGAAATACCGTATCGCGCTGGAAAGCGATATCCACATTCAACTCTTGCGCTACACTTAAAAACTCCGCGCGCAAGGCCGCGGCATCAGCCGGCTCACCACGTACTGAAAACTCAATACAACCCTTACCCTGGCTTTCTGGTGTATCTAAACGTACCCGCCCAGACAAACGATCGATATGGTCGATATTTAAACCATACTGTGCGGTAATTGCACTGACCCGCTGTATTTGTTCAGCAGTCACTTGCCGTGTTAGCAAAGTGACGATGTAACGGGTTTTACCCTGGCCGGCAACCCATTGCTGGTAGTCGTCTTCTGAGACTGGCGTAAAACGCACTTGCTGATCAAGTTTATAACCTGTAAAAAGCACATCCTTAAGCACTGCTGAAGCATGCTCGGTACTGGGTATCTCAACTAAAATCCCAAAAGATAAGGTTTCATGAATAACCGCTTGACCAATATCTAAAATTTTTACGCCGCTGTTCGACAGCACGCCCATAATGGCGGCAGTTAACCCCGGACGGTCTTCACCTGTGATGTTAATCAGGACAATTTCACGCACGGTGCTTTCTCCGCAAATAAAAAGAGCTATTCTAACTATTTAATGACACAACGGGCAGTCCTTTCAGCTTGTTGTATACTTTATGCCCGCTATACTTTTTTACTGGTTTTATCGTTGCTAACCGGCAACTTAAACTGCATTTTCTAGCTTATTAACTGTTTGGATGTTTTGCCTATGCCGCTCGCCTCTGCACCTTTAAAGCGCACCAGCATTGCCTCGCGTATTACCGGCTATGTATTTTTAATGATCAGTATCAGCCTGCTCAGCATCGCTGGATTAGTCTACACACAGCAACAGTGGTCAATTCAGCAGCAAGCCGATGCATTGGGCAAAAGCTTATTGCAACAAACTCGAGTCCTTGCAGAAGGTGCATTATCAGCCGAGGATACGCTAAGTTTAGCTGTGCTGTTACGAGAACTGGTTGGCAACCCCTATGTCTCGCACGCTGCGCTATACAGCGTTGACAACCGTATTCTAGCTGAAGCAGGACAGCGTCCCAAATCCAGCAGCAACGCTCCGGGCTTTTACTCGCAACAATTGACTTTCCAAAACATCATTGCCGGCACCCTGCACTTACACATTGATATGCAGCAGCTGCAAAAACCACTGGACACCAGCATGCAAACCTTGGCTGCGGTGGGCCTAGTGTTACTTATGCTAAGCGCAATACTGGCCGTTTTATTAGGCCGTTCTATTGCACGGCCATTAAACAACCTCAGCAACTGGTTAAGCAATCCTGCCCCGCCTGCACCCTGTATTCAACGTAGCGATGAAGTGGGCGTGTTAGCACGTCAGCTGAACCAGCATTGGGCTAGCGACTTGTCTACGGTAGAGCCACAACCCGCTGAGTTAACAAGCACTGTACTCGAACCCCAGCAAGCTGCGGCCAATCAAGACCCCAGTGAGCTGTCGTACCAACAGGTACACGACACTGTGTTAGCAGATGCTCACAATAATACACGCACTGCAGTTTTAGCGATTGAACTTGGCAGTATGGAGCAGCTGCGTCAATTACCCAGTGAACGTTTATCCGAACTGATGAATCAATATCTACATGCGCTACAACAGGCAGCAGATTTATATGCAGGTGAACTCTACAACCTCACCGATGGCCGCAGTTTAATTACGTTCCACTCTAAGCATGCTGACTACCCGCGCAATGCTGTGCTGTGCGGCGAATTACTGCGCGCTTTTAGTCACGCTTTACAAACTGAAGTGGCTGCTAGCGGCATCCTACTACATATCAAGTTAGGACTCAGTGACGGACCTGCTCAGCAACAAAACACTTTGGGCCAGCTGCTACTCAATGACAGTACACAAGCCGCGCTCACTCTGAGCAAACACAGCCACAATCTATTATTGCTGAGCAATGATTTAGCGCAGCAGGATGAAATTATAGACTGCTCACGTACCCGTCCAGTATTAAAACCCGAACAGGCAAGCTGCGTAGAAACACTGCTCGACAACTACCCAGCATTGTTACAAGAGCAACTGCAGCAGATCCAAATGCGCACCGAGCTGGGCAAGCTTTGACGCTGGTTAGCCGTTAAACTAGCTGCTTAAAAACGATACACTTCCAGCTCCCGTAGCGATCCGACTTCAGGTATTTTCAATCTCTCCAGCGGTTCTTGTGCAGGTTGTTTGTTGCTTACTGACGTGTTGCCATGGGCAGCCGCTGGCCGTGTAGCAGCACGGGGCAACTGGTTGCGTAAGGCTGCTACCAACTGCTTGGTCAGCTGGTTGAGCAAATCACTTTGTGCGCGCACCTGATCACTCATCTCGCCAGTGTGCTGCTCTTCAAAGCGCACCACTTGACTATCGCG
>DASROA010000067.1:0-34076 GCA_035647115.1 Thiopseudomonas sp. | reverse complement strand
ATACACAGCCCACCGTTTTCAAAAAACACCAGTTACAACACACTAGGCTCTCGGCAGAGTAACTCCACGCTGACCTTGGTACTTACCATCGCGATCCTTATAAGAGACTTCACACTCCTCATCGGACTCTAAAAACAACATCTGTGCCACACCCTCATTGGCATAAATCTTTGCTGGCAGAGTTGTTGTATTCGAAAACTCAAGGGTTACATGCCCTTCCCACTCAGGTTCCAGCGGCGTTACATTGACGATAATCCCACAGCGTGCATAAGTACTCTTACCTAAACAAATAGTCAGTACATTACGAGGAATACGGAAGTACTCTACAGTGCGCGCCAAGGCAAAAGAATTTGGCGGGATAATACACACCGGTCCCTTAACATCCACAAAACTTTTTTCATCAAAGTTTTTCGGATCCACAGTCACCGAGTGTAAATTAGTAAACACTTTAAACTCATCAGCACAGCGCACATCATAGCCATAGCTCGAAACGCCATACGAGATCAGGCGCTCACTACCCTCACTGCGCACTTGGCGCTCCACAAAAGGCTCAATCATGCCGTGCTCTTGCGCCATACGACGAATCCACTTATCGGATTTAATGCTCATGCAAACTTCCTAAGGGCTATAGATCAAAAATAAAACCTTATAGTACACATCGCGCCACTATTAGGCCAAACAACAACTTATAAAAACCACAAATAGCACTAGCCTTTCGACCAATAGGCTAAATAATGCTGGTACTTCGCCCAGAAACAGGTACAGTACAAGTCACTGCTGCTGCAAATGTGTAACCGTGAATCAATATATGTTTAGATCTCGATCCAATCATTGCTACGACTCCTGTAACTCCTTGCGCTCAGTATCATTTTATTGGGCAGCGCCCAACAATTAATTTACTTCGTTCAAGGAGACATAGTATGTCTAATCGCCAAACTGGTACCGTTAAGTGGTTCAATGATGAAAAAGGCTTCGGCTTTATTACTCCAGAATCAGGTGACGATCTTTTCGTTCACTTCCGCGCTATTCAAAGCGACGGCTTCAAAAGCTTAAAAGAAGGCCAAACCGTATCTTTCGTCGCTGCTCGCGGCCAGAAAGGTATGCAGGCTGAAGAAGTACAAGTTATTTCTTAATTTGTGCCGATAAAAAAACCCGCTATAGCGGGTTTTTTTATGCTTACAACACTGTCAAAAGATCTTTAGTTCAGCACTTAAACAATTCAGCAATAAATACGCGCTACTAACAAGGCATGTTAAGCCTTATAAGTAACGCAAAATACTTTATCTAAATTTAAGCGAGTTTAGCTTTTCGCGGCAGGCTTGCTGACAGTCTCTGGAGGAGTAGCTGGTTTACGCGTAGCAGGTGTTGAACGACGGAAATAACTGACCTGCTGCTGACCACTTTTACCACGGGGAACTTCTTTAATTTCACCGCCTTGCTTCAAAAAAGCAGCTGTCTGCTCTGCTAATGTTGCGCGTGAAGTAACTGCTTCTGCTGGCTTTGCACGATTCCTAGAACCTTTAATACGCATGATGACATCAACCTCCTCGGACGTTTCATTACGACCTGCTATGATATGCAAAAAAAGCATAAAAGTCAATCACATATGCTTTTAAGCTATAAAGATGCCTTGCTTATACCCAATATGCTCTGTTTTCAGCTTTAAAACCTTATACTCGCTCATTTAAATGAGCGCAGTGCTAATAAGCATTATGCGCCCTACGTGAAAAACTCTAACAGTGCAGTTGCTGCCAGTCATCCACACTGCCGACGTGGATGCCACTGGGCATCATAAAAGATCAATCGAACCTGAAATTCACGCTCCATTGATCCACTTATTTAACGTCAGAACAGCTGCACATACCGCTCAATACAAGCCCCACTAACGATACAAGCCCTGTATCAAACCGGATCGTTGCGACGTAACAGCTCTTCAGGCCAATGCACAATATACTCTTCTTCTGCTGGTGGCATTTGCAGGTGATAACCTTGTGTGTCTAAATTTTCCAGCACCACTGTAATGTCCTCACGCACCAACTCACGTTCCGGCGTTAAGACCAAATCAAAGGCGTGTTTAGGCTTACCAAATAATTCAAGCAGAGGTTGCGGCACACGCTTTAACGCATCCGCGCGCAACACATACAGGTACATTCCAGCTTTTTTAGAACTGTGATAAATCGAGCAAATTCGCTTCATTACTCATCCTCTAAAACTTTTAATAAAGCATCACCCATCAGCTCACGACGCCAGCCTTGTAGGCTGTCCGGCAAACTATAAGGGCCATCGGGATAGCCGCTGTAGAGCAAGTCTTCAAGCACCTTTTTACGCAGCATTAACTCTGGACTGATCTCCAGCTGCACGGCCATTTCGCGACCCACTTTACGTAAACGCCTTAATAATTTCGCACCTTCAACTGGCAAGGGCTCAGGCAAGGGTTCGGGCCACTGCTCTTGCGGTAAGCTTTTAGCTTGGCAAATGATTTTTAACAGCGTGGCACCTTCATTACGCACAATACGCGGATGCATATCCTCAAGCTGAGCTAAATGTTGCAAATCTTTCGGCTGTTCGTAGGCCAATGCCCACAACGTGCTTTCCCGCACTATACGGTTACGCGGCACATCGCGCTTGCGCGCCTGCAGCTCGCGCCATGCAGCAAGCTCACGCAATACGGCTAGCTGTTGCGGCGTCAGTTTCCAAGCTAATTTAACTCTGCGCCACATTTCATAAGGATCAGGCTCTTCACTGTATGCCGCGATTAACGCAGCACCATCTTCTAAGACCCAAGCCAGCTTTTGCTCTGACAACTGCTCGAGCAAAATAGCGTACACGTCCACTAAATACGCAGTGTCTTGCGCGGCATAAAGCACTTGCAAATCACTCAATGGACGCTGCAACCAGTCAGAGCGTGTTTCACCTTTGGGCAGCTCTACATCCAATAACTGCTGCACTAGGCGTGAATACCCCATGGAAAAACCAATATTTAAATAGCCCGCGGCCAACTGGGTATCAAATAACGGCTCAGGCAAGGCGCCCACCAATAAAGAAAACACCTCAAGATCTTCATTGCAGGCGTGCAACACCTTAACCACATTCTGATTTTTAAATAAATCTGCAAGTGGCTGCCAATCATCAATCAAAAGCGGATCCACTAAATAGTGGCGCTCACCATCACTGACCTGTAACAAGCCGGCAATGGGATAAAAGGTACTGACCCGAATAAACTCAGTGTCTAAGGCAATAAATTCTAATTGATTCCATTTTTCACAGTGTTTCGCTAACTGGGCATCACTGTTAATCCAGTTTATTTGTATACTCACAAAAGTAGTTCCTTAAAGTTCCTCGGCAGTATACATTTCCTTGCGCAGCATAAACACATCAGCCCCGCGACAGACCACCCCAAGAATGTATTAGACTATTATGCACTTACGATACGGCAACTTTTCCATTAAACATCATTTATATAAAAACGGCCCATGACCACTCCGCCTTTTGACGCCTCAGCTTTTTTACGTTCCTGTACCCAGCACCCTGGGGTATATCGAATGTTCTCTGCTGATCAGCAGCTGCTCTATATAGGCAAAGCTAAAAACCTTAAGAACCGCCTCAGCAGTTACTTTAAAAGCACCCTCAACGCTCCAAAAACTGCTGCCCTAGTCGCAAAAATTGCCAGCATCGAAGTGACCATCACCTCCAATGAAACCGAGGCACTGCTGCTTGAGCAAACCTTAATCAAAGAATGGCGCCCGCCGTATAATATTTTATTACGCGATGATAAAAGCTATCCCTATGTCATTGTCAGTGATGCCGAGTTTCCTCGCTTAGGCATTCAACGCGGTACTAAAAAAGCTAAAGGCCGCTATTTTGGCCCTTACCCGAGTGCTGGTGCGATTCGCGAAAGCCTCAGCCTGCTGCAAAAGACTTTTAAAGTTCGCCAGTGCGAAGACAGCTTTTATCGCAACCGCAGTCGCCCCTGCTTGCAATACCAAATTAAACGTTGCAAAGCCCCTTGTGTTGGCTTGGTGGACGCCGAGGAGTATGCAGAAGATGTGCGCCTTTCTGTGATGTTTTTAGAAGGCCGCAGCAGTGCTTTAACAGATGAACTGACCCAAATCATGGAGCAAGCCTCCCAACAGCTGGACTTTGAAACGGCCGCCACAGTGCGCGATCAAATCGCTTTATTGCGCCGTGTGCAAGATCAACAAAGCATGGAGGGAGGCCACGGTAATGTGGATATTATTGCCTCCGCAGCAACCCCCGGTGGCGCCAGTGTACATGTTATGAGTGTGCGTGACGGTCGCGTTTTGGGCAGTAACAACTTTTTCCCGCAGGTGGCCATCGAAGAAGACAGCGCCGACATTTTAGCGGCCTTTATCGCGCAATACTATTTAGGTCACAAAGATCGTGACTTACCTGACGAACTGATTGTCAGCAGCGACCACCCCGACTGGTCGGCGATTGCCGATGCCATTAGCCAGCAGTGCGGACAATCTATCGGCATACGTCATCGCGTGCGTGGCACCCGTGCCCGCTGGCAACAATTGGCGATAACCAATGCTGAACAGGCCTTACAAACCCGCCTAGTCAATCGCACACAAATAACTGCACGCTTTACGGCGCTTGCCAAAGCCTTAGACCTGGCCGAGCCACCGGAACATTTAGAGTGCTTTGATATCAGTCACACCAGCGGCGAAGCCACTGTTGCCTCCTGCGTGGTGTTTGGCCCTGATGGCCCACGTAAATCGGATTATCGCCGCTACAATATTGAAGGCGTTACTGCTGGCGATGACTATGCGGCGATGCGTCAAGTGCTGCACCGGCGTCTCAGTGGCGCGCTGGAAAACCAAGGCAAACTGCCGGATGTATTGCTAGTGGATGGTGGCAAAGGTCAACTCAATATAGCCCGTGAAGTACTGGATGAACTGAAGATTGAACACATATTATTATTGGGTGTTGCTAAAGGTGTCACTCGCAAAGCGGGCTTTGAGACGCTCTATATTAATGACACTGCCACTGAGCTTAATCTACCTGAGCACTCACCTGCCCTGCATTTAATTCAACAAATCCGCGATGAAGCGCACCGCTTTGCCATTGCTGGACACCGTGCGCGCCGCAGTAAAACACGCCGCACCTCAGTACTCGAAGGTATACCTGGCGTGGGTCCAAAACGTCGCCGCGAACTGCTAAAGTACTTTGGTGGATTACAAGAGCTATCTCGAGCCAGTGTCGATGAAATTGCCAAAACACCCGGAATCAGTAAAACTCTTGCCGAATCCATATATAGTGCACTACGCCAAGCGTAAACTTGCCCATTCATTTCTTTAGCGATAAGAAGTTTTAAATGAATATTCCCAATATTTTAACTGTGATGCGCGTGGCACTGATCCCCGTCTTTATTTTAATTTTTTATCTGCCTTTTTCTTGGAGCTACTGGGCGGCCAGTGCAGTCTTCGCCTTTGCCAGCTTTACTGACTGGTTAGACGGCTACTTAGCCCGACGCCTCAATCAAAGCACGCCTTTTGGTGCTTTCTTGGACCCGGTCGCAGACAAACTCCTAGTCGCAGTAGCTTTAGTGCTGCTCGTGGTTGAGCACAACAATATTTGGCTCACACTGCCGGCAATTATTATTATTTGTCGTGAGATTATGGTGTCCGCTTTACGTGAGTGGATGGCTGAACTGGGCGAGCGCGCTCATGTGGCCGTGTCTAATCTTGGCAAGTGGAAAACAGCCGCACAGATGGTGGCACTGATTATCTTACTGGCCAACCCTCCAGCATTTAATGCTTGGGTGATCAGCGGCTACTTGCTATTAATTTTATCTGCGGTGCTCACGCTGTGGTCAATGGCCCAGTATTTTTTAGCGGCCAGTCCCCATTTACAGCCCAATCAAGAAGATAAATAAAATTTTCACCCAAAGGCTTGACTAAGATATTTTTTTAGCTATTATAGCTGCCGTCACCAAGACATTGCGGGAATAGCTCAGTTGGTAGAGCACAACCTTGCCAAGGTTGGGGTCGCGAGTTCGAATCTCGTTTCCCGCTCCAGTTTTTAAAAATGCCGCTTAGTGCGGCGTTTTTGTTTAGGCCGAGTGGTAGAGTGGTTATGCAGCGGATTGCAAATCCGTGAACGCCGGTTCGATTCCGGCCTCGGCCTCCACATTTAAGAACCCTTAAGCACTGCTTAAGGGTTTTTTTATGCCTGTAAAAACTCGCGCTCAATCTTACCAACAGCGGGCAATTACTTGTATCTTCAACCTGCTATCCAGCATAAGCGCTGCTTGCTAAGCTCTTATTCTTATGCCTGCCTTGTACCACAGTGCATTACCCAGGCTACAATGATGTCTTCTTTATTTACTCTGGAAGCTCCGCCATGCGCCATTTCCGCATCACCGCTTTAATTTTTCTCAGCTTTTTTCTGAGCGCTTGCCAGTTACTTCAACCTGCAGCAAGCAACCAACCCGCTAGCACACGCCTGCAGGGCACTATCACCCAACTAAACGGCAAATGGCTTTTTCAGCCCTGCGCCACTCAAGACAGCTATATTTTAGAAACTTCATCAGCCTTAGATGACGAACTGAGAAATCTGAGCAGCGACTCAGGCAGCCCACTGTTTGCTGATTTTTCCGGAGTGCTTGATAGCAACCAAACACGCTTCACACCACGGCAACGTTACCGCTTACTCTTTGCAGGGCATGCCTGTGATGATCCAGATTTTGCACGCTTACAAATTAGAGCCAGTGGCAATGAACCCTTTTGGTCTATTTTGCTCAGTCCGCAAGGTTTATTGCTGAATCAAATTGATCAAGCTTCCGTAGCGCTACCTTATATCGAGGAACAACTGGCGGACGGACGTTTAATCATTAGCAGCCAAGCCAACCATCAAAACCTACAGCTTTGGCTATCACCCAATACCTGCACTGATAGCATGAGCGGCGCCATACACCATTTAACCGCTCGACTACAGCTTGACCAGCAGACGTATCATGGCTGTGCCGCCTTTGGTGCACTGCGTGACTAATCAAGTGTTGCGCCACCTAACAATCAAACAGCCAAATACAGCTCAATAATGTGGCGGCGGCTCATTGGGTGTCTCATCATACTGGTTATGAGCCTCCTTCTGCCGCTGCGCCAACAATTCCAACTGCTTGCTTAAGCGCGCAATTTGCAGCTGTTGCTCCGCCAGCACATCATTCAGCGCTTGAATGGTGTCATCCTGAAATGCTTGACGCATTTCTAACTCAGTAATACGCGCGTCCATATCCATCACTCCACTTGCCCAGCGCTGGGCATCAGTCCGTTTTTTTGAAAAGCAGCGATTAAGCGCTCACCAATGTCTTGCAAGCCTACTGCAGTATAAGGCTGCGCCACTCCTTTACCCCACACCGGGTCGGGCCAAGCAGCATCGTTTTGCATGCGCACTACAACATGTATATGCAACTGTTTTACCACATTACCTAAAGTGGCAATATTCATTTTATCGGCCTGAAAAACAGTTTTTAATATTTCGGCGAACTGGGTGGTTTCTTGCCACAATTGTTGCTGCTGCTCGGCACTCAATTCAAACACTTCGCTGACCTGTGCACAGTGCGGAACCAGCACCAGCCACGGGTAGCGCCTATCATTCATCAGCAGTACATGGCATAATTTAGAGCTGTATAGCGGAACCGTGTCTTTTACTAAGCGCTCGTCCATCTCAAACATAACAACACCTTTTGTTTATTGCTTTAAATCAAGCGAACTTTAAGTTTATTACAAAACAACAGTGTTTTATCGGATTAAACCCCGAATTAAGCACAACTTTCTGAATGCTAGCTGAATGGATGGCAAGAGAGGCTAGCAGGATCGCTTGAAGGTCTCTATAATACAGCCCGAATTATAGATTAAGTCCTGCCGGCAAACCGTTTTTGCAGGCAAAGCAATCATCAAAATCAATCTAGGAGCATAATTCATGCAAATGATTAAGTTGAGCGTTATTGCCTTAGCAGTAGCCGCAGCAAGCACGCAAATGGCCGTTGCTAGCCAACAGTCACAGTCAAATGGTTTTATCGAAGACAGCAAGCTGGATGCCCATGCACGTGTTTTGTACTTCAACCGTGATTTCCGTAACGGTGATACACACATAAGCGCTGCAAACGCAACTAAAGGCAAGCGTAAAGGCTATCGTGAAGATTTCGGGCTCGGCTTAAAAGCGATTTACGAATCTGGTTTTACTCAAGGTACCGTTGGTTTTGGTATTGACGCCTTTGCTTTGCAAGGCATCAAACTAGATTCAGGCGGCGGTCGTCATGGCAATGACTTGTTCCCAACTGACGGTCGCTCAGGTAAAGCACAAGATAACTACAGCCAAGCGGGCGGTGCAGTTAAAGCACGTATTTCCAGCACTGAGCTAAAGTATGGTGAGCAGTTTGTTGATCTGCCAGTACTTTCTACTGACGATGCACGTCTACTGCCAGAAACTGCAACAGGTTTCTTAGTCACCAGCAATGAAATTGAAAATCTTGAGCTGCATGCAGGTCACTTCACTGCCTTAACAGCAATGGATCAAACCTACCATGATAGCTCTAATGAAGGAGCACTACGCTCATTAGATTTAGTAGGTGGTCGTTATAACTTCACTGACGATTTAAGTGCAGCCTACTACTATTCTGACGCTGATTTAGGTCACAAAGGTGCTGGCGAAACTAAAATTAAAAAGCACTACACCAATGTAAATTACAACCTGCCATTGGCTAACTCACAAAACTTGAACTTCGACTTCAACATGTACAACTCGAAGCTCAACAATAAAGATGCGCCACGCGGCGACAGAAGCAGCAAGAACAACGTTTGGAGCTTAGCAGCAGCTTACAACTTCCTCGATGCCCATACCTTAACTTTCGCTCATCAGCGTGTAACAGGCGGCTATGAAGGCGGCTATGAATACGGCTATGACGGTGGTGGTTCTGTATACTTAGCGAACGACGTTCAATACCAGGGCTTCCACCAGCAAGGCGAAAAATCTTTCCAAGCGCGTTATGACTTAGACCTAGCCTCTTACGGTGTTCCTGGCCTAAGCTTTATGACCCGCTACGTACGTGGTACTAACATTAAAGACCAAACTGGCGTCACCAACCGTAACAACGGTAAAAACTGGGAGCGTGACATCGAAGCCAAGTACGTTCTACAGAGCGGTGTAGCTAAAGATTTAGCCTTCCGTGTCCGTCAAGCCACTTATCGTGCAAACGATGCTGCTGGCGTACGTGACAACAACGAAGTGCGTGTGATTGTTGAGTACCCATTAAGCATTTTATAATGCCGAAGCGGTAAACTCGCAGCATTCAAGAAACCCAGCCTCGGCTGGGTTTCTTGTTTTCAGTCACAATAAAAAAGACAACCCATAAGGCACTTGTAGCAGCACACGTTAAATCAACAAATGCGCTACAATAACGCCCTCCTTATATTTTCCAATGTAGAGCTTAACCATGCGTACCAGCCAGTATTTACTCTCCACATTAAAAGAAACCCCTGCTGACGCAGTTGTCGTCAGTCACCAATTGATGCTGCGTGCCGGCATGATCCGGCGCCTCGCCTCCGGCCTCTACACTTGGTTACCGCTGGGCTTGCGGGTATTACGCAAAGCCGAAGCCATAGTGCGCGAAGAAATGGATGCCGCCGGCGCATTGGAAGTACTGATGCCAGCTATTCAGCCTGCCGAGCTTTGGCAAGAGTCAGGCCGCTGGGACGAATATGGCCCTGAATTACTGCGTCTCAAAGACCGTCATCAACGTGAGTTCTGCGTGGGCCCCACCCACGAGGAAGTGATCACCGATTTAGCCCGTAACGAGCTGAGCAGCTACCGCCAGTTACCGGTCAATTTTTATCAAATTCAAAATAAATTTCGTGATGAAATCCGCCCGCGCTTTGGCATGATGCGTGGCCGCGAGTTTCTGATGAAAGATGCATACTCATTTCATACTGATCAGGCGTCACTGCAAGAGACCTACGATCGCATGCATCAAGCCTATACCAATATCTTTACCCGCTTAGGCTTGAATTTCCGTCCAGTGGAAGCCGATACTGGCTCCATCGGTGGTACTGGCTCCCATGAGTTCCATGTATTGGCCGAGTCCGGTGAAGATGAAATCGCCTTCAGCACCGAATCGGATTACGCAGCCAATATTGAAAAGGCCGAAGCCGTTCCACGGGAAAGCAGTCGCGCCGCGCCCACTGAAGAGCTGCGCCTAGTGGACACGCCAAATTTAAAAACCATCGAAGATCTCACCGAAGGGTTTTCCATTGATGTCACTAAAACCATTAAAACTCTGGTGGTGCGTGGCGCTGAAGAAAACACCTTTGTGGCGTTGATTGTTCGTGGTGACCACACCCTGAACGAAATCAAGGCAGCTAACCACCCTGCAGTGGCCAGCCCGCTGGAGTTTGCTGGCGATGCCGAGATTTTTGACGTCTGTGGCGCATACCCTGGCTCACTGGGTCCAAAAGATCTAGCTATTCCCTGCATTATCGACCGCTCGGTAGCGCTGATGAGCGACTTTGCCGCCGGTGCTAACCAAGATGATAAACACTGGTTCGGGTTAAACTGGGAGCGCGACCTACCCCTTCCAGAAATTGCTGACCTGCGTAATGTGGAAGCCGGTGACCCCAGCCCAGACGGTAAAGGCGTGCTAGAAATTAAGCGCGGCATTGAAGTGGGTCATATTTTCCAATTGGGCACCACCTACAGTGAAGCCATGAACTGCACTGTAATGGGTGAAAATGGTAAACCCACCACTTTAACCATGGGATGTTACGGCATTGGCGTCTCCCGTGTAGTGGCCGCAGCCATTGAGCAGAACCATGACGAAAACGGCATTATTTGGCCTGCCGCCTTGGCACCTTTTGATGTGGCCATTGTGCCAATGAACTACAACAAAGCTGAGGTTCAAGAGGCCACTGACAAACTGTACCAAGAGCTGACTGCAGCCGGCTTTAGCGTACTATTAGACGATCGTGATAGACGCACCAGCCCAGGTGTGAAGTTTGCTGACATGGAATTAATCGGCATCCCGCTGCGGGTGGTGATCAGTGAGCGCGGCCTTAAAGAAGGCACTATCGAGTACAAAGGTCGCCGTGATAGCGAAAACCAGCACATTGCCCTTGAGCAAGCACTGGATGTCATTAGCAGCACCTTACGCGGTTAATAGCCCAGGGCTCGCTCGGTACTGGAGCGAGCCCTCTTCCTTTCTGTTATGCCGCCTATCTTTTTCAAGATGCCAACAGGCTTACGCTGCCCGATTCACGGGTCTCCCTAGGGTCAATTTTTCTGCCTGTACTTAGAAGCGTCCTTGTTCATCCAGTAAGCGCCGAATGTCATCTGCGGCATAACCACGCTGAATAAGAAAACGGGTTTGCCGAGCCTTGTCCTTTAGATCGACAATTTCTCCAGCAAAGCGTCGCTGCCACAAGTCACACATGTTTTCATTCCAGTCAATTTCCGCCGCATTAAGCGCCTGCTCAATCATATTGCGCTCCACTCCGCGCTGTGCCAGCTCTTCACTTATGCGCCTAGGGCCACGTCCTGAATTGGCACGGCTGCGAATATAGCTTTCTAGAAAGCGCTGTTCAGATAACAAGCCATCATCAATTAAACGCTGCAGCTCGATCTCGATCATCTCCGGATCAGCACCGCGCTGACGAAGCTTGCGCGTCAACTCGACATGGCCATGCTCGCGCCGAGCCAAGAGGTTCATTGCTGCACGGCGAATAGAAACGGGGGTTTCTAACATAACGACCTCATAGCAAAACGGCATGGATGCGCTGCACCATGCCGTTTTTAATTACCGGTAAAACTGTATCTTTAAGTTACTTTTTAGCGTCTGCAACTTCTTCTGCTAGCGCTACTTTTTCAGCTTCGCTTTTAGGCGGTGTCGCAGGTGCTAACAGCTGGCTGCGAATTTCCTTATCTAACGCCTCGAAGATTTCTGGATTTTCTTCTAGGTAGCGGGCCGCGTTGGCTTTACCTTGCCCCATACGCTCACCCTTATGGCTGTACCAAGCACCAGCTTTTTCAATTAAGCCTTGCTGGACACCCAAATCGATGATCTCGCCCGTGCGGTAAATACCTTTGCCGTACAGGATCTGAAATTCGGCTTGACGGAAAGGTGGTGCCACTTTGTTTTTGACCACTTTTACACGGGTCTCATTACCGATGATCTCATCACCCTCTTTAACTGCACCAATGCGGCGAATATCTAAGCGTACTGATGAGTAGAACTTCAGTGCATTACCACCGGTTGTGGTTTCTGGACTACCAAACATAACGCCGATCTTCATACGAATTTGGTTAATGAAGATCACTAAACAGTTAGCATTCTTAATGTTACCGGTGATTTTACGCAGCGCCTGACTCATTAAACGCGCCTGCAATCCAACGTGGGCATCCCCCATCTCACCTTCAATCTCAGCTTTCGGCACCAGCGCAGCAACGGAGTCAACTACAATCACGTCCATGGCATTGGAACGTACCAACATATCGGTAATTTCCAGCGCCTGCTCACCGGTATCAGGCTGTGCTACGTAGAGATCATCCACATTCACACCAAGCTTGCCGGCATACTCTGGGTCTAAGGCATGCTCAGCATCAATAAAAGCACAAGTAGCACCTGCTTTTTGCGCTTGCGCAATGACTTCTAAAGTTAGCGTGGTTTTACCCGATGACTCTGGACCATAAATTTCAACAATACGACCCTTAGGCAAACCGCCAATACCCAAGGCAATATCAAGACCTAGTGAACCGGTCGAGATTGCTGGGATTGCTGCGCGCTCTTGGTCGCCCATGCGCATAACTGCACCTTTACCAAACTGACGCTCAATCTGGCTGAGCGCCGCTGCTAAAGCTTTTTTCTTATTCTCGTCCATTCTAGATCCTCAAATTACAATTGGCCGACGCCTGACTACTGGATAACTAACCAGCATTATCCACAGTCTCTATTAATTAGGCAAATTTTTCTTTAACCAGTGCTGCCATGTGTCCGCTGGTTGACCTTCTATTAAACAGAGTAGACCCACTAATGCAGTTTGCACAGTTTGCTGACGAACGGCAGTGCGGTCACCAGCAAAGCACCAACGCCCCGTATGCAGTTGTTCGCCTTGCAGCCAAGCAAACCACACCGTACCCACTGGTTTTTCTACACTGCCACCGCCTGGGCCTGCTACACCGCTGACTGCCACAGCGTACTCGGCTCCTGATAGTTGCTGCGCACCACGAGCCATACTGGCCACCACTGACTCACTGACTGCGCCATCGCGCTGCAAATCGCGCTCAGCAACCTGTAAAACACGCATTTTCTGCCGGTTAGAATAAGTCACAAAACCCACTTCAAACCATGCTGAGCTGCCGGCAATACGGGTAATAGCCTCAGCAATACCACCGCCAGTGCAGGATTCTGCAGTGGTCACTGATGCGTTTTGGGCAAGTAATTGCTGACCTAACTGCTCAGCCAGTTGCGTGATAAATAACATGGAGAAACCCACTTATTAGAGCGCTAAACTGTAATGAACTGAATACATATTAATGCCATCATTGGGTCTTTTTAAGCCCGCATTAGAATAGTGTATCGTGCGCAAGCCCAGAGTCTGCCTACCAAAACGCAGCCCCACCCCTAAGCGATCTTCAAATTGCAATGAGGTGCTTAGCTTACGGTTTTCAATGCGCGTGTGCTTAAAAAACGCTATACCCACACCCGCTTCTATATAGGGCTTTAGATTTTCGCTATTAAATTCATACCGCAAAACAGGAGCGACAGACAGACTATGGTTATCGGTTTCCTTATCACCTTGCCAATAGGTATAGCCTGCATCCCAATACCCTGTTAAGGCCCCAGTGTCACTTTGCCACCAACGTGACTGGAACTCTTTTTGCAAACCAATTCGCAAAGTCGAGGTTGATTTTTCTGTACGGCCCACTGCAGCTGTTATATCAAACGCTAACGCCGGCTGCGCAGCCAACCCCAATACAACAGCAGCTAAACTTGCCACTCGAAACAATTGCATTCTTACCTCCATTCTTAAGCCTGTATTGCTAAAAACCTAAAGCACTAACCGGCGCTGATGTTAGCCATAAGAGCGCCAAGGTCTGTTCAGTTTTTTGTACATTACCACTGCTATAAAAATGATCGATCGGCTGCTGTGCATCCGTCAGCAAGCCCTGTTTGCCCAGTTCGCCATGCAAGCGCCGCGCAACCGCCTCTCCGGTATCAATCAAACCCACTTCCGCAGGCACAAGGGTGCGCAATAAGGGTTTCACCAATGGATAATGGGTGCAGCCTAAAATCAAGGTATCGCAACCAGCAGCTAGCAAAGGCTCGACATACTGAGTTAACAAAGTACGGGTGGCAGCAGTCTCCAACTGACCTTCTTCGATTAACTCTACTAAGCCAGGACAAGGCTGGGTGACCACTTCAACATCTGCAGCATAACGTTCTAGTAACGCAGCAAAACGGGCGCTGCGTAAAGTGCCGTTGGTGGCCAACACGCCAATTTTTCCAGACGGCGAAGCCTGCACCGCTGGCTTAATTGCCGGCTCCATGCCGACAATCAAAGTGTTTGGCCAACGCAGTCGCAGCTCATTTACGGCAGCAGCTGTGGCGGTATTGCAGGCCACCACTAAGGCCTTCACCGGTTGCGCCATTAAAAACTCACTAATAGCAACACTGCGCTGCACGATAAATGCAGTGCTTTTCTCGCCATACGGAACATGGGCACTATCAGCCACATAAATCAGCGACTCGGCAGGCAGCAAGCGACGGATTTCATGCAGTACGGAAATTCCGCCTAATCCGGAATCAAACACACCAATCGCTGCTTGTTTATGCATGACGTATTCCGCAAACCTTACAATTTGGATCGCGGCGCAATTTAAGCTCGCGGAAACGGCTACTCAAGGCGTCCACTAACAATAAACGACCTATCAACGGCTCACCAAAGCCAGCTAAAAGCTTCATAGCTTCCAGCGCTTGTAAGCTACCAATCATGCCCACCAAAGGCCCCAGCACGCCTGCCTCACTGCAGGTTAAGCCTTCTTCATCACCATCACCAAATACACAGTGATAACATGGACTCGTCTCTTGCTTTGGATGATACACACTGACTTGCCC
The DNA here is from genome assembly GCA_035647115.1 of Thiopseudomonas sp. Lineage (GTDB taxonomy): Bacteria > Pseudomonadota > Gammaproteobacteria > Pseudomonadales > Pseudomonadaceae > Denitrificimonas. The sequence continues at coordinate 18,949 of DASROA010000067.1, read as the reverse complement.
CTCGGTACGAATAGCAGCGCCACTGACCACCGGTTTACCTTCTGCAAAACACGCCCCATTGAGCTGGCCACGAATGGTAAAGTTGTCAGTACAATCCAAGACCAGATCAACTTTGCGCAACAATGCTGGCAGATTATCGCTGTCTAGTTTGTCACTGAAGGTATGTACTTTGATGTGCGGGTTTAATCCTTGCAGACGGGCTTGCGCTGACAGTACTTTCAAAGTGTCTAATGCGCCGTGGCTATGCACTATTTGTCGCTGTAGGTTAGACAAGTCCAGCACATCGAAATCTGCTAAGTACAACTCACCAACGCCGGCGGCAGCTAAATACAAGGCCGCAGGAGACCCCAAGCCGCCCAAGCCAACCACTAAAACTTTACTTTCTTTTAGGCGCAGTTGGCCGGCCACATCCACTTGTTTTAAGAGGATTTGCCGACTGTAACGCAGTAATTCTTCATCACTTAACATGGAATTTTACGACCTAAGCTATGGATGGCAAGCGCCCTAAACTGACTCTTTCGTGGCCTGCTAAATCGCGCTGACTGCGCACCTCAACAAAACCTGCTTGCTCTAATAAAGCACGCACTGCACTGGCTTGATCATAGCCATGCTCCAACAACAGCCATCCGGGACTGATTAAATAAGCGGCTGCTTGAGCAATAATGCTCCGAATATCAGCTAAGCCATCAGGGCCTGAAACCAAGGCACTGAGCGGTTCAAAACGCACATCACCTTGTTGTAAATGTGGATCATGCTCAGCGATATAAGGTGGGTTGCTGAGAATTAAATTATAGCGCTGGCCAGCCAAGGCGCTGAACCAGTCACTGTGTAAAAACTTCACATTACTTAACCCGGTGTGTTGTTGATTGGCTTGCGCCAGCGCCACTGCCGACTCAATACGATCAACCCCGGTAATCTGCCAATTGGCACGCTCACTGGCCAACGCCAGGGCAAGCGCGCCACTGCCAGTGCCTAAGTCTAAAACCTGCCACGCTGTATTGGCATCAGTCAACTGTAAAGCTGTTTCCACCAGTATTTCTGTATCGGCACGGGGAATTAAGGTGTGTTCTGCCACCTGCAAATCCAGCGTCCAAAAACCTTGCCGCCCTAGCAAATAAGCTACGGGCTCGCCGTTCTTGCGACGCTGCAAGAGTTCTTGATAGGCAGCTACTTGCGATTCACTGAGCACCTTATCAGGCCAAGTGTAGAGATAACTGCGCGGTTTACTCAAAACAAAAGACAGCAGCAGCTCAGCATCCAACTGCGCAGTGGGTGAATCAAGCTGCTGAGCTAAGCCAAGCAGCTGATCAATGCGCCAGGTTTTCATTAATCACCTAACGCGGCGAGCTGATCAGCCTGATATTCTTGCAATAGTGGGTCGATGATCTGCTCTAAGTCACCGCCCATGACATCTGCCAATGAGTACAGGGTCAAATTGATACGGTGCTCAGTAACCCGTCCTTGTGGGAAGTTGTAAGTGCGAATGCGTTCTGAACGATCCCCACTGCCCACCAGTGAACGACGGGCATCAGACATCTCTTGTTCAGCCGCACTGCTTTGCAGGTCTTCCAAACGTGCTGCCAGCCAACCCATAGCACGGGCACGGTTTTTATGCTGTGAGCGTTCTTCCTGACATTCCACCACCACGCCAGTAGGCAAGTGGGTAATACGCACTGCAGAGTCTGTGGTGTTCACGTGCTGACCACCAGCCCCTGAGGAGCGGAAAGTATCAATACGCAAATCAGCCGGATTGATTTCAATGGCCGCTTGCTCATCAGGCTCAGGCAGTACCACTACGGTGCAAGCGGAGGTGTGCACCCGACCTTGGGATTCTGTTTCAGGAACACGTTGCACGCGGTGTGCGCCAGACTCAAACTTTAAGCGACCATAAACATTATCGCCCTCGACTCGAGCAATCACTTCTTTATAACCACCATGCTCACCGGCATGCTCAGACAGTATTTCAACTTTCCAACGCTGTTGTTCAGCATAGCGCAAGTACATACGCAACAAATCACCCGAGAAAATCGCCGCTTCATCACCACCGGTTCCAGCGCGAATTTCTAAAAACACGTTACGGTCGTCATTGGGGTCTTTGGGCAACATCAACAGCTGCAGATCGTCTTCAAGGCTGGCTAATGTTTCACGACACTGGGCCACTTCTTCTTCTGCCATTTCTCGCAAATCAGCATCGCTATCTTTCAACAAGGCTTGCGCCTCCTCAAGATCGCTGCGAGTTTTGCGCCACGTTTGGAACTTCATCACCACGGGCTCAACTTCCGCATACTCTTTAGAGTAGTTGCGAAATTTTGTTTGATCTGTGATCACTTCTGCGTCCCCGAGCAACGCAGTGAGTTCTTCAAAACGCTCTTCCAGTTGTTCCAAACGTTTGCTTATCGACGCTTTCATTAATTCGTGTCACCTGTTGTTAAGCCGAATAGTTCCTGCGCAACCGACAAGGCTTCACTGCGACCATCGGCAGACAATCGTTTAATTTGCACACTGGGAGTATGCAGTAATTTATTGGTTAAGCCACGGGCTAACTGGGCCAGCGCATCTTCTGGGGCTAAACCATTGCTCAAAGCACGCTGCACTCGGGCCAGTTCTTCATCCCGCAAGCGCTCACCTTGTTGGCGATAGGCGCGCAATACATCCACCGCTTCCAGCTCCCGCAAACGCTGCATGAAGTCCGCGGTACCTTGCAGTACGAGTTCTTCAGCAGCCTTAGCTGCACCTTGCCGGCTTTTTAAGTTTTCCGAAACCACTTCATGCAAGTCATCAACACTGTACAAGTAGACATCGTCCAGCTCGCCAACTTGCGGCTCGATATCCCGCGGCACTGCAATGTCCACCATAAAGACCGGCTTATGCTTACGCAGCTTTAATGCGCGCTCCACAGCACCTTTACCTAACACTGGCAGCTGGCTAGCGGTGGAACTGATCACAATATCGCTATTCACCAAAGCATCCGGAATATCCGCTAAAACAATTGCTTCCCCAGAAAACTCGTCGGCCAGTGCTTTAGCACGCTCTAAAGTACGGTTGGCAACAACAATATTTTTAACACCTTGCTCGTGCAGGTGACGCGCCACCAGGGTAATGGTTTCCCCAGCACCAACCAATAAAGCTTGACTGCTACTTAGGTCAGCAAAAATCTGCCGCGCTAAACTCACCGCAGCAAAAGCCACTGAAACTGGGTTCTCACCAATTGCCGTGTCAGTGCGCACTGTTTTTGCAGTACTAAAGGTCGCCTGAAATAAGCGCCCTAATAGTGGCCCTAATGTGCCGGCTTCACGGGCATCGTCATAAGCGGTTTTAATTTGCCCTAAAATTTGCGGCTCACCCAGTACCAATGAGTCCAAACCGCAGGCGACACGCATCATATGCCGTATGGCTTGATCATCCTGATGCACATAGGCACAGGCTTGCAAGTCCTCCACCGGCACAGCATGGTAATTTGCCAACCACTCAAGCACTGCTTGCGGCTGAGCATCTTCCATTTCCAAATAGAGCTCACTGCGGTTACAGGTCGAGAGAATGGCAGCTTCACGACTGCCGACTTTACGACACAATTGACGCAACGCCTCAGTCAGTTGCTCAGGACTAAACGCCACGCGCTCGCGAACCGCTACAGAAGCCGTTGTATGATTAATTCCAAGTGCTATAAAAGCCATGCATCGTCGCTAAAGGAGATTTAAAGTGGGCAATTGTCCTACTTCAAAGCCTTCAGAACAACCTCCCCCTAAATAAAACATCACATCAAGTGTATAAAAAACATATATTTAAGACTATCACATGCAAAGCCTGTCACCGAATCAGCACAAAAACACCACAATACCTTAAGAGTGTAGCGCGTGTTTTCTCTGCCTGTGTCATGATGGCGCTATTCTAACTTGTCTTACTCAGTACATATGAAAAAATATTTTAGCCTTATTTCCATCAGTTTAATATTATCCGGCTGCCAAACCTTCTCGACCGAGAGCAGCGTAGCAGTAGACGATACCGTTGCGCCCAGCGCGATACAATCTCAAACGACAGAAACAGCAACTGCAGAGTTCAGCCCTGACACTTTAATCAGCTTGCTGACCGCAGAAATCGCCGGACAGCGTGACCGTTTTGATATTGCTTTAGAAAACTACAGCCTACAAGCTCAAGCCACCGGCGACCCAGGTATTGCCGAACGCGCTTATCGCATTGCTGAATACCTCGGTGATGAGCAGCGTGCCTTGGATAATGTTCTGATCTGGGCTGACGCCGCACCTGATAATCTCGACGCACAACGTGCAGCTGCCATTCACCTGGCGCAAGCTGAAGACTATCACTCCGCTCTGCAGTATATGGAAAAAGTATTTTTAGCCAAGGGCGATACGCGCTTTGATCTGATTGCATTGTCTGCAGCCCAGGCGGACCAACAGACCCGCGACGAGCTATTGCAGCACTTTGATCGACTATTAGCCATACAACCCCACCACCAACAATTGGTTTTTAGCAAGGCAATATTACTTCACCAAGCACAGCGTAGTGCAGAAGCCTTACAGCTACTGGAAAAACAACCAAAGAAACTCATCACCACCACTACAGTGCTCTTGCAAGCACGCCTCCTCAGTCAACTTAATCGTGGCACAGAAGCGTTGCCGCTGTTACGCAATGCATTAAAAGCTCAACCCAACGACACTCGCTTACGTATGACCTATGCTCGCCAACTGATTGAGCTCAATCAGCTGGAAGAGGCCCGCGCAGAGTTTTTAGAGTTACTGCAACAAGAGCCCGGTGATGACGATCTGCGTTTCTCCTTGGCCTTAATCAACATGGACCTTGAGGCTTGGCTTGAAGCACAGGTGTATTTAGAAGATTTACTCGTGCGCAATCCGCACAACGCTGCCGCGCAATACAATTTAGGCCGCGTCTTTGAAGAGCTGCAGGACACCGAGCAAGCGCTCAGCGCCTATCAGGCAACCCAAGATGGTAATTATTACCTGGCTGCCCAACAACGTATTATCGATTTGTTGCTCAATGAAGAACGCCTGCGTGAAGCCACCCGCTATTTTGATATACAGCGCAATGAACGCCCGGATCTCAATATCCAACTGTATTTAATCGAAGTGGAAGGTCTTTCCAATCATCAACACACAGAAACGGCTTGGCTGCGCATCAATCAAGCATTAACCCACGCTAAAAACGATCCAAGTCTGCTTTACACACGTGCAATGGTCGCTGAGAAGCGCAACGATCTGCCACAACTTGAGCAGGATTTACGTTTTATTATTGCTAACGACCCAGATAACGCCATGGCGCTCAATGCCCTCGGTTACACCTTAGCTGACCGAACTGATCGCTTAGAAGAGGCGCGCCAACTCATTGAACGCGCTCACCAAATTGAGCCTGATGACGCGGCCATAACTGACAGTTTAGGCTGGGTCTACTATCGCCTTGGTGACTTACAAGCAGCCGAAGCGCTCTTGCGCGAAGCCTACGCAGCCTACCCTGACGCTGAAATCGCTGCTCATTTGGGCGAAGTATTGTGGCAACTTGGCAAACACAACGAGGCGCGACGGATATGGAACCAAGCACTCAAAACCCAACCTAAAGACGCAGTTCTCTTGGAAACCCTCCAGCGACTTAACCCATAAGGACGTTACCCCATGCGTTTTTTAAGTCTTTTTAGCCTTACTCTACTGCTCATCCTCAGCGGCTGTAGCCAGCTGAGCACCCAAGAGCAACTCAGTGATCCAACACGGGCAAGCTCTTGGCAAAATCATAAACGACAAGCCGCCCCCATTGATGCATGGCAAATCACTGGCAAGCTGGGCATTCGTAGTCAAGACAATTCCGGCAGCGCGATCATTTTCTGGCTGCAACGGCAAGATTACTTTGATATTCGTTTGTCAGGCCCGCTTGGACAGGGCTCCACTCGCTTAACCGGTCGCCAAGGCGCAGTAAGTTTAGAAATCGCCAACCGTGGCACTTACCAAGCGGCATCTGCTGAAGCCTTAATGCAGCAACAGCTCGGCTGGAGTCTTCCCGTAGAGAATTTACTGTGGTGGGTCAAAGGCTTGCCGGCACCGCACAGCCAAAGCCAGCTACAACTGGATGACAACAGCTTGCTCAGTGAGCTGCTGCAAGATCAATGGCACATTCAATACTTAAGCTACCGCTCTGAAAACGGCCTGCAGCTGCCCGAGCGCATTAAACTCAGCGGCGCGGGTCTAGATATCACCCTTGTGATTAAAGAGTGGCGCGCGCGGCAATTGGGTCAGTAGCACTATGCAAACAAATACTTTACGCACAGCACAACTGAGCTTGCCGGCACCTGCTAAGCTCAATCTGATGCTACATATTGTGGGTCGCCGCGCAGATGGCTATCACTTATTAGAAACTTTGTTTCAGTTCTTAGATTACGCAGACACCTTGCACTTCAACATGCGCGATGATGGGCAAATCATCTTACACACCCCAATCCCAGGTGTAGCGCATGATGATAACTTGATTGTGCGCGCCGCACGTTTACTGCAAGCACACACGCAAAGCAGTCAAGGCGCTGATATTTGGCTCGATAAAAAACTGCCGGTGGGCGGCGGCATCGGTGGCGGCAGCTCCAATGCGGCCACCACCTTAGTAGGACTTAACCATCTATGGCGCACGCGCCTGTCACTCGACACCCTTGCCGAACTGGGCTTAACCTTAGGCGCTGACGTGCCTGTGTTTGTCAAAGGCCGCGCTGCCTTTGCACAGGGCGTGGGTGAAAAACTGCAACCAGTCGACCTGCCCGAACCTTGGTATTTAGTGGCGGTGCCACCGGTCTCCATTAGTACTGCTAAAGTATTTTCAGATAAAGGCTTGACACGAGACACTTTGCCAACTACTATACGCTCCGTTCTCAAGCAAGGCGGTCACAATGATTGCCAAGCTGTGGTTGAGAAGCGCTACCCCGAAGTGCGTAACGCTTTGATCTTGCTAAACAAATTTGTTGATGCTCGATTAACTGGAACTGGAAGTTGTTTATTTGGGGGCTTCCCAAACCGACAACAAGCTGTTAAAGTAGCAAACCAGATTTCAGGGCAACTACCAAGCTTTGTAGCAAAAGGCGCTAACATCTCGATGTTGCACCGCTCTCTACAAAACTTAACCGAACTCTGATTGTTTACATTTGATGTAAAACTCTACAGGGGCGTCGCCAAGCGGTAAGGCAGCAGGTTTTGATCCTGCCATGCGTTGGTTCGAATCCAGCCGCCCCTGCCACATTACGAAGCCTTCGTCATTTCGCGTTGAACGCGGAGTTACGAAGGTTTTTTTCGTCAGGCCCACTCCCAGTAACAGGTACTGCGCGTGTCCAAGATGATGATCTTTACGGGGAACGCAAACCCCGACCTTGCTCGTCGAGTTGCAAAACATTTGTATATTCCTCTGGGCAATGCCTCTATAGGCAAATTCTCTGATGGTGAAATCAGTGCGGAAATCAATGAGAACGTACGCGGTAAGGATGTATTTTTAATACAGCCCACTTGCGCACCGACCAATGACAACCTCATGGAACTCATCGTTATGATTGATGCTTTCCGTCGCTCTTCAGCGTCGCGCATCACTGCGGTTATTCCATACTTTGGCTATGCTCGCCAAGACCGCCGTCCACGCTCTGCTCGAGTAGCTATCAGTGCCAAAGTGGTGGCTGACATGCTGTCCGGAGTGGGTGTAGACCGCGTCTTGACCGTTGACCTACACGCTGACCAAATCCAAGGTTTCTTTGATATCCCAGTTGATAATATCTACGGTTCTCCGGTACTGGTGGATGACATCCAATCCCAGCGCTTTGAAAACCTCATGATTGTATCTCCTGATATTGGCGGTGTGGTACGCGCTCGTGCAGTCGCTAAAGCCTTAGGCGTAGACTTAGCGATTATCGATAAGCGCCGCCCTAAAGCGAACCAGTCAGAAGTGATGCACATTATCGGTGATGTTGAAAACCGTACCTGCATCTTAGTGGATGACATGGTGGATACTGCAGGAACACTGTGCACTGCAGCCAGCGCATTAAAAGAGCGTGGTGCGGCGCAAGTATTAGCCTATTGTACACACCCTATTTTTTCAGGCCGTGCGCTTGAAAATATCGAGAATTCACTGCTCGATGAAATAGTTATTACTAACACTATTCCGCTGTCTGCGGCTGCTCAAGCTTGCCCACGCATTCGTCAACTCGACATTTCGCCTGTGGTCGCTGAAGCTGTACGCCGAATCAGCAATGAAGAATCGATTAGCGCAATGTTCCGTTGAACACTGCGCAATCAACTACCGCCTAACTGATACTTAGGCTTTCACAACACAGGTATCACTGGTCGCAAGTTGCTACCTGTTGTTGTCATTTTGGAGAAAACACCCATGAGCGAATTTACTCTTAATGTACAATCGCGTACCGACTTAGGGAAAGGTGCGAGCCGCCGCCTACGTCGTAACGCGAACTTAATCCCTGCTGTAGTTTACGGTGGTGATGAAGAACCTGAACTGATCAGTTTAGAAACCCGTGAAATGGCACGCTTGCTGCTTAACGATGCTGCGTTCAGTAGCATTCTCGAGCTGAACAATGCTGGCACCAAACAAAGCGTTCTGATTAAAGACTTACAGCGCCACCCTTCTCGTGAATTGGTTCTGCATGCTGACTTTGTGCGCATTATTGCAGGTCAGAAGCTCACCACCATGATTCCAGTCGTTTTAATTAACGAAGAAGAGTGCGTGGGTGTTAAGTTGGGCGGTGGTGATATCTTCCGTTTGGCAACTGAACTCGAAGTGACTTGCTTACCGCAAGACTTACCCGAGTCCATCGTAATCGATATGCTGGAAGTTGATTTGAACGAAACCGTTCACTTGGCTGACGTCAAAGCCCCTGAAGGCGTTGAGTTCACTGAGCTCGACTTAGAACAAGATATCAACCCAGCTATCGCTACTGTGAGCCCTGCTCGTCTTGAGGAAGAAGAAGACGAAGAGCAAGATCAGCCTCTGGACGAAGCTGAAGAGCAAGAAGACAAAGAAGACAGTGGTGAAGAAGAGAATTAATTCTCTCGCCGCTTAATCTGTGTAAAAGGAGCCCCTGTAGTGACTGCTGTGCAACTGATCGTTGGCTTAGGTAATCCAGGCCCAGAATACGACCAGACCCGGCATAACGCAGGGGCTTTATTTGTTGAGCGCCTCGCCTCAGCATATGGTGTACACCTGAGCTTTGATAAGAAATATTTCGGTCTCACCGGAAAACTCAATCATCAAGGCCGTGATGTGCGCTTACTGATTCCGACCACTTACATGAACCGTAGCGGTCAATCCGTTGCCGCATTGGCTAATTTCTTTCGAATTAAGCCTGAAGAAATTCTAGTTGCCCATGACGAGTTAGACATGCCACCTGGCGTCTGCAAACTCAAGCAAGGCGGCGGACACGGTGGGCATAACGGTTTGCGCGATATTATCGCCAGCCTCGCCAACCAAAAAAACTTTCATCGCTTGCGAATAGGCATTGGCCACCCCGGCCACAGCAGCCAAGTATCCAATTATGTACTGAGCCGCGCGCCACGCAGCGAACAAGAACAAATAAACACCAGTATCGAATTCGCCCTTGGCGTACTGCCTGATCTTCTTGACGGTAATTTTTCCCGCGCAATGCAGCAGCTACACAGCCAAAAGGCCTGACTCTATTTCTCCTGAGGACTCATCATGGGATTTAACTGCGGTATCGTAGGTTTGCCCAACGTGGGCAAGTCGACTCTATTTAACGCCTTGACCAAATCCGGCATTGCAGCCGAAAACTTTCCATTTTGCACCATTGAGCCAAACACTGGCATTGTTGCCGTACCCGATCCGCGCTTAGGGCCTTTAGCTGAAATTGTTCAGCCGGAGCGTGTTTTGCCTACCACTATGGAATTTGTGGATATTGCCGGTCTTGTGGAAGGAGCTTCCAAAGGCGAAGGTTTAGGCAACCAGTTTTTAGCCAACATTCGTGAAACCGATGCGATTGCCCACGTCGTACGCTGCTTTGAAGATGATAATGTGATCCATGTATCCAACTCAGTGGATCCCAAGCGTGATATTGAAATCATTGATCTGGAATTGATTTTTGCTGACTTAGACAGCTGCGAAAAGCAATTGCAACGGGTCACCCGTACCGCCAAAGGTGGTGACCGAGACGCTGTAGCGCAAAAAGCCTTATTAGAGCAACTGGTCGCCCACTTCACCGCTGGAAAACCGGCCCGTTCTTTACTCAAAGATTGGAGTGAAGAAGAAAGAAACATTGTGCGCGGGTTTCACTTACTGACCTCAAAACCGGTGATGTACATCGCCAACGTTTCCGAAGAGGGCTTTGAAGACAATCCATATCTCGACACTGTGCGCGCTATCGCTGAAGCAGAAGGCGCTATTGTGGTGCCGGTGTGCAATAAAATTGAAGCAGAAATTGCTGAGCTGGAAGACGGCGAAGAAAAGGACATGTTCCTGGAAGCCCTCGGCCTGGAAGAGCCCGGTTTAAACCGCGTGATCCGTGCCGGCTATGAGCTGCTCGAGCTGCAAACCTACTTCACTGCTGGCGTCAAAGAAGTACGTGCTTGGACAGTGAAGATCGGTGCAACTGCACCACGGGCCGCCGCAGCTATCCACACCGACTTTGAAAAAGGCTTTATCCGTGCCGAAGTCATCAGCTACGCTGACTTTATTAAATACAAAGGCGAAGCCGGTGCTAAAGAAGCCGGCAAATGGCGTCTCGAAGGTAAAGACTACATCGTGCAAGACGGCGATGTGATGCACTTCAGATTTAACGTCTAAGTTTCACACCAACTAAACGCTTGCCCAACCCAGTCTGGCAAGCGTTTAGCATGCCGCTAACAGCTATTCTGAGCGTTTGGCTAATTCCTGATCAATACGCTCATGGCTGTACGTAATCTGCGTTTTACCATGGGGCTCAGGCTTACCATCAGCGCCTATACTGACAAACACCATGCGCTCAATGGTTAAAATGTTTTTATGGGTGATTTTGTTACGCACCACACATCTTAAGGTTATTGAGGTACGGCCAAACTCTACTGCCGTGATACCCAGCTCAATAATATCCCCTTGCTTAGCAGAACTGACAAAGTTCACTTCAGAAATCAGCTTGGTCACCACATTGGAATTATCCAGCTGAACAATGGCATAAATCGCGGCTTCCTCATCCAGCCAACGTAATAAACTGCCGCCAAACAAAGTGCCATTAGGGTTTAAATCTTCTGGCTTCACCCACTTACGGGTATGAAAAATCATCATTCCAATATTTCCTTATTTAACTACATGCCGCTTACACAGTAGGCTGCACATCAGTAGTATTTACTCTTTAACTGCTCAGTACAGTCACTTAATCGTCGCCAGTCAAATGGTTGCGCCGGTAGGTTGCAGCTCCCATGGCTTGTATTTGCCCTTCGATTAACGCATCAAAAGGCCGCAATAACGGGCTAAAATTTTTATCAGGTTCTAAAATATTCAATGCATAACTGACCGCCTCCACAGTGGCTAAAGCCTGTGCATCAGGCGCTTTACGCAATCGATAACGGCTGCTCAGTTCTGTTGGCAAGGTCACTCGCGGTAACGCCGCCAGCAGAGGATTACAATATAAGATGCGCCGTGCTTTACGCCAGGTGCCATCGGGTACTACAAGCAACCAAGGCAGCTGCTCGGCTTGATAAGCATTCAGCAGCTGAGCACCCTCTCCTGGAAATAATAAGCACGGTCGATAACCCGGTTGCTGCAAGTAGTGCTCTAAGTTGTCCACTGTTTCAGCAACAATAAGCTCTGCATTTTGTAGGCCCAGTGCGGTCATCCGTGCCGTATTTAATGCATGCTTGGTTTCATCGGGGTGCTGGATCAACAGTACGCGTGTTTGGCTGGGCAGGTTCGGTATCAACGCGCACAAGCAATGCGTTTCTGGACGTGCACATCGCTGACAGCGCTGCCGTTTATTGGTTTTGACCGTCATATCTTTTCCTTTAACAAGCACGCATTCAAACTCTATTATTTAATAATAACCATCCCACTATACTTCGCTAAGCCGAGACAGCTTACAACAAATTAAATAGCAGAGAACTTTTACCCTAAGAGTTTAACCTCGTACACTTAACATCTACATTTTCATTACGGACCGAACCGTGGACAACTTAATTTACGAAGCACTCGGCATTGGTTTGTTATTGGGCACTTTACTAGGCTTAACCGGTGCTGGCGGCTCGCTGGTGGCGTTACCTTTGCTGCTCAGCCTGCATTTGCCGTTACGCGATGCGATCGGTGTCAGTCTCGGCGCCTTGGCGTTATCTGCATTGATTGGCACTGTAAGTCGCTGGCGTTCCGGTGATGTACACCTCACCCCTGCTGTGCTGCTGATAGTGACAGGTTTGCCGGGCAGTTGGATCGGCCAGCAATTAGGCCAGCTCATTAACGAGTTTTGGTTGGTGCTGGGTTTTTGCCTATTAGTGTTGTGGTCCGCATGGCGCATGTGGAACAACGCCAAACTGCCTGAGCAATCCGATAAGCGACCGCTAAACCGCATCATGCTGGTCGTGATCGGCTTATGGGTCGGCATCTTGTCAGGGCTTATGGGCGTCGGTGGTGGTTTTTTAATTGTGCCAGCACTGCTCTGGTTCAGCCCACTGAGTATGCTTGCTGCAGCAGCCACTTCCATGGCAGTGATTGCTGTGGTTTCTGGCGCAGGCTTTATCATCTATTTAAGTGCAGCCAGCCCACCTTTATCATTACTGGCCGGTATTGCCGTCGGTGGCTCACTAGGTGTACTACTGGGTAACAAGCTGGCCACGCGCTTGGGCGGGCCTATTCTACAGCGGATTTTTGCCATTATGCTGCTATCGGTCAGCTTATCTTTAGCCGCGCAAAAGCTCTTTACTTTGCCACTTTAAGTCTGTAGCAAGCAATCTTTCGGATACTCAAGGTTATTAACGCTGCGTTTACTGAATTTAAAAGGCGCTGTACTTAACTTGGCCAGTCAAGCACAGCGCCATCAAGTCTATTTATCAATCATTTAGGCGCTAATCGCCCTGTTTGTTTTTAAGGACTTCGCCTGTTTCTGCATCCAACTCAACGTCCCATTTTTGACCTTTAGCATCACGCACATTCACTTGGTAAATGTAGCGGCCATACGACTCTTCAAGGTCGGTATCCAGCAGTGTTGCTCCGGGATGCTGTGCCAATGCTGCGGCATCAAGCTTTACAAAAGGCATGATTGCGCCTGAGTTACTCAGTTCAACGATTTGTGCAGGACTGACATCTTTAGCCTGTGCAATGCCGGCACCCATCAAGAGAGCAGCTGAAACACATAATGCTGTTAAAGTTTTCATGGTCGTTTCCTCGTTTAAATAAGCCAGCTAAAACACACTGTGTTGCTGACAGTTTCTATAGTACTCCGACAAGCTGAACGGAAACTTAAAGCTGTCAACTGTATGCACGCTCCGAGATATCCTTGTGCTTTATACAATGCTGCTAAACTGTTGGTACTAAGCACGTTAATTAACTCGGTCGTTACTCATGAAACCTACCGCCAAGGCAACAGCCACTACAACCAACGAGTCTGTACGCTTGAAACGCAATAAATCGTGGTTGAAGCGTATTGCTTACGCCTGTTTAGCTGTTTTGGTGCTGCTTATCACTGCTGCGTTAACATTGCCTTATACGCTGCCCTGGGCTCTGCAAAAACAAGGCATTGATTTCCACTGGCAAAACCCACAATGGCAGCTCACTGGCTTTACTGCCTCGCACGTACAGCTGAACGTGCCACGTGCAGACGCACAGCTGCAATCCGTGCAGCTCGAAGAACTCCGTATTGACTGGGCTTGGCACGCCTTCCCCATTCAACGCTTACAAGCCGAGCGCCTGCAAGCGCACTGGCCAATCGAGGCTGATGAAACACCCGCTAAGCAGTCTGCACAGCTTGTACCTGCAGCTTTATTAAAATGGCTGCCACAACACATTCAACTGCAAGAAATCGATGCCAAACTTGCTGGACTAGGCCATCTACAAGGTACGCTCAATGTACAGGCCAGCGCGCAGGGTAAGCTGTGGCAGCCCAGCTATATTCACAGCGCTCTCAACTTAAGCCAACTGCAAGGCCCATGGCTGGAGTACATTCCCGTAGAGTTTCGCCCTACTGATTTAAGCGCCCAGATCACTACCCACCCAGCACATCAAGACACCCCAGATGGCCAGCAACTGCTTACTTTAGATGTGCACAGTCTCGGCCCCATGCGCTTTCAGCTCAATGGCCTGCTGGACTTGCAGCAAGAACCAAGCTGGCATGGTGCGTTGAAAAATACCCAACTGTTTATTCAGCTGGACGCCCTCGCCCACCCAAACCTTACGGCAGAACAGCTACAAGCACGCCTCTACCTAAACGGGCACGCCGACACTGAAACCTTTGCATTACGTTTGGAGCAATACTCCAGCTTAGAAGCACACAACCTTCAGCTTGCAGACTTGGCTTTTGCACATAAACTCAGCATTGATTTAGCTGGCTTGGATATAACTGGACACAACACTACGCCTGATCAATTAACTCTGCACAGTCCATTTAATGTGCTGCTAGAAAAACTTAACGCAGACCCACTTCTCGAACAAGATTGGCGCCTCACTGGCAACCTTTCAGGTCAGCTCCCTGCACTGCACATCAGCAGTCAGCTGCACTCTGCACAAGGTGTGGTTATCAACAGTACTATTGAATTAAATGACAATGCCGTGCAAGGCAACCTGTCGCTACCTGCTGTCTCTTTTAGCGACGGCAACCCACTGCAAAAAACCTTTACAGACTGGCCTGTAGACCTTGCGATACACAGCGGCCAATTACACAGTCAAGTTGACTTTAATAAGCCTCTAGACGGCCCTTGGCACGCTTTGCTTAAGCTCAATGGCAATAAATTAGATGCAACACTAGCAAGCAGTCAGCTCAAAAATGTAAACCTCGAACTTAGCAGCCAACTTGACCTACACGACGCTAACAGCTGGCAGTTGGTAATCAACCAGGGGCAGTTCTTAGCACAGCTGGACGCCTTTAACGATCCCAGCTTGCGTGCCCAGCAACTGCATGCCCGTACTTTTTTTACTGGGCAGCTCAACTCTAAAAACTTTGTGATTCATTTCAATGAAGACACCCTTATTGAGAGCGCTGGTTTTCAATTGCCAGACCTCATGCAAGGCCAGACGTTCAGCGCACGTTTAGCCAAACTCAACCTGGAAGGTCATACCCATGCAGCACAACAGATGGCAATCACCAGCCCACTGCATATTCAGGTTAAAAATCTGCACTCTGCGCAACTGCACAACCAAGACTGGGCTTTCAAAGGCACTCTAAAAGGTCAACCCCCCTCATTAACCCTCAATGGTGATCTCAATGGCGAGCATGGTCTTAGTCTAGAGACTCACTTACAGATTAGTGATGATGGAATCCAAGGCACAGCCAACCTACAAGACGTATTTTTTAGGGCCACAAACCCATTACAAAAAACCTTAAAAGACTGGCCTGAACTAGTGTCGTTCGACAGTGGCCGTTTACGCAGTCAGTTGGACATCTCACTGCCTAAGACCGGTCCTTTACAACTTAATCTGCTAGGTAGCGCCAGCGGCTTAAATGGCATCATTAATCGCAGCGAGTTAAGCGCCATGGCGCTCGACTTTAATGCACAGCTCAATGGTCAGCGCTTTAACCTAAACATCCCTCAGTTAACCATCGAAAAACTCGACCCTGGTGTGCCTTTAACAGCACTGCAGCTGGACAAGCTGGCTTATCGCGCCTCGCTAAGCAACCCATTAACAGGCATCGCAGACTGGCAAAGTATACAAGTACAGTTACTGAATGGACGGGCTTGGCTGGACGCACAACAGCTGGACTTAAGCCGCCCACAAAAAGTCCTCTTACACGTTCAAGGCATTGAACTCCAAGAGCTCTTTAGAGTCTACCCCACTGAAGGTTTGGCCGGTCACGGCATTATTGATGGACAGCTGCCACTGCACATTGAGCCCGATGCTCTGTATATCAAAGCCGGTCAGCTACAGGCTCGAGAGCCTGGCGTGTTAAAGTTTCAATCTGAAAAAATTCAAGCCTTAGGACGCAGCAACCCCGCCATGCAAGTTGTCGCTGATGCCTTAGATGATTTTCACTTTAATCTATTAAGTAGCGGGTTAAGTTATGATCAATCCGGTAAACTCATACTTAATGTTCGTCTAGAGGGGCAAAATCCAGATGTTGAAAAAGGCCGTCCTATTCATTTAAACATCAGTCTTGAAGAGGATATTCCTGCCCTGCTCGCCAGCATTCAGCTCAGCGGCCAAGTCAGCGAAATTATTCAAAAGCGTGTTCGAGAACGTCTCGAAAAGCGTTAATACAGGAGGTATTTATGCGTACAAAACTTTTTATAAGTGTTTTTGTACTGGCTCTGTTCAGCAGCGCCTGCGCCCCAACGGTGCAGTTATCGGCCCCAAAAGAGCCGATTAATATCAATCTTAACGTTAAAATAGAGCACGAAATCTATATTAAGGTTGATAAAGAGCTTGATAATATTTTCGATGAATCCAGTGGTTTATTCTAAGGAGCGCAGCATGACTGTTCGTAAGTTTTTAATACCTCTTTTGTTGCTTGGCAGCCTCCTCAGCACAACGGTATCAGCCATGGACTTAAATGATGCCATGCGCAATCTTAGCCAAGCCAAAGCTGCAGGTTTGCTCGGCGAGCAACCTAACGGCTACTTGGGTGTGGTAAAGGCACAAGGTGGCGCTGCTGAAATTGCACGCTTAATCAACGACGCCCGCCGTGCGGAATACCAACGCTTGGCTAAAAGCAATAATATTCAACTGTCTGACGTGGAAACCATGGCAGGTAAAAAGGCTTTAGAGCGAACACCCTCTGGGCAATATATTCAATTAAACGGAAAATGGCTCAAAAAATAACCAAAAACAGCTTTTTTAAAAATTTTATGCTGTATATCCTTCCGTATTTCAATTACTTAGGGTATAGTCGTGTTCGTTTTCAGGCACTGCATGAAAACTTGTCGGGGCGTAGCGCAGCCTGGTAGCGCACTTGCATGGGGTGCAAGGGGTCGAGTGTTCGAATCACTCCGTCCCGACCATATAAATCAATGACTTAGGCCACTTTTTAAAGGTGGCCTTTTTCATTTCTGGGGCTTGGGTACTAAATGGGTACTAAATCTTTTTTAGTTTAAGCAATCCGACCAGCGGCATCAGTGACGCGGCAAGCACTCGCTCAGATCACTAAACCACTGTTGATAGAATGCTTGGTCTATATCGCCATCATCCAATGGGTTGTACCGGTCGGGCACGCCTGCCAGCTTAAGCACCGCGTTATAATCAAACCCATGCGCATTGCATAAGTCATACAGCACTTTGCTATGGGCTAACTGACGCGCAACGCATTGCTGTAGCTGTTCATGCGTAGAATCAAAGGCATCATCAGGCTGCCCAGCATCAAGCCGTGTAAGGCTCTGTAGACGGCTCAATGTAGACGCATATAAAAAACACTGCCGCCAATACTCCACTGACCAAACCAGCACGACACTGTGGAACGCATCGCGCCAATCTGTATACGCCGCATCAATGCAGCTGTATTGCTTCCATGGAACTGCGCCGCGGATCTTGTCGGTCTCTTCGGCATTCATATCTGCCATGCTTTGCAGTGTGAGTGCAGCAAGCTGCTTGGGTGCTAAGCCTTGATAAAGTTTAACGCTGCGCTTTGTAAGTGGCTTCATTTCTTCATCTCCTGCAATTGCTCAAGTTGAGCGAGGCGTTTTTCCAGCTCGGTGATTTCTATAATCTTGCCTAAATCGGATATAGCACCAATCAATTTACGGCCTGAATCAACATCAATCACGCCGTCTGCAATCGCCTGCAATACTGACTCTGCTTTCTCGCTCAGCGTTTCGCCGTGCAATGCAAACTCCACTGGGTCACTGTTTGGCTTCACTGGTGGACTAATGCGTTCTAGGCATAGCTTGAGTGCTGTCATATCGCCGCCTAAAGCGTGTTCTACTGCCACCTTGAATAAGTCATCACCGTGTGGCTCAAGCGCCTCACGCCAGCGAGTAGCCTTGCCTAAAGCGCCCCTTGGTCTGCCTGCTGGGTTGCCTGACTTGCCTTTTGCGAATGTGCCCTTCTCTGTTCTACTCATAGCCTGTTTAATCCGTGTTAAATACTGGTTTAATCATAGCATTAAGCTATTGAGCAATCTAAAACTGATTAGCTTTGGCTATCTTGCGCAGTGAGTCCGAATAAACCTTGCTGGTCGCAGGTTGCTCAGGCGGTTGCGGTAGATATAAAAAACCCCACGGCTAGGTGGGGCTGTTGGTTAGTGTTTAGCTAGGTGCCAGTTAAGGCCGGTCTTGGCGCGTCCCTAGGATCTGTATTCCAAGCTATTACAGGTGCTCAGTTATGCCGCTACGTACAAACTCAGACGCTTAAAGCTTGCTTTGATCATCTTGGCGCGATACTTATTCAATCGTTCGGCGTCGGTGATGGTCATGACCGACTTATCTTTAGGCATACTCACACCCCTTAAAAGCCTGTGTAATCAGTTACATCAAACTCAAACACTCTTACGCCCGCTTTGTAAAATTCAATACCTATACGAATAGGCTCTCCACGTTGAACGATTTTTTCAAAGCTGCGAGCATCGCGGATGAACATTAAGTCTGAATCATACGTACTTGATTGCAGTCCAGTCCAAGTCTGCACTTCGCTATCGCCGACCCTTAAAGAAAACTTACAATTATTTACACCGCAAATCATTTGCCCTTTATCAATACTCATATACGCATCAAAACTATTACCTTTTTTTCTAAATACAATGTAAAGGTATGAGCCGCCTTCAGTATTATAAGGAAAATCAAATGCTGTACTATTAATTGATTTTAATTTAAGCGTTTGAGTTTTTTTATCTGTCATC
>DASROA010000066.1:0-5566 GCA_035647115.1 Thiopseudomonas sp. | reverse complement strand
ACCCAAAAACAACGGCCCACTGATCCCCGCCTGCTGACGGTAATCCACCACGGCTTGAGCAATCGCGAGGATGTGTAATTCGTTAAAGCTTGCGGTTAAAGAAGAACCGCGATGGCCGGAAGTGCCGAAAGTGATGCGCTGGGCGGAGATAGATGCGTTGGGTTGTAGGTCGTAGAAAGCGTTGAGCCAAGAGGTGATCAAAACAATATTCCTAATTTAAGCAATAGGATAAATTCACAGCACACTTACAAAAAACGATGGAATGTTTTCACCATCTTCACTTCTACTTAAGTGTCAAGTCCCACATGATTAATGACGTTCTTGTAAAATACAATCTGGTCTCTTTTCTTGCCACTCTTTCAATGTTGTAATGGGTGTTTGATGGTGAAGCGCTCGCTGTGGAATATGGTGATTGTACACCCAGCGCGTTGCACGGTCGATGGCTACATACAAATAGCGCCGCTGCTCTTCATCTGGCATGTGCAGCAATGGGTTCCTCTAGGTAGCGGTTGGTTTTTTCTTTTGCGGTTTTGGGTGCTTGCGCAGTCGCCAGGCGGGCCAGAGGGCCAGTAGAAACAATCCGCCCAATAAAATAAAGGTGCGCTCAAAGGCTTGGGTTTCTGCGGCAAAGTCTCCGCCGAGCGATCTGTGCTGCCAATCTAAAAACACTGTGAGCAGGTTGATGCCAAAGGCACCGCCCAGTTGCCGCACAAAGGTTACTGCGCCAGCGCCATAGGGTAATTCGTCTGAGCTGAGGCTGTCTAAGGAGGCCATGCTTAACGCTGGCATCATGAAGCCAATGCCCATGCGGCCTAAGCCGGCAATGATGCACAACCATAAAAAGCCACTACTGGCTCCCCAGATGCCGTACCAGACCGATGACAATGCAAATAACAACAAACCCGCGCACAACAACCAGACAATCGCGATGCGATCACACAGCCAACCACTTATAAAAGAGGCTAAACCCAGCAAAATGCCTGCGGGCAGCAATAATAGCCCCGCCTCCCCTGCGCTGTAGCCGTTAATGGTTTGTAAAAACAAGGGGATTAAGTAGGTTGAGCCATATAAGCCTAGGCCTAAAGCCAGCGCCAGCCAACTGGCCCGCCGAAAGGCGGCTAAGCGCCAGAGCCGTAAGGATAAAATCGGTTTTTTACTGTTGATGGTGCGCTTAAAGAACAGCGCAGCGCATAGCGCGGTTAATACTGCTAAACCCGATACCCGCCAATCTGTCCAAGCATAACGCTGCGCCTCTGAGATGGCGCCCAGCCCAGCAAAGATGGCCACGGTGAGCATCACAAAGGAGCCAATATCCAAGCGTGGTGCATTGGTTTTGCTTTCATCAGGCAATAACCAATGGCCTGCCAGCAATAAAATAAAACAGATGGGCAGTGGCAGCCAAAAAGCTGAGGCCCAGCCAAAGTGGTCCACCAGGTAGCCGCCGATGGTGGGGCCAATGCTGGGGGCAATCATTAAGCCTAAGCCGTACATGCCGAGCGCCTTGCCCCGTCCGCCACCGGCATACACGCGAAAAATTAACACCGTGGCTAAGGGTTGAATGATGCCGGCACTGGCCCCTTGAATACTGCGCAGGATAATTAACTGCCAGCCTTGGGTGGCCAGCAAAGCAGCAATGGAACACAGCACAAATAAACCGATGCTAATTTGTACCGTAAGCCGCGCACCGAGCTTGCCTTGCGCCCATGCAGCTAACAGCAAGCCTGCGGTCATGGAAGCTAAAAAACCTGTGGCCAGCCACTGCGCCATGGGCAGCCCCATTGCGAACTCATCCATAATGGCCGGCAACGCCACATTAATGCTGGTCGATGACAGCACCATGACCATACTGCCCAGCATTAAGACACCCAATAACCAGACGCGGTAAATGGGTCCGTAGCGTGCGTTTAGGCTAGCCAGATCGCGCATTATATGATCTTTTCTAAGTTCGCTAGCATCTGCGCATGGGTGGCTTGGCACTGCTGGATTGCCTGCTCGGAAACACCTGCGAAGACTTCCGTGCGCAGCTGCGCGGCGATGATTTCAATTTTTTCAATAACGGCCAGTGCAGCGTGGGTCAGGGCTATTTTTTTAACGCGGCGGTCATGCTCATCCACTTGACGCTCAATGAGTTGCTGGCTTTCTAGTGCATCAAGTAAACGAGCCAGGGTTGGGTTTTCCACGCCCACACTGCAGGCCAGCTCGCCTTGGGTAGGCAGGGCTTTGCCCCGTGATAAGTGCAGTAACACTTGCCAACGCGCTTGTGACAACCCTAAATCAGCTAAACGCCGATCCAGTTCAGCACGCCAAGCCCGTGACAAGTGTGTCAATTGCATTCCAAAGCGATGCTGCTCGTACATGGCTACTCCGTCTCCAAGCTATTCGTTAGCAAACAAAGTATACCCATTTCCAAACAAGCTTCCAGAATACAACCCCCCGCCTTATGTCGCATAGCTCAATCAAAACAGGGGGAGTTTTAAGGAGACGCTGATTAATTGCGTCACTGCGAACGAGGTGAAGGTCGTCATTGCGAGCGCAGCGAAGCAATCCATAGGCGTAACAAGCACCCTATAGATTGCCGCCTCGCTCCTCGCAATGATGGTTTTGATGTATTCAGTATTTCCTTAATATTACTTAATGACTTTACGGGCCGTTTCTAAATAGGCTGGTGCATATTTTTTGGTGGCTTCAAAATCATAGTTTTCTGAAGCTAGGTGCACTTTTTCTAAAACATCCGCCAGATCGTCCAGCTCATCCTCAATTTTTTCCAGCGCCACTTCTAGGGTGTATGTGAGCTGGTGGATTTTTTCTAAGTTGGCGTTGGTTAACTCGCCACTGAGTTCTTGCTCCAAAAGCGTGTTGTACTCAGAAAAATTAGCCACTGCGGTTTGCAAGTCAGGGGATGCGAGGCCTTTATAGTGATCGGGACGATCATCATCGGCAAGAGCCACGGCGGCTACGGACATGCTCACGGCTAAAACTGCACCTTTTACTAAATTTTTCATGTGCTCTCCTTTGTGTGGATTTACAGAATTTGTGGGGAGGTAAAATAACAAGACTTGTCGCAAATGACAATGATTATCACTAGCAGATTGCATTTAAGGCGATCTTGAATTATCTAAATCGTCATTGCGAACGAAGTGAAGCAATCCATAAGCATAGAAAGCACCCTATGGTTTACCGCGTCACGGATTGCCACGTCGCTTCGCTCCTCGCAATGACGCCACAACACTATGACGTAATGACGTAATCAATCAGCGACTTCTTAATGCGGTAAAATTGCAAACACTCATTTTCAACCTACTGAACCCAACAGACAGGCAAAAAAATACCCCGAACATGTCGGGGTATTTTATAAGTACAAGCGAACTGATCACCTGTTATGGATTAATGACTCTCTGCTCCTGAGCGGCCAATACCGGTCTGGCTGCGCACTGTTAATGCGGCAAAAGCATCGCGCTCTTTATCCGCACGGGCACTCTTATCGGTGACCGAGAAGAACCAGATCGTTAAGAACGCCAATGGAATTGAGAAAATACCAGGGTTCGGGAATGGCGTAATGGGTTCAGCATTGCCAAACACATCCACCCACACTGTGCTACTGAGTACCACCCACAAGGTGGCAAAGGCTAAGCCGAGGAAACCACCGATGGTTGCACCGCGTGTGGTACAACCGCGCCATGACACTGACAACACCAGCACAGGGAAGTTGGCACTGGCGGCAATGGCAAAGGCGAGGCCCACCATGAAGGCAACGTTCTGATCTTCAAAGATAATCCCTAATAGGACTGCCAAGACACCGAGCACCAGGGTCGAGATCTTCGAGATTTGCATTTCTTGCTTTTCCGTGGAGCGACCACGGGCGATCACGTTGGCATACAAGTCGTGAGCAATGGCTGCGGCACCGGCCAGCGCCAAACCTGCGACCACCGCAACAATGGTGGCAAAGGTCACAGCGGCCAAGAAGCCCAGCAATAAGCTGCCACCCACCGCATTGGAGACGTGTACCGCCGCCATGTTGGTGCCACCAATCAAGTCTTTAATCATGTCAAAGCTGCCATCTGCCGCTAGATTAAAGTACTCAGGGTGACGTACCAACAGCGCAATGGCACCGAAACCGATGATAAAGGTCAGCAGGTAGAAGTAACCAATAAAGCTACTGGCCCAGATCACTGACTTACGGGCTTCTTGCGCGCTAGATACGGTGAAGAAGCGCATCAAGATGTGCGGTAAACCTGCGGTACCAAAGGCCAAGGCTAAACCAAGGGACAAGGCATTGAGCGGATTACCACTGACAATTGCGCCCGGCGCCATCAACTCTGCCTCTGACGGGTGAACGCGCACTGCTTCAGCCAACATCACGTCAGGGTTCCAGTTAAACGCCACCAGGATTAAGCCGGCCAGCAAGGTACCACCACCCAGCATCAAGATGGCTTTAATGATTTGTACCCAAGTGGTGGCTGTCATGCCGCCAAAGAATACGTAAATCATCATTAAGGTACCGATAATGATCACTGAGATTTTATACTCAAGACCAAACAGCAGGACGATCAGCTTACCAGCACCCACCATTTGTGCGATCAGGTACAAAGCAATGATTAACAGCGAGGCACTGGCCGCCAAAACACGCATGGGTGTTTGCTCTAAACGGAAGGCGGTAACGTCAGCAAAGTTAAAGCGTCCGAGGTTACGTAACCGTTCGGCGACGAGGAACATCACCACCGGCCAACCAAACAGGAAGCCAATGGCGTAAATGATGCCATCAAAACCACTGACGTACACCATACCGGCAATCCCCAAGAAGGATGCGGCGGAAATATAGTCCCCAGCAATGGCTAAACCATTTTGGAAACCTGAAATGCCACCACCTGCGGTATAGAAGTCTGAGGTGGTTTGCGTTTTACGGGCGGCCCACCAGGTAATCACCATGGTTCCGGCAATAAACACCAAGAACATAATGATGGCTTCGGTGTTGGCTTGCCCTGTTGCTGCAAAAGCCGGCTGCGCGAACATAGAAAGTAGCGCTGTGCTTAATAGATACTTTCTCATTCCACGTCCCTCACAATCTCTTCTAACAAAGGGTCAAAAATTTTGTTTGAGAAATAGACGTACAGCGCAATCATAATCACCGCGCTAAACACCACCAGTATCCCAGTCAATACCCCGACACTCATTGTCCAGCCCGCGCCTAAAGGCTGTGCAAACACCTCAGGCATAAAGGCTAGGGTCAAAATAAAGCTTGAGTAAATCACTAAAGCAACCACAAAAAACACCATACTCACCCGTGTGCGACGCCGCACCAGCTCCGCATACTTCGGGTGTTTCAGCACCCTTTCCACAACTGTTTCTTGCATTTTCAACTCCTAAAACTCGCAGAACATGCACAATTGGCAATACTCTAAGCACTTTTCTTTCTTGTTTATCACCGCCATGTCATCCGCAGTCAAAACCGCCTAACGCTCAAGCTCCTTGAGCGCATAGAATCCATTGCGTGTGGTTTTTTATGCATTCCCTTACTTAGCCAAGTTGGGTTGTAGCGCAACACGGCGCTGCATCCTTCCTAAAGCAA
>DASROA010000065.1:0-17627 GCA_035647115.1 Thiopseudomonas sp. | reverse complement strand
GATTACTCACTCACCTACTTGGTCAGCAATCTCGCCTTAGCAGTGATCCTACTCGATGGAGGCATGCGCACCCGAGTGGCCACCTTCCGTGTAGCACTTTGGCCTGCCTTATCACTTGCTACGTTCGGGGTGATTCTAACGGCTGGGCTAACAGGCTTAGCAGCGGCATGGCTGTTTGATTTAACACTCCTTGAAGGTCTGCTGATTGGCTCCATTGTGGGCTCTACCGACGCTGCAGCGGTATTTAACCTGCTCAATGGTAAGGGACTCAACGAACGAGTCGGCTCTACCTTAGAGATCGAGTCGGGCAGTAATGACCCGATGGCGATGTTCCTTACTGTCACCTTAATCGCCATGTTGGCAGCCGGAGAAACCAGCTTTAGTTTGGACTTCTTCGGTAGTTTATTTCGCCAGTTTGGGCTTGGTATCGTACTAGGTGTTGGTGGCGGTTGGTTGTTGCTGCAAATCATCAACCGCATTCAGGTGGTGGATGGTCTGTACCCCTTATTAGCGGTCAGTGGCAGTATTATGATTTACGCTTTTTCTGGAGAAGTAGGCGGCAGTGGTATTTTAGCCGTATACATCTGCGGAATGGTGTTAGGTAACCGACCCATTCGCAGTCGTCATGGCATTTTGCACATGTTTGATGGGCTGGCTTGGCTCAGTCAAATCGGTATGTTCTTAGTGTTGGGCTTACTGTTAACTCCCCATGAGTTGCTGCCTATTGCGGTGCCGGCATTATTGTTATCACTGTGGATGATTTTATTTGCCCGCCCATTGTCGGTATTTCTAGGTTTATTACCCTTCCGTGGTTTTAACCTGCGTGAGCGGGTATTTATTTCTTGGATTGGCTTACGTGGTGCGGTACCGGTGATTTTGGCGGTGTTTCCGCTGGTGGCCGGATTACCCAATGCCCAGCTGTTCTTTAACGTGGCGTTCTTTATAGTGCTGGTGTCACTGATCCTACAAGGCTCCACCCTATCTTGGGCAGCCCGTAAAGCTAAAGTGGACTTGCCACCGGAGCCCTCGCCTATTTCGCGGGTGGGTTTAGAAATTCACCCCACCAGTCAGTGGGAATTATTTGTTTACAGTTTAGGTAGTCAAAAATGGTGTATTGATGCACAGTTACGTGAGCTTAAAATGCCTAAAGGTACGCGTATTGCGGCTCTATTCCGTAACCAACAATTGCTACACCCCAGTGGTAGTACTCGTTTAAAAGCCGGTGACATTCTTTGCGTAATCGGCCATGAAGAAGACTTGCCCGCACTCGGCCGTTTATTTAGCCAAGCGCCTCAGCGCGGTGCGGACTTGCGCTTCTTTGGTGATTTTGTACTAGAAGGCAGTGCGCAAATGGGTGCGGTGGCTGATGTGTACGGCTTAAAGTTGGGTGATATGGATCCCAAGATCACCTTAGCGGAAATGATTACCGAAGCAGTGGCTGGTGAAGCGGTGTTAGGTGACCATATTGAATGGCAAGGTCTAACTTGGGCGGTGGCGGTGATGGATGGTAATAAAGTCAGTAAAGTAGGGGTGAGGTTTCCCGAAGGTAAACGCCCTGAAGTGCCGTTTTTTTAATAATGTACAGTTTTGTGATGAACATGGAAGCCCCGCATAGACCTGTTAAATTGATAAGAAGAATTGAGAATCAATGAAATTTAGACTGTTGCTGTTATTGCTCACTTGCATAGTTAGTTTCCCGCTGACGGCAAATGTGATGGTGCTATCCACAGCAAATATGCGTCAGGCATTAAGTGATTTGCCCGATCGCAAGCTGTCAGCAACAGATCAGCAGGCCGCGCAACAAGCTTTAGAGCAAACTTTGGTGTGGCTGGACGTTGTTGAGCGTACCGAAGCGGCACAGCAACAACTTGAAAAGCAGTTGGCTGACGCACCGCAAGACATTGCCGATGCGCAAAGTGCACTGCAGCGCTTATTGGCAACTCCGCAAAAAGATTTCAGTACAGAGTTTGCCAAGACTTCAGTGGCTCAGCTGGAAGAGTTGCTGGCTGAGCGTAATGCTCAGCTGAGGGAGTTGAAAAAAGAGCTTGGTGAAGCCAATGCGTTAATTGTCACAGCCCAAACCCGTCCAGAGCGCGCCCAAGCCGAAATCAGTAGCAATCAAAACCGTATTCAAGAAATTAATACGCAATTAAAAACCGCGAAAGAAAGCAGCAAGGCTTTAAGCACAGAAAGAATCAATGCTTTACAGGCAGAGCTGTTGGCCTTAGAAAGCAAAAGCAACTTGCGCCGTGCCGAGTTAGCCGGCAACAGTGTGTTGCAAGAACTGGGTAGCAATCGCCGTGACCTGTTATCTAAACAAGTCAGTTTGTTAGAACAGGAAATATTGGCTTTACAGTCGTTGCTCAATCAACATCGGCAGGCGGACTCAGAGCAAACTGTGGCTGAATTATCCCTCGAAGTCAGTAAGGCGGGCAGTGATAGCCTGCTGTTGCGCGAAAGTAGCTTGAATTTAAAACTTTCAGATTATTTTTTAACCATAACTGAGCGACGTAATCAGTTGACTCAGCGTAACTTAGTGGTGCGTCAGCAGCTGGATAGTGTGCAGCAAACCGAACAAGCACTGGATGAGCAAATCAGTGTTCTGCAAGGCAGTCTGTTATTAGCAAAAATTCTTTATGAGCAAAAGCAAGCTTTACCGCAGCTGAGTTTTGACCGTACTTTAGCGGACCAAATCGCTGATACGCGCTTGTATCAGTTTGAGCTACGGCAATTGCGGGAAAAAATCAGTCGCCCTGAAGACTATGTACAAAATGCTCTGAAAGGAACGGCAGCAGGGGATGAACAGCTGGCGTTACGTAGTAGTTTAATTGACTTAGTACGCTCCCGCGCTGAGCTTTTAGACCGTTTAAATCGCGAGCTGAATGCCTACTTGAGCGAATCCATCACTTTGCAGCTTAACCAAAAGCAGTTGCAAAGTATGACGGATGCACTGCGCTTAACCCTTGATGAGCAGATGTTTTGGATTCCCAGCAATAAACCCTTGGATTGGGAGTGGATAAAAGCTGCGCCGGGACGCTTACAGTATCAGCTGAGTGCGCAAAACTGGTTGGATGACGCTAAACAGGTTGGACAAGTATTACAGCAGCGTGGTTGGTGGTTTATACCTTTGTTGGCTGTTTTATTATTAATGATTTGGAAACGCCCTAAAACACTCCAAGCGCTGCGTAATTTACATGCCGACATCGGCCATTACCGTAATGATCGGCAGCTGCACACTCCGCGAGCAATACTGTTAAATCTGCTGTTGGCTGCCCCAGTGGCATTGCTGCTGTTCAGTTTAGGCGTAATGTTGAGCTTTGCTGAAGAAGCACATACTCAAGAGTTTGGGCTGGCTTTATTAGCCATGGCACAAGTCTGGTTAGTGTTTTATAGCGCTTACCGAATTTTAGCGCCCAATGGGGTAGCGATCATGCATTTTCGTTGGCCCCGTGAACAAGTGGTGTTTTTGCGATCACAAATACGCGCTCTAGGTTTAATCGCTTTACTGCTCAGTGTGGTGGTCAGCATTGCCCAAGGACAGCCGGCGGCACTCAGTGAAGATGTGATTGGTTTGGTGTTGTTAATGGTCAGCTTGCTATTGCTAGCTTGGCATATGGCACGCTTAGTCTTGCACCGCTACAGTCCCGAAGTCACTTCAGTGCTGCGTCGCGCTATTGGCTTATTGATGGTGTTTCTGCCCTTAATCTTTGTTGCTGCGCTAGTGTCGGGCTATTACTACACTGCGTTAAAGCTCAGTGCTCGGCTGTTGGATACCCTTACGTTAATGTTGGTGTGGGTACTCTTAGAGGCCATGCTGGTTAGGGGCTTGGCATTGGCGGCCCGTCGTCTAGCTTGGCAGCGCATGCAAAATGCTCGACAAAGTCAGAGCAAAGAAGGCCTGGAAAGCGATACAGCCACAGTGGCCAGCGATGACATGCTGTTGGATATCTCGCAAATCAATGCGCAATCTCTACGTTTAACCCGCTTGTTATTATTGGGTGCGTTCTTTGTCAGCTTGTACTGGGTGTGGTCTGATTTATTGTCTTTATTTGCTTACTTAGACAACATCACTTTGTATGAAAATGTCAGCAGTACTGGCGCTGCCATGCCGATCAGTTTGCGTGATGTATTGGATGCTGGCCTTATTGTCATCATTACTATTATGCTGACGCGCAACTTGCCGGGCTTACTGGAAGTGCTGTTTTTATCCCGTATGAAGTTGGCGCAAGGCAGCGCTTATGCAACCACCACATTGCTGTCTTATACAATTTCCGCCACAGGTTTTGTGGCCACTTTAGCGGCTTTAGGGGTCAGCTGGGATAAGTTGCAGTGGCTGGTTGCTGCTTTATCAGTGGGGCTGGGTTTTGGTTTACAAGAAATTTTTGCCAACTTTGTCTCTGGGTTGATCATTTTATTTGAGCGCCCAGTACGTATTGGTGATGTGGTGACCATTGGTAACTTGTCTGGCACAGTGAGTCGAATTCGCATCCGTGCAACGACTATTACTGATTTTGATCGCAAAGAAATCATTGTGCCCAATAAAGTTTTTGTCACCGACCAATTGGTTAACTGGTCGCTGTCCGATACCGTCACACGGGTTATCGTTAAAATTGGCGTGGCCTATGAAACAGACTTGGACTTAGCCCGTAAACTGATGCTGCAAGCGGTACATGAAAATCCGCGGGTAATGCGTGACCCTGAACCGGTGGTGTTGTTCTTAGGCATCAGCGCCAGTACTTTTGATCATGAGCTGCGCTTTCATGTGCGTGAATTGGGTGATCGTAACCCTTCCATAGATGAGGTGCTCAACCGCATTGTGTTAAGTTTCCGTGAGCATGATATTGATATTGCCTTTAACCAGCTGGATGTCACTATTAAGAACAGTGAAGGCCTTGAGCAGAAACTGCAGCAAACACAGCGCCCGCTTACTGACCAATAAGCGGCGCTTGAAGCGAACTGTGAACCTACTGTGCAGCGTGTGATTGCAGTTGCGTTAAATCAGTTTTTGCTTATTGCTGCGGCAACGTCCAACATAAACCTTGCCCATTAACTTATCGGCCCCTTCAGCTTAAGGGTGATGCGGTGCAGGAGTGCCTAACCCATGAAAAGCCTCGATAGCCTTACCTTTGATCCGCGCTTTGCCCGTTTAGGCAATGCATTTTCAGCCCCTATAGAACCCACTGCAGTGGATAACGCGAAAATGGTGATTTACAGTCCAGAGGCGTTAGCACTGCTGGATTTACCAGCCAATACTGTTGATGATCCGCGCTTTCTGCAGCTGGCCAGCGGTGGTTGGCATTGGCCTGAAACAACCCCAAGGGCGATGGTGTATGCAGGTCATCAGTTTGGTGGCTATACACCGCGCTTAGGTGATGGGCGCGGTCTGTTGCTGGCGGAGGTGCTGAATAATGCCGGTGAGCACTGGGATGTGCACTTAAAAGGCGCAGGCTTGACGCCATTTTCCCGCACCGGTGATGGCCGTGCGGTATTACGCAGCAGTATCCGTGAGTTTTTGGCTAGCGAGTATTTGCACGCTTTAGGCATCCCCACTTCGCGGGCGCTGTCGGTTACCGATTCCAGTACCGTGGTCTGGCGTGAGCATCGGGAAACTGCAGCCATGTTAATTCGCCTGGCGCCAAGCCATATCCGTTTTGGTCATTTTGAATATTTTTATTACAACAAACAGTATACCGAGCTCGAGCAACTGCATGAGCATGTGCTGAATGATTTATATCCAGAGTGCTTGAGTGCCGACGAGCCGCTAGCAGCGCTACTCACTGAAGTGGTCAAGCGTACCGCAGAAACCATAGCCTTATGGCAGGTGTATGGATTTTGTCATGGGGTGATGAATACCGACAACATGTCGATCTTGGGGATCACCTTTGATTTTGGTCCCTATGGTTTTTTAGATGATTTTAAACAGGGGCATATTTGTAACCTGTCTGATCGTCATGGTCGCTATGCCTATGATCAGCAGGTCAGTATTGGTTACTGGAATCTGACCGCCTTTGCGGAAACCCTTACCCGTTATGTTGCCATTGAGCGTTTGCAAGACATCCTTGATGGTTATGCCGGTATACAGCAACAAGCTTACTTAACTGGCATGCGTGCTCGCCTGGGTTTGCTGGGCGAACAAGAAGGCGATGCATTATTGATCGATAAATTGTTAGTGCAGCTGGATCATAGCGCAGTGGATTACACCTTGTTCTTCCGCAACCTTGCTGAGCGGCCTGTGGCAGAAGCATTAAGCGCCATGCGCAATGAGTTTATTAACCAAGCTGCTTTTGATGAGTGGTCTGCTGAGTTTATTGCACGCAATGCCAATGACACCCGCAGCCAAGCACAACGCCGTGAGCAAATGCATGGGGTCAATCCACTGTACATGCTGCGCAACTATTTGATTCAAGACGTTATCGATGAAGCTGAAGACGGCAACTATGCACCGCTGCGCAAGTTATTTCAGGTGCTCAGCAATCCCTTCACCGAGCAAGCAGGCTGTGAAGCTTATGCGCAGCGTCCACCAGAGTGGGGCAAACACTTGGCTCTGAGCTGTTCTTCATAGCCTTTTGTTGGCCTTTTTAAGGTCGACAACGATGGCTGCACAATTTTTATTGTCGACTATAAATGGACAACCTACAGGTGGGGATTGGGGTTTGTAGGGTGGATCTGTCGTCCATAAATGGACGACCTACTGAAAACAAAAAGGCAGCGCTGATAATTCAGGGCTGCCTTTTTTTATACGTGACGATTTACCAGCTAAAAATTTCCCATGAAGGAATGCGCATTTCTGGTTTATCAGCGCGAATGAAATTGGCATCACTGCCATCGGCACGCACTAAAAAGTAGGGTTTGCCATGCTTTGGAGTGACTTTAACTGCGTATAAGAAGCCGTTTAAACGGTACTCTTCAACGACTCGATCGCCCTTTTGCACAATGGTGACATCCGGCTCACCATCAATGGGCTCTTCAGCGAAAGCAAACAGTGGGCAGCCGATTAAGACACCGGCCAGGGTTAAGCGCTTTAAAATAGTACGCATCGTCTTGATTCCTTTTTGACAGCAGGGGCGTGGTAATGCTCTTAGTTTAGCAAGAGCTTGATAGCTTGTGTTGAGGAGATTGCTTCAGAACGGTATTTTGCCTGTGCTTGAAGCTATTGAGCAAGCATTGAGCGACAGACAGGAACAGCAAAACCAAGCACTGTATTGCGGTATAGTGAACTGACCAGCCAACACCCTTGTTAAAGGAGCAGAGTATGAGCCAGTCAACCTCTAAGCGGTTGTTAGTTGTTGCCCATGCACCATCGCCTAATTTACAGCGCATGCTGGACGCCATTGTGCGTGGGGCGCAGCATGATGACATTGAAAATGTAGAAGTGCGGGTGGTGCCACCGCTGGAAGCAGGGCCTGAGGATGTGCTGGCTGCTGGGGCGATTATCTTAATGACCCCGGAAAACCTGGCCTACATGAGTGGCGCCATGAAGGACTTTTTTGATAGAAGCTATTATCCCGTCCTAGAAGAGAAACAAGGCCTTGCCTGCGCCATAGTGGTGCGCGCTGGTCATGATGGTACGGGCACCTTGCGGGCGTTGAAGACAATTTTAACCGGCTTGCGCTGGCAGCAAGTTCAAGAACCGTTGTTGTGTAGAGGCGCTTGGGATGATGCCTTTTTAGAGCAATGCGAAGAATTGGGTATGGGTATGGCTGCAGGTTTGGATGCGGGTATTTTTTAATACCTGGTTGCTGCTCGACTCTTTGTTGCAGGCCTGCTGTAGGTTGACCTTTCAAGGTCGACAATGGATTGTGTGTGCTGGTGTGTCGCCCCTAAAGGGATGACCTACAGTGGAGTGCCGTTTTTGTAGGTCGAGCTGTTAAGCTCGGCCTTGGGGTTGTACGGTGTGGGTTGTCGCCCATAAATGGGCAACCTTGTATGTTAATCGCTAACGATTGTTCTTACAGGGTGATATACACACCGGTAGGCTTGCCGTCTTTGTCCAGCTCAAGCACTTGCAAACTGCCTTTCTTCTCGGGACCCATGCCTGGTGAGTTGTAAGGCATGCCGGGTAGGGCGAGACCTTTGATATTTGGCTGTTCGGCCAGCAGCTTGTCAATCGCCACCACCGGCACATGGCCTTCCACCACATAACCTTCAATTTCCACGGTATGGCAGCTGGCCGCTTGGTCGGTGCCTAAGCGTTGCTTGACTTGATTGATATTGGCATGGTCAATCATGGTGACGTTATAGCCATTGCCTTCTAGGTAGTGGGCGTACTCCACACAGCAGCCGCAGTTGGGGTCTTTGTGTAAGGTGACATCCAGAGGTGCGGCAATCAATTGGCTGGCCAATAGGCTCAATGCGCCTACAGAAATAGCGCGGGTCAATACATGTTTCATGGTTATACTCCTAAAATTAAAAAATAATTTATTAACACCACTAGGCCGTTTTTGGCGGTGGTGTTTGCGGAGTAATGACTTGGGAAGTGAAAAAATACACCAGCGCGCTGCTAGGTGTTGAATTGAGAGTGAAAAAACTTAACGGCTGATTGCTCGATAAAGGATACAAGCAACAATGTTGTAGCGTGCTGACGCAATTTGCGGCGCATTGGTTGCTGTCAACCTGCTCAGGCGCTTGTTGGACGATGACAGGGTTTGCTTGCTGTGGGGTTGGCACAGTTTGCACCGACACCTGCTGCAGCATCACCAAGACTACAGCTAGCGCCATAAGTACCGCGTAGTGTCTTGAGTGTGATCGTGCAAGCAGCGATAGCATAGGGTCAGGTCTTCTCTGTGCTCAGTTTAGTTTGCGCCAAACCATCCAAAATTGAACAGTCTGGTTGGCCATCACCGTGGCATTGATCAATCAGTTCTGCCAGCTGCTGACGCATGCTTTGTAAGTGCATAATATCTTGATCCAGTTCGGTCATATATTGCTGAGCTAAAGCTTTAACATCAGCGCTGTGCCGTTCGGTATTTTGCCACAGATCCAATAAGGTTTTAATGCGCTCGAGTGAAAAGCCTAAATCCCGCGCACGCTTAATAAAGCTTAATTGTTGCACACACTCATCACTGTACAGACGGTAACCGGCGCTGCTGCGCGGAGCCGGAGCAATGAGCCCCGTCTCTTCGTAATAACGAATCATTTTGCGGCTGATGCCAGAGGCTGCAGCCGCTTCACCGATATTCATCATTATATGGCCTCTAAAGGTGCTTTAAATCCGCGTAGGCGTAAGGCGTTGGTCACCACAAAGACGCTGGATAATGCCATGGCCGTTGCCGCTAAAATGGGGGACAGTAACATGCCATTGAAGGGGTAAAGAATCCCTGCCGCCACTGGAATTAAAGCAATATTGTAAGCAAATGCCCAGAACAGGTTTTGGCTGATATTGCGCAAGGTGGCTTTGGATAAGGCCAGCGCATTAATCACCCCAGTTAAGTGGCCAGACATCAACACCACATCCGCAGCATCCATGGCAATATCGGTACCTGTACCAATGGCAATCCCCACATCGGCGGCGGCCAGTGCTGGCGCATCATTAATGCCGTCGCCCACATAGGCGACTTTGCCGTACTTTTCTTGCAGTTCTTTGACCGCTTCAACTTTCGCCTCTGGTAAGACTTGCGCCACCACGTGGTCGATGCCCAACTGCTTGGCAATGGCATTGGCGGTGTGCTGGTTGTCACCGGTAATCATCGCCACTTGTAGGCCCTGCTGATGTAGGTGGTCAATGGCGGCTTTACTGCTGGATTTAATCGGGTCGCTGACCGCCATCATCACCGCTAATTGGCCATCAATGGCCGCATACATGGGTGATTTACCTTGCTCGCCCAACTGTTGCGCTTGCGCGGAAAAATCAGCAACGCTGACGCCTAAGCTGTCCATAAAACGGTCGGCACCAATTTGCACCAGTTTGCCGTCTACTGTGGCTTGTACGCCCATGCCGGTAATGGACTGAAACTCACTGATGGTTGGAATCTGCAGTTCAAGCTGTTCAGCCGCCTGGACAATGGCTAGGGCAATGGGGTGCTCGGACTGTTGCTCTACGGCAGCTACTACGGCTAAAACCGCATCTTCTTGCTGGTCCTCGGTGACGGTAAAGTCCGTCAGCTGTGGCTTACCTTCAGTGAGGGTACCGGTTTTATCCACCGCCACCACTTGTACATCTCTTAGCTCTTGCAACGCCTGACCTTGGCGGAACAGAATACCCAGCTGTGCGGCACGACCCGTACCCACCATAATAGAGGTGGGTGTGGCCAGACCCATGGCGCACGGACAAGCAATAATTAATACCGCCACCGCATTGACTAAGGCTAAGCTTAGCGCCGGTGCTGGAGCAAAAACCATCCACACAATAAAGGTTAGCAGCGCGGCAACCATAACCGCAGGCACAAACCACAGGGTGACTCTATCCACTAAATCTTGAATCGGTAACTTGCTGCCTTGGGCTTGTTCAACCAAACGAATAATATGCGCTAATACGGTATTGGCACCCACTTGCTCCACTTGTACTTGCAAGCTACCGGCTTGGTTGACGGTACCGCCAATCACCTTGGCATCCACTTCTTTCTCGACCGGAATCGGCTCACCGGTGAGCATAGATTCATCAACGAAGCTGCTACCAGAGAGCACCACACCATCCAAGGCAATGCGCTCGCCGGGGCGAATCTCTAAAATTTCACCGGGGCGGATTTCTGCCACTGGCTTATCAATGCTTTTACCGCCCACCAGCACCCGCGCTTCTCTGGGTTGCAGGTTGATTAAGCGTTTAATGGCATCTGAAGCATTGCCTTTAGCCCGCGCTTCCAGATAACGGCCCAGTAAAATCAGGGCAATAATCACCGCTGAGGCTTCAAAGTACACATTCACCGTTTCTGCTGGGAGGATTTGCGGTACAAAAGTGGCGATCATCGAATAGCCGAAGGCTGACATGGTACCCAGCGCCACGAGGGAGTTCATATCAGGGGCAAGCCGACGCAAGCCGTGCCAACCCATGACTAAAATCTCACGGCCGGGACCAAACATCACCAGCGCGGCTAAAATCGCCTGCACATACCACAGGTGTTGGGTGTTAAAAGTACGCTCTAAAAAAGCATGGAATGGGGGAATAAAGTGCGCGCCCATTTCTAAGATAAACAGCGGCGTGGCAAATAAGAAAGCGTATTTAAGTTGTTTTTTAAGCTTGCCTTGTTCGGCTTCTTGACGGGTGTTGAGGTCATCGGCTTTGCGCTGGTTATCCGCCAGCACTTCGGCAGGATAATTATGTTCAGTCAGCCACTGGCTGATCAGCTCCGGGTCTTCACCAGCTAATAGTTGGACATGGGCTTGCTTGGTGGCCAGATTAACTTGATAACTGATGGCTATGGGGCTTTCGGCAAGGGCTTTTTCAATACGGCCCACGCAGGAGCTGCAATTCATGCCGCTCACTGCGAAATCATAACCATGCAACGGCACTTGATAGCCGCTTTCTTCCACCGCTTCGACAAGGGGTTTTAATGGCACCGGCTCAGCGAGACTGACAATCACTTCAGCAGTGACCAGGTTCACTACAGCCTGCTTAACCCCCGGCACTTTCAGCAAGCCGCGCTCAACACGCCCAGCGCAAGAGGCACAGGTCATTCCCCGTACCGGAATTTGCAATGTCTGTAAGGTTGTCATCATCGCCACCCACTGTTAATTAAATCAGCTTACACGATAAAGCTTACCACGAGGTGAAGGTCAAGCGCTGTTGGTTGTCGCCCATAAATGGACGACCTACGGTTGTGCTGTAGGTCGACCTTTCAAGGTCGACATTTGGGAGAATGGGAAGACGATACAATTTTTCGGTCTACACTGAATGCAAAAAGGAGATTTAGCATGTCATGGAATGACCTAAGAAAAGGGCGTTTTTCGCAGGAGCATGGTGAGTATTTAATTACTTTTAACACGTTAGACCGGCTCGCTGTTTTTGATGATTTTGATTTGGCTTGCTTATTTTGTCGGCAAATAGCTGTGAACCAGCGTCGTTATCAATGCACCTGGTTAACTTGGGTGCTAATGCCTGATCATTTTCATGGTCTACTGCGCCTTGAGAGTACAGAAAACACCTTGTCCTGAGTTGTGGCAGGGTTAAAAGCCACTAGTGGATATGCCGTTAATCAACACCTAAAACGCACAGGAAGATTTTGGCAGCCAGCCTTTCATGACCGCGCATTGCGAGCTGATGACGACCGAATAGCTATTGCTCGTTATATTGTCGGTAATCCAATACGTGCGGAGCTTGTCAGTGACCTAAAGGATTACCCATTTTGGAATGCGGTGTATTTGTACACTGACCCTTATAGATCGATCTTTCAAGGTCGACATGGGTATTGCACGGTGGCCATTGTCGCCCATAAATGGACGACCTACGGGTTGGGTGTAGGTCGATCTTTCAAGATCGACATGTATATTGCACGGTGGTCATTGTCGTTCATAAATGAACGACCTAGGGTTTGTTTTTAATGGTTTTCTCATCGGGCATCTCTTCGTAGCCGGTGATCATCGGTTTGATCATGCTGAAAATGGTTTTGCCCATGGTGGTCATGTACACGTGGGCGATGACGAAAATCAGCATGGCAAAGGCCGCAGCGGTGTGGACTAAAGCCACGCCTTCAAGGTTAATTGGCCAGCCTAAGTCTGCCCAGTCACTGTAGAACAGGTAGAGCAAGCCCGAAATCCAAATAGTCGGTGAGATGACCAGTTTAAAACCCAAGTAAGCTAAACGTTGCAGTGGGTTATGTTTGGCTTGGGTGGTGGCACGGTAGGGGTGTTCAGCACCGGTAAAAGTACCAATTAAATAATAATGCACCACCGCACCGAGCTTATCGGTGGTGGGGATATACTGTTTCCATTCGCCAGTGGTTAGGTGCCAGAAAATCGCCAGCACCCACAAGCCCATCAAGGTATAAGCTGCATACTCGTGCAGCTGCACGGCCTTGCCAAACCCCAGCACATGGTAACTGCCGTGAATTTCAAAGCCGCTGAACATCAAAAAGAAAATCAGCGCAGCTTGGCTCCAATGCCAAAAACGTTCAAAGCGCTTAAAAATCATGACTTGTTTCATTAGTCTGTTCTCCTACGGCTCGCCACAAAACGGCCAGTGCCGTGGGCTAAGCTACCCAACAAGGTGAGCAGCGCAATACTCCAGCCAGCGCGGTCCAGCCAAAGATTACGGTCGCGGCCTGGCATATAAAAGTCGGTTAGTTCTGCTAAACGGCCATCCCGAGCGTGGCAGGACGCACAGTGCAGAGCGTCTTCTGCAGGGGCAACCATATGGGCGATCGGCCAGTGCATGCGGGTTTCCACAAAATCGAATTCTCCACTGTACTCTTGGCCGGCATATTCGGTACCGGCTTGCAGGGATTTCTCCCAGTCGAAATTGGTCCATAGCGCGGTGTCATCGTCTGCGCTGTACACATGGTTGACCAGAAGGTGCTTGTGCACTTTATCGTAAGGCTGTTTGCCTTCCATGATTTTAAACGGCCAGATGCGTGAGTCGGGATTGGCGTGGCTGCCTTTGATTTGGTTGAGCTCGATGGGTGCTTGGCTTACGTCGATCTTGTCTTCGCGCAAGGTATAGCGGGTCACGCCATCAAACCAGCGGTAAGCCGGTACCACATTTTCACCGTGGCGGAAGGTTCCCTTAGTACTTAAGTACTCAAGATTGCCATCGGCATCACGAATGGTTTGCGGATTACCGTCTTCGTCCAGCTGGCCCGCAGTGGACCAGTCCCACCAGGTTTTCGTTGCTACACCGCCGCGGGCAAACTCAGGAATATGACAGGTTTGGCAGGCCACTTGCGCCACGTGATCATTCAACTTGGCTGTTTGGTGAGGCGCATTACCGTGGCACGACTCACAGGAGGCGCGGGTCTGGTCAGTGTGCCCAGGCACGTCGATGCCATGGGTATCACGGGCGTTGGTTAGATAACGGCTACCGGTTACGCTGTGGGCAGAAGTGGTGTGGCAATCGGCGCAGGCAAAGTTCGCACCGTCTTTGGCCATATGCACATCAAGACTACGGGTAGCAGTTAAGAGTGATGAGTCTAAATCACCGTGTTTAACGCCGTCACCGCCGCCGCCATAGAAGTGGCAACTGCCGCAGTTTTGACTGCTGGTGGCGCCAATGTTTTTAGCAATATGTGATAAATCCGTCTTGCGGGTCAGGGTTTTATCGAGGGGGTCGGGGTATTCATAAAGCGGTTCGCCAGCACCTGTGGGGGACTTTTTATAGCCGCCGGTGGTGTCGTGACAGATAAGACAGTCAACTGCATTGCCAGCGCTGGGCGGTGCTTGACGCATATCGTCCCAGCCATAACCGGTGTGGCAGCTGGTGCAAAAAGGTTCATTGGACGCTGCAGCACCACAGAAACTGTTTATCACATGGCGCTTGCCGAGCATCTGTCCAGTTTCTGGATGAGGAAATTCCCAAGTCCAATGGGTGGTTTGTTGTAGCTGTTTAGCTGCTTCGGTATGACAACCTAAGCAGGCCTCAGTGACTTCCGAGCCAGACTGAAAAGGTCCTTGCAGTTCTTTAAACTGACTGTGATCGGCAGTTGAGGGGGATCTGCGCTCCACTGCCATAATCGATACGCTGAATAACATCAGCAGGCACAGTACCGTGACTATTTGCCGCAGAGATAGACGTGTAAAATGCGTCTGCATAGAACCTCCCAGGCTCGTTTGTGGATCAAATGTGCTGAATATTAATGCAGCACAGCACATGAATGATGACAGTAAATGCGCTGTTTAGGCAGCAAGCTTATAAACTCACCATAACGCACAAAAGCTTATTTGATGGGGCTTAGCACGATTCTAGCGGTGCCCTAATAAGCGTATCTGCGATAATTGACCTATATGGTTTATAAGTAGATATTTGCTTGCTAGATATTATATCAATTTGCTGGGTGTTGAGCACGACAGGGTTCGCTTAGCGCGTTAATGTCGCATTCGTAAAATTAGCAAAACTGCTATTGTGCACAGTACAGTCAATCACTTGAAAAATTGGAGAGTCATGCATGCAATACACCCACTTTATGGATAAATACCCCACGTACTGCAAAGAAATCGCCAAGTCTGCCATCAGCTACAATTCGGTCGATGAAATTATTGCCTTCTTCCGCGAAAAGGTCGAAACGCATCCAATGGCGTGCTTTATTGGTGAGTTTGATCATTATGCACACACCCAGTCGCTGCCTGAAGGTGAGATTGCTGATAACATCCGCGCCGCTAAACATCTGGTTTTCTGCTTCGGAATTAAGCTGCCTACTCCAGTGGCCATGGCCGTGCGTCCGCGTTCAATTGGTGTCTGTGAGTTGGAAGACAGCTTTCACATCAGCTTTTTAGAAGCACCCAACCCAATGATGCATAAA
Source organism: Thiopseudomonas sp. (assembly GCA_035647115.1). GTDB lineage: Bacteria > Pseudomonadota > Gammaproteobacteria > Pseudomonadales > Pseudomonadaceae > Denitrificimonas. Next base: position 2,244 of record DASROA010000065.1, on the reverse strand, counting down.
GTGATGCTGGAGTGGGTGGCCGAATTGCAACAGTAAGCAGGGGCTTGTTTATCGCGTCTATAGAGGCAAAGACTGAGCCATTAGCCGAAAGATAACCCAATACCTAAGTGCTGGGCCATTTATAAGGGTTAGGTCGATCTTGATGGGTCGACCAGCGATCGGCCAGTGCCTGGGTATGTAATAGAGTTGGTAACTCATAGGTTGTTATTTCTAATGCGGTTAACCGTAAATCAATAGGTTAGCGCCATAGTTACCAACTTTATTATCAGACTACACACTGTGTGGGTTGACAATAAAGTTGGTAACTAAAACCCTCGCTAAACCGCATTCTACCGTTTCGAAAAAACCGTATGAAATAATAAAGTTGGTAACCTTTGCTGCTATCCAGAAGCCCTACTGCTAAAAGCGTACTAATAAAGTTGGTAACTAATATTCGTCAGGAAGCATACTCAAATTTTCTTGTGTCCGTGCCATTATCTGATGTCTTTTTTTAAAATTATATGTCCGATATTAGCATCTAGGCTGCAGATACTTTGGAAGGCTAACGTTGTACAGATAGAAACATAGCTCATGTCAAGAAAGGTGAGGCATAACCGATATATTCAGATTGTGCTGAGCGGTTTATTTTCCAACGACCTGTGTGGTTTTTAGGTCTCTCTCGATGATGAGCACATGTGAGGATAAGTCTTCGTTTTGCACGAGATACTCCAACAAAGAATGCACAACGGTTCTCATCTTGGTTTCCAAAAAATATTTCGTTCTCAACGGCCATAATGATTACTGAGTCGAATTCTAAGCCTTTACTCTTGTGGATAGTTAGAATACGCACAGCTTGATCATCAGAGAAGCGAGCTAAGGCTTTGGGCAAATCAGGCTCAAGCTCAAGTAACCCTTCGATATGTTTTTTAGTTTCTTGAATAACTTCGCGGAGCCTTTGACGTGAGTCGTAGTCAGGTGAAAGAGCAGCTAGAGTCTCCACGCCTATTTTCTGCAGGAAGTTGCGTGCAGAGTTCCACCACTCTGAAAATGGCTCGCTCAAGAATTCCGTTATGGTGATGTTTTTTCTTTGTTCCTTTAAAAAATGTTGGAAATTTTGCCTAGCATCAGACTGCAGCTCATCATCAGCGAACGGTGTCAATTGACTCATCAGCCGAATCCATGCTTTAGGTTCTCGCTGTCCATAGAGGCAGGATAAATAGTCAACAATTAGCCTTGCCGCAGGTTCGGCAGTAATATCCTGCATCTGTTGTTCGTTACGGTACGGGATTCCCCTAGATTCCAATGCTGCCATCAGATGGTTGGCATAAAGATCTAGTTGCTTCGACACTAATACGGCTATTTCAGATAATGGAGTCTGCTCGTTTTTTATCCAGTCGGCAATCGAGTCGGCCAAGTGCTCAGCTTCTTCTTGAGCATTTTCAAATTGCCATGCGAATACTTCTCCCTCTTCACCGCAAAGTTGCTCCTCTGGCATGACTGAAGCGGGATCAAGTACGCGAATTATCTCGTTCTGCATCCGAAGCAGGCGTGGTTTTGAGCGGAAATTTCGGTACATGTTTAGTGGTACCGCAGCAAAATCCTCTGCGAATGTTTGGAAAATACCGTCCAAAGCACCGGCCCATCCCATGATTTTCTGCTTGGTATCACCGACAGCAGTGAGACGAATATCCGTACCTTGGAAGACTACCTTTACGAGTTCATACTGCTGATCTGTGCAGTCTTGGAATTCATCCAAGAAAACATCACTGTAAGTATGGCGGATGGCATTTCTTGCGGCGGTAGAGGTCTTTAGAATTTGAATTGCAAGCGGAACAAGATCTTGGAATGTAATTTGCTTTCTTGTGATTTTTCTATCGCCAATTGTGTAGCCCACTTCAAGAACATCATTACCAGTAAGCACTACTCGGAAACGATCAATAATACGTTTTGCAAAAGCATGAAATGTGTAGCTATCAAAGCGGGAAGCTAATTCTTGACCACAGCGCCGTTGGATTCGTTCTTTCAAGTTTCTGCTGGCGTCAACTTTGAAAGATATAGCTAATATTCTCTTCGGATAACGGCAGGTTCCTGTTCTTAGGAGGAAGTCAGCTCTCTGTGCAAGCATTTCCGTCTTGCCTGCGCCTGGGCCAGCTGTTAGTGCAAGACAGCGAGTTTGCTCTTTTGCTGCGCGTAAAGCATTTGGCTCTAAGGTTAACTTATCTGCAGGTAGCCAAGCGTCTATAGGCATCATTCGGGCAAATTCGA
>DASROA010000064.1:0-15598 GCA_035647115.1 Thiopseudomonas sp. | reverse complement strand
TGTAGCAGCACGGGGCAACTGGTTGCGTAAGGCTGCTACCAACTGCTTGGTCAGCTGGTTGAGCAAATCACTTTGTGCGCGCACCTGATCACTCATCTCGCCAGTGTGCTGCTCTTCAAAGCGCACCACTTGACTATCGCGCAGAATGCCCTGGTCATCCAATAAGCGCCATTGCGCTTCCAGCACCGCAGGCTGCTCAAGTCCAGAATCTAGACGACTGATACTCAACACCACCTGAGCTTGCGCATCAATTCCCACACGGTCTGGATACAAAGCAATGCGGCTGCTGCCCAATTCAGCAGCAATCTGCCTTAACACAAACCGACCAATATCATCTTGCAAACTGCCTGCCCAACGCGCTTGCTGGCTAACCCTTAAGCTGCCATCAGGCTCACGCTGTAAGATGTTTTCACGCTGCAAATAGTCAGCAATTTTTAGCGGCCCCAATAAAACCATTGCATTGCTTTTAGCGCTGGTTTGCTCAGCGTCTATTTGTTGCAATTGATAAAACTGCACAGGCGGTGCAAAGCTACACCCTGCAGTGCCCAACGCGATAACCCCCAGCATGGCGATCGCCAATGGCAAGCGTATAAAAAATGTCATGTCGTCACCGTTTCTTGCCAAATATAATCGATTGCGGCTGCTGCTCGATACTTTCTGCAGTACGCTGCAATGCTTTACTGGCTTCCCCTAAGTTTTGTAAAGCGTTTACTAATTCATATTGTAACTCTGACTGGGGACCGAAACTGCGTCGCCCATCATTGAGCATGCCTTCCATTTCCTGCAAGGTATCGGTCGCACTTTGCGCAGCTTGACGCACATCCAGCAAGGTGTTTTTCAGCTCAATACTGCCACTGTTTACATTGTCTAACATTCCGGGCAAACCTTGTTGCAAGTGCTCACTGATCTTTTCAAAGTTTGCCAGAGAAACACTTAAACTATTCAGCCCCGCTTCTGTTTCTGGAGCAGAGGCTAACCGTTCAAAAGCCAATAATGTCTTGCTCACTGCGTCTAAGGTTTCCTTGAGCGGCATTGCGCGCAACCCCTCTGCTAAGTCACGCACGATTTCGGTCATCTGATCGATTCGTGAAGGAACAGTTGGAATTGCCGGCAAATCAATGAGGTGTGGCTCCCGAATATAACCTTGATGGTCTGGGAAAAAATCCAATGCGACAATCGCTTTCCCGGTTAAAAAACTGGGCGTTTGCAATTGCGCACGCAATCCCCGTTCAACCAAACGCTGCATTGAGCGATCTAAACTGCTCTCACCTTTATGGCGTCCTGTGGTATCGCTATTAATACGAATGGTCACCGGCATTACCACATCATTTAAACCGCGGTCATACGATAACTCGATATGCTGCACATTGCCCACTTTCACACCACGGTAAGTGACATCCGCACCCACATCCAAACCATCCAAAGCACCGGTAAAGTACACCACATACTCCACCGGGCGACTGAGCAAACTATCACGACTTAACAACAAAAGACCGGCCACCAGTAAGGCGACGCCAGCCAAAATAAATAAGCCAATTAAAAAAGGTTTACGCGATTCAGTCATTTTATGAGTCCTTGGGTCACCGCATCACCGCGCCGTAAAAAACGCTGCACTGTGTCTGGACCATGCTCCAGTAACTCTTGCAGGGGGCCTAGGGCGATTTGCGTGCGTGTTGCATTGTCTAAAAACAAACAGGTGTCTGCCACTGCATAAATACTTGGCAACTCATGGGTTACTAACACAATACTGGAGCCGAGGCTGTCGCGCAGCTCTAAAATCAGCTGATCTAAAGCCATGGAGCTTAACGGGTCTAAGCCTGCAGAAGGTTCATCAAAAAATAACACCTGCGGATCTAAAGCTAGTGCCCGCGCTAAAGCCGCGCGCTTGCGCATCCCGCCAGACAATTCAGCAGGGTATAACTGATCACAGCCTGCCAGCCCCACCAGCGCCAACTTAATCGCTGCCAATTCATCCAGCTCAGCTGTGGTTAATTCAGGTCGCCAGGTGCTGATTGGTAGGCAAATATTATCCCTTAAAGTCATACTGCTCCACAACGCACCATTTTGATAAAGTACTCCAAAATGCTGCTGCAAATTAGCACGACTGTCGGCATCCCGTGCCCAATAGTCCTCACCTTGAAAGAGTACCCGCCCAGCTAAAGGTGCTTGCAAGCCAATTAAATGGCGCAACAAGGTGCTTTTACCGCAACCACTGCCGCCCATAATGACAAAAACTTCACCTTGCTTAATACTGAAGTTCAGTTCGCGCTGAATCACTAAAGAGCCGTAACCAGCGCTCAAATTCTCTACCACTAAGATCGCTTCGCCCATACTTAGATCCCCAGTTGCGTACAAATAAGGGTAATCAAAGCATCGCTGACCACCAAAGCAACAATAATACTCACCACCGCATTGGTGGTGGCTTGGCCCACTGCCTGGGCATTACGACCACAGGTTAAGCCGTAATAGCAGCCAATCAAGCCGATTAATACAGCAAACACCAAGCTTTTAAACAGACCGATTAAAAAGTCAGTCATGCTCAACATGGTTAAACTTTGATTAATGTATTGTGCTGCTGATATGTCAAACAGTCCCGCACCTATGACAAAGCCGCCAAAGATACCCAAGGCATCGGCAAACACCGTTAGAATCGGCATACTGAGCAACAAAGCCAGTAAACGCGGCAAAATTAAAAACTCTATGGGTGGAAAGCCAAAGGTTTTCAAGGCATCGATTTCTTCATTGGCCTGCATGCTGCCCAATTCTGCTGCATAGGCAGCACCGGTGCGTCCTGCCATAATCACCGCGGTCATTAAGGCACCCATTTCACGGGTCATGCCAATGGACACCATATTGGCGATGTAGAGTTGCGCGCCAAACACTTCCAGCTGCGCAGCACCTACGAAAGCGAGAATCAAACCAATTAAACTGGCAATCAACGCCACAATGGGTAAGGCAGCTGGGCCGCATTGTTGAAAGGCCGACCAAAAGTCGCTCATGCGCATCCGTGCTTTACCTGTTAGCAAGCGTGCCATGGCTATAACAATCTCGCCAATAAACACGCTGCTATTGAGTAGCGCAGTGGCCACCCTTTGCCCACCTAAGCCAACCCGCGCTATCCAACCATAATCAGGCGTCTGTGCCTCGGCTGCCTGGGTGGATGGCTTGGCGGCCATCTCCAATAAGCGCTCCACCCCATCAGGCAAGCCTTGTAAGCTCAGTTCGACCTGTTGCTGTGCAGCTAAACGTTGTAAGCGGCGTAATAAAGCCAACAAGCTGGTGTCCCAAGCCGTGACTGCCACCTCTACCGTCACGTGCTCAGGCAAGCGCCCAGCCTGACGCCAGACCTCATGGAGATCAGGCTTGCGCTGCTCCAAGGTCCAGTCCCCAGTAACCTTGAGCACCGCTAAGGTTTGACTGCGCTGCCAATCTAAGCGTGGTGTTTTATTCATCTGGCGATCCCTTAACTGCTTTGCTGCAACAGTGTCAGTGCAGTATCACACAAGCTGACTCTACTTTAAGGCTCAACCTGTAATTGATCAACGCGCTGAAAACCTCGGGGCAGTTTGTTGCCGCGACGCCCACGCTCACCTTGATAATGCTCTAGATCATTAAACTTTAGGGTTAAAGTGCGCTTACCGGCATGCACCACCAAACTGGACTGCTCATTAAGTACAGCAAAATCCACCACCCACTCTTCCCGTTTGGCGGCTCGATCTGTAGGAATACCGATGAGTTTATTGCCTTTACCGCGACTGAGCTGCGGCAATTCTGCCACTGGAAAAACCAGTAAGCGCCCTTCATTACTGACTACCGCCAGCCAGTCTTCAGCAAAGTTTTCAACAGCTTTTGGAGTTAATACTCGGGCATTTTTCGGTAAATTGATTAACGATTTACCGGCACGGTTTTTCGCCTGCATGTCTGCGCCTTTGATCACAAAACCATAGCCGGCATCAGAAGCCATCAGAATTAACTGCTCATCGCTGGGCATTACCACCCATTCAAAAGTAACACCAGCCGGCGGTGTTAAGCGCCCAGATAGTGGCTCACCATGGCCGCGCGCGGCTGGCAAACTGTGAGCGTCCAGCGAATAGCTGCGACCACTGCTATCTAAAAACACTGCACTCTGGTTGGAACGCCCTAGTGCCGCATGTTTAAACGCATCTCCAGACTTATAGGACAAGGCGCTTGGATCCAGCTCATGACCACGCCCACTGCGCACCCAGCCCTGCTCTGAGATCACCACAGTGACAGGCTCTGCAGGTAACAAATCAGACTTGGTCAAAGCGCGCGCTTCATCACGCTCCACAATCGGCGAGCGACGCTCATCGCCATAGGTTTTAGCATCTTCAAGCAGCTCTTTGCGCACTAAGCGTTTTAGCTTAGCCTCACTGCCCAGCAGCGCTTGTAAGCTGGCTTGTTCTTTGGCCAGCTCATCTTGCTCACCGCGAATCTTCATTTCTTCGAGGCGCGCTAATTGACGCAAACGGGTATCTAAAATGTAATCGGCTTGAATCTCACTGATCGCAAAGCGTTCCATTAACACCGCTTTGGGGTGCTCTTCAGTGCGAATAATCTCAATCACTTCATCCAGATTTAGAAAAGCAATCAACAAGCCTTCTAGCACATGCAGGCGCTTCTCAACCCGATCTAAGCGAAACTGCAATCGCTTACGAACGGTTTCCACACGAAACTGCAGCCACTCCACCAGCATGCTGCGCAGGTCTTTCACCTGTGGCAAACCATCTAAGCCAATCACATTCATATTGACTCGATAGCTGGACTCCAAGTCGGTGGTGGCAAACAAATGCTGCATCAACTCATCAATGGACACCCGGTTGGAGCGCGGCACTATAACAATTCGGCACGGGTTTTCATGGTCAGACTCATCACGCAAATCGGCCACCATCGGCAGCTTTTTAGCTTGCATCTGCGTGGCAATTTGCTCAATGACTTTTGCTCCAGACACTTGGTGGGGCAAGGCCGTGATCACCACATCACCGTCATCCAACTCATACACCGCACGCATACGAACCGAGCCGCGACCGCTTTGGTAGGTTTTTAGAATATCAGCGCGGGGAGTGATAATTTCTGCGTCTGTGGGGAAGTCTGGACCTTGGATGTGCTCACAGAGGTCCTCTAAAGTTGCTTTAGGTTTATCCAGTAACTGCACACAGGCAGCGGCCACCTCACGCAAGTTATGGGGCAACACATCCGTGGCCATACCCACAGCAATTCCCGTGGTACCGTTGAGCAATAAATTCGGTAAACGGGCTGGCAACACCGCCGGCTCATTCATGGTGCCATCAAAGTTGGGAATCCAGTCCACAGTGCCCTGCCCCAGCTCAGTTAGCAGCACTTCTGAATAACGGGCTAAACGGGCTTCGGTATAGCGCATGGCAGCAAAGGACTTAGGATCATCCGGCGCACCCCAGTTACCCTGTCCATCCACTAAGGGGTAGCGATAACTAAACGGCTGCGCCATTAACACCATGGCTTCATAACAGGCACTGTCACCGTGTGGGTGATACTTACCTAACACATCACCCACTGTTCGAGCGGATTTTTTATGCTTAGAGTCAGCGTCCAAGCTTAGCTCACTCATGGCGTAAACAATACGCCGCTGCACCGGCTTTAAGCCATCACCAATGTGCGGCAAAGCGCGGTCCATAATTACGTACATGGAGTAATTTAAATAGGCTTGCTCGGTAAATTCCGCCATGGAGCGGCGCTCAACGCCTTCAAAACTTAAATCATAGGATTGCGTCATGCACAGCCTCTATTGAGTCGGTTTGCAATAAATACGGTAGTTCTAAAATAAACAATTGGGCAGTGCATCAAACTTGCACCTCAGCCAGGTCACCCTTGCTTTCTAGCCAAGCACGGCGATCACCGGCGCGGCGTCTAGCCAGCAACATATCCATCAATTCTTCAGTAGCGTTCACATCATCTAAGGTGAGTTGTACCAAGCGCCGGGTGTTGGGATCCATGGTGGTTTCACGCAATTGCGGTGGATTCATCTCACCCAAGCCTTTAAAGCGGGTGACCTGTGGTTTGCCACGTTTCTTTTCAGCTTCTAAACGGTCAAGAATGCTTTTCAGCTCATCATCATCTAAAGCGTAATGCACTTCTTTACCCAGATCGATACGATACAGCGGTGGCATCGCTACATAGATGTGCCCTGCTTCAATTAAGGCCCTGAAGTGGCGCATAAACAGCGCACACAATAAAGTGGCGATATGCAGTCCGTCTGAGTCGGCATCGGCTAAAATACACACTTTACCGTAGCGTAATTGACTGATATCAGACGAACCGGGGTCAACCCCAAGGGCCACTGCAATGTCATGCACCTCTTGGGAAGCCAAGACCACGCTGCCATCCACTTCCCAAGTGTTTAAAATTTTACCGCGCAACGGCATAATCGCTTGAAACTCTTTATCACGGGCCTGTTTAGCACTGCCCCCTGCCGAATCCCCTTCCACCAAAAACAACTCGCCGCGCATGGGGTCTTGACCTGCACAGTCGGCCAGTTTGCCTGGTAAAGCAGGCCCTTGGGTGATTCTTTTACGCTCCACCCGACGCCCAGCTTTTAAACGTTGGCCTGCATGATTAATGGCCAGTTCAGCCAACTGCAAGCCCAGCTCTGAATTAGCGTTTAACCACAAACTGAACGCGTCCTTAACCACTCCAGTCACAAAGCCTGCGGCACTGCGTGAGGATAAACGTTCTTTAGTTTGCCCTGAAAACTGCGGTTCCTGCATTTTCATCGACAGCACAAAACTGATCCGCTCCCAAATATCCTCTGGGGCCAGCTTTACACCACGGGGCAACAAGTTGCGGAACTCACAAAAGTCCCGCATCGCATCCAGCAAGCCTTGCCGGAAGCCGTTCACATGAGTACCGCCCTGCGCGGTGGGAATTAAGTTCACATAGCTTTCTTGAACCAGCTCGCCACCCTCTGGCAGCCAGACCACGGCCCACTCCACCTGCTCACTTTTCGTCACAAATTCGCCACAAAAAGGCTCTTCCGGCAAACTGATAAACTCTGCAACGGCATCGGTTAAGTAGGAGCGCAAGCCCGCTTCATAAAACCAAGTGACCTGCTCATTGGTATTTTTATCTTCAAACTTGACGGTCAAGCCAGGACACAGCACCGCCTTGGCTTTTAAATTATGTTTTAAGCGACTGACTGAAAACTTAGCGGTATCAAAATACTTAGGATCAGGCCAGAAGCGCAGGCTGGTGCCCGTATTGCGTTGCCCGACAGTGCCAATCACCTCCAACTCACTGGCCTTAAAACCATCGCGAAAGGTCATTAAATGTTCTTGCCCACCGCGACGCACGCGCACTTCCAGCTGGGTGGACAACGCATTCACCACGGAAATACCTACCCCGTGCAAACCACCTGAAAACTCATAGCTCTTATTGGAGAACTTACCGCCGGCGTGCAGACGGGTAAAAATCAACTCAACACCGGGGATCCCTTCTTCAGGGTGTATATCCACAGGCATACCGCGCCCATCATCAATCACTTCCAGCGATTGATCACTGTGCAAAATCACTTGTAAATTGCGTGCATGCCCAGCCAGCGCCTCATCAACACTGTTATCAATGGCCTCCTGGGCAAGGTGGTTGGGCCGGGTGGTATCGGTATACATTCCAGGGCGTTTCCGCACTGGATCTAACCCAGATAGAACCTCAATGGCATCAGCGGTATAGGTGGTATTTGTCATAGATAATATGATTACTCAAAAACAGATAAATCGAGTGATAATAATTCTGCAGAGCTAAAGCCTGCAAAAGAAAATAATGCTGGAAGGTGTTCGGCAAAACGCTGAAAACTATGGTTGCCACCCTGTTCTATGTGCACAGCGCAACCCTGATAGTACTGTTCAGCTAAACAGTAGTCCAGTGTTTCGTCACCAGTCTGCAGCCATACACAAAAGCGCTGACTATCCTGCGGTGGTGCCACTTCCAGCGCAGCAAAACCCTGTAAATGTGACTCAGTAAGTAACCAGCGCTCGCCAGTATAAAGGTTTTCCTGCTCAGCACTAAACTCATTAAACATCTGATGTGGGCGCACTGCTGGATTAATCAGCAAGGCTTTTAATCTGTGCTGCTCGGCTAAGTAAGTGGCGTAATAACCGCCTAAAGAACTGCCCACCAATACCGGTCGCCCAAGCTGGGCAATTTTTTCTTGCAACTGGGCAATGGCACGTTGCGGATGGTGGTGCAATTCAGGTATTTGCAAACGCTGCTCAGGGAGTCCCAGCTGCAACCAAGCTTGGCGCAACTGCTGTGCTTTAAATGAAGCCGCTGAGCTATTAAAACCATGAATATAAAGAATGCTTGGATTGTTCGACATAACTCACTACACATTGAATACAGTCAATCACAATACCATTTTGCATACATTTGTGGGCGCAGCGCAGCAGACTCAATGCTTTTCTAGGTTATTCAGTGCGGCGCTTTAATAGCCTTTACTGTTGCGATCCATTTCTATCTTGAAATTCTCCACACGGGAGACCGCAGTCTGTATTTGCCCATCATCATAAAGCCGCAACCAGCGATAACCTGGCGCTTTTTCATCCAAGGTAAAGTCAGCCTGTTGAGGGGCGAACTGTATACACGTGGACGGGCACGCCAGCCAGCGCACGGCATGCTGATACTCATCAAACTCTTGATGCACATGCCCCCACAGCACTGTTTTCACATTTGGAAAATCAGCCACTACGGCTAACATATCTGCGGCATTGTGCAGGTTGATTTTATCCATCCAGCGACTGTGAATAGGCACAGGATGGTGGTGCAAAGCAATGAGCACATGACGCTCGGCTGCGCTTTGCAAGGCACTTTCCAGATTACTTAACTGGCTCTGGTCTAAATAACCATGCACCTCATTCTCCACTGAGGTATCTAAAGTAATCACCCGCCAAGCACCCACATCACACACTGGGCTTACCCAACTGGCATCTAAACTGGCCTGCTGCAAAGCAAAACGTTCATCATGGTTACCCGCAACCCAACGCACCGGAGCAGCAAAGCTGTTTGCCATGTTTGCAAAGCGTTGGTAAGACTCAGCAGAGCCATCTTGGGAAATATCACCGGTGCACAACAGTAGATCAATTTGCTGCTGCTCTGCTGCCACCAGCTGAACCACCCGCTGCAAACTCTCTTCAGTGTTCATGCCCAGTAACCGGCCGTTTAGCTCTGCAAACAAATGGCTGTCTGTGATTTGTACTAGTGTAGCGTAAGGTGTTGCTAGCAACGGCTCCATGTGCAGGCGCCTCTCCAGTAATTGCATTTATACGATTAATTATGCGTATTGTTCGCATTAAGGGCAAACCTGAATAAGCGGCTTAGTTCACATTCAAGCATATTTAACCGCATACAAAAGCCTGCCAAACTTACCTATACTGAAAGTCCAATGCGTCTTACGGAGGAACTACCATGGGTCCTCCTAAACATCACAGACAGTACCTGCAATTTTACCAGCAGACTGCTATTATTCGCGTTTTTGCAGGCGGCTTACCCTATGCTGGAAAAACTTTTCCAATTGCAGGCCAACAACACTGATTTTCGCACTGAAGTACTGGCAGGTATCACCACCTTCCTAACCATGGCCTACATCCTCTTTGTTAACCCCAATATGCTGGCAGAAATCGGCATGGATCACGGTGCGGTGTTTGTCGCCACCTGTTTAGCCGGTGCAATTGGCTCAGCAATTATGGGCATAATCGCCAATTATCCCATTGCCTTGGCACCCGGCATGGGACTGAACGCCTTCTTTACCTACACCGTAGTCGGCACCATGGGTTACTCATGGGAAGTGGCACTAGGTGTGGTGTTTATTTCCGGTTTCTTATTCTTCGCCATGTCGGTGTTTAAAGTCCGCGAATGGATTATAAACAGCATTCCCATGCCATTGCGCTCGGCAATCAGTGCCGGTATTGGTTTATTTTTAGCACTGATCGCCCTAAAGAATGCCGGCATTGTGGTGGGCAATTCCGACACTTTAGTAGCCTTGGGCGACCTTACGCAACCCGGACCTATTTTTGCCACCCTAGGCTTTGTCTTGATTGTTGCTTTGGCCTATCGCCAGATTACCGGTGCAGTGATGATTGGTATTCTCTTAATCACCGGTTTTTCCATAATTATGGGCTTCTCAGCGCTCAATGGGGTGGTCAGTATGCCGCCGAGCATGCTGCCCACTTTGATGAAGCTGGATATCGCTGGTGCGCTGGATCTTGGTTTAGTCAGTGTAATTTTTGCCTTCTTATTTGTTGACCTGTTTGACACCTCTGGCACCTTAATCGGTGTGGCCCAACGGGCCAACTTGGTGGATAAAGACGGCAATATGCCACGCTTGGGCCGCGCTTTATTGGCTGACAGCACCTCCACCATGGTCGGTGCTTGCATGGGCACCTCCACCACTACCAGTTTTGTTGAGTCTGCCGCTGGAATCGCTGCTGGTGGCCGCACGGGTTTAACGGCCTGTACGGTGGCTGTACTGTTTTTATTAAGCTTGTTTTTTGCGCCACTGGCATCCGCAGTACCGGCCTATGCAACAGCACCAGCTTTGTTTTTTGTGGCCGTATTGATGACCAGCGATCTCGCCAAAATCGATTGGGATGACCTCACCGTAGCTGGCCCTGTGGTGGTTGCTGCTTTAGCCATGCCGCTGACGTTCTCTATTGCCAATGGCATTGCCTTTGGTTTTATCAGCTGGACGGCAATTAAACTGCTCAGTGGCCGCTGGAAAGACATCAATAGCGCCATGTGGGTGTTATCTATTCTGTTTATTATTAAACTGGGCTTTTTCCCCTAATGTCATATTCTGCACAGCCTTCTGCCGCTTATCTAGAGCAATTAAACAGCAAGCAAGCTCGCTTACAGGAGCTGCTTCGTCCTTTCAATGCGCCTGAACCCCAAGTCTTTGCTTCCGCCGAACAGCACTACCGTTTGCGTGCTGAGTTTCGCATCTGGCGTGACGGTGACCAACGTCACTACGCCATGATGACCCCAGGCGATAAACGCACACCGATTTATATGGATAACTTCCCCATTGCCAGCGAACTGATTAATCAGCTGATGCCCCGCATAAAAGAGGCTTGGAGCAACAGCGAAGCACTGTCTAATCGTTTGTTTCAGGTGGAGTTTTTAACTACGTTATCCGGTGAAGCGCTGGTCACCCTGTGCTACCACCGCCCGCTGGATGCAGAATGGCATGCAGCGGCTGAGCAACTGGCTAACGCGTTAAACATTAGTGTGATTGGCCGCTCACGGGGCAAACGCACGGTGATTGGCCGTGACTATGTGGTGGAAAAGCTTAACGTCGCGGGACGCGAGTTCAGTTACCGGCAACCCGAAGGGGCTTTTACCCAACCTAATGGCGCGATGAATATTCAGATGCTCAGCTGGGCTTATGAAGCGCTAGGTGAGCAAACCGATGATTTGCTGGAGCTGTATTGCGGTAACGGTAATTTTACCCTGCCGTTGTCCACCCGAGTGCGCAAAGTGCTTGCTACGGAAATCAGTAAGAGTTCTGTGCGGGCAGCCTTGGCCAATCTGGAAGACAATCAGATTGAGAATATTGAGTTGGTGCGTTTGTCTGCGGAGGAGTTGACGCAAGCGCTTAATAAAGTGCGCGAGTTTAATCGCTTAGCAACCATTGATTTAGACAGTTATGAGTTTGGTACGGTGTTTGTTGATCCACCGCGCGCGGGTATGGATCGTGATACCTGCGAGCTGATTCGTCGCTTCCCGCGGATTATCTATATTTCCTGTAATCCGGAAACCCTCGCGGAAAACATTCACCAGCTCAGTGACACCCATCGTGTTGTTAAAACGGCGTTATTTGACCAGTTCCCATGGACTGAGCATATTGAAAGTGGTGTGTTGCTGGAGCGTAGGTCTTAGATCAGTAACCGCTTAACCTGCCATCTTAGGTTCTACAGGTGACTGTCTAATTATTGAGTGCATTGACTGCGCACTAACATGTCACAGCAATCGAGCAAAACAGCCTAGCGCTGCTGATCTCGACTGCTGTGGTATGCGGTACTTTTTAGAACATCCAGCCTTTAGGATTTGGATGTGCTTCTTTTTGGTCAAGGTACTTCATGCCTTTAACACTACGGACAATCAACCAAACAACCCAAAACAGCAGCACTAAATATCCAATAAGTACGAGTGCCAAGAGCACACCAATAAACATATACAGTCCGCCTATCCAGAAAGTTCTAATTTGGAACTGATAATGCGTTTTCAGCCAGTCAGGTGCATCCCCTTTATTAATGTATGCCATTACCACGCCGACTATTCCTGTAATGCCAAAAACAATACCGACTAAGTAAAGGATATATACAATTTTAGCTGTCCCTTCGGTGGTTGTTTTTTGTTGCGCTACGGCTTCACTCATATTTCTTTTTCTCCATTTAGTTTGTTTTTTCTTCTTTCATCTGCTTCGTTAGAAGCACAGCAACAGCATTGTGTGACCAACACTGATGATGCTTTTACAGCATTAAGGTTTTTGATAATAAGTTATTGCTCTATATCATTGCTGCATGTCTGTGCAAGTTATTTTCCGCCTACAGGCGCTCTTTTCTTACTTTTCTGTAGGAGCCAACCAGCCGATGAACCTAACTATCAGCCTATTAACACGCCTCAGCTATGCGCTGTGCAGGCAGGCTTTAATTTGTTGGCTGGTTTTAAATGCATTTGCTGGTGAGTTTGGTGCGATGCACCTGCCGCTATTGTCGTTTTCCCTCAGATGAGCACATCCTGAGCTCAATTCGGGCGCTACGCCATCCATGGCTTCGCTTGTCGCAGCAACAACGGCAGATGCTGTTGACCACTAGCGTTGCTTGCTAGTTTTAACTTTACAGATTAGGTGTCCAAGTGACGCCTAGCAGGACGGTGAAGCGGTCTTCGCGGTAAGCTTCTGTCGGCGTATATAAAGCTCTGGAGTAACCTTTATCAAAGATATTTGCTAAGCGTAAATCAACTCCTAGCCCTTGAGCTACTTGCCAGCTGCTGCGCAAGTCCAAAGTGCCATAGCCAGCAATTTTTTGATTATTATCTGCATCATTAAAACTGCTGCTAGCAACACGCCAAGTACCGCCCACAGCAAACATACCTATTTGCTTATCTAAATCATAACTTAAAGTACGCTTAGCAATACGCGGCATTTGATGACCTGTCGCACGGTCGCGAGAATCAACTAAACTTAAATTCAATGCTCCTTGCGCGCCGAATAGCTCATGGTTTAAAGACGCCTCAAAACCATTAACACGTACTTTGGCAAAATTTTGTGGAATCCAGAACTCATCAGCAACAATTGCATTACGGATTTCTGTCCGATACACAGAAGTCTCTAGAGTAACTGTATCTGCAAGCTGACTGCGCCATGCCAACTCGTAGCTTTTTGACTTTTCAGGCTTCAAATGAGGATTCGCTCCCCATGGATAGTACAAGTCCAACAAAGTTGGTGCTCTAAAGCCTTCAGAGTAAGAAAAGATAAACTCATTCGCCTGACCTGCCGACAAGCTTAAGGCTGCATTCCATGTGTTTTCACTACCAAACTGCTGGTTATCATCATGACGTAACCCCAGTTCAGTTCCGAATACGTCGCTTGTATAGCTATGCTGAATAAAAGCAGCCTGATTCCAACGGCTATCTTTTTCATAGTTGGGCTTTGTGCGCACTTTATCTTTTAAATAGTCAGCACCTGCACGGACAGTATGTTGCGCGTCGATTTGAAACGTATTTAACCAAGCAGCTGAGTTGCGGTAACTATTAATATCATAAGCGCTAAACGGGCTAGCTAGTTTATCTCTACCTGCTAACTTATCTTCGCTATAACCGAGCTCTAAACGGCTGCTCCAAAACTCATTAACTCTTAAATCGGCAAAAGTTGAGGCAGAACTGGCAACAAAATCAGTATATGGCTTTTGCCCAAAAGTATTGTCGTACTCAGTTTTACCACGCTGGTTTAAAACGTTAATACCTGCTCGTAATTGCTCACTCAAACTATGAGACAAGCTAAAACTAATCGCTTTATTGCGGTACGTATCATCATCTGCGCTCAGACTATCAGAGGCTGTCGTGCGGTCGAAGCCAGTCATTTCATCTAGGCTAGCACTGAGGTTAAAGCGAGTTTTTAAATTGCCGCCAGAAAGACCTGCGCTACGCTCCCAGACCCCCTTGTTACCTGCAGCTACGCGTACACGTCCTTGCAAGCCTTCATACGCACCGCGACGAGTAAAGATCTGAATTACACCACCAATGGCATCAGAACCATACATTGCTGAACGAGAACCCCGTAATACTTCTACCCTCTCAATCTGTTCGATATTTAAATGCTCTAATGCGCTATTTGCACCGCCTGCGGTAACAGAGCCAACACGCATACCATCAACCAAAACTAAAGTCTGTGCAGTTTTTGTACCGCGAATAAAAACCCCTGTCTGGCTGCCACGACCACCGGACTGTTGAATCTGCACACCAGGCACGCGGTTTAATAAGTCGGCAACATTCACTGGCTGCAGGCGGTCAATATCTTCGCGGGTAAATACCGTCACAGCTGCTGTGGAGTCTTTACGATCTTCAGCGGTACGGTTGGCAGTGATGACTGTGCTGGAAAGTTTTAAGGCGTCTTCGTTGTTATCAACAGCGGCATACAGTGTTGATGCAGGGAGTAGCGCTACGGCGAGCGCTAGGCGGGACAGTTTCATTCGGTTGAATCCTCAAAAATAAGTGCAGTTTTGAGGAGGGCAGATGCAAGTGCACAAACGGAACGCGGCACTTGACGGTGCCGCCCTCCGCAACACCCGTCGAAATCCATAAGGCAGGTCTACGGGCTGACGAATTCACTTGTTCACCTTCCCAGCTTTGCAGCCAGTGGTCATTGAACAAACGTGCGCATAAAGCGCGTCGCTTACCGTTGCGGGGGCAGCGTAAGTCGGTGGAAACCGCTTAACTTCCCTTTTCAGGCTGGAATCATCCAGCGCACCTTACAGAATCAAAGTGCGGGAACAATAAACGTCTCAAAGGTATTGGTCAAGTTTCAGGCAAACCTAATACAGACAAGCTCGCTTTAAAAAAGTGCCAAAAATTGGAATATTCTTCTATCGAAAAGCAAAATAAGTGTTGTGGTCGTCGGCATGACCGACTCCTACAGTGGTAAGTCTGGCTTTAGGCAGTACCAGCTGGCAAGGAAAATATTTGACAGCCAGCAGAGCTGTTGCTGCGGCAAGCGGAGCCATGGATGGCGCAGCGCCCGAATTGGGCTCAGGATGGGCTCGTTGAGGGAAAAGTAGAATAGCCCTGTAGGCGTAACAGCTGATCTAGCAGCCCGATTTTTCACGGTTTACCGGCACAATAGCTGGCTGGGCTTACTTGCTGGATTGGAAAACTGCGGTCGTCGGCATGACCGACCTCCACAGAAGTAGCGCTAGGGTTAAGCCAAGCGCTGCTGCACTGCCTGCAGAATACCAGCGGTATCTAAGCCGCACTCAGCAAGCATTTCCGCGGGTTGGCCATGTTCCACATAGATATCCGGTAAACCCAGTTGCAGCAAAGGTACATTCAGTTGCTTTGC
>DASROA010000063.1:0-8938 GCA_035647115.1 Thiopseudomonas sp. | reverse complement strand
GGGGTTGCGGTGTTTGTCATGGGCATGTTCTGGTGGCACTTGGTCTGGGTTGATAGCGGCGTCGTTGATGCCTTTAGCCCGGTCTACTGGGCAGTGATTGCCGTGTTAGCCACAGTGCAGTTTTACACGCTAACCGCGCTACTGCGCTTAAGTGCACGTTTGCTGCGTTACAAGCCGGTGAAAATCGCCTCGATGCAATAACTGCACATTTGCCTGTACGGTGTCCCTACTCGGGGACACCGCCCTCTATTACAAGCTGCCCATGAGTTCAGCCCAGCATATACAGCAAGGTATAGAATCCCGCCAAACTAGCCAGCACCGACAGCAGCATGTTGTTAATCAGCAACGCGCAGCCAATACTGAACAGCGCCGCATAACTGTACGGATTAGTGGCTAGACCACTGATGCCGGTATCGCCCAGCAAAATAGGTCCGCAAATGGCGGTTAATAAACAAGGGGCGGAGTACTGCAAAGCTTGGCGAATAATATTTGGCAAACGAATGGGTAGGCGTGGCTCTAATAATAAATAGCGGTTAAACAGCACAATGCCCGCTAAGGTAAAAATCAGCAGCCAAATCACAGCGCTTCACCCCGTAGCCGCGCGACACTGACCGCGCAGAGCATGCCGACTAGCCCAGCAATCACGATTGCGCCGGATACCTCTAAGCTGTTTAACAGCAGCGACAGTACTAGCGAAATGACCACCCCCACTAAGCTGCTTAAACGCTTAATCATCGGCACCACAATGGCTATAAAAGTGGCGACAATGGAGAAGTCTAAATGGTAATCAGCCAGATTGGGCACCGATGCCGCCAGCAGTACGCCTATCACCGTAAAGGCAATCCACGCCAAATAAAAACACAGCCCAGCACCCATTAAATAGGCAAAATCGTAGGATTTTTTGCCGACGCTTAAGGCAAACAGCTCGTCCGTCAATAAGAAGGCCACCGGTAGACGTTTTTTAAACGGCAAGCTGGACACATGTTCACGCAAAATTAACGCATAGAGTAAATGCTGGGCAGTAATCACTAGGATGGTTAAGCAAATCGCAATAAAGCCACTGCCTGCTGCCACCATGCTAATGGTCACCAATTGCGCTGCACCGGCAAACACAAATACCGATAAACCAATGCCTTGCAACGGAGTTAAGCCTTGGCTCACCGCCATCGAGCCGGCCAGCACCCCCCAAGGCAGCACTGCTAAACACAATGGAAGAATATGTAAGGCGCCGAGCCAAAACCTCGACCCAGCAGACGACACCTGTTCACTCATATACAACAACTACTAAGATTTTAAACGGTTGAGTTTAACGGAAAGCCACACCAAAAAGCTAAGCAGTAAAAACAATGCAAAAAAAAGGGTAAGCCCCGTAGGACTTACCCTTTGTGTACCGCGAACTATCTGTTAGATAGCGACGATATTTTCAGCTTGCAGGCCTTTCTGGCCATTGGCTACAACGAACTCTACGCGCTGACCTTCAGCAAGGCTTTTGAAACCTTCACTGACAATTGCGCTGAAGTGTGCGAAAACGTCTGGGCCTGATTCTTGTGTAATAAAGCCAAAACCTTTCTCATCGTTAAACCATTTTACAGTGCCGGTAGTTGTATTAGACATAATAATATCCTGAATTTTATATATAAGTTTGCCTTCAATGAGGCTTGAATAGCGTAGGAATGTAGATTTGAACTTAGAAACTGCAGGACGAGAATTACGAATAATGCAACGAAATGTAGGATGTAGATCAGATACTTCTTTCTAGCTGCTGACTAGAGTATAGAGCTTCAGGCAGTCTGTCGAGCTTTATCTTTTTTATTTTCAATAAAGGCTATAAATCGACATGCAGCCAACAGGCCTTCCTGCGCCAGCCTCTGCACAAAGCCGAAGCATGGGGGCATTCGACACGCTGCAGATGCCTCCCCAGCAACTGCATCGAAACTCAGCACCAGCCAATGGTACACTCATTGACACATTAACGATCACACTGCCAAACGACTCAAAGTAGAGGCTATTGGGATTTATATGGATATTTTATTGGTCGGCTTATTAATGATCACTGGGTTGATCTTCGGTGTGCTGGGCAGCCATTTTTTGCGGGTGCCGCGCGTGGTCGGCTATATAATGGCTGGCATCTTATTTGCGCCGGACTTTCTGGGCAGCTATTTAGGTGCTGACAGCACTGACTGGACGCAACCCTTGGTGGCCGTGACACTGGGTATCATCGCTTATCTGATTGGTGGTGCCGCCACAGTCGCACAGCTACGTCAACTGGGCTGGACCATAGTGAGCGCCACGCTTGGCAAAGTCAGTGGCAGCTTTATTGCTGTTTTCGTGGGTTTTACTGTGCTGGGTGTCGCGGTAGCCGAGGTGCCGGCCTGGACTTTGGCGTTACTCTTGGCAGCCATTTCCACCACCACAGCACCGGCAGCCATTCTGGCCATTATTCACCAATACCGCGCTCGAGGCCCGTTAACCACTGCGCTGATCGGCATGGTGGCGCTGGATGATGCCTTGGCTCTCGTTATTTTCTCACTGGTCTTAGCTGCCATCGATAGTGTCAGTTTTAGCAGTGCGATCCCCGCCATTACTTGGGAAGTTCTCGCAGCCATCGGCTTTGGTTTAGCTGGCGGTTACCTGATAGAGCGCATCACCCGCTATTTGCCCGAGCAAGAACTAAAACTAGTGGTCATGCTCGGCGGAATCATCCTGCTAACCGGACTGGCCGAGATTGCACGCTTTTCACCCTTACTCAGCGCCATGGCACTGGGCTTTTCAGTGCGAATGTTTGCCGGTGCACACGCTGAGCCCTTATTCCGCCCACTTGAACAGATGCAAGAAGTGGTCTTTGTGTTGTTCTTTGCCCTCGCCGGACTGCACTTTATCCCTGCAGTGGTGCTGAGTCATGCTGGACTGATTGTGCTTTATTTTCTATTAAGAGCCGGCGGACAAATCGTCGGTGCACTGCTTGGTGCACGCTTGGCCGGTGCGCCCACTGTGATCAGCCATAATGTGGGGCTGGTGATGCTGCCGCAAGGCGGTGTTGCCATCGGCATGGCCTTGATGCTGACTAACGTGGCGCATTTAGAAGAATCAGCACTGCTGATCGTAAATATAATAACGGCAACCACCATACTCACCGAAACCTTTGGCGCTGCCGCAACCCGCTGGGGACTGCAGCGCGCAGGTGAAATCGGCCAAGCCATTACCAGCAGCGACAACAAGGAGGCATTATGAAAATCAGTGAGTGGCTCAAAATCCATCCCGTCAAAGCGCTAACCCTGCCCGGTGATTCCAGCCTTGAGGATGCGGCACGCATGCTGTTGAATGATCTGCAAAGGCGCGACCTGTTTATCATCGACGCCGACGGGCAGCTCTGCGGTCATCTGGGCTTTTGGCATTTAGCGACTTTGCTCTTGGCTGAGCTGCACCCTACCCACAGTTTGCGCCAAGTGATTGAACGCATCACCCTAGGCTGTGTTGCTGACCATATGGATGATCAGGTGATGTGCGTTGGTGTTGATGAAAATATCGAAGAACTGGTGTATCAGCACGACCTGTTTCAGCAACATGTGGAACGCCGTGTTGAGGACATCCCCGTAATAGATGAGCAAAGGCGCTTACTGGGGGTGATTCGTTTATCAGATTTGTTGCGGAACGCTATTAATAACACTGCTCATGAAGGTGAAGAGGACACTCAGTGAGCTTTAAAGCGCTTGGCAAGCCTGAAGGGCTGTAGGCAAAACTATCAATAGTACTGGCAACAGAGGCAGCCGCAGCACAGTTAAAAGAAAACCATTGAATTACAGGCACAAAAAAAGGCAAGCCCTAATGGACTCGCCTTTTTTGTACGTTAACTGTCTAAATAAATTAGAGAGCTACGATGTTTGCTGCTTGCAGGCCTTTTTGACCTTGCTCCACTTCAAACTGAACGCGTTGGCCTTCAGCGAGTGATTTAAAACCGTCGCCTTGAATTGCACTGAAGTGTGCAAAAACATCTGGACCTGACTCTTGAGTGATAAAGCCGAAGCCTTTCTCATCGTTGAACCATTTAACTGTACCGGTAGTTGTATTAGACATAATAATATCCTGAATTTTCAATATGATTTTTGCCTTCATCGAAGGCGTTAGTAGCATAAAGAATGTAGACTTGAACTTTAATACTGCAGGACGAGATTACGAATAATACAACGAACATGTAGTGCAGATCAGAT
The DNA here is from genome assembly GCA_035647115.1 of Thiopseudomonas sp. Taxonomy (GTDB): domain Bacteria; phylum Pseudomonadota; class Gammaproteobacteria; order Pseudomonadales; family Pseudomonadaceae; genus Denitrificimonas. The sequence continues at coordinate 4,730 of DASROA010000063.1, read as the reverse complement.
ACTTCTTTCTAGCTGACAATCATGATATAGACCTGATTCACTCCTGTCCAGCACTATCCTATTTATTTTTTATATAGAGCTGTCGAATCGAGCAACGCCAGCCAGCAGCTGGCACCAAGCCTAGCGGGTTATGTTCTTCTGCTTTTTTCCGCCACATCACCTGACAGTAAAATAGCCAGCCATTTACCATCCTGTGAGTTTTCTAGGCCAATTTTAATCACCATGGTGAGCAGCACTGACAACAGCATTCCTGCACTGCCCAACAACCAGCCCCAGAACACCAATGACAAAAACACCACCAGGGTCGACAAGCCCAAACCCCGTCCTAAATACCTCGGTTCAATGAGGTTTGCCATGATCACATTGATGACTAAATAGCCGATACCAACAAAACTCGCTGGCACTAAACCCAATTGCAATACAGCTAATAGGATGGCCGGAACTGCGGCAATAATAGAGCCAATGTTAGGGATGTAATTAAGTAAAAAAGCCAATACACCCCACAGCAAGTAAAACTCTAAACCGAAGGCCCAAAGCATTATCGTGACAGCAACCCCTGTGGCTATGCTCACTAAGGTTTTGATCGCCAAATAATGGTTAACTGAGGATAGAAAACGATCGATTTGCTGCATTTTAACGTCCGGTTCATCGAGCGCTAAATACACTTTTTTAGGCAGAGATGAAGCCTCAAACAGCATAAACACCACAGTGACTGCAATCAAAAACAAACTCGTCATGAGCCCGCCTAAGCCGCTTAGCGTGTCTGCCACTAGCCGCATTGCCACACCGGGATTGAAGTACTCAGCTATCAGCTCTCGAGAAATAATGATGTTGTATTCTGCTAGTTTGTCGACAACCCAAGTCAGCTCATGTTTTAACTGCGCAAGGTAGTCAGGAAGCAGCTGTGACAAGTCCATCAAGGACCGGCCAACCAAGCCCACGATATAAACAACAACAGTAACGAAAACCACTATCACTGCAAGCACAGCCAAGGGCTTTGGTACTTTAAAGCTTTCTATTTTCCTAACGATTGGGCTGCAGACAATGGCAATAAAGAGTGACAGCAAAAACGGCACCAGTATATTTGCTGCTGTTTTGAGCCCAGCCAGCACAATGAATAATGCTGCAACCAGTAGCAGGGCTCGATAAATTCCACTTTTATAACTTACCGGTGTCATACGCAACCTTTAACTTTCTAGCCTAAATAAACCACCTGCCACGGCCCAGCACCCAAGTTAACAAAGTCTCTCAAGCACACTCAGCGTAAACAGCAGACAGACGTCAGGTCAAAGTAACATTGGCAGGAAAAAATGGACAGCAAGGCTTTAGTGCACTGTTTTCTCATTTTAGGGAAGGACCCGTGTTGGCTATCGAGCACGCACTGCTAAGACGAGTCATTTGGCTTTTGAAAGCGAGCTTGGCCGCTGCTTGCTGACAGCAGCCATCACGTTCTAGTGGCTTATTGAAGTGGCTTATTGAGGCTTACGCGCCAGCATGGTCGCACATTGCAATTGCGCACCATTGTGCATAGTGCCCACATCTTCATTGTATTTAAGCAATTCCCAACCTTGGTAGATTTCAGGCAACTGCCCTGCGCTTAAAGTAAATGGAAAACGCACTGGCGTGGGATGCTCAGCACTGTGATGTTATTGGCTCAGCCACCCAGTAGATTTTTGATCAGCAACAATCCCAGCAAATGACCTGGGTAAAACCAGTAAAAAAACCACTTCATGCGTGGTAGCTGCCGAGCTTGATAGTAGTGCAGTATCACTAGAATCAAGGGTAGAGCTAACAATGCAGCAACGCTCTTATTAAGCACGCACAGCAAGACTGCCAGTACCAGTAAACTGGCGTTTAGCAGAGTACGTTGATATCGGGAAGCTGGGGAAAACAAGCGCCAGATCACCACCACTAAAGCGGGACCGACCCAAAAGTAGTCCACCAAACTGCCAGCGCCAGCAAAAAACAGCACAGCACATACACGCACTGCTATCACATAGCGCTTTGCTACAGGGACCGACAGCAAATAAACAGTGCAAACCGCCACCCATAAGGTGAATAAAATATTCAGCGGCCACCAGTACCATAAGCCGCCACCCAGCAGGTTATAAATCGGCGTAGCAATAATTCCGAACAGCAACAGCCGCCCCATAATCTGAGGCAATTTAGCCACAGGGACTCGCGCTAGGTTATAGCCTAAAACAAACACAAACAACGGCAGTGCAAGGCGACCCACCTCATAGAGGATTGGGCTGTATTCAGGTTTAACAAAGCTGTTGTAATGATCAAGCAGCATCGCTGTGATGCCGATCAGCTTGAGCGCTGTGAGCGCCGCATTTGAAACCTTTAACCGTGTCAGCATTGCAATATCCAACTTTAAGTGAGTCTTTTCCATTGCAGGTGCGAGGTCCGCGCGGGGCACGCGCAGTGTTTCCATAAAAGCAGGCGCCAATCGCCCAAGCACATCACTCTTGCTTGGGCTAGGTTTTTTATCAATTAACCCTCACCACCTGCTGCGCTGTTAACCCCGTTGACTCGGTTGTTTAAGCGGCCAAGCCAGTTAAGGGGTCACCGTAACCGGCACATTCAACGCGGCGAGCAAGGCGTCTGCTTCACCACTGGCAAACAGGCGACTGCTGCGACTCACCACTAGTTGGCTGGCATTTTCTTTCTGAATAGCTCGCACTGCTGCGCCAGTGCTGGCCATAGCGATCTTCTCAATGCGTGCTGCAACACCTTTATCCTGCAAGTAAGCCACTACATCGTCGGCTAGCGATTGATCATCATCCGGCTGACTACGAATCAACACCGTCATGGCTTGCTGGCTACGCCGGGCCAGCTCGACGCCCACTTGTAGCGCACGGTAATTGTTCAGCCGATTATGATTCAGCAAAACCACCACACGACTCTCACGCTGTACTCGCGGCTCCGTCCATAACAGCACTTCACCCGGTGCTTGCTGCAATAGCGCCTGCGCCGTAGAACCCAACCGTGCCCCTGGAATGCACGACCAGCCAGCCCGACCCAGCACCACCAAATCCTCCGGTTGCATAAGGTTCATTACTTCTTCAGCCACTCGCCCACGGCACAGTTGTAAAGTCTGTACCAGGCCACGACGTGCCATAGTGCGCTGCAACAACTGACGAGCTCGTTCAGCCTGCGCTTGCATACGACGCTCCAGCGCGGCCAATTCTAAAGGACGGGTTAGCCCTGAGCTGCCGCCAATTTCGCGCGCAAAGCCATATTCAGCGGTGCGCAACAGGTTGAGTTCCTCGACAAAAACACCCAGCACTTCGGCATTACGCTCAGCTGCAATTTCTGCAGCGGCTTCTAGGGCAGCTAGGCTTAAGCGTGAGCCATCTAACAAAATCAGTACACGACCGGCGGGTACTGTTGTGCTCGGATTGTCAGTTGTCACTGCTGCCTCCGTTTTCACTTGCCTGATCATCGTCTTTTTTCTTGCTAGCTTTCGCAAACGCCGCCAGTCGATCCGCCACTAAGCGGTTAAAGGTGCCTTCTGGGTAACTGCCATCCTCAGCAAGCACACCAGCAGGCATGCCGGTCAGCAGTTCAATGGCCTGATCAATATGGCTGAGCGGATAAACACTAAAGCGCCCATCATTCACCGCCTCACGCACCTGTTCATTGAGCATCAGGTGTTCCACGTTACTGGCTGGCAGCAATGCCCCTTGCCCTGCTACTTTGCCAGACTGCGCACAGACATTGAAAAAGCCTTCAATTTTCTCATTAACACCACCCACTGCCTGAACCTCACCGTGCTGGTTCATTGAGCCGGTAATTGCCAAGGATTGTTTTAAAGGCACCCCAGTGATCGCAGATAACAACACGCAGGTCTCCGCCACTGAAGCAGAGTCACCTTCTATACCGCCATAGGATTGCTCAAACGCTAAGCTGGCCGACAGTGAAAGCTCGCTCATCGGCGCATAACGATTGGCTAAAAAACGCGATAAAATCATCACTGCTTTACTGTGAATGGGACCACCCAGCTTGGCTTCCCGCTCGATATCCACCACTTGCCCTTTACCTGGGCGCGCCGTGGCAGTGATGCGCGTTGGCTGGCCAAAGCGAGTGGCACCAATTTGTAACACCGACAAACCATTGACCTGCCCCACCTGTTCACCTTGGGTGCTGATCATCACTACACCACGGCGAATCTGCTCTAGGCTACGCTCACGGATACGATTAGCACGGTACTCGCGCTCATCAATGGCCTGCTGTATGTGCGTCACTGTTATGTACTCAGCTTTACCTTGAGTGGCCCAGTGATCCGCCTCAGCCAGTAGATTTTTCAAGGCGCGGTCATGGGCGGTGAGCTTTTTCTGATCATCGGCCAAGCGACTGGCATGCTCAATCACCCTGGCCACTGCACTTTTATCCAACGCCTTCAAACCCGAACCACGCGCCATGGTGGCGATCATTTGCGCATACAACATATAGCTTTCATCATCGCGCTCCAGTTCATCTTCAAAATCTGCTTCCACTTTAAACAGATCAAGAAAGTCTGGGTCGTAATGGGCCAAGAGGTAATACAGCATGCGGTCGCCCACCAACACCACTTTGACATTCAGTGGAATAGGTTCGGGCTGCTGACTCACTGTGGTGGCTAGGCCGTACAGGCGCTCTAAGGACTCAATACGAATCTCACCGGAAAACAACACCCGCTTCAGACTTTCCCAAGCCAGCGGCTGGATCAGAATGCGCCGCGCATC
>DASROA010000062.1:0-9905 GCA_035647115.1 Thiopseudomonas sp. | reverse complement strand
CCAGGCCATTTACCGTTTCAAATGGAATCTGCCACTGGTGTCCTTAGTGGGTGTAGTAGCGCTCTACGCATTAATTTATATAGGCCCATCAGTTCCTGTAACACTGCCTGAAAGCTTTATGGGTTTATCAGCCAGCGCTAATTGGATTCTATTATTGTTCGCCTATGCTGCGATTGCCTCATTGTTGCCGGTCTGGGTGCTGCTCCAGCCCCGTGACTACATCAACGGTTTACAGCTGTTTGTTGGCTTACTCTTACTTTATGCGGCAATTTTGCTAGGCAATCCACAAGTAGTAGCGCCGATGATCAATGGCAATCTACCAGAAGGCACGCCTTCCTTGCTACCACTGCTGTTTGTAACCATTGCCTGTGGTGCCATTTCAGGCTTCCATGGATTGGTGGCCTCAGGTACCACCTCTAAGCAGCTGAATAAAGAAACCGATGCGCGTTTTGTTGGTTACTTTGGTGCAGTGGGTGAAGGTGCACTGGCGTTGGCCGCTATTTTGGCAGCCACTGCAGGTTTTGCCAGCTTGGCCGATTGGGAAGCGGTGTACACATCCTTTGGGCAGGGCGGCATTGTGGCCTTTGTACAAGGCGGTGCAGCCATTCTCGAAAATGGTACAGGCATCAGCGCTGAGGTGTCCGCCACTATGTTGACGGTAATGGCTGCTTTGTTTGCCGGTACCACCATGGATACGGGTCTACGTTTACAGCGTTATATCTTCCAAGAGTGGGGTGAAATCTACGAAATTAAGTGGATGAGCAAAGCCTTGCCGGCCACTGTGCTGTCGGTGGGTAGCTGCTTGGTGTTGGCCTTCGGTGCTGGCGGTGCAGATGGCAGCGGTGGTCTGTTGATTTGGCCGCTGTTTGGTACCACCAACCAGTTGCTGGCAGGATTAACTTTGTTGATTATCGCAGTCATGCTGGTCCGCCGTAGAACACCCAGCATCTACATCGTGCTGCCCTTGGTGTTTATCCTAACCATGGGTCTATATGCACTGTTAATCCAGCTGCGGGGCTTTTACGAGAAGCAAGACTGGTTCCTATTCGGCCTGGATTTAGTGGTCTTAGTGGCCGCTATATTGGTCACATTAGAGTGTGTGTCAGCACTGCGTCGCGAGAAAAAAGCTGTAGAAGAAGCATCATGAAAAGCAAAGTAGCAGCGTTTAAGCGCTGGTGTAAAACCGTTAACGAAATGGGCACCTTGTATTACAACGCGCCCTATCGTGCGGCCATTGCCCGGGCTAAACGCGACGAAGATGATGTGTTTATGATGCTGGTCTTCTCAGAGATGATGGGCATCCCCAATCCAGCAGCGTGGTACACCTTAGAACTGCAGCCATTGCTGATGGAGCGTTTTCATGAGTGGCATGTGCGAATGGGCATGCCACGTTCTCCGCTTGATCAGTTCAGGTGCTGTTAATGCAACTTAATCTTTCACAATTGATTCAAGACAAAAGCGTCATCATGTGCGGCGGTAAGGGCGGGGTGGGTAAAACCACCATGTCCAGTGCCATAGCGCTCAAAGCCGCACAGATGGGACGCAAGGTGTTATTAGTGTCAACCGACCCGGCCCACAGCCTATCCGATGCCTTTGCCATGCAGTTTGGTGGTAAAGAAAAGCAGGTGGTAAAAAATCTAACGGTGTTAGAGCTAGACCCCGATACCGAAGTGGATGCCTATTTAGATCGGGTGTTGGGACAGATGCGCCGCTATGTGGGGCCCGATAAAGTCTCTGAACTGGAACGCCAGTTGCAACTGACCCGTCATTCGCCAGGGGCGCAAGAGGCGGCACTGTTAGAGCGTTTATCACAATTGCTCGATGAGGGTTTGCAGCGCTTTGACCTATTGGTGTTTGATACAGCCCCCACAGGGCATACTTTACGCTTGCTGAGTTTGCCGGAAGCCATGGCGGTGTGGACTGAAGGTTTGTTGCAGCATAATAAACGTTCGCAACATTTGGGTTCAGTATTAGAGCATTTAACCCCTTCGCGCAGCGTGGATAACCCGTTAAAAGATCCTGCCAATAACCCATTGGATGGTTTAGATGAACGTCAACAAAAACTGCTGAGCAGCTTGCTGGAGCGGCAGCGCTTATTTCGACGTACCCGACATGTCTTAACCGATACTGATAAAACTGCATTTCTGTTTGTTTTAACCCCTGAACGTTTACCAGTGATGGAAACCGAGCGGGCGGTGCAATCACTACAGCACAGTGATATTCCGGTGGCGGGCTTGCTGGTCAATCGAGTGATGCCAGACAGCGCCGCAGACAGCAGTTTTTGGCAGTCACGCTTACAGCAACAACGGATCTATTTAGACGATATCCAGCAGCGTATGCCTGATCTAGCCAAGCAATATGTCGGCTTACAAGAACAGGATATTCAAGGCTTGCCAGGCTTGGAGTCAGTGGCAGCACAGTTGGTTTAACTGCTAAAAATGTGTACTGCTTGGCACCATAGAGTTAAAATTTAATTTATTCTATGCTGCTGCAGATACAGCTGTATATCAGCAAAGATTATAACTGTCCCCGTTGCCAGTCTTGGCAGCTTACAAAATTTAGACGATGACACAGATTAAGGATGATTAATGAAATCGATTCTCAGTAAAGTTGCCTTACTTATGGTGCTAACTGCACAGCTCACGGCGTGCGTCACAGGATATGGTGATGGGCGGCGGGGGGTGTCGAGCAGTCTGGTGGATTATTTATATCCCGAAGGTGAAGTCCCGCCTAAATATGAAGAAACCACGCCGCATCTACGTTTGCCTTTAACCGTTGGTTTAGCGTTTGTACCCAGCCAGAAAAGTAATGGTTTTAGCTTGCCCGAGGCAAAAAAAGTGCAGCTGCTTGAAGAAGTGAAGCGTAACTTTAGCAATCTAGAATATGTGCGGGAGATTAACATCATCCCAGACACCTATATGCGTTCAGCTAAGGGTTTTGACGGCGCGCAGCAGATTGCTCGGCTGTACGGCTTGGATGTCATGGCGCTAGTCTCCTACGATCAAGTTGCCACCAGTACCGAAACTAAAAGCTCCTTGCTGTATTGGACCATTGTGGGTGCCTACTTGATTAAGGGTAATGAGAATCAAGTCACCACCTTTGTGGATACAGCGGTGTTTGATATGCAGTCGCGAAAAATGCTGTTGCGTGCTCCTGGGGTCAGTGAAACACGGCTGACATCAACATTGGTTGAAGTGGACAAGGTGAACCGCAAGGCCCGCGACCAAGATTTTGAGCTGGCCATGCAGGATATGTCCGGCAACTTAGCCCTTGAGCTGGATCGCTTTAAGCAAAGAATTAAACAAGACAAGAGCGTCCAAGTCTCCCACCGCCAAGGGTATGGCGGCGGTGGTGCGTTGCAATGGCCGCTGGCAATGCTGCTCGCAGGCTTAGGATTGTTTTTGAGCGTTAGAAGAATACGCAGTGCAGGCCGTTAGTAAGCGCAAGCTGTTAGCTGCTGGATTATTTGTTTTAATGCTTGTGGTGCTGCAGTTTGCCATTGCCGCGCTTGAGTTTGATCGACAGCAGATCTTGGCTGGCCAAATGTGGCGTCTTTGGACAGGGCACTTGGTGCACACCCATAGCAGCCATTTAGTGCTGAATGCCGTTGTAGCTATTGCGCTGTATATTATTGTTTTTACCCGTCTTAGAGCCCTTGAACTGCTGTTCTGTGCAGTGATTTTTGCATGTCTTATTAGCATCAGCCTGCTGTATTGGCACCCCTATTTAGATTGGTATAACGGTTTGTCGGGATTGCTGCATGGGTTGGCGAGCTATTGCTTGTTGCGTTTAGCCCTCAGCGAACATAAACAATATGCGCTGGGGTTGGTTGCGGTTTGGCTCAAAGTGCTGTTTGAAATGTGCCAAGGGCAACTGGGCTATCAGCATCAGCTGGCCGGCATGACGGTTATTAGCCAAGCACATTATATTGGCGCTTGGGTGGGTAGCTGCGCTGCAGTCTGCTATATCGCGGTTCAAAAGTTGCTGCTGCGACGGGCCTTAAGGTTATAGGTGGCAAGCAAAAACCCTTATCCGCCTGCTAGGTGCGGGTGTGCCTTCTCGAGTTTTCGTGCTTAACAAGATACTAAAGTAGTGGGCTCAGGGGCTTCTGTTGAGCCTAATAGTCGTTATTATCGAGGTATACCCTGCGCTTATCTGGCACAGGCATTTTAGATAATGAGGCTGAGATTATGATTTATGCACAACCTGGAACTGAAGGGTCCTTGCTCACGATCAAACCCCGTTACGGCAACTACATTGGCGGTGAGTTCATTCCACCGGTCAATGGTAAATATTTTCAAAACAGCACACCCGTTACAGGTGCAGCCTGTGGTGAATTTCCCCGTTCCGATGCCGATGACATTAACTTAGCATTGGATGCCGCCCATGCAGCTGCTGATGCTTGGGGAAAAACTTCAGTGCAAGAACGCGCTTTAGTGTTGTTGAAAATTGCCGATCGCATCGAAGAAAATCTAGAACTGTTGGCGGTGACTGAAACTTGGGACAACGGTAAAGCCATTCGTGAAACCTTAAATGCCGACGTGCCTTTGGCAGCAGACCATTTCCGTTACTTTGCCGGCTGTATACGTGCTCAAGAAGGCACTTCTGCTGAAATTGATCAGCATACTGCGGCCTATCACTTTCACGAGCCGTATGGCGTGGTAGGGCAGGTCATTCCGTGGAATTTCCCACTGTTAATGGCCTCTTGGAAACTTGCGCCTGCTTTGGCAGCGGGCAACTGCGTGGTGCTTAAACCAGCAGAGCAAACTCCCTTATCCATTACTGTATTAATGGAGCTGATCGGTGACTTACTACCGCCCGGCGTATTAAACGTGGTTCAAGGTTATGGCCGTGAGGCGGGCGAAGCTTTAGTGACCAGTAAGCGAATTGCCAAAATCGCCTTTACCGGCTCAACACCGGTGGGCTCGCGTATCATGCAGGCCGCCGCTGAAAACATTATCCCCAGCACCGTAGAGTTAGGCGGCAAATCACCGAATATCTTTTTTGAAGACATCATGCAGGCAGAGCCCGAGTTTATTGAAAAAGCTGCCGAGGGCTTAGTGCTGGCATTCTTTAACCAAGGTGAGGTTTGCACCTGTCCATCACGGGCGTTGATTCAAGAGTCCATTTATGAGCCCTTTATGGCTGAGGTGATGAAGAAAGTTAAACAAATTCGCCGTGGCAATCCCCTTGATACTGAAACCATGGTCGGCGCGCAAGCCTCTTCGCAGCAATTTGACAAGATTATGTCCTATATGGAAATTGCTGCCCAAGAGGGTGCTGAACTGCTCGCCGGTGGTGCGGTTGAAGAGCTGGAGGGTGATTTGGGCAAAGGCTATTACATTCAGCCCACCTTGCTTAAAGGCCACAACAAAATGCGCATTTTCCAAGAAGAAATCTTCGGCCCTGTGGTGGCAGTGACCACCTTTAAAGATGAGGCAGAAGCACTGGAAATTGCCAATGATACCGATTTTGGTTTAGGCGCCGGCGTCTGGACCCGTGACATTAACCGCGCCTACCGTATGGGTCGCGGTATTAAAGCAGGACGTGTCTGGACCAACTGCTACCACTTGTATCCCGCCCATGCGGCGTTTGGCGGCTATAAAAAGTCGGGCGTCGGGCGCGAAACCCACAAAATGATCTTGGATCATTATCAGCAGACGAAAAACCTGTTGATCAGCTACGACACCAACCCAATGGGCTTCTTCTAAAGCCTAATACTGAGCTTAGCCGACCGCGCTAAGCTCAGTTTTCGTCTTGAGCCTAAACGGGCGCATCGGCGTTATCTCAAGCCAACACAAAATAAGTAACGAGTCAGCAAATCACTGTGTTTAGCCGCGCTGAGCGAGTACTGCTCAAAATATTATTTGGATTAAATATGTGCGCTATTTCTCAAAAATACATTTAATTTTGACAAGCATTATTAAGTGTCTATTTTGAAAACTGTAGTCGTCACGAAGCATGCTTCGAACCCTTTAAGACTGCAGATCTTATACTCACAAGGAAGGTGTTTATGCGAAAGTTAATGACTCAAACAATTTTAGCTGCGGCTTTAGCAACCGGAAGTTTGTTCGCTATGGCAGCAGATCCGCAGCCAGCGACAGACACACAAGTGATCGCCGCACTGGAGCAAACTAAAGTCAATATCAATACAGCTGATATGGAAACTTTAGCCCGCGAGCTGAATGGTATTGGCAGTGCCAAAGCCCGCGCTATTATTGACTATCGAGAAGCCCATGGTGCTTTTGCAAGCGTAGATGAGCTTCTGGAAGTAAAAGGCATTGGTATGGCGATACTGGAGAAAAACTTAAGTAAATTGACTGTGGAATAAAATCAGTCGCCGCATAAAAAGCGTATGGACTAACATTGCAGGGACGTAATGTTAATTATTGCCAAGGAGGGCAGACAAGGATGTTGTAGTAAAGCGCATGGAAGTTCGCTAGAAAATAAGGAGGCTGCTCGCAATATCGGGCAGCCTTCTTATTTTTTTGCTTTTAATATGCATATTTTTGCAATGCTTGCGGTAAGTCCCAGCTGATTAAAACCGCTAGGGTCAAAATCAAAGTTGGCGCAATCACTTGCCAGTGCTGCTTTTTCAGCGCTGGAATAGGCTGGCGTACTTGCACAAACATAAGGCTGGTGGAACACACTAAGCTGGCCAGTAAAGCACCTGCTAAAATATCCGTCGGCCAATGGGCCGTTAAATACACTCTGGAAAGCGCGATTGCTGCAGCAGGTATTAACGCAGTGCACAACCATAAAAAACGCCAGCGTTGCGGCTGTTGTCGGCTGGCTAATACCCCAAGCACCAAGAAAAAAGCAAAACCAGTGACACTGTGGCCGCTGGGAAAACTAAAGCTTTGCAAGGGCTCAAGCAACAGTGCTGGGCGCTCCCTAGCAAAAAAGTGTTTAAGCAGGTAATTACTGCTGGCAGCTATAAATAACGTGCTGCCGGTAAACAACAAAGCCCGAAACTGTCTAAATATAAGCAGCAAAACGCAGAGAATAAAACTCACGGCAAACTGCGTGCTAAAGTCACCTAGGCGGGTAATAACAACCATCGTGTGATCAAACCATGGGGTTCGTAGCAACTGGCTGAGTTCATGCAGATAGGTATCAAAAATATCGAGCTTTTGCCAATTAAGCATTAACGTAATTAAAGCACTGCCCGAAACCGCTGCACTCACTAAGCTGCTCAGACGCCAAGCACGCAAACTACTGACGATGCTCATGAGCACACCAAAGCCTATAAACGCAGCCACCCAGGTGGCTTGCGGCCAGAAACCATCAGGAGGTGTCAAATCAAGCGCCGCACCCACCAGCCAGCCCGGCATGACATACACAATAGCCCAGCCTACCGTGGCGAACAGACTCACCGTTGCAAAACGTGCCAATGGCATGGACAGCATCCCGGCCACTAACGGCAGGATAGGGCGCAATGGGCCTACAAAACGGCCTAGTAATAAACTTAATGCCCCGTAGCGTTCAAAATGAATTTCTGCATTAATCAGCCACTCAGGATGGTTACGCAATAGCGGTAAGCGCGGCACCGTATGTTGTAATCGTTTACCCAGCGCATAGGATAAAAAATCGCCACTGAGCCCGCCCAGCCATGCCAAGAATAAGACCGTGGATAAGTCGATGCTACTGCTGCTGCCAGCTATGACTGCCAGCCCAAACATTAAGACAACACCGGGTAAAATAATGCCCACTAGAGCCAAGCATTCAAGCAGAGCTGTTAAAAAAATGGCTGTTGCTAACCAGTAAACACTGCTATCGGACCACTCTAAAACCGCTTGTAAAAACTCATTCATATTAAATTAAAATTAATAAACCCATATAGACAGCTTGTGCAGCCAGTGTTTTCGATTATATTTGCTTGGCTCGGCGACGCCGGCAAGTAGCAGTGACAGAGCCTATCGGTAACCGACCCAGTATTGATCGATGAGCTTGTGTGCTAAAGTCATCACTCACCACAAAATCTTAGGATTATATGTTAATTCCTTTCGAAAAACTCGCCGCAGATGTATTAACCGCATTAATTGAAGACTTTGTCACCCGTGATGGAACCGATCACGGTGATCTGACCCCTTTGCAAACCCGCATCGATAGAGTGCGTACTGCCTTGCAAAATAAGCAAGCGGTGATTGTTTACGATGTGCAAACTCAACAGTGCCAGTTGTGTTTGCGTCAAGATGTGCCGAGCCAATGGCTGGATGACTTGAAACAGTTGGAACAACTGCAAGAAGACTAACCTCAAGCGCTGCTATGTGTGCAGCACATGCCTAGTTAGTCTTGGCAGTAATTTTGCAGAGACTATTTATCGTGTTTGTTATTTTTCACAGCGCTAAGCCAGGCTGGATTTAAACTTTGCTGGTCACTGTCAATGCCCAACTCTTCCATTATCACCTTATGGGCATTGGCTTCATAAACCAGCTCACTGTTAGCGCTGCTGTTGCCATCGAGTTTATGCATTTGGCTCAAGCCCAGATGGTAAAAGCGCAACAGCTTCATCGCCTCAGGATTTTGCGCAGCCACACCAGTCTCAACATGGTGCATCACATTAGTGATGCTCATTAAGCTCCGCTTCAGTTGCCAGCCGTATAAATTGGCCTCCATCCATGGTTGCTTACTGAATAAAGTGCGCACCAAAAAGGCAGTCACAGCTACACCGGCTAAAACACCAGTGACATTTAATTTAAAATTATTACCACCAGGCTGGCCAAAGAACATCACCAGTAAGCTGGAATACAGCATGGCCAGTGCAACAAACACAGTAATAATAATCCAGCTGGCTTTGCGGGTTTTTTGACGGTACTGCTCAGGATCAATATCGGCGATTTTAAAAGGCGCTACTGCGTCTTTAGCCTTGGGTGAAGATTTACTCATAAAAACATCAAACTCAAAAAGTGGACGAATGGGTCATGATACCTGAGGCTGAACAGCTCGCCTAACCTTTACAGGATCAGCCTTAGTCGTAGATCCGTAGCTAAAAACAGCACAGCCGTGAAAATAGGCTGCAATCAGTTAACTGTTTAACACATGCAGCGTGGCATAGGCTAAAACACTGTAACGACCGGCCTTAGCAATGCACACTAAGAGCGTAAACCGCCAAAAGGGCTCACGCAGCACACCGGCAATCAGAGTTAAGGGGTCGCCAATAATCGGCATCCAGCTCAACAATAAACTCCAGCGGCCATAACGTTGATACCACTGCTGGGCACGCTGCAATTGCTGAGGCTTAAATGGAAACCAGCGTCGATCTTGCCAGCGGTGCAACTGCGTACCTAACCACCAGTTTATTTGCGAGCCCAACACATTACCTATGGAAGCGGCCAGCACCAAAGCGTACACCGCGCTTGGATCTAAATAGAGCAGGGCGACCAGCCCAGCCTCGGATTGCATGGGCAATAACGTGGCCGCAATGCAGGCAGTAACAGCCAGCCCAAGGTAACTGGCCCAACTCAACATGCAGTAGCGCCTAAAGAATCAGTCAGTGCACTAAAAGCTAAAAGAGTCATTGTTCAAACAAATTGAGTTGCACCGCATCCAACTGCTGTCGATCATGCAAGCGCACACCCACACCGAGCAGACGCACAGGTTTGTTGCCACGCATAAAAGCGGCCGATAATAATAAGCGGTAGCTGTCTAAATCCAAGGGTGCACCCGCTTGTTCAACTGTGGTTTGGGTGAAATCGTGAAACTTAACTTTCACAAAGGGTTTATCCGGCGAGTAACTGTCGTCTAAGCGCTGCTGGCGACGGTTTAGCTCAGCTAATAAGCCTGGCAACTCTGCTTGGCATGCCGCTAAATCCGGCAAATCACTATCAAAGGTATGTTCAACACTGATACTTTGGCGGCGGCTATGCGGCTCAACCGGGCGATCATCAATGCCCCGTGCCAAT
>DASROA010000061.1:0-11866 GCA_035647115.1 Thiopseudomonas sp. | reverse complement strand
GGAAATAGGGTCTCGGGTAATGCGCTCACCGGTTAAAGCAAAGATTTTTTCAAGGCTGCCAAAATCAGCCTGCAGCTCTTGGTAGCCTGCTGCTAACTTCCAACTGGACATTACAACGCATCTCCGTAGCGTTGCTTACGCACATACAGCTGATCGGCTTTACTCTCGAGCCAACGCAACAGGGGCGCTTCGTTATGCAAAATAATTTTTAAAGGGAGTTGAAAGTACGCTCTTAAGAAACGCAATTTATCGCGCTGAGTTAAACCGATATCCAGCGCTGAAAAATACAATGCAGCAAGATCTTTATTGCGCCAGCGTAAAGGGGTGATGTTGCGGGTTTGCGCGCGGTGCAAATCAATCACTGATAAACGAAAAGAATCTGGGGTGATTGGTGTGTCTGTGTGCAATAAAAAATGACAAATATAGCAGTCACGATGATTCACTCCAGCACGGTGCATACCACCTACCATCTGTGCCACACGGTTAATTAAGGCCCATTTCAAAGCCGGTTTCGGCGGCTTAGTGGACCACTCCATGCTGTAATCTTCTAGACTGATGGTGGGTGCTAATTCTTCAGTAATGATAAATGAATGCTGCTGCGCCGGATTGCGGCCCCGTGCGCCAAAGGCCACTGCGGTCATGGTGGCAATGTTGTGTTCGTGCAAGCGTTGGATGGCAATGAGTTCTTGCTCAGCGCCCAGTACCGGTGCTTTGGCGGTGAGCCAGTTTTTAAAAATCTCTGCCCAGCCCACCCCACGGTGAATTTTCACAAAATAGCCACGGCCAGCCACTTCAGTGCGCAAGGTGCGCCGTGCTTCAAGCTCGCGATACACCTCACCTTGTAATTGTTCCACAGCGACAAACGCATCTTTACCCTCCCAGAGGCTGGCAAAGGGTTCGTCTAACATAAGCTTCATGAGTTCTCCGCTAAAATAATATCGGCTGCACGCTGTGGCATGGAATACAGATCCGCTGTTTTGGCATAGCGCAATGCGTTTGCCGACCACTGCGCCCTTAATGACGGGTCAGCCAAAATACGGCTTAAAGTTTGATCCAAATACTTCTGCTGAAAAGGACTGCTCAATACTTCGCCACATTCTGCTTCTTTAATGTAATGCGCATAACCACAGACATCGGTCACCACCACCGGCAGCCCCGACACCAAAGCCTCTAATAATACCGTACCGGTGTTTTCATTGTAGGCGGGATGCATTAACAGGTCGGCGCCCAGTAAAAAACGTGGGATGTCGCTGCGGCCTTTTAAAATCTTAACCTGTTTAGAAAGCCCTAAAGCAGCGGCTTGGACAATAAACTGCTTTGGATTGTCCTGGCCAATGACGATCAGCTGTGTACGCTCACGTTGCTGGCTGGGCAGACTGGCCAAGGCTTTTAAGGTGCGGTCTAATCCTTTGGTTTTAAAGCCTGAGCCCACCTGTAACAGTAAGTACTGATCATCCAATACGTTGAACTCAGTGCGAAATTCTGCGCGAATATCTGCGGCATTAATAGGTGCACGGCGATCTCTAGCAATGCCGGGCGGTAATAAATGAAAACGCTCAGCCGGTGTTTGGTAATGTTTGATAAATAACGGCTGCTGCACTTCTGAAATCATCAGAATTTGTGTGGCTGAGTCTGGCGCAAACACCGCACGTTCATACTCAGAAAAATGACGGTAGCGGCCACTGAAACGGTATAAAGGATTACGCAGGGTCTGTGCTTTATCCTCGTAACAGCCGTCAGCTGCATAGTAGACATCTAAGCCGGGCATTTTATTAAAGCCTATCACTCGATCCACAGGTTGCTGCTGCATATCAGCCTGCAGCCAATGATAGAATTTTTCATTACGGCTGTGGTTAGAGAAGGCTTTAATGGGCCCAATACGCACATCAAAACCATCGGGAATGTCCCCTTCCCAGATCAGGGTATACACTCGGATTTGATGACCACGCTGCTGACACTCTAAGGCGATGCGCATGAAATCGCGCTGCAAGCCGCCGTAGGGAAAATATTTATAAAGAATAAAAGCCAGCTGCATCAGTGTGCTGCCTTGCTCTGTGGAGCTGTTTCAAGTGCGCTGCAATCTATTGAATCACTCGTCTTCGCTGCGACTAAAAGCGGCTGCAATGCTGCTAGCACCTGCTCAGCACCCAGCTCATTAAAGCATTCCAGATGGCGGTCTCCTCGCCCGGCGTGCGGGCCTTTGGCACATAAATGCACTTGCCCTTGACCATAGGCACCGACGCGCCCAGGCAACGTGGGGCCGTATAAAGACACGCAAGGCACATCTAAAGCTGCGGCTAAATGCCCCAAGCCTGTGTCAACGGCAACGCAGGCCTGAGCGCCAGCAATGTGTTCAGCAACCCCGCTGATTTTCAAACGTGGCAACACCTGCACATGACTGAGCCCATCGGCAATGGCTTGAGCACGCTCATGCTCAACGGCATTACCCCAAGGTATACGTACGGCAATACCCTGCTCGCCCAAACGTTCAGCCAGCGCCCGCCATGCCGCTTGCGGCCAGTGTTTACTGGGCCAAGTGGTGCCATGTATAAACACCACATAAGGCTCGGTGGGCTGCTCTGTGATTAAACTTTCGCGCTGTAAGCTGTATTGCCCCACATGCTGCGGCACTGGGTAACCCAACGCGAGAGCAAATAACTGGCGGGTACGTTCCACAGCATGTAAGTAAGGCGCGACATTGTAGTGGCGGTCATAAAAATAGCTGGCCATAGGCTCACGTATGCTCTGACGACTAAAGCCTGCCACCGGCACATTAAAACCACGGGTTAACCAAGCACTTTTCAGTAGGCCTTGGGCATCAATCACAATATCGTAGTGTTGTTGATGCAGTTTTTCCTTAAACTCACGCCACTCACCGCTGCGCCAAGTGTGCAGAATATTTTTACGCCAGCGGCGAATGGCCACTGGGATCACCTGCTCAACGGCAGGGTGCCAGCTGGGAATTTCAACAAAGTTCTCTTCAACCACCCAGTCAAAGCGCACATTGGGATTGGCAGCCAAAGCATCGGTCAATGCCGGCAAGGTATGAATCACATCGCCCAATGAAGAGGTTTTAATTAACAATACTCGCACTAGTTCACAGACTCTGATAATGAAATTGGGGTGCCTATTAGCTCAGTGAGCGCCTCAATGACCCGCGCAGGTTTGAGCAAACGCAGGCAGTCATAATGACCAAAGCGGCAAGTGCGATCAAAACACGGACTGCACTCAATACCGGTACGTACTATAGCAACTTGATCGGCCAATGGCGGTGTAAAATCTGGTGAAGTCGAGCCGTATACGGCAACCAAAGGCAGATTCAAAGCAGCGGCCACATGCATGAGACCGGAGTCATTGGACACCACGGCACTGGCACAGGACATTAAATCAATGGCTTGCGCCAAGGAGGTTTCACCGGCCAAGTTGTAAACTTCTTCCCGTAGGCCGGGAATTAAATGCTGACGAATTTCTTCACCACCTGGGTGATCGTTTTTTGAGCCAAAGATCCACACCTGCCAACCTTGGCGAATTTTCGCCTCGGCCACTTCAGCATAGTATTTGGCTGGCCAACGCTTGGCATCACCAAATTCTGCACCTGGACACAGCACTAATACCGGACGGTCGGCCAGTTTTAAATCAAATGCCGCTAAAGCATTGTCACGCTCTGCAGTGTCTACCTGTAAACGGGGTTGTGGGTAGGGTTTTGGCAACTCTGTATTAGGCGGATAAGCCAGCGCCATAAAGCGCTCAATCATTAACGGATAACGCGTTTTATCTAGAGTGCGTAAGTCATTGAGCAAGCCATAGCGCATCTCACCTTTCCAGCCAGTACGCAATGGAATGCCAGCAAAAAAGGGCGTTAACGCTGATTTTAAAGAGTTAGGCAGTAATATTGCTTGCTGATATTGACCTTTAAATTGGCGACCAATTTTACGCCGCGCAGCAATATTGAGCACCCCATGCCCCAAGGGAAAGCTCAGTGCCTCCCGCACTTCAGGCATGCGCTCCAAAATAGGCCGACTCCAATCCGGCGCTAACACATCAATGTTGCAATCTGGATGCTGTTGTTTCAAACACATAAACAGTGTTTGCGCCATCACCATATCGCCGACCCAACTTGGGCCAATAATCAAAATATTCATATTTGCAGAGTTTCAAGCATCTAAGTCGTTGCGGCAAGCATTGCAGTATAAAAATCAATGCTTGCCATCACTTTATTCCTGTTTTACGCGGAACCAAGCAGCGTACAGTGCCGGTAAGAATAACAAAGTCAGCACAGTGGCGACTATTAAACCGCCCATTATAGACACTGCCATGGGGCCAAAGAACACACTGCGTGATAATGGGATCATGGCTAAAACAGCTGAAGCTGCTGTTAATATAATAGGTCTAAAGCGCCGCACAGTGGCGTCAATCACTGCTTGCCAGGGGCTATGCCCTTGGCTGATATCGGTTTCAATTTGATCCACTAAAATCACCGAGTTGCGCATAATCATACCTGATAAGGCAATAGTGCCCAGCATTGCGACAAAACCAAAGGGTTGATTAAACAGCAATAAAAAGACCGTAACGCCGATCAAACCCAGTGGCGCGGTTAGAAAAACCAACACGGAGCGGGAAAAACTGCGCAACTGGATCATCAATAATGACAACACCACAAAGAGGAATAAGGGTATACCCGCCATCACTGAACGCTGTCCTCGAGCAGCATCCTCAACGGTGCCACCCACTTCTAATAAGTAACCGCTGGGCAAGCTGTCTTTAATTGTTTGCAAGTTAGGCAAAATCTCTTGCATCACATCCACCGCCTGCTGCTCGCCATAGATATCTGCACGCACAGTGACATTGGGCAAGCGATTACGGTGCCAAATGACCCCCTCTTCAAAACCATATTCCAAGCTGGCCACCTGCGACAGTGAAACGCTGCTGCCGTGTTCGGTAGGAATGGCTAAGCTGCCCAGTCCGGCAAGGTTTTCTCGGTCCTCTACAGTACCGCGCTGCAAAATCTCAATCAGCTCATTGCCTTCACGGAACTGGCCGACGCTGGCACCGGACAAAGCACCCCTTAAAAACTGGGCCACACTGGCGGTGCTGACACCCAGCGCACGGGCACGATCTTGGTCAATTTGCAATTGGACAATTTTACTGGGCTCTTCCCAATCCAAATGCACGTTACTGACGTAGGGATTATCGCGTACCACTGCTGCCACCTGCCGTGCCAATTGACGCACTTGGGTAATGTGCTCTCCGGTTATGCGTAACTGCACTGGATAGCCCACCGGAGGGCCATTTTCTAAACGCGTTACCCGCGCCCGCAGCTCAGGAAACTGCTCATGCATGGTGTTAATTAACCAAGTGCGCACCTCTTCGCGCTGTTCAAGGTCCTCGGTAATCATCACAAACTGCGCAAAGCTGGTGGCTGGCAGCTGTTGATCCAAGGGCAAATAAAAGCGTGGTGAGCCTGAACCTATGTAGGCCACATAGTTTTCAATACCTTGGCGTGTGCTGAGCATTTCTTCGATTTTCTCAACATGTGCCTGGGTTGCTTTCAGTGAGGCGCCTTCCGCCAGCTTAATATCCAGCAGTAATTCAAGGCGATTGGAGTCGGCAAAAAACTGTTTGGGCACAAAGCGAAAGGTGTAAATCGAACTGACGAACAGCAGTACGGTGATTACAATAACTGCTGTGCGGTGACTGACACACCAGGTAATCACCGCCCGCACCCGCTGATAAAAAGGCGTTGCATAAGGGTCATGCTCACCTTGTTTGCTGCCGTGCTTCGCAGCTTTCAAGCGCGCTAAATCCGGTAATAATTTATCCCCCAAGTACGGTACAAAAACCACCGCAGCAACCCAAGACACCACCAAGGCAATGCCCACCACTTGAAAAATCGAACGAGTGTATTCGCCGACACTGGAGTGTGCTGTGGCAATGGGCAAAAAACCTGCTGCAGTAATTAGAGTGCCGGTTAACATGGGAAAAGCTGTGCTGGTCCAGGCAAAACTGGCCGCGCGAAAGCGGTCCATACCCTGCTCCATTTTTATGGCCATCATTTCTACCGCAATAATGGCGTCATCCACCATTAAGCCCAATGCCAAGACCAGCGCCCCTAAAGAAATCTTATGCAAACCAATACCGAAGTAATGCATTAAGGTGAAGGTCATGGCTAACACCAGTGGAATGGAGGTGGCCACCACTAACCCGGTGCGAAAGCCCAGTGACACAAAGCACACCAATAAGACGATGGCCAGCGCCTCCACCAACACCTGAATAAATTCACCCACACTGGTTTTTACTGCTGCCGGCTGATCAGATACTTTACGCAGCTGCATGCCCAGCGGCAGGGTATCTTGCAGTCGTGCAAACTCTGCTTCCAAGGCTTTGCCCAGCACTAAAATATCGCCGCCATCACGCATGGCGACGGCAATGGCCAGTGCATCTTCACCCATAAAGCGTACTCGCGGTGCGGCAGGGTCATTAAAGCCACGGCGTACTTCAGCAATATCCCCTAAACGGAAAGTGCGTTCGCCAATGCGAATCGGAAACTCGCGAATTTCACGCACCGTTTCAAAGCGGCCACTGACTCTGAGCTGTACACGGTCGCTAGCTGTTTCAATAAACCCCGCAGCCGAGACGCTATTTTGCTCGGCCAAGGCCTGCTGCACCGCATGTAACGGCAAGCCTAAACCCGCCAATTGGGTGTTGGACAGCTCCACCCATATTTTTTCATCTTGTAGGCCTAAGATGTCCACCTTGCCCACATCTTTAACCCGCTGCAGCTGCAACTGCACACGGTCGGCGTAATCTTTTAATGTGGCGTAATCAAATCCTGCACCGGTCAGCGCATAAATATTGCCAAAAGTGGTGCCAAACTCATCATTAAAGAAAGGGCCTTGAATGCCAGGTGGCAACGTATGCTGAATATCGCTGACTTTTTTGCGAATCTGATACCACAATTCTGGTACTTGCTTGGAGGTTAAGCCATCATCGGCAATAAAGGTGACCTGCGACTCACCGGGCCGCGAAAAAGAAACGATTTTTTCATACTCACCGGTTTCCATGAGTTTCTTTTCTATGCGTTCAGTCACCTGCTGAGCCATTTCTTCTGCGGTCGCACCGGGCCACAGGGTGTGAATCACCATGGCTTTAAAGGTAAACGGTGGATCCTCGCTTTGTCCGAGCTGGCTATAGGACATGCTGCCAATAATGGCCAGCAGCACCATGCTAAACAAAATTAAAGGACGGTTATTGAGCGCCCAAGCAGATAAATTAAAGCGCATCTGCGTTACTCCTTAACGTCAAATAGCACGGGTTGATTGCTGCGATCCACAGGCTGCACACTTTGCCCTTCTCGCAATAAGTGCACCCCCGCTGCAACCAGCCATTCATCGCCTTGCAAGCCTGCAACGATCAAGGCAAAGGTTTGCCCAAAGGCGCCAAGCAGCACATCACGCCGCTGCACCTGTGAGCTGTGCGGATCAACCACCCACACATAAGCCTGCCCAGCATCGGCAGTCACCGCAGCTAACGGCACTGCACAGCCCGCTTGCAAATCAGGCTGCATAAACGCTTTAGCGCTCTGCCCTAACTCAGCTGCAGTTGTGGCGGTACGAAATGCCACCCGCGCTGCATAAGTGCGCGTGCGCGAGTCAGCGGCTGGGGCAATTTCGCGGATCTCACCAGCGAAGCGCTGATCAGGTTGCGACCACAGCGACACTTCAACCGGCTGGCCAACTTTAAAACGATCAATGGCATGCTCCGGCAAGTTAATTGCTACCTCTCGCTCACCGTCAACCGCCAGCACAAAGACGGTCTGACCCGCCGCTACGATTTGTCCTTCCTCAACCCGTGCTTGTGCAATGACTCCATCCTGTGGGGCTCTGAGTTGTGTGTAAGAGGCTTGATTCTTAGCAATTTCCAGCTCTGCTTGCGCTTGGCGCAGTCGGGCCAAGCCGTTTTTAAACTGATTTTGGGCATTGTCGTAGTGGGAATGGCTCAGTAACTGACGATCCAATAGCTTTTTATAACGGTCACGCTCAGCCCGCACCAGTTCTAGATTCGCTTGAGCAGACGCCACTTGGGCGTGTATCGCTTCTAAATGCAAACGCACATCTTCTGGATCTAACTTAGCTAAAACCTGCCCTGCACTCACTTGAGCACCCACATCTACTAAGCGCTCAATAACTTCGCCACCAACCCGAAAAGCCAGTTCCGGCTCTAAGCGGGCACGTACTTCTCCGGGGAAAGATAACGTCATATCCTGTGAGGTTTTTGGTTGTACCACCAACACAGGCCGCACACTATTGGTGACCGGCTCTTCAGCAGTACAAGCCGACAGCAATGGCAGCGCTAAGGTCATCATTAAATAAACGATACGATGCAACATAAATCACCTGATCTTTAAACATAACGGCTGAAAAGCTGTGCCGATCCAGTATAGTATGAATACTACACTCATCAGTTTACTATTTGTTTAATATGTCGAATAAACACGCTACGGCAGGGCCCGGTCGCCCGAAAAGCCTCAGCAAGCGCGCGGCCATTCTTAATGCAGCGCAAACGCTGTTTCTACAGCACGGCTATGAAGGCAGCAGTATGGATGCCATTGCCCAACAAGCAGGGGTTTCAAAGCTCACTGTTTATAATCATTTTACTGACAAAGAAACCCTCTTTTGTGCCGCCATAGAAGCCAAGTGCGAGGCCCAATTGGCACTGTTATTTGTCAGTCCGGTCGACACACCACCGAGTAATTTAAAGGAGTGTTTGTTGGCCATTGCTTATAGCTTTCAAAACCTGGTCGATAGCCCAGAGTCCTTAGCCATGCATCGGCTGATTATCAGTCATGCGCCTATTAATCCAGCACTGTCACACTTGTTTTACGAGGCAACCGCACTGCGCATTATTAATAAAATGGAGCAGCTGCTAAGCACCATCAATGCGGCACAGCAATTGGTGATTAAACACCCCAGGCAGGCTGCAGAACATTTTTTAGCTTTGCTGAAAGGCACACGCAATTTGCAACTTTTAGTTGACTATCAAACTGAGAACGTTCGTGCCGCAAGTCAACAACATGTCGAAAGTGTGGTCGACTTATTTATTAAGGCCTATGCAAATTAATTTTTTTCTGCTCATTCAACCCCGCTCGCGCACACTGCTCGTTAATGGGCGTTTGCTACCCGAGGGGTTCTTTTTCTAACACAAGTCCTTACAATATGTTTTTGCATACTTATTTATTGGGTACATGACATGTCTGATCACGCTTTACTGCTCACTAACCTTGGCTCGCCAAGCTCGACCTCGGTCAAAGATGTGCGCAGTTATCTGAACCAGTTTTTAATGGACCCCCATGTGATTGACTTGCCATGGCCGGTGCGTCGCCTGCTGGTCAGTTTGATTCTAATTAGCCGGCCGGCTAAATCCGCTGAGGCCTACGCCTCTATTTGGTGGCCAGAAGGCTCACCGTTAATTGTCTTAAGCCAGCAATTAGCTGAAGCTGTGCGCCCATTATGGCCGCACGGCCCTGTGAGTCTGGCCATGCGTTATGGTGAACCCTCCATTAGCAGTCGTTTACTTGAACTGGCCAAGCAAGGTGTCAAAACAGTCACTTTTGCTCCGCTTTATCCGCAGTTTGCTGACAGCACCACCACCACTGCCATTAAAGAAGCCGAGCGCTGCATCCGCAAACATAAACTGGCCATTGGTTTAAAAGTTGTGCCGCCTTTTTATGCTGAGTCGGCCTATATTGACGCACTGGTGAAAAGCAGTGCTGCTGAACTGCAACACGACTTCGACCATTTGCTGCTGAGTTTTCACGGCCTCCCTGAAAGCCACTTAACTAAGCTCGACCCTACCGGCAGCCACTGCCTGGCCGATAAGTCCTGTTGTGATAACGCTAATCAAGCTGTTTTAGATACCTGCTATCGAGCCCAATGTATGCGCAGTGCACAACTGTTTGCCGATGCTGCCGGTTTGCGTCCCGAACAATGGTCAGTGGCTTTCCAGTCGCGCCTCGGACGTAACAAATGGATTGAGCCCTATACCGATGCCACGCTCACCGAGCTGGCCCAGCGCGGTGTGAAAAAGCTGCTGGTAATGTCGCCTTCATTTGTTGCAGATTGTATCGAAACTTTAGAAGAGCTCGGCATTGAAGGCCGTGAAGATTTTATTGCTGCTGGCGGTGAAGAATTGGTGCTGATTCCTTGCTTAAATGCCGAATCTTATTGGGCGCAAGCATTGACTGATATTTGTGAAAAGACCACAATCGGGTCATCCGCATAGCAGCATAAAGGTTGGGCAAATGCGCTATTACAAATCTGTCGTGCCTAACAATTAAAACCTAGACCTTTTAACGCTTCCCGCTTTGCATTTGCAACGGTATCCTTATCACTCATTTTTTATTAAGCAGGCTCTTTGCAAACCCTTGAACACCTCAACTGATACTTATCGCTTTACCCTCGACTCATTTGAAGCCGCTCGTTTTGCTAATTTGTGCGGTCAATATAACGAGCACTTGGATTTAATCGAGCAACGATTAAATATCACTATTCGTAACCGTGGTGAGCAATTCGAACTGCTCGGCCCGCGCGAGCAAACCCGTGCTGCGGAACAACTGTTGCGTCGACTTTACCGTGAAACTAAACACACTGATCTCACCCCAGATACAGTGCACTTGTTTCTGCAAGAGTCGAGCATGCAAGAGTTGGCCAGCCCAAACGCAGCCAAGCTGAGCAGCGCTATTACCTTGCGCACCCGCAAAGGTGTAATTCGTCCGCGCGGTGGTAACCAGCAAAGTTACGTTAAATCCATTTTAGAGCACGATATCAACTTTGGTATTGGCCCTGCAGGTACGGGTAAAACATTTTTAGCGGTAGCCTGTGCAGTTGACGCTTTGGAGCGTGAGCAGGTGCAGCGTATTTTATTAGTGCGCCCCGCTGTGGAGGCAGGGGAAAAACTCGGCTTTTTACCCGGTGACTTGTCGCAAAAGATTGATCCTTATCTACGCCCTTTATACGATGCCTTGTATGAAATGCTGGGTTTTGAGCATGTGATGCGCTTGGTTGAAAAACAAGTCATTGAAGTGGCGCCTTTAGCCTATATGCGTGGTCGCACCTTAAGTAACAGCTTTATTATTTTAGACGAAAGCCAGAACACGACCATCGAGCAGATGAAAATGTTCTTAACTCGCATTGGTTTCGGTTCAACCGCTGTTATCACCGGTGATATTACCCAGGTGGACTTACCACGCGGTACAGCCTCCGGTTTAATCCATGTCAGCAAAGTGTTAAGCGATGTACCCGGTATTGGTTTTACATACTTCAAATCCTCTGACGTGGTTCGTCACCCGTTGGTGCAGCGCATTGTTGAAGCCTATGAAAAGCATGATACAAGCACACAAAATCCACCGAAAAGAGAGTTGCAGTCTTGATTGAACTTGACCTGCAAGTGGCCAGCTCAGCAAGCCCATTGCCCAATCACGCCGACTTTTTGAACTGGTGTCGCCTGGCCCTTGCCGAGCGGCAACAGGCTTCTGAGCTGACAATCCGCTTAGTGGACGCTGAAGAAGGCTTACATCTTAATGCAACTTGGCGCGGTCAAGACAAGCCAACTAATGTGCTGTCTTTTCCAGCAGAGATCCCTGATGGCATTTTGGATATTCCACTATTGGGTGACTTAGTCATTTGTGTACCTGTTGTTAAAACTGAAGCTGCACAACAAAATAAAGACATCACAGCACATTGGGCTCATTTAGTGATCCATGGTTGCTTGCATTTACTCGGCTATGACCATATAGATGATCAAGAAGCCGAAGAAATGGAAAATTTAGAGCGCCAATTATTGGCTAAACTGGGTTTTCCCGACCCCTATA
>DASROA010000060.1:0-7935 GCA_035647115.1 Thiopseudomonas sp. | reverse complement strand
GAAAATACTGCTTTTTCTGGCAATCTAAGGCGAAAAAACATAGTCTTAGATCAAATAAAGCTAAGAATTTCAAAACTATACCTTGTGCGCTATATCGAGCTGCACGATAATACGAGCTTTATTTGCCGTCAGATGAATCCCTATAACCTGCCATGAGCGAACTTTTACTAATTCTCGTCAGCGCCATTCTTGTGAACAATTTCGTATTGGTTCAGTTTCTTGGCCTGTGCCCGTTTATGGGGGTGTCCAGAAAAGTGGAAACAGCCATAGGGCTGTCTTTAGCCACCACTTTTGTACTCACCTTGGCCTCTATATTCAGTTATCTGCTGCAACACTACATTCTTGAGCCTTTTGACTTAGAATTTTTACGCACCATCAGTTTTATTTTAGTGATTGCCGTGGTGGTGCAGTTCACTGAAATGGTGATCAATAAAACCAGCCCCATGCTGTACCGGGTATTGGGCATTTTTCTGCCGCTGATCACCACCAACTGTATTGTGCTGGGTGTTGCTCTGCTCAACGCCAATCGCAGTGAGTACACCTTTATTCATGCCAGCGTTAATGGCTTTGCTGCGGGTATTGGCTTTTCTTTAGTACTGGTGCTGTTTGCTGCCATGCGTGAACGCATTGCCATTGCCGATGTACCCAAACCCTTCCAAGGGGCTGCAATCGGCATGCTCACTGCGGGCTTAATGTCGTTAGCCTTTATGGGCTTTAGCGGTCTAATTAAATTATGAGTATGGTGCTAATTGCAGTCACTGCACTGGTGGTTTTAAGTTTAATTTTCGGTGCGATTTTAGGCTTTGCGGCAATACGTTTTCGCGTCGAAGGCAACCCCATTGCTGAGCAAATCAATGCTCTACTGCCGCAAACCCAGTGCGGCCAGTGTGGCTATCCAGGCTGTAAACCCTATGCGGAAGCCATTGCTGCCGGCGATAAAATCAATAAATGCCCACCGGGAGGCGAAGCCACTATTCAAGCGCTGGCGGAACTGCTCGAAGTCGAGCCTGAGCCGCTGGACGCTGCGGAAGGCGAAAAACTACCCATGGTTGCCTATATCCGTGAAGATGAATGCATTGGCTGCACCAAGTGCATTCAAGCCTGCCCAGTGGATGCTATTTTAGGTGCCGCACGACAAATGCACACCGTGATAGTCAGCGAGTGCACCGGTTGTGACCTTTGTGTAGAACCCTGCCCAGTCGACTGTATTGATATGATTCCGGTGGCCAG
This sequence comes from Thiopseudomonas sp., assembly GCA_035647115.1. Taxonomy (GTDB): domain Bacteria; phylum Pseudomonadota; class Gammaproteobacteria; order Pseudomonadales; family Pseudomonadaceae; genus Denitrificimonas. The sequence continues at coordinate 6,705 of DASROA010000060.1, read as the reverse complement.
CAGCTTGCACGACTGGAAATGGGAACAACCCTTACCACCGGGCACTTTGATTGCAACTGATCGGGAGTCCAGTTCATGAGCACTTGGCCTATTCATCCATTGCGTGGCGGAATACAACCGCCGGACTGCAAGACGCTCTCGACCCAGCAGCCCATCCAAACTGCGCCACTGGCCAAGCAACTGATAGTGCCGCTTTTGCAACATATCGGCAGCGATGCAGAGCCCTGCGTGAAGGTTGGGGATTATGTCCTCAAGGGTCAACTGATTGCCGAATCAACGCATACCGTGAGCGCCAATGTACATGCGCCCAGTTCCGGCACGGTCAGCTTTATTGGCCCGCAGCCGTATCCGCATGCCTCTGGTCAATTGCACGATGCCATTGTCATTGATACTGATGGCCTGGATACATGGTGCACACTTGAGCCGCTGCCTAACTACCAAAGTGTTGCAGCAGCTGAACTGCTCGAAAAAATACGTCAAGCGGGCATCAGTGGGCTCGGCGGTGCTGGTTTTCCCACTGCGGCAAAACTGCTCACTAGAGATGGGCAAACAATTAACACTTTGATCGTCAACGGCACTGAGTGTGAGCCCTATATCACTGCTGATGATCTTTTAATGCGCGAAAAAGCACCGCAACTGATGCTGGGCATCGATATTTTAGTGCATATTTTACAGCCTCAAAATGTACTGATCGCCATTGAAGACAATAAGCCCGAAGCCATAGCGGCCATGCGCGAAGCGCTAAAGCAGCGCAACTACCATATTGTGTCCATTCCGACTGTTTACCCGTCTGGCGGCGAGCGGCAGCTGATTCAGATTCTTACCGGACAAGAAGTGCCTTCCTCACAACTGCCTACGCAGTTAGGTATTTTGTGTCAAAACGTCGGCACCATAGTGGCGGTGCGCGATGCGGTCATTGAAGGCAAGCCGCTGATTTCTCGGGTGACCACCTTAACCGGGCAAGCGCTACAAAACCCTATGAATGTTGAGTGCTTAATCGGCACCCCAGCCCGTGAGCTGCTTGAGTTTGCTGGACTGCAACAGGCACAGCTGCACCGTTTAGTGATGGGCGGGCCGATGATGGGCTTTACCTTAAACAGCCTGGATGCCCCCGTGATTAAAACCAGTAACTGTTTATTAGCCGCCACACTGGATGAGCTGCCGCCACCACCGCCAGCAATGCCCTGCATTCGCTGTGGTGATTGCGCAGAGGTGTGCCCAGCCAACTTACTGCCACAACAATTGCACTTTTATGCCCTTGGCGATGATTATGATCAGCTGCAGGCCCATAACTTGTTTGATTGTATTGAGTGCGGCGCCTGCGCCTATGTGTGCCCTTCCAGTATTCCCTTGGTGCAGTACTACCGCTCAGCCAAAGCGGAGATGCGCGAACAGGCCAAAAGTTTGGAAAAAGCGGAACACGCCAAACAACGTTTTGAGTTCCGCCAAGAACGTTTACGTTTAGAAGAAGAACGCAAAGAAGCCGCCCGTAAAGAACGTGCTGAACGCTTAGCCCGCAGCAGAGCTAAACAAGCTGAAAAAGCCAAGCAAAACGCCGCGGCTGGGCAAACTACTGCTGAAAGCAACGAGGATGAAGTTAAACGCCTTAGAATTGCCTCTAGCATGGCCAATGTGGCCTTGCGTAAGGCTCAAAAACAGCTGGAAGCCCACGGTACCGACGAGCTCAAAGCACAGGTAGAGCAACTTAAAGCTAACGCAGAAAAAGCTCAACAAGCCTTGGCCGCTGTCATGCCGGCTAAAAAACCAGCCGCCGCTGATGCCAAAAAACCAGCTAAACCTGAACCCTCTGCTACCGAACAAGCACTGAACAGAGCCAAAATTACCGCAGCCATGAAGCGCGCCGAACTGCGTAAAGCACAACGCGCTGAAGCGGACGCAGACACCTTGGCAACCTTGCAAGGCGAACTGGCTGCAGCAGAAAAACACTTAGCACAACTTAATCAAACCGAAGACGTTGGCGTATAACGCCGCGCTTTTATATATTTTGGAGTACCGATGACTCTGCCACGCATCACTTCACCTCACGCTACCGGTGCCAACCGCACACAGCGCGTTATGCTGCTGGTGATGGCTGCCTGCGTGCCGGGTATTCTGACGTTAAGTTACTTTTTTGGCATCGGCCCGTTACTGAACATCGCTCTCGCTTGTGGCTTTGCGCTGCTATTTGAAGCGGCCATCCTAGCCCTGCGCAAGCGCCCAGCGCTGTTCTTCCTTAAAGACTGCAGCGTGCTGGTGACCGGTTTGCTATTGGCACTGGCCTTACCGCCTTATTCACCTTGGTGGCTGGTTGCCGTGGCCAGCGGCTTTGCGGTGGTATTTGGCAAGCAATTATTCGGTGGTTTAGGGCAAAATCCGTTCAACCCAGCCATGCTGGGCTATGTGGTGGTACTGGTGTCTTTTCCTGCCGACATGGTGCTGTGGCCCGCAGCGCACAGTATTGATGTCAGCAGCGGCCTGCAGCTGGTGTTTTCTGGTGATCAGATACCCGATGCTTGGAGTCAAGCCACGGTATTGGATGTGCTGAAAAACAATAACAGTTTAACCCTACAAGAACTCTGGGCCGACAACCCCGCCTACGGTCTGTTTGCTGGCTACAGCAGCGAGTGGGTGAATCTGGCCTTCTTGCTGGGCGGTTTATTCTTGCTGCGTAAAAAAATCTTTAGTTGGCACGCCCCAGTGGGCATGCTCGCTGCGCTGTTTATTATGAGTTTGCTGTTCTGGAATGGCAGCGGCTCAGATTCCAATGGCTCACCGCTCTTTCACCTGCTCAGCGGCGCCACCATGCTAGGTGCATTTTTTATTGTCACTGATCCAGTCAGTAGCGCCACCAGCGTACAAGGCCGCTTAATCTTCGGCGTTGGGGTTGGTGTGCTGATTTATATTATCCGCACTTGGGGCGGCTACCCAGACGGCGTTGCTTTTGCAGTGTTGTTAATGAACCTGTGTGCACCCACCATTGATTACTTCACCCGCCCGCGCACTTATGGGCATCAAACTGCTAAACGCGGTTTTAAGGCAGGAGATTAACATGCTGCCAGAACTCAGTCGCTCAATGCTGAAAAACAGCTTGGTTCTTGCGCTATTTGCGGCAATTACTGTGGCTGTGGTTGCCATTACTCAACAAGGCACTCAGTCACGAATTGCCGAAGCTGAACGCGCTGCGCAAATCCGCGCGCTGGGTGAAATTTTACCCGCTGATAGCTATGACAATGAACTGCTGGAAGATGTGATCTACTTAAACGAGCCGCTATTAGGCCACCGCACAGAAACCCCAGCTTATTTAGCCAGCAACCAGGGAAAACCCACAGCAGTGATCCTGCAAGTTAACGCCCCTGATGGCTACAGCGGCAGCATCAGTCTCTTGGTGGGGATTATGCGAGACGGCACCTTAAGTGGTGTGCGGGTCACTCAACATCGAGAAACACCCGGCTTAGGTGATCAAATTGAATTGAATAAAAGCCCATGGATCAAAAGTTTTGACGGCAAAAGCTTAACCAATCCAAAACAGCGCGGTTGGGCGGTGAAAAAAGATCAAGGGGACTTTGATCAATTCGCCGGCGCCACCATTACCCCGCGGGCTGTGGTCGCAGCGGTGCATAAAGCCCTGCAGTATTTCGATCAGCACCACCCAGAACTTTTTAAACCTTTAAATACCAATGAGGTGAGCCAGTGAACACATCACTCCGTGAAATCACTATCAATGGTTTATGGAAAAACAACCCAGGCTTAGTGCAATTACTCGGTTTATGCCCTCTACTGGGGACCAGTAACTCCACAGTCAACGCCCTAGGCTTAGGCATCGCCACCGCACTGGTGTTAATTGGCTCTAACGTGGCGGTGTCGTTAATTCGTAATGCAGTCACCAATGCGGTGCGTTTGCCTGCCTTTGTGATGATTATTGCCGCTTTGACCACCTGCATTGAGCTATTGATGCAAGCCTTCACCTACGAGTTATTCCAAATTCTCGGAATTTTTATTCCCCTGATTACCACCAACTGCATGATTCTGGGGCGCGCTGAAGCCTTTGCCGCCAAAAACTCAGTGTTGCGCGCCAGTTACGATGGATTAATGATGGGCATCGGCTTTGCTTTGGTTCTTGTAGCCATTGGCGCCAGCCGTGAACTGTTGGGCACTGGCATGCTGTTCACCAATATGCACCTGCTGTTTGGCAGCATCGCTGAGAACTGGCAAGTGGTGGTCTTTACTGATTACAAAGGCTTTCTGCTGGCTATTTTACCGCCCGGCGCGTTTTTAGTTTTAGGCTTGCTGATTGCGCTAAAGAACTGGATTGATGAGTACTATGCAGAACATATCGCCAGCACAAAAGAAGTTGCATCAGCAGCCAGCCGCCGAGTACGGGTCACCGGCGTTATTGATTAGCTGACAACCCTGCATCCTCTCGTAGGTCGCGGCTTTAGCCTCGACATGGCCGTTGTAAACGGCCTGTTAATGCAGCCTTGTGTGCCCTTCTTGTGTCGCCCTTAAAAGGGCGACCTACAATAAAATATGCAGGAAAGGGTAGAGGCTCACATTAAAGCTTGCGCACCCAGAACAACTCATGTTTGCGTACCGCTTTACGTAAAAACTCATTCTCACCGGTTTTCGGCCAGCGCCGTCCGGTGAGCAGCTGTTGGATTATCCGCCGGATACGTCTTTTCAAAGGTGGTGGGGCTTGTAAATCATGCTCCATCAACAGCGCCATGGCTTTATCCAGCTGTAACTGCTCATCCAATACATAACTGAACAGCTCGTCAGCCGGCAGCTCCACCATCGCCGGTGGCAAAGGCACGCCGGTATTGGCATCACCCATGGGCCAACGGTCATTGTCATGCAAATGATTGGCATACAAGAACAAACGCTGCGGACGCCAGTCACTGTGTTCTAAAGCCTCATACAAGGCTTGGCCCGTCGCAATATGATCAGAATGTGGATCAAGCTCAGGGTGCGGCATCACCACCACATCAGGCTTGAAGTGCATTAAACAGGCGGCTAAATCCGCCACTAAGTTATTCCAAGTGGGCAAACCGGTTTCATCGGCAGGCAACTGCACTGAATTATGTTGGCGCATATTACCGATATTGGTTTCTCCGGACTCAATGGAGCCAAAAGGCATATCCGGTTGCTCGGCCATATTGGCCAACTGCATACAGTAATAGCCCAGCTGCACACAATTGCCCTGCGGTACCCCACCCCACAGGGCAATGGCAATGCTGTCCCAAGAGCGCAAACGGCCCTTCAGCTGCGCAGCCTGCTGCTGCGTTAACCCCAGGCGCTGATAATGCTGCGCCTCAATTTCACCCTGAGTTAAGGTGACAATACTGACGTTGTCTGCGCTACTGTACAAGCCAAACGCTGCCAATTCCGCATCATCGGCATGGGGTGCGAGGATCATTATATTTTCAGAAACAGGGCTGGGCTGCTCAAATACATACAGCTGCACAGCTTCAGCGACACTACAAAAACGTCCCTGCAGTGCCAAGCTTTGATTGAGTAACGCATCGGCCTGGCCGGTTAAATTGATATAGCGGATGCCTTGCGCACCACGCTCGAAGGTTTGTCGATCAGTACCCACGCTCACACTGGGGTCAAACCAACGGCCTAAGCGATCACTGCTGATATGGATTTTGGCAATAATAGTGGCGGAATGCAGCTGCATATCCTCTGCAGGTTCTTCCGTTAGCTGCAAACAGCCATCCACAAGCTGCGCACCAAGCGGTTGGATATGCTCGGGGAAACGATAGCGGTAATCCTCTTCTGGCGAATAAAACAGATGATCCGAAAACCACGCTTCATGACCAATCCACAGCACTAATAAAACTAAGGGTACCAGCCACAGTGGGCCGATAAGGGCAAGAATCAACACGCCTATACATACCGCCAGCAGCAGGCGTCGCTTGGTTCGTCGATGTAGCCTTAGCAATTGCTGTTTTCGCACAGTCATCAGGACACCTCATACACTGCAAAACGATTGCACCAGCGGTCTTTGTATTCACGGTCCGCTCGGCCAAAGGAATAGCGCAACGGCTTTTGCAGCTCACGTGCCTGCTGCCATTGGGCCTGTGTGTTCACATAACTTAACACACTGCCTGGGCTCATCGCGTTGTACTCTGGATCAACTCCACCATTAATATACTCAACACTGACCCACTCAGGCGCCTCGACCCGGTACAACACTTGAAAGGCTGCTGGCACCTCATCAATGGTGATAAAACTACCCACCATAAACTCATTCAACAGCTTAAAGACGTCCTCAAGGTAATCTTTGCCTGGCACTGCAAAGTCCCACCGCTTTTCAAACAATTGAGTGTACATTTGCGCACGTTCGGCTGCTGATAAATCACTCACGGGCAGCACTGCACCACCCTGCTCTTCTAATAAGCGCAACTCGCGACGCTGATTATAACGAAACTTTTTACTGTACTGCTCCGGCTCACGGGCCAACGCTAAACCTTCTTTTTGCTCTTTTAAGGTACTGATACGCTGCGCATGCAACTCAGAAATATAACGGCCTTTATGGCGCAGGTTAATGGTTGTTTCGGGCGCTTGCGGCAGAATGATTTCCGCATTACCTAAATCAAACACGCCACGCTTTTTTTGTTGATTGAGCACAGCTTTAGATAAGGCCAAATGCCGCCCCCAGGTTGCTATAGCTGCGGTAAGCTCGCCATCTTTAGAGCAGCCAAG
>DASROA010000059.1:0-5362 GCA_035647115.1 Thiopseudomonas sp. | reverse complement strand
CGTCGTGTTTGCCGATATGGATGAGTTCTACTACTTAGCCCGAGCGATTCTGGTTAAAGATGAGCGCCACTACGACAAATTTGACCGCGCCTTTGCTGCCTACTTTGAAGGCATTGAAAATCTGGATCAGCATATTGAAGCGCTGATTCCAGATGAGTGGCTGCGTAAAGAATTTGAGCGCTCGCTGAGTGCTGAAGAGCGCGAGCAAATCAAATCACTCGGCGGCTTGGATAAGCTGATTGAAGCCTTTAAAGAGCGTCTTGAAGAGCAAAAAGGTAAACACAAAGGCGGTAGCAAATGGATTGGCACCGGCGGCACCAGCCCCTTTGGCTCAGGCGGTTATAACCCTGAAGGCATTCGTATCGGCAGTGACGGCGAGCGTCAAGGTCGTGCGGTTAAAGTCTGGGAGCAACGCGAATACAAGGACTTGGATGATCAAGTTGAGATTGGTACGCGCAATATCAAAGTAGCTCTGCGCCGCTTACGTCAATTTGCTCGCCAAGGCGCTGAGAATGAATTTGATCTGGATGGCACCATTGATCACACCGCCCGTGATGGTGGTCTGCTGAATATTAAAATGCGCCCTGAGCGCCGCAATACGGTCAAACTGCTGATCTTATTTGATATCGGCGGTTCGATGGATGAGCATATTAAAGTCTGCGAAGAATTGTTTTCCGCCTGTAAGACCGAGTTTAAGCATATGGAATATTACTATTTCCATAACTTTATCTATGAAGGTTTATGGAAAGATAACTCACGGCGCTTTGAGCAACGTATCCCCACGCAAGATGTGCTCAACACCTACGGCGCTGACTATAAAGTGATTTTTGTTGGCGATGCAGCCATGTCGCCGTATGAAATATCCCATCGCGGCGGCAGCGTCGAGCACTGGAATGACGAGCCCGGCTATCTGTGGATGCAGCGCTTTATGCAGAAATTCAAAAAAATTGTCTGGCTCAATCCCTATCCAAAACACGCCTGGCAATACACCCACTCCATATCCATGGTGCGTGAATTGATTGAAGATCAAATGTATCCATTAACGGTAGCGGGACTGGAAGAAGGCATGAGTTATTTAGCTCAATAGACTGCGCTTGTTATAGGTTGGTCTTTAGGCCAACACATTTAGCAGACCAAGGCTAACGTGAAGGTTTGTAGCGCTTATACCGAGGCGTTTAAAACGCCTCGGTATCTTAACTACCTGTCAATTTGAGCTGATGACTCATGGCTGCGCGTAACTTGCCAGGGCGGACTGGCTTAGTCAGTAAAGGAATGCCGAGTTTTTTGCGTAACAGCTGCTCGGTATCGGTATAGTCGGCAGTGATCAAAATGGCCGCAATGCTCTTAGCAAAATACGCTCTAAGCTGCTCCACCACTGCTAAGCCAGTCACATCATTGTCTAGATGTAAATCAACAATAATTAAATCCGGTGCATGGTCATCCAACTCTTCAATAGCGCCACTGTAATCTGTCGCCACTAACACCTCGCACTGCCACTGAGTTAGTAATGCTGCCATGCTGTGCAAAATTTCCGGCTCATTATCAATCACTAAAACCCGCTGACCTTGCAGGCTATGCAATGCTGTTGGGCAAGGTAAACTGACTGCAGCACGCTGCAGCGGCTCACGACTGAGTGGCACATCTACACTAAAGCATGAGCCACGCCCAACCTGTGATTCTAGGCCTATGCGCGCCCCTAAAACACTGGCAATGCGCTCAACAATAGCTAAACCTAAACCCACACCTTTACGACCATGGCTCTGTTGACTGCCCAACTGATTAAACTCTTGAAAAATCTTTTTCTGCTGATCAAGCGCAATGCCCGGACCGGTATCCCAGACTTCGATACGTACCCTCTCGCCACGTCGGCGCACGCCCAGTAAAATACGCCCAGACTCAGTGTAACGGCAGGCATTACTCAGAAAATTGCGAATAATACGCAGCAATAAATGACAGTCTGTGTGGGCATATAAGCCGGTTTGGAAAAACGTTAACTGTAAACCTTGCGCCTGTGCCACTGGCTCAAACTCTGACACTAAGGTGCTAAACATCTCATGGATGCAGCACACTGATAACGACGGAGTGACAGCCGCCTGATCCAAACGGGAAATATCCAGCAGGTCTGCCAATAAATCTTCAGCCCCTTCAAGTGCCATATGTGCACGCTCGAGTAAGTGTTGCTCAGCCGATGGCAGCTGACGCTCACGCAATGTCGACATCAATAAACGCGCAGCATTTAACGGCTGCAATAAATCATGGCTAGCAGCAGCAAGATACTTGTCTTTACTGCGATTGGCTTCTTCGGCAGCATCACGGGCTTCGCGTAAGGCCGTTTCCATCTGCTTGCGCTGTGTGATTTGTTGCTGCAAGTCTTCATTACTCAGCTGCAGCTCACTGGTGCGCTCGGCCACGCGCTGCTCCAACTCTTGATTCAGTTGCTGCAACCGTAGTTGGCTTTTTTTGCGCTCAGAAATATCCGCAACAAAACCTTCCAGCACACCGGGTTCATCATCTTTGAGCAGAATATTCATTAATACATCGAGCGGCTTACCGTCTTTACATAGCAGACGAGTTTCATAGTCACGCACGATGGTTTTTTGTAAGAGTTCTGCACGTATTTTCTGCACTTCAGCAGTGCCAGCAACAAACAAATCATCTGTCTCAAAGCCACTGATCGCCAACAACTCAGTCACGCTGCTATAGCCCAGCATTCGCGCTAGTGCTGGATTAACCGAGCGAAAGCCCGCACCGATATGAGCTTGAAAAATACCATAGGTGGCATGTTCAAACAGCCATTTATAACGGTTACGTTCACGCTCGACTTCGTCCAGCTGCAGTAGTAATTCAGGGTAATGACTTTTGCGCGCGGATTGGTCACTTAAACCTAATAAACCATCTAATGTGTGCTTAGAGTGCTTCGCCATATACCACTTCCATATCACGCTGATTCGAACTTCTGGGGTTGGTCAAAATACACGGATCGCCCATGGCATGACGTGATAAAAACGGAATATCTGAAAGACTCACGCCATAAGTCGCCAAGCTATCTTTAAAGCCCACGGCTTGTTTAAAGGCGATCAAGTAATCAATTAAACGCTGACGAACCTGTGGCGGAGTCAGACCACGGCAATCAATACCAAAGGTTTGCGCGATAATAGTAAAACGCTCAGGCGCAGCATCGAAGTTAAAGGCCACAACATGCTCAATTAAGGTGGCATTGCACTGGCCATGGGGTAAATCCAGATAACCACCTAAGCTGTGCGACATGGCATGCACCGCGCCTAAAATCGCATTAGAAAAAGCCAATCCTGCTTGCATACTGCCCAGCATAATTTGCTCGCGTAAGACGATATCTTCTGGATTGGCGATCATTTCAATCAAGTTGCCACTGATCAAGCGTATAGCTTCCAGTGCATGCGTATCTGTTAGCGGTCCACTGCCAATCGAAACAAAGGCTTCAATGGCATGCACCAAGGCATCAATACCAGTACAGGCAGCGAGGAATGGGTCCATAGTCAGAGTGGTTTCAGGGTCAATTAACGACACATCCGGTACCACAGCTTTGCTAACAATGGAGAATTTCATCCGTTGCTGCTGATTGGAAATAATCACAAACTGCGATACATCCGCCGAAGTACCAGCAGTAGTGGGGATTAATATCAGCGGTGGGCTGGGCAGGCGAATTGTATCTACGCCTTCAAACTCTAAAATACTGCGCCCATGAGCGGCAACAATACCAATGGCTTTGGCACAATCCATCGGACTGCCGCCGCCCACGGCAACAATCGCGGTGCACTCGTGCATTTTGTAAATCTCGGCACCGTGCATCACTTCTTCGACACGTGGATTGGGCGAAACTTCAGTAAACACATGGTAGCTAATACCTTGCTCTTGCAGGCTGACTTCAATGTCCGTCACCCAACCCGCAGCTTGTACGCCAGGATCAGAGACAATCAATACTTTATTGGCACCAAAGGCGCTGACAAAATGGCCGACACGGTGGCGGCAACCGGCACCAAAGACAATCTCAGGTGACACGAACTTACGCAATTCGCTAATAGATCGATTCATTGCTACTCGTCTTATTGTTATAGGTTTGGCCAAGCAAGCATATGTACGCCTATGCATCGGCTAGGGCATAGACTGGATCATTGACATCCTCCCCGACCTAAAGGGCGGGGATTCCTACAGCTAGACGGCCATGCCCGACCGCGAGAATGTTCTTGGCCGCGTTTATATCGCGGTCGCTGTGCGTGACACCACACGCACTGCACGTCCATTCTCTTATTCCAAGCCCTGCGATACCTCTCGGCCTGCTATCGGGCAGTGCGCCACAACAGCTACAGGTTTGGGTGGTGTATGCCTCGTTCACTTCCTTAAAAACAATGCCAGCGTGATCGCTTTTATACTTCAGCATTGTTTTTAATTGACCCCAGCCAGCGTCCAACACTGACTTGGCCATCGTGGTTTTAACGAGTTTTAAACTACTGACATTGCCCACATAGATCTCACCGCAGCGGTTGACCAGCGTGCGACTGAACTTGTGCAGCGTATCTTTTCTACGGTTAGCAATCTTGGCGTGAATGGTTTTGACTTGAGTTTTATTTCTAGCCCGTTGCGCTATGGCTAATTTCTCTTCAAGGCCACGGTAGAAACGACCGGCTTCCAGCTTTGTGCCATCTGAGCAGGTGGCCGTATCCGTTAAGCCTAGATCAATACCGATGCGGTCTTGTCCGACTGGGATCTCTGACTGCACATCCACCACCACATTAAAGTACCAGCGGCCACGCGCATCCTCATTGAAACTGGCAGTACGAAAACGGTGTTGGCCAAGGCCGTAGCTGTCCCACACTCCAAAGTATTGGCCGTTGAAATAGACTTGCCCGCTTTTCCACTGTGCTGCACCGGTGTTTACCGGAATCCAGCCTAATGAGCGGCGTACGCCGCCTGACTTGCGCCAGTTCAGCCTGGTCTTGTTAAACTGTTTGCGGCGAGTCACGTACTCACCAGCAATGCACTGCAAGGTTTGGCTGTGCAAGCCCAGTTCCTTGCCTGCACCTTTCGTATAGGGATGCATATCGTAAGCTGATAGAAACACACTGCGCTCTTTGATCGAGCGCTGGCTTAATTCATTCACAAAGTTCCAGACGAAGTTCACGGCCATGGCTTGCTTGCGCAGCAATGAAATGTGCTTATCCTTGATACGAACTTTGAGTGTTTTGGTGTGCTTAATCATGCTGTATACAATACCAGTACTTACCCTTAGCGCCAATACTTTAGCAGTCTATTAAGGGGCGGCTTGCGCCGCCCTCGCTATCCATCCTCGCACTAAAAGTACGAGGTCTTTCGCGAAACTGATAAT
>DASROA010000058.1:0-31688 GCA_035647115.1 Thiopseudomonas sp. | reverse complement strand
GCTTTATAGGGAGCCTGCCTTTGCTGACCGCATCAAGCGCTTAAGAGACCAGCAAGCCGGCAATCAACCGAAAGCCCACAAAGAATCTGAACGCGCTTCAGAAGCCTCAAATCAAGCCTTGGTGACGACACTAAAGGCAAGAGTTAAAGAACTTGAGAGTGAGAATCGAGAGCTTAAAAAACAACTAGAGATTGTCTATGGGAAGCTTCATGACGCTTCTATGTAGATCAGTCTACAACGTACAATGCCATATATATGAAGGCATTCACTCACTCACAGAACAAGGGTGTTCAGATAGCGACCGCGATGTTAATGCGGCAAAGAACATTCTCGCGGTCGGGCATGGCCGTCTAGCAGTGGGAATCCCCGCCCTTTAGGTCGGGGAGGATGTCAAGCTGTCTTCAAAAGATGGTTTGTTTGATAAAGCTAAGGGTCGTATTGTCGGTTCTGATGAGTATCTAACCAAACCCTTTAGTAAAGATGAATTACTGGGTGCTATTAAAGAGCATGTGCCATCTTTTGTGCCAGTGGATAGCGCATCTTAATTGAGCAGTAGCGTTGACTAATCAGCAGTACTGAGCACTTTTATTAACTACGGGGGACGCATGGCTCGCATTTTAATTGTGGATGACTCGCCAACAGAAGTGTACAAGTTGGCGGCGATATTAGAGAAAAATGGACACCAAGTGTACAAAGCCGAAAATGGTGCCGACGGGGTTGCCTTAGCAAAGCAAGAACAGCCTGATGCCATTTTAATGGATATTGTGATGCCCGGTTTGAACGGTTTCCAAGCGACTCGGCAACTCACCAAAAGTGCAGACACTGAGCACATTCCAGTGATTATTGTGACCACCAAAGATCAAGAAACTGACCGTGTGTGGGGCAAGCGTCAAGGTGCAAAAGATTATTTAACCAAGCCCATTGATGAGGCAACACTGATCAGCACCTTAAATGCAGTGTTAGCACAATAATACTGCTCCTGTAGGGTAACTAGAACAGAGTGATTAAATGACCGATAAGCACAGCCCTTATGAGTTATTGCTGCACATCGATGCCATGTGCCGTGCGCAGTCGGTTGGCTTACCTGCACAACAGGAAACTGTACAAACTTGGAGCGGGATTGGCTTTCGCATAGGTAAGCACTACTTTGTTGCGCCCATGAGTGAAATAGCCGAGGTGTTGCATGAGCCTCGTTACACGTTGCTGCCAGGGGTTAAACACTGGGTCAGTGGCGTGGCTAACGTGCGTGGCCGTTTATTACCGGTGATTGATCTGTGTGGCTTTTTTGGTACTGAGTTAACCAGTGCAAAAAAATCCCGACGACTATTAGTGGTTGAATATGCTGAGGTGTTTGCTGAACTAACCGTGGATGCGCTGTTTGGCATGCAGCATTTTGCTGTGGATGACTATTCGCAAGAGCTTCCAGCAGACGTAACGGGGGAGTTTGTACCTTTTTTACAAGGAGGCTTTGCAAGTGCACAACACTATTGGTTGTTGTTTAGCCCCCATGCTTTGGCGCGTGATGCAAAGTTCTTAGATGTGGTGGCATAGGCTGCGTAATTCAGCAGGGTAGTCGTAAAGAATCAGGTGGGTCAGCTTTGTTTGGCCTTTGAGTGTGTTGCAAAGTTGAAAATCAGCGGGTCCAGGCGGGGGCCAAATTATGAAGAAAACAAAAAACAGTAGTCATTTACTGGCAGGGTTGCGCAGTAATGCACTGATTGGCGTGTTATTTGCGGTGTTGGTAGTAGCAATTATCTTGTTGTTTGTAAACTTATTTACACCAATACCCAGTCCAACTATGACAAAGAGTACATCACCCATGCCGGTGAACTGCGGGTATTGTCACAGCGTATAGCTAAAAACTCTGCAGAAGCAGCGGTGGGTAAAGGACAAGCTTTTACTTTGCTGAGAGAAGCCCGCAATGACTTTGAAACCTGTTGGTGCTATTTACAGAGCGGTAATCCAGCCACACAGTTACCGCCTGCACCTCAATCAGTTGCCACAGAGATGGACGCCGTGGCGCAAGTCCGGCAAAGCTTAAGGGCGGACGCCAGTATCATTGTTGACAGTGAGCAGACCGTAGTATCGTTGCACGAGGTGGCTACTGTATTGGCCGCTAGCATTCCGCAACTGCAGGGCGCCTTTGAAGAAGTGGTGGAAATTCTCTTAGAGAATGAAGCACCCGCCGCGCACCTTGCCGAAGCAGCTGAACACCAAGCGCAAGAAATTGCTGGTGCTTCTGCGGCGATTAATGAAATGGCTGTCTCCATTGACCAAGTATCCGCCAACGCAGCTGAGTCTGCTGCAGTTGCTGAGCGTTCGGTAGCCATTGCCAACAAAGGCAGCGAAGTCATGCACAACACCATTATTGGTATGAATAATATCCGTAAGCAAATTCAAGCCTTGCCGCGTCTGGCTAATGAGTCTTTACAACCCTTAGAGTTAGACGCCGTGAGTGTCGAAGGTGAGGTGGCTAAGATACCGGACTTAATTGCTCTGGAGAAAAATTGGCGGACTTGGAGCTCATTCAATGACAGTTTGATTTTCTGCAGTGGGCATACTGGTGGGATCTGCTGCTAAAGGTTCGGCACTGCGAACACTATTGCGCCCTGCGTTTTTCGCAATGTAAAGAGTTTGATCGATATGTTCAAAAGCATCGTTCATGGATTCATCAGCGCGTACTTCGCCCACGCCAGCGGAAAAAGTTATTGTCACCGGCTGGTCTTTTAAGTGGAAGGGGAGGTTCTGTATTGCCAAGCGTAACTTTTCCATGACTTGGTAACCCTTGGCTAAAGGGGTATCGGGCAATAGAACAACATATTCTTCGCCACCGATGCGGGCAATAAAATCAGTTCTGCGCAGGCGTTTCTTAAGCTCAATGGCAATCGTTTTTAATACTTTATCGCCTGCTAAATGGCCATAGCTGTCATTGATCTGTTTAAAGTGGTCCAGGTCAATAATCCCTAAGGTCAACGGGCTGCCGTTACGCTGTATACGGGCATGCTCCAGAGCAAAACGTTCATTCCAGGCCGCTCGGTTAGGGAGCTCGGCGAGGGTGTCATGCAGAGTTATTTGACGCTGTTTTTCAAGTTGCTTAGACAGTGACTGGGATTCTTTTTCCATTTGTTGCGCATGTGCATTGAGACGTGCAAAGCTGCACCTTGTCTTGCAAGTGAGTCACTTGTTGGCGTAGGTCGCTGTCAAGACTTTTGGTGTTCTCAATGGACTCACGGTAATTCTTAGCAGTGCTGTGTAAGTTGTCATTAAACTGCGCTAAATGCTGGTTTAATTGTAATAAATAGTGCTCCAGTCCATGCTCGCCATACAGGTGTTGAGCGCGGATAAAGGCAAACATATCGCCCAATAAAGGTGGCAGTTTATACCAACGAAAATCATGGTTAACCCGCTTGCGTAACTCTGTTACTTGTTTGCTGTTTTGCATCCTGGTTGGCAGTTCATTGAGAACTTTATTGAGGATACTTTGAATGTGCTCAGCTAAAACACTGTAATCAATATTGGTAAAATCTGGGGGTACTTTGCCTGTGGGGCCGGCAGCTTGAGCGTGCCCAGCGATAACTTGGCTTGCTTGTTCAGTTGAGCCGTTGTTACTTGCTGCATGCTCTTCTTTTGCCAGGGTACGCCTGAGAACCTTGCCACTGGGGTCGAAGCGTGCTTTAAGCGCTTCGTGCTGCTGCAGTAGAGCTAAGTATTTTGCTTCCCATACAGAAGCATCATTTTGTAAGGCCATGATGTCTTCCACATTTATTGTGGATGCGGATCAGTAGCGATTGCTTTGGGTAAAATAATATCCATAGCGACCGGTAAGTGATCAGAAATAGGGACGGGTAAAACGCACATGTTTTCAACTTCAAGTTCTGGACTAATCAAAATGTGATCGAGACAGCGCTGTGGTTTCCAGCTCGGGAAAGTGGCCTGGGTTTGTACTGCTCGTAAGTTGAGGCTGCTTAATGGAGAATGCTGCAAAAGGTTTTCTGCATGGGTATTCATATCACCCATCAATACAACATGTTGGTAATCGCTGACAATTTCATGGATATAACCCAGTTGTCGATTGCGTGCTCGGGTGCCCAGCGCTAAATGCATGGAAACCACTGCAATGGCTTCTGGCCCTTCGCCAATTTGCGCCAAAATAGCACCTCGGCCAGCGGGTCCAGGCAATGGGTGGTCTTCCAGCCTCTGTGGCTGCAGTCGACTCAGCAAGCCGTTACTGTGTTGAGCGAAAGGTCCAAGATTACGGTTGCGCTGCTGGTACCAGTAGGGAAAATTACCCAATTGTGCCAGTTGCTGAACTTGGTTGATATTACCTGAGCGTAAACTGCCGCCATCGGCTTCTTGCAGAGCGACAATATCGTAGTCACTGAGTAAGAAACCGATCTTCTCAAGATTTTGGAAGCGTTCTTGGTGAGGCAGTAGGTGTTTCCAGCTGCGGGTGACGTAGTGACGGTACGCGCTGGTACTGATGCCCACCTGAATATTAAAGCTCAATAAACGCAGCCGCTGTTGATCAGCAGGAAGCGTCCTGCTGATGCAATGCACGTTATGCTCAGCATCGCGGCGAATAATTGAACGTTTTTGGCTAAAGCGTCGGGGCATCAGCACGGCAACTTCCTATTTTGAATGGCGTTCTTTCTCAATTAAGCTGTCAGCAACGTCAACAGTTTCTTGCATACCGCCAGCCATACCAACATCAAAACGGTATTTACCATTAACCACTAGGGTGGGGACACCGCTGACTTGATAGGCTAGAGCTAGTTTTTTAGCTTTCTCAACTTGGCTTTTGACACTAAATGAGTTCCAGGTTTTCAAGAAAACTTCTTTATCTATACCATGCTCGGCAACGAAGCTCGCAATTTGATTGACTGAGGAGAGTTTACGGTTTGCATTGTGTAGTGCGTCAAAAATGGTGTCATGCATTTGATCAAGTACTTGCATGGTTTGCAAAGTATAAAACAGTTGCCCATGTAAATCCCAAGTGCCGCCAAACATGGCTGGTACGCGGATAAAGTCCACATCATCAGCTAGGGATGCTGACCAAGGTGTTAGGGAGCTTTCCAGCTGATAGCAGTATGGGCAGCTGTAGCCAAACATGGCGACTACTTCAACTTTCTCAGGTTGTTGAGTCGGGACTGGGCTGCTTAAAGCAATATAATTACGCCCTTCGACAGGCTCTAAAGCTAGAACAGCAGTGCTAAATAAGCTGGCAGCAAGCAGTAAGGCTGGCATTAACAGTTTGCGCATTAAGTGAACTCCATTAAAGTTGGTAACAAGTTAGTGCAATAAAGGGTAGACAGTGAAATTATCATTTAGTGCAACCACTGAGCGCAGCTGCTTTGCGCATGATAAAGCATACCGCTAATATTGGCGCTATTTATGTCTTTAAATCGATACATTGCAACTGAACATACCCCGAGTAAGGGTGGGCGTCTTTGATTTGAAATATGTTCTGTGCAAATGGCTCATTATTGCGCAAAAACGATTTGATTGCGGCCATGGTTTTTAGCTTTATACAGGGCTTTATCTACACGGTTTAATAACTGTTGCGAGTCAGGGTGACCTGCATACTCAGCAACACCAATACTAACAGTGAGCTTAATGTCGGTGCCTTCTGGAATGTTAAATGATTCTTTTTCGACAGTAGCGCGCAGGTTTTCCGCAACTTTACTGGCTTTTTCCGGTGCAATATCCATTAAAAGCACTAAAAGTTGTTGTTATGAACTATTTACACAATTAGCCTTCAGAAGTTTTGGGTTATCAGGCTAATATCAATTGAGGTTTTAATAAAGGGCATTTAAGGTGGATATCGAGCTCGCGCGAACATTTTTAAGCATTGTGCGTTGCGGTAGTTTTATTGCTGCAGCAGAACAACTGTGCGTGACTCAAACCACTGTCACCGCGCGGGTTAAAAATCTTGAGGCACAGCTTAATTGCCCATTGTTTGTGCGTAACCGTGCCGGTGCTCGGTTAACCGTACATGGCGAGCAGTTTTTATCGTTTGCCCATCAGTTGGTGCAAACCTGGGAGGCAGCGCGCAAGGCTCTGCCTTTGCCAGATGGTTTACAAGTTCAAGTGCGCATTGCTGCCGAGGCCAGCTTGTGGAATCCGCTACTTAAGGATTGGTTTATGCAGCTGACTCAGCAGCGTAACAGTTATGCGGTGGACGCTCGGGTGCATGATGTGGTGACTTTACGTAAGCAATTAGAAAACGCTGAACTGGATGCGGTATTAATGCATCAACCGCATTATTGGCCAGGCCTGCAGGTTGAGCATGTGCTGGAAGAAAAACTTCTGCAAGTGCAATCAGTGCAGCAGCCGGAGCCTTATATTTATGTGGATTGGGGAACCTTGTTCCGTCAGCAGCATGATGCTGTGTTGCCAGAGCAGGCGCAGAGTGCTTTACGCTGTAATTTTGCGCCTTTAGCTTTACAAAGCATTTTGCAAGACGGTGGTCGTGGCTACTTTCGCAGCCGGGTGGTGGAGCAGTATATTCGCGAGGGTTGTTTGCAGCCTGTGCCCCATGCCCCTGAGTTTTCTTGGCCGATATATTTGGTGTATAACGAGGCGCAAACCAGCGGAGCTTTACAGCATGCATTAACAGTGTTGAAACAAATTATGCAGCAGAATGTCGATTGGCAGCAGTTTCAAGAGCGTTGGTTGTAATCAATAGAGTAACGAGCAGTGGTGGCAACGGCAGCAAACTGCCGTTGTGGGAGTGAAAAGCTTGAGCAGCGGTCAGCTGTTTAACAAAACCGCCATTCAGTCGTTGAGCGCCACCGTTAGTTCAAGCGATTAATACGCATTGTTGTGCTAAATGTTCTGGTAAACAAGGCAAACCGGTTTCTCGTTCAACCCTTTGTGCGGCCGGTCGATCATCGGCAAAAGGCAGCATCGCTGCCTGGTCCATATCCAGCTGACTGATATGCTGTAAGCACCAGTAGCAGGCCACCAGCGACAAGAATCCAAATAGAAAAAAGACCATTTAAACCTCCGCAGGTTGTGGTATCGCTGTATGTGCATAATCATGTTGTGCTGCAGGCTGGCGCAAGGTCAGCCAAGTATTGAGCAGCATAATCAGCACCCCTAAAACAAACAATGAGCCACCAAATAATCGGGCAATATAACCGAAGTGAGAGGCTTGTAGAGCTTCCACAAAGGAGTATGACAAGGTGCCGTCATTGTTAATTGCGCGCCACATTAAACCTTGGGTAATGCCGTTGACCCACATTGCTGCGATATAAATCACTGTGCCTGCAGTGGCCAGCCAGAAATGCAGATTGATCAGTCGTATGCTGTACATCTGTGGGTGATTCCAAAGTTTGGGCAGCATATGGTACAGACTACCAAAACTAATCATTGCCACCCAGCCTAATGCACCTGCATGCACGTGACCAATGGTCCAGTCAGTGTAGTGGGATAAGGAGTTGACAGTTTTGATGGCCATCATGGGCCCTTCAAAAGTGGACATGCCGTAGAAAGCTAAGGACACCACTAAAAAGCGTAAGATCGGGTCGCTACGTAATTTATGCCAAGCACCGGAGAGTGTCATCATGCCGTTAATCATTCCGCCCCAGCTGGGCACCAATAGAATGACTGACATGACCATACCTAGGCTTTGCGCCCAATCAGGCAGAGCGGTGTAGTGCAAATGGTGTGGGCCGGCCCAAATATAAATGGAGATGATCGCCCAGAAATGCACTATGGATAAACGGTAGGAGTAGATTGGGCGCTGCACTTGCTTGGGTACAAAGTAATACATCATGCCCAAAAAGCCCACCGAGAGAATGAAACCCACCACACTGTGCCCAAACCACCATTGCACCATGGCGTCAGTGGCTCCAGCGTAGACGGGGTAGGACTTCATCAGGGTCACCGGGGTGGCCGCATGGTTAATGATATGCACCATGGCTGTGACAATCATAAAGGCCCCGTAAAACCAGTTGGCCACATAAATATGCGAGGTTTTACGGCGCATAATAGTGCCAAAAAACAGCCACATATAAATAATCCACAGCACAGTTAACACAATCGCTAACGGCCATTCCATTTCCGCGTATTCTTTGGTGGTGGTATAGCCCAGCGCATAGCTGCCGATGGTCACCACTAACATGGCTTGCCAGCCCCAGAATAATAAACTCGCCGCCCAATCAGAGGGTAAGCGGGCATAGCAGGTGCGCTGCACCACATAGAAGGATGTGGCAATCAGTGCGCAGCCGCCAAAAGCATAAATCACCAAATTGGTATGGATTGGGCGCAGGCGGCCAAAACTTGTCCAAGGCAATTCCAAGTTCAGTTCTGGCCACACCAGTTGTGAAGCCAGAACGGCACCCATACTCATCCCCAGTACACCCCAAATAATAGTGGCAATGGTGAACTGCTTGATGACCTTATAGTTATAGCTTTGCGCTTGTTGAGTTGCTGTGTTCATAGTGCTTCTAGCGCAAGCACACGGCTATTGAGCATAGGGTGTGGATCAGCGCCAGCCTCCTTCAGTGCTAACAAGACCAACTGCGGTAAGCAGGTGGGGTGTATGGCTTACCACAGACTGATTGACTTAAGTCAATGACTTAATCCTAGGCTTGGCATCAGCTATAAACAAATGAATATTATTGTTCTTTTATATCAATAAATATGCATTTAAAGTCGTTTTAACTGAAATTGAACGCAGTTGCTCTTGGGGTAAATGGGCAGGCTGTGCTTGAACTGGAGCGAATGAGGTGATGGGTTCGCTGTTTAATACGCCATCCACACCCCTTTACTTTGTCGTTCGCAGGCTGGCTTGAGGTATTGGGCATCACTGCGTACTCCATAATAGTGAATATCTTGTTGATAGGGTACGCCAGGGGTTTGCGCATTACGGCATACCCCGAAAGCGCCAATGGGGCACTGTTCGACAAAGGTCACCGTGGTCTTTTGTCCTTGTAATTGTGGTTTGCAGAAGCTGCTTCTAAACAGCTGGGATGGAATGCTTCTGTTTTGTTGGCAGATTTTCACCTTAACCTGTGATGAGGTGGATTCAATAATACAGGCTTGGGCAAATACAGCAGGGCTCAGTAATATCAACAGTAGGGCAGAAAATAGGCGCATTACAGAGCTCCAAAAGAATATGAGAACACTGCTATCTTAGCCAAGCTAGTGAATGAGGTGAAGTGCGTTGCCTGTTGTGCAGTGGGTTTGCTTTAGGGGCGTTGGCTGTTTAATCTTGCTGACTGGTTAAGCCCAAACAATGCACAATAATAAGGATAATCCCATGGAGTTAGAGGCTTGGTCGCAGCACAGCTCAGCACAAATTACCTTACGGGGTTGGCACAGCCCGCCCAGTGGTAAGCCGGTGTTGCACTTTTTACATGGCAATGGTTTTTGTGGGCGGGTTTATACGCCTTTCTTGCAGCATTTAAGCGCCAGTTTTGATTTGTGGCTCTGTGATATTCAGGGGCACGGGGACAGCGATGCGGGAACAGAATTTTTAGGTTGGAACCGTAACGCAGAACTGGCGGTGGAAGTCTTCCAAGCGCAGCGCAGTATTTTTTCTGACGTTCCTGTGTATGCTGCTGCGCACAGTTTAGGTGGAGTGTTAACCAGCTTAATTATGGCCCAGCAAGCAAAGCTGTTTGCTCGTGCGGTATTGTTGGATCCGGTTATTTTTACCCCTGCCTTACAGTTTTATATGCACAGTAGTGAATATTTAGGTTTGCTGGCTTTTAATAAATTAGCAAAAAGAACAGCTGCACGGCGCCAACACTGGCCCGATCGGCAAACCGCATATGCCAGTTTAACGGGTCGGGGAGCATTTAAAGGCTGGAGCGCAGATGCCTTGCAAGCCTTTGTTGAGCATGGCTTGCGAGCAGTGGGGGAGGGTGGCGTAGAGCTTAAGTGTTCGCCAAGGTTGGAGGCGACGATTTTCAATTCAGCGCCCCGGGGCTTATGGCGTGCTTTGCGCCAAGTGCAAACTCCAGTACTGTTTATGTATGGCACCGAAAGCTTTCCTTTTGTCGCTAAATCAGCAGCACTGTGGCAAAAATATAATGCCAATGTCGAGATTGAGCAGGTCAACGGCGGTCATTGTTTTATGCAGCAGTACCCTGATGCTGCTGCGCAACGGGTTCGGGAGTTCTTGTTGATTAATGCTGAGAAAACTGCTGAGTGAGTCGCTGCAGTGCCAGTTCTGCCTTAAGGATTCGCTGCACAGCTTGTTGCGCCTGCTCTTCTGTCAATCCTAAACGCAGGTACAAGCTTTCTGGAATCTGCGTGTCATGGGGAGTGCAGCCAATGCCATGTTGTGTCAGTAAGCACTGTGCCAAGCAATTGAGGTTGGCGTAGCGGGCGTGCTGGCCTTGATAATCAGGCTTATCTTGAAAGCGCACCGCATACACCAGTTCTTTTGGAATGGCAACTGCTAAGGGGTGTATATTTGGCATAGCAATCTCTTAAAACCATATAAACCATGAGCAGTCAGACTACAGCATCATTGAGCAAAACGCTGCTTAGACTTGTCCGTATTGTTGACCATGTTTAAGCCAGCGTTGCAAAAGAGGGCTGACATGCTGTGGCCAATGTTGCAGTAATTGGCCAGCCGCATCACGGACTGCGGGGAGTAAGGGTGCATCGCGCATTAAGTCAGCGACTTTAAATTGCAACAGTCCGGTTTGTCGGGTGCCAAGCATTTCGCCAGGGCCGCGCAGCTCTAAATCTTTTTCGGCAATGATAAAACCGTCATTGGTTTCGCGCATAATGGCTAAGCGTTCGCGACCAATCTGTGACAGTGGTGCATGGTATAACAACACGCAGTGGCTGGCGGTACTGCCTCGGCCCACCCGGCCACGTAATTGATGGAGTTGTGCCAGTCCGAGGCGTTCTGGGTTTTCAATAATCATTAAGCTGGCATTGGGTACATCCACGCCCACTTCAATCACTGTAGTGGCGACTAATAATTGCAGTTCACCGTTTTTAAAAGACTCCATAACTGCGGCTTTTTCTGGGGCCTTCATGCGGCCATGGATCAAACCAACTTTTTGTCCGGCCAAGGCTAAGGTTAAATCCTCAAAGGTGCTTTCTGCCGCCTGACAGGTGAGCTCTTCAGACTCTTCAATAAGAGTGCACACCCAGTACGCTTGGCGACCTGCTAAGCAGGCTGCACGTACCCGTTCAATCACTTCGCCGCGGCGGGTGTCGCTGAGTACGAGGGTGTTAACCGGAGTACGGCCCGGTGGCAGTTCATCTAAAATAGAGGTGTCCAAATCTGCATAGGCGCTCATGGCTAAAGTGCGCGGAATGGGGGTGGCGGTCATAATCAATTGATGGGGGCTGAACACACCATCCACACCTTTTTTACGCAATGCCAAGCGCTGCTGCACGCCAAAACGGTGCTGCTCATCAATAATGGCCAAAGCTAAATTGTGAAACTGCACTTCATCTTGGAACAACGCATGGGTGCCCACTACCATGGGCACCCCATCGGCAATTTGTGCCAGTGCTTTGCTGCGTGCTTTGCCTTTGAGCTTGCCTGCCAGCCAAGCGACTTCAATATTGAGCGGTTTAAGCCACTGGGTAAAGTTAATGAAATGCTGTTCAGCAAGAATTTCAGTGGGCGCCATGAGTGCCACTTGATAGCCTGCCTCTAAGGCTTGCAAAGCGGCTAATGCAGCCACTACGGTTTTTCCAGCACCCACATCCCCTTGTACTAAACGCAGCATGGGAGCGTCTTGGCTCAGATCCCAAGCAATTTCAGCACCGACCCTTTGTTGCGCTGCGGTGGGAGTAAAGCCGAGATTGTTTAAAAATATTTTAGGGAAGGTTTTCGCAGGTGGTAGTTGTGCGGCCTTTTGTTGGCGCAGGCTTTCCCGAACCCGTTGAATAGACAGTTGGTGGGTTAACATTTCTTCAAAGGCTAAACGCCGCTGTGACCAATGCACACCTTCGCTCAGTTCATTTAAATCAGCATCTGCAGGTGGGTTATGTAAATAGCGAATAGCTTCATCTAGAGCCCCTAAACGGTATTGTTGAATCAGTTCAGCGGGCAACCAGTCGGGCAGACTGCGTGGGTTTAAATAAGCTAACGCCTGCTCACATAAATTACGCAAACGCAGTTGGGTGAGTCCTTCGGTGCTGGGATAAATAGCGGTCAGGGTGCTGTGCAGAGGGGGTTCGTGCTCGCCATTATGAATGCGATATTCTGGGTGATAAATCTCTAGACCCGTCGCGCCAGGGCGTACTTCACCATAGCAGCGCACTTGCACACCTGTACTTA
This sequence comes from Thiopseudomonas sp., assembly GCA_035647115.1. GTDB lineage: Bacteria > Pseudomonadota > Gammaproteobacteria > Pseudomonadales > Pseudomonadaceae > Denitrificimonas. The sequence continues at coordinate 19,426 of DASROA010000058.1, read as the reverse complement.
ATGCATTTTTTTGCGCCATGCTGAAATGAAAAAAGCGTAGGCTCAGCCCACCGCTGCCGTCTTGGATTCGTACCAGTAAACTGCGTCTTTTACCCATGACAATATTAGCGGCCATCACTCGGCCTGCTACCACTGCATCTTGGCCTGGGCGTAAGGCAGCGATGGGGGTAATACGGGTGCGATCTTGGTAACGTGATGGCAAGTGAAACAACATGTCTTGTAGGTTTTCTAAGCCGACTTTAGCCAGTTTTTCTGCCATGGCTGGACCGACACCTTTAAGAACGGTTAATGGAGTATGCACCAGCAAGTCGGTCATTTTATTACCCGTTATAAGCTTTGGCAGCGTCACATTGGCGAATGGCGTCCAGCAGCACATCAATGGCTTTAGGACGCGGGAAGGTTGCTCGCCAAGCAATGGCCACGGTGCGGGTGGGTGCGGGTTCGGTAAAGGGGCGCACTTCAATGACCCCTTCTGCATAGCGGTGGTTATCCACTGCAGATAAAGGCAGTACCGAGATACCTAAGCCCGAGGCCACCATGTGGCGAATGGTTTCCAAGGAGCTGGCTTCGACGGTGGTATAACGTTGTTCGGGATCACCGGGGAGCATCACAGGGCAGGCTTCCAGTACCTGGTCGCGGAAACAATGGCCCTCACCGAGCAGTAGTAAGCTTTTGTCATTGAGTTGGTCATTATCAATGTGATCTTTTTCAGTCCATGGATGATCTGCCGGCAACAGCACACAAAAGGGCTCTTTATAAGCCGCTTTGGTCAGCACGTCGGTGTCTTGGTAAGGCAACGCAATAATAATTACGTCCAGCTCACCTTTGCGTAGCTTTTCACGCAGCACATGGGTGAAGTTTTCTTCAATATACAAGGGCATTTCTGGTGCGCTGCGGTGCAATAATGGAATCATTTGTGGAAACAAGTAAGGCCCTACGGTATAAATCGCTCCCACCCGTAAGGGTGCGGCCAACTGGTTCTGACCGGCTTGGGCTAAGTCGCGAATGCTTTGTGCTTGTTCAATAACGCGCTGCGCTTGGGCAACAATGGCTTCACCTACCGGGGTGACGCGCACGGCACTTTTACTGCGTTCGAAAATCAGCACGCCTAAGTCTTCTTCGAGGTTCTTCACCCCAACAGATAAAGTGGGCTGGCTGACGTGGCACTGTTCTGCGGCACGACCAAAATGGCGAGTTTGCGCTAAAGCAATAATGTAACGAAGTTCTGTAAGAGTCATAGCGAATTCCGATTAGGATTGACCTAAGGATAGCTGTTACATTAATTATTGACCAATTATTTTAGTGGGTAATCAGCGCATGAATTCAATAGTGAAGCCTGAGCAAACACGGGTTTTAGTGGTGGGTTGTGGTGATATAGGTAGCCGTGTGGCGGTATTGCTGCAACAGCAAGGTTGTTTAGTGTACGGTTTGCGGCGCAATACGGCGTTATTGCCGGCTGGGGTGATACCTGTCACAGCTGATTTAAGCCAAGCTAAGTGCCCCGCGCAGTGGCCGCAGCAGCCCATTGATTATGTGCTCTATGTTATGGCAGCGCAAAGTAGCAATGAAGCGGCCTATCAGCAGGCTTATGTGCAAGGGCAGCGCCATCTGTATGCTTGGTTGGCTGAGCATCAACAGCAACCTAAGCGAGTGGTTTTTGTTTCTAGTAGCAGCGTCTATGGGCAAGATGATGACAGCTGGATTGATGAGGAGTCGCCTACAGTGCCGCGACGTTGGTCTGGGCAGATTATTTTAGCCGCAGAGCAATGTGCATTAAACAGTGGGCACCCCAGTACTGTTGTACGTTTAACGGGTATTTATGGGCCTGGGCGTGACATGTTATTAAAGCGTGTGGCTGAAGGTTACCATGCCGCGCACTCACACAGTTTTACTAACCGTATTCATGCCGATGATGCAGCGGCGTTAATCAGTCGAATTATACAGGCCGATGCGCAGGGTGAGCAGGTTGAGTCGATATATTTAGGTGTGGACAATCAACCGGTTGAGCAGGCTGAGGTGGTGGCTTGGTTACAAGAACAGCTGGGAGCAAGCAGCGTTCCAGATTTGGTTTTGCAGCCTCGCTCAGGAAGTAAACGTTGCAGTAATGCCCGTGCCCGAGCGTTAGGCTGGCAGCCACAGTACCCGAGCTACCGTGAAGGTTATCAGGCACAGCTGGCTGACTTTATTCAGTAATTGCTGCGCACTTAAGCAAAGCTATGAGCACTGTGCTTGCTTTGTGTAGGTGGCTTGTTTAATGGCTTAGCCGAGATAAAGCACCGCATCCATTTCTACGCAGGCATTACGCGGCAAGGAGGCAACACCCACTGCCGCTCGAGCAGGATACGGGGCGCTAAAATAACGGGCCATGACTTCATTGAGAGTGGCAAAGTTATCAAGGTCGGTTAAGAAAATATTGAGTTTAACGGTATTATCGAGCGAGCCACCTGCTGCTTCGGCGACGGCTTTTAAGTTTTCAAAGACTTGCACTGCTTGCTGCTTAAAGCCTTCTGCCATCTCCATGCTGACGGGGTCAAGTGGGATTTGACCTGATAGATACACGGTGTTTTCGACCCGCACCGCTTGCGAGTAAGTGCCAATCGCAGCTGGCGCGTGCTCGGTGCTGATAATGCTTTTGCTCATAAAAAAACTCCGTTGTTGAAAAGCCCAAAGGTATGCAATTGGTAGTCAAAATAGGGGATAGGGCTGAAAGGCTTAAAGTTAAGCGCGCATGCGGGTGATTCGCGAGACACCTGCTAAACCGCGCAGTTTACGAATAATACGCGCCAAGTGCACGCGGTCACGCACACTGAGGCCCAGCTGAACTACACTGATACGGCCATCACGCTCGTCAATATTGATTTTTTCAATATTGGCGTCAGCTTCACTGATAGTTCCAGCTAGTAAGGCAATCAAACCGCGCTGGTGTGCCAATTCAATGCGTAGTTCAACATTAAACTCAGCATCAATATTTTTAGCCCAAGTCAGTGGAATGCACTTTTCTGGATTGTTGCGGAATTCGCTGATGTTTTTACAGTTATCACGGTGCACCACCATGCCTTTACCAGCAGATAAGTGGCCGACAATTAAGTCACCGGGAATGGGTGTACAGCAGCGTGCGTAATTGAGTACTAAGCCTTCTGTGCCATGAATTACCAGTGGTCCATCGCTGGCCAATGGATGCTTATCGCTGCCTTCTTTAGACAGTAAACGTCGCGCCACCACATGGGCGGTACGGTTACCCAAGCCAATGTCTTCATGGAGATCATCGAGATCGGCATGTTTGTACTCGGTGAGCAGGGCTTGTAAACGCTCTTCAGCAATCGCTTCAAGGCTTGAGCCGAGGTTGTCCAAGGCTTGACTGAGCAGACGAGAACCCAGCTTAAGCGATTCTTCGCGGCGCTGCTGTTTAAGTGCATGGCGAATATGGGTGCGGGCTTTACCGGTAACCACAAAATTGAGCCAGCTGGGGTTAGGCTGAGTATTGGGAGCGGTAATTACTTCAACAGTGGCGCCACTTTCCAAGGCTTGTGATAAGGGTGCTAAGCGTCGATTGACTCGACAAGCAATGCAGGTATTACCAATATCGGTGTGTACCGCATAAGCGAAGTCCACAGGGGTTGAGCCCTTAGGCAGTTCCATAATGCGGCCTTTGGGGGTAAACACGTAGACTTCATCAGGGAACAGGTCAATTTTGACGTTTTCAATAAATTCTAATGAGTTGCCCGCGCTTTCTTGCAGCTCGAGCAGCCCTTGCACCCATTGACGGGCCCGTGCGTGGTTGCTGCGGTGGTTGTCACTGTCTTCGGCTTTATATAGCCAATGTGCAGCAATCCCGTTGTTGGCCAGCTCTTCCATGTCCTTAGTGCGGATTTGAATTTCAATGGGTACCCCGTGCATGCCAAATAAAGTGGTGTGCAAAGATTGGTAGCCATTAGCTTTAGGAATGGCGATGTAATCTTTGAAACGGCCAGGGAAGGGCTTGTATAAATTATGCACAGCACCCAATACCCGGTAGCAGGTGTCCACTTTATCCACGACAATCCGAAATGCATACACATCCATAATCTCGTTAAATGCTTTGCGTTTGCCGCGCATTTTACGGTAGATGCTGTACAGGTGTTTTTCACGACCACTGACTTCACCGGGCAAACCTTCGCGCTCTAAGCAATGCTCAATGGATTCTTGAATTTGCTGAACGATTTCTTTGCGGTTGCCCCGTGATTTTTTTACTGCAGCTTGAATGCGCTTGGCGCGCATGGGGTACATGGCTTTAAAACCGAGGTCTTCAAACTCAGCATAAATGCGATTCATGCCCAATCGGTTGGCGATTGGCGCATAAATTTCAAGGGTTTCTTTAGCGATGCGTCGGCGCTTCTCGGCATTTAAAGCACCCAGAGTACGCATATTGTGTAGGCGGTCAGCTAGCTTAACTAAAATCACCCGAATATCACGGGCCATGGCCATGGCCATCTTTTGAAAGTTTTCAGCCTGCGCTTCGGCTTTGGTGCCGAACTTCATTTGCGTCAGCTTAGTGACCCCGTCCACCAGCTCAGCGACGTTATCGCCAAACTGTGTTTGGATCGCTTTTTTAGGGATGCCCGTATCTTCAATCACATCATGCAACATGGCAGCCATCAGGCTTTGATGGTCCATGTGCATTTCTGCCAGAATAGTTGCCACCGCAAGGGGGTGAGTCACATAGTGCTCACCGCTACTGCGTAATTGGCCATCATGGGCTTGTTCAGCGTAATAATAGGAACGCCGAACTGCATTGACCTGGTCTTTACTGAGATAGGATGATATTTGCCCAGATAGGCGTTCTAATGCAGGCAAAGCTCACCTCCTGGTAGCAAACAGTCATCAATAAAGTCGTCAATAGTCAGCACGTGCTTAATAGCGTTACTTATCGTCAAATGCAGCGAAAAGTGGCTCATCTGCTGCTAAAGCCTCAGCAGCTGCAATAGATTCTTCAGTGACTAAACCCGCTGCAATTTCGCGTAACGCAATTACTGTAGGTTTATCATTTTCAAGGGGTACTTTCGGCTCTTTGCCGCCCGTCGCAATTTGGCGTGCGCGCTTGGTAGCCAACATAACTAAAGAAAAACGGTTATCAACGTGTTCTAGGCAATCTTCAACAGTAACGCGAGCCATAGTATTCCTCACAGAAAAAACAGCGCCCAAAAAAGGCGCATAGATACGTATAGTTTAAGAAATTATGCACAACAATGAAAGCATCGAGCTCGCTCAATTGTACAAGAGTAGCTATCCTAGCAGGTCGCAGAGCAGTTGTGTGTGACGTTTCTGCTGTGCAGCCAGCTGTAATTGATTGGCACGAAAGATCGCTTTTAAGTCTTCAAGGGCTGTGGCGAAGTCGTCATTAATAACAATGTAGTCATATTCAACATAATGGCTCATTTCATCAATGGCTTGTTGCATGCGTAGATCGATCACATCAGCAGCATCTTGGCCACGGTTGTGCAGCCTTTGGCGCAAGTCTTGGTGTGTGGGCGGCAAAATGAAAATTGAGCGCGCTTCAGGGATAAGCTTGCGCACTTGCTGGGCGCCTTGCCAGTCAATTTCGAGAATCAGATCGTAACCACTTGCTAGGGTCTGCTTTACCCAAGGATGGGAAGTGCCGTATAGATTGCCAAACACTTCGGCGTGCTCTAAAAAATCGCCTCGCTCGAGCATCTCTATGAATTCTTCACGGGGTGTAAAGTGGTAGTTAACGCCATCCACCTCACCCGGTCGGATACTGCGTGTGGTATGTGAGACTGATACCCGCACTTGCGCCATGCTATCCATCAAGGCTTTAACTAAGCTTGTTTTTCCCGCACCAGATGGTGCAGAGACTATATAGAGCGTCCCAGTAGTGGTCATGCAGTACCTATCTATTAAAATATCGAACGTCGGTGCTGAGCCATATTGGCATGGAGCGATGTGAACATTGACTTCACAAGAGCAGGCGCCATAGGCTTTAAGCACAACGTATTGCACATTAAAAGCACTATTCTAGCAGTAATTCTCTAGGCGCATCATCTGTCATCTGTAATATGAGCGCTCTTGCCTGTATGGCCTTAGTTAGTGTGGTATGCGTTGGCAATTAAATTAACCATGCCTTCTATAGCGCCGATGTGCGGTAGTAGTTTAATACACTTATTCGGCCAGTTTTCCTGTACAGCGGCGATTTCCTGTGGCAAATCTTTTACCACATGATTGCCTGACGATAAGAAATACGGCAACACAGTGACTTCATTTATGCCGTGTTGAAAACAACTATTAAGTGCGCTGGCAATGGAAGGGGTAGCCAGCTCTAAAAAAGCTACCTGCACTTGCGCGGCTGGCAGCTGAAGCTGTGTAGCTACGTGCTGAGCCAATAAACGAACCTCTTGATTGGATGCTTCTCGACGACTGCCATGGGCGACTATTAATAGTTGTTGCATAGTGAGTAGTGACCTTTGTGTGATGTGCTGTATCGGCTCTGTAATACGGGTTGAGTTTGCCGTTATCGACCAAGCACTGCAATATTGAGCGTTGTATTAAAGTTATGGGGCGCAGTTTTTGAGTTTGCAGCGGTGTTAGCTTGAGAGGGTCAATAAGTTGCCTGCATCATTCAGCTGCAGCGCTTCTGCTGGTTAAGTGGCAAGGAAGCACTGAGGGGCTGTTTCACTTATGGTGATATTGTTTTGAAGTAAACTAGTGCGATTGTGCAGACGGAAACCGTGGTTCTGCAGTGGGTAACTCTACTCCAACAGTGAATCTATCGTCCGGGACGGGCCGGTACTTAAACAATCAATGAATCGGGAGGCCGAGTAGGGTTTTAGTGATTACTTTAAGTCCAATTAAACGCCGTGTCGTTTATGTCGTTATCTTTGAAATTTTTGCTATTTTGTTTTCTACCTTGGCGCTTATGGCGCTAAGTGGTAGTGCGGCCCAAGAATCCTTGCCGGTGGCAATTATGGTGTCTGTAATTGCGGTGACGTGGAACTATATTTACAACACAGCTTTTGAAACTTGGGAGCGTCGTAAAAAGGTTAGAAAACGCACCGTTAAAATTCGTTCTATCCACGCCCTTGGTTTTGAAATGGGCTTGTTTTTATTTTGTCTGCCGATTTATATGTTGTGGTACAGCGTAGGGATATGGAAAGCCACCACCATGCAAACTGCCCTGATGATTTTCTTTTTAATCTATACCTTTGCGTTTACTTTATTGTTTGACAAGGTATTTACGCTGCAGCATATGCTTGATAACCAAACGTCCGATGAATAGAAATATAATGTTCAGGCAAGCATCTGGGTTATAAACGCTACTCCCGCCACATGAAAAAGTGTGCTCTACGCCAATAACAGTTCGGTTGTTGATAGATCGCTACTTCACACATTCACAGCATACTTGGCTTTAGCAGTTGCCTTTTGAGTGCATGGCTAACATGAGCTGATGCTGCCAGATTTTCCTTAGCCCAAGTATGAGCGGGTTACCGAGCACAGCAATTAAACACGCAAATAGTACGACTTAGGTCGTTAGCGGTTTGCAATTTAGGGTTATGGGGTTCAGGCTCAAGGTAAGTGTATTCAGTATCTAACTGAACAGACTGTACGTATTACTTCACCTCGCCTTAAGGAGGCTGCCATGAATGTTTTTGAACGCTATGAATCCAATGTGCGCGGTTATTGCCGGACTTGGCCGGTGGTGTTTGATAAAGCACTGAACGCCAAACAGTGGGACGTGGACGGTAACGAATACATCGATTTCTTTAGTGGCGCCGGGGTGCTTAACTTTGGGCATAACAATCTAAAGATACGTCAAGCGATGATTGACTACCTTGAGTCTGGAGGGGTCACCCATAGCTTAGATATGCACAGTCGCTCAAAACAAGAATTTATTGAGCGTTTTGTTAATGTCATCCTCAAGCCAAGAGGGCTCGACTATAAACTGCAATTCACCGGTCCAACCGGCACTAACGTGGTTGAGGCGGCGCTTAAGCTGGCCCGCAAAGTGACTGGCCGACGTAATGTGGTGGCTTTTACCGATGGCTTCCATGGTATGACCTTGGGCGCACTGGCTTGTACCGGTAACCAAAAGTTTCATCAAGCGGCCGGGGTGGATTTAAATAATGTTATCCGCGTGCCTTTTGATGGGTATTTAGGTGATGGCGTTGATACCCTTGAGCCACTGCGTCGTGCGCTGCAAGACACTTCCAGCGGTATTACGCCACCGGCCGCTTTTATTCTCGAGACCATTCAAGCTGAAGGCGGCATTAATGTGGCTAGCAAAGAGTGGTTACAGCAGGTGCAGCAGCTGGCCAGAGAACACGGCAGCTTGCTCATTGTCGATGATATTCAAGCCTCAGTCGGCCGCACCGGTCATTACTTTAGTTTTGAAGACTTAGGCATTGAGCCTGATTTGATCTGTATGGCGAAAGGCATTGGTGGTTATGGAACGCCAATGGGTGTACTGCTGATTAAACCAGATCTCGATATTTGGGAGCCGGGTGAGCATACCGGCACCTTCCGTGGCCAAAACCTTTCATTTGTTGCCGGCGCGGCAGCTTTAGACTATTTCGAAAATGATGAGTTTTTAGCCGAAGTTAGACGCAAAGGAGCACTTACAGAAGAGCGGCTAGTGGATATTATTCAGCGTGCGAACGTGGATATCGAGCTGCGTGGCTGTGGCATGATGCATGGTCTGGACATGGCAACTGGCGAGAAGGCCGCTGCTGTTGTAGCAGGTGCGTTTGAGCACAACTTAATTATCCCGACCTGTGGGCCTAATGGCCGAGTTGTAAAAGTGATGCCACCGTTAACCATCGAAGATGATGTGCTTGAAGAAGGTTTAGCACGATTAGAGAACGCCATTCTAAGCCTATGATTACACCCCCAAGCTAGAAGCGAGCGCACAGCTCGCTTCGAATAAAAGGAGTTATGCTATGCGTGATAATCCCGCTCTTTGCTTTCCGCTGGCTGAATACGAGCGCCGTTTGACGGAACTGCGTGAACGTATGCAGGAACGTTTGCTCGATGCTGTGGTTATCTCAGATCCAGAAAATTTATTTTACTTAACCGGCTATCAAACCACTGGGTATTCTTATTTCCAAGCATTGGTCGTTCCCTTGGATGGGGAGCCTGTTTCGATTACCCGTGAACTTGAAGCCTCCAATATAGTGCACAGAACTTGGGTTGAGCAGGCCCGTTGTTACACGGACACCGGCGATGCTATCCAAGAGCTGTTTTACACCATTAAAGACTTAGGTCTGGAAAATAAATACATTGGCTATGAGCGCAATAGCTATTTTTTTCCTGCCTATCAGCAGGATCGCTTTCACTATCATATGCAGGCTGGGGAAGGGAACTTGCTGGATTGCTATGGCATTGTTGAAGAGGGGCGTATTTGTAAGTCGCCGGTGGAAATTGAGTTGATGCGCCGCGCAGCTCAGGCGACTGAGGCGGGTATGCAAGCTGGGATTGATGCGGTACAGGCCGGCGCCACAGAAAATGATGTGGCTGCGGCAGCTTGTGCAGCTATGTTCCGTGCCGGCAGTGATTATCCGGCAGTATTACCCTATGTCACTTCAGGTCCGCGGAGCATGATTGGCCATGCCACTTGGGAGGGGCGCACGATTCAGCCCGGTGAACATGTGTTTTTAGAAATGGCCGGTTGTATGCGTCGTTATCACACCGCCATGATGCGCACTGTAGTGCTGGATGAAAAAAGTGCTGCCATGCAAAGTGCCGAAGCCACCATGTTAGAGGCTCTAGAAGCAGCCCATGAACTGATCAGACCAGGGGTGATGGTGACTGATTTGGAAAAGTGTGTGCGCGATATTATTTGTCACAATGATGTGGGCGCAAAACTCATTACTCGGGTGGGCTATTCCATTGGCATTGCCTTTGCACCGAGTTGGGATGAGGGCTATATCATGAGTCTTAAGCAAGGCGATGAAACTGTGCTCAAGCCCGGCATGACCTTTCACTTAATCCCCTGGATGTGGGGTGTGGAAGGTGATAAAACCTGTGGTATTTCAGATACTATTTTGGTCACGGAGGAAGGGTGCGAGTCCTTTTTCACCCTACCGAAAGAAATGACGGTGGTGTAGTTACCACATAGAAGAGCAATGGGGAGCGTCGCTACTCCCCTTGCCACACTTGTTGCGCATTCACAAACTCACGAATACCGTGCGGGCCCAGTTCTTTGCCATAGCCGGAGCGCTTAATGCCCCCAGAAGGTAAGCGTGGATCGCTTTTAACAATACCGTTGACTGCCACTTGGCCTGATTCGAAGCGAGCGGCCAGTTGTGCGCCGCGCTCGGATTCGGTCCAGATGCTGGCGCCTAGGCCATAAGCAGTGTCATTAGCGATGGCAAAGGCCTCGTCAACATCAGCGACGGCGCGCACTGCTGCCACAGGACCAAAGGTTTCTTCAGTAAAGGCGGCTGCATCCAGGGGAACCTCAGTTAATAAGGTCACTGGATAAAACGAACCAGGACCTGCCGGAAGCTTGCCGCCCATTACGCAATTAGCACCGCTAGCAATTGACCGAGTCACCTGATCATGCAGCTGCTCACGTAGCTCAGTGCGGGCGATTGGCCCTATATCAGTGTCTTCTTGGGTGGGATCGCCGACGCGTAGATTGGCTAACCGTTGTGTAAGTTTTTCGACAAACTCAGGGTAGACGCTCTCTTCAACCAGCATGCGCTTGGCGGCAATACAGGATTGACCGGCACAAATAAACCGCGAGGTGGCTAGCACATCCACTGCCTTATCAAGATCCGCATCAGCCAGGACAATGGCAGGATCAGAGCCGCCCAGCTCCAATACGGCAGGCTTGATTTCAGAGGCCGCAATGGCCGCTACTTTACTGCCAGCTGTTGTTGAACCGGTAAAAGATACTGCGCTAATACGTGGGTCACGAATCATAGCTTCTGTGCTGTTGTGATCAGTAATCAGCGTTTGTAACACACCGTGCGGGACACCGGCATCGGCGAAAGCTTGCTCAATTGCAGCGGCGCAACCGGGTACATGGGGGTCATGTTTTAAAATAACTGTATTACCGGCCATTAACGCTGGGGCAAAGACGCGGGTTGCCAGCCAATAGGGTGAGTTCCACGGCAGGATGCCCAGCACTGTACCTAACGGAAGAAACTGCACCCAGCTTCGTTTTGCATCTGAGGGGATGTCTTGTGGGGCTAAATACTGCTCGGCGTGGTCGGCATAGTGCTCGCAGCCGCTGGCGGACTTTTCGATCTCACCGCGTGCTTCAACAATGGGTTTGCCCATTTCTTCAGTCATTAACGCGCTGTGCTTTGCGCTGTCGCTTCGCAAAGCCGCAGCCACCTTGCGCAAATACTCGCCACGCTCGGCAAAGCTTAGTGATCGCCAGTGCTGATAGGCTTGGGCGGCGTTAGCAAGTTTTTCCTCTAAGAGCGCAGCGTCGCATAGTTCGTATTGGCGAACCACTTCACCAGTGGCGGGGTTAATTGTATCAATCATCGTTGCCTCCACGACTGCAGAATAGTTGGAAAAGGATGCAGGGCCTTATTAAGGCTGTTTAAGCAAAGTACCTGTTTTCCACACATGGGTTATGTTGGTAGTGTCCAGTAAGACTGAAATGTCTGCGACTGGATTTTTAGCCACCGCACATAAGTCAGCGTCCCAGCCTACTTTTATCTGTCCCGCTTTAGGCGCTTGCGGGCCTAGGGTTAACGGCGCTGTGGCAGTGGCAGATTCAATGGCTTGCAACGGGGTCATGCCATCATCCACTAAGAGTTTAAGCTCCAATGCATGTTCACCCCAGCGTAAAGGTGTGTCGTCACCTGAGGTCAGTGAGTCCGTACCCGCAGCGATAATGACGCCTTTTTCAATGGCCAGTGATACCGCTTGTTGGTGTGCGTCGGCGGTCATTAAGAGTTTTTCCCACGCATAATCGGGAAGACCGTGTTTTTTGGCGTACTCCATATTGCGGATTTTAACGGAGCGGGTGGTGACCAAAATAGCACCTGCTGCTAGCATGGCGTCGGCGGCTTCTTCATCTAAAAAAGTGCCGTGCTCAATGGTTTTTACCCCATTACGCAGCGCCGCCATGATGCCGGCTTTGCCATGACAATGTGCAGCAACGATACGTTCGGCACGTGCGGCTTCTTCGACCATGGTGCGAATTTCAATATCACTAAACTGTTGGTGCATGGGGTCATCGTATTCTGTCAGGGTGCCACCTGAGGCGCAGATTTTAATCAGCTTGGCGTTTTTACGCAGTTGTAAACGCACCGCCCGCAAAGCGCCACTCACTCCATCGCAGGTGTGCAACCAGCCGTCACGCTGGGCTAAGTCCGCCACACAGCCCAATGAATAACTGTGCAGATCCGCATGCCCACCGGTGGGTGAAATCAGATCGCCAGCGGCATACACATGGGGGCCAATGGCATTGCCTTCATTGATCACCCGCGCTAGGTGCACACCAAAACCGCCCACTTCGCGAATGCTGGTAAAGCCGGCGTTAATCGCCCGCTCAGCATCCGCCACGGAACGTGCCGCGGCAACTGGAACGGGCACATCCATGGCCGCGGAAAGAGTCGGGGTTTGCATGCCGGTAAAGTGCGTGTGACAGTCCCACATCCCCGGCATCAGCACGGGTACATGCAGGTCATTAGCTTCGACCTGTGGCGCTTGCGCCTGGGGTCCCACCCATTCAATACAGCCGTCGGCAATGACCACCGCCATATTGTGGCTGGGCTCGCCAGCACCTGGAATAAGAAGATCTGCAAAAATACGTTGTCTGTTTTTAGTCATGACTTCACCCTAGCTTTACCGTGATAGAGATGCAAGAAAACTTAGTGCTACAAAAGGACCTCTTTACAGCGAATCAGCTGTAGAGTTGAGCCTGGCAATTCCCGAGCATCGTCCCTAAGTAGTTAAGTAATACTAAAGCTAGGGTGTCAAATATTGAGTTCTATACCTTGGTCTTGAAGTTGATGCTTGAAAAGGTTTTTTCCCACCAGTGCTTAATAGGTCATTAAGCAGTAACTACGCAGGGCTATAGCGCACAACCCTCTACGTTTGTTTAAACAACTAAGTCTTAACCTGGCTGAGGCAGTCGCTGCCCTAGGTCGCTCTAGTCTGACTAGCATTGTGCCCTGCTATCGAGGGACAGTACTTTTTATAGACCTATACATATATGTATTGCGCATCACATCTACTGTGTAGCGCGCTTTTGTAAAATAGACTCTTCTGGATATTAATAGCAGTGCCGAAGGCGTGCTAAATGAAGGCATGAGCCGATTAAGCGCGTTATTCGGCTCATTGAGTGAGCCGAATGTTGACTTTATTTAGCTCAAGGGCAAAGTGCCTGGAAAAGACCTATCAGTAAAAGCTGACACTTAAAGCTTGTGTTGCTGCCAACAAGACAGTGTGATCGGTAAATCGTATAGTCAGTCAGGTAGCACACTAGGACTAGGGATGACTTATGCAGCAAATAGGGGTTTATGAGCAGCTGATTACTCAGTTAGTGGCTTCACGTTTAAATCGCGATAGGTTTTATGTGGGCGAACGTACATTAGAGCCTGCTGAGGCTTCAGTGTGGTTGTCGCGGTTTTTAGGCAATATTTTGGAATTTGCGGTTGGCTCGATTCCCAATGGCGATAATCAGCTGCAAGAGCAAATTGATTTAGCCAACCAGTTGTTGCTGTGGCTCAAAACGCAATTTGACGATGAAGACTTTTTCGACGAGAACCTGCTAGATAGCCAAGGTAAAATCTTAACAGCCTTATATGAACTGGAAAATCCTGTAGCTGCTGACCTTAAAAAGTATGTTGAAGATATTTTCCCGTTAACTGGACTGACGCAAAGTGAGCTGTTTTGTGGCAGTAATGCGGGATTGTCATTAGAAAATGAGCTTAAACGCGAAATTCTCTCTGCGGATAAAATCTATTGGCTGGTGTCCTTTATTAAATGGACCGGGATTCGTATCTTCCGCAACGAACTGGAAGAGTTTACCCGCAGTGGCCGACAGTTAAAGGTGATTACCACCTCCTATATGGGCGCGACTGATGCCAAAGCGGTTGAGTTTTTAGCTGCGTTACCTAATACGCAAGTCAAACTCAGTTACAACACCCAGCGTGAACGTTTGCACGCTAAGAGTTATCTGTTCTTGCGCAATACCGGCTTTCATACTGGCTACATTGGTTCTTCGAATTTATCCCACTCAGCACTGACCAGTGGCTTGGAGTGGAACCTTAAAATCACTTCTCAAGAAATCCCACATATTATAGAAAAGTCGCTAAGTACCTTTGAGACCTACTGGGCGTCGAATGACTTTGAGGGGTTTGATGGTGAGATTGACAGTAAGAATAGACTCACTAGTGCACTACGTGAGGCGCGCGGTGGCTATACAGACGCCACCACTTACTTCTTTGATTTAAAATCTTTTCCGCACCAAGAAGAAATCTTAGAGCAGCTGAGGGTGGAGCGCGATTTGCATCAGCGCTTTCGTAATTTAGTAGTAGCAGCCACAGGTACCGGGAAAACCCTTATCTCAGCGTTCGACTTTGCGCACTTTTTACGCAATAAACCCGATGCAACGTTTCTTTTTGTTGCCCATCGCCAAGAGATTCTCAGACAAGCACAAGCGGCCTTCCGTGCAGTGCTGCGTAACAGTAATTTTGGTGAGCTTTGGGTGGGTGGCGCGCAGCCGGAGCACTACCGTCAGTTATTTGCTTCAATTCAAACTCTAAACAATCAGTTAGAGAATTTGTCTTTATCGCCGGATTATTACGATTACATTGTGATTGATGAGGTGCACCACATTGCTGCAACCAGTTACCGCGCGGTGCTGGAGCACTTTAGTCCGACGATTTTATTAGGTTTAACCGCAACGCCAGAGCGTCACGATGGTAGTGATATTTTGGCGGACTTTGGCGGTGTGATTGCCGCTGAAATTCGCTTGCCTGAAGCCATTAATCGCCGCCATTTGTGTCCGTTTCAGTACTTCGCCATTGATGATGACACCGACTTGCGCAGCATTTCGTGGAGCCGCGGTCGTTATGATATTGCACAGTTGACTAACCTATATACGCACAACCATGTGCGGGTCATGAAAATTCTGCACAGCTTGCAGGAAATCGTCACTGATATTAGCAGCATTAAAGCCTTAGCTTTTTGCGTGAGTCGTGCCCATGCTGATTTTATGTGTCAGCAGTTTTTGCTTAACGGTATCAGCAGTGATGTGTTGACCAGTGATAACAGTCAGCAACGCCAGCAAAAGCAACAGGCCCTGCGCTCGGGGCAAATCAACGTGTTGTTTGTGGTAGATATTTTTAACGAGGGTGTGGATATCCCTGAAGTGGATACGCTGTTGTTTTTGCGCCCAACAGAAAGCTTGACGATTTTCTTGCAGCAACTGGGGCGCGGCTTACGTTTATCCGATGGCAAAGAGTGCTGTACTGTTTTGGACTTTGTTGGTAATTCCCGTCCTGAATATGACTTTGCCGAGAAATTTAGAGCTTTAGTGGGTCAAACCAACCGTGCCATTAGTGAAGAGATTAAACAGGGTTTCCCCCATGCGCCTTTGGGTTGTCGGATTGAGCTGACTAAACGCACGCAAGACATGGTGCTGAGCAATATTCGCCAAGCAACCGTCAATTTAAACCGTTTAATTGGCTTGATACGTAAGTATCCCTCAGAATCTAGCCTGCCGTTAACACTGGCAAATTTCTTAAAAATACACCCGAATATAAAGCTAGAAGATATTTATCAGCGCGGCAGTTGGACGCGTTTAGTGATGCAGGCCTTTCCAGAGCGGGCAGTGACCACAGTCGATGATGAGCTGATTAAGGTGTACGAGCGTGCCATTAAAAACAAGGTGTTAAGTTGCGACTGCTTTAGCTACTTACAGTTTATTCGTGATTTAGCAGCTAATGATTTTGTTTTAATTGAGCAGATGAATACGCGTATGGCAGTGATGTGCCATTATGATTTTTGGCAACAGCCTGGTCCTAAGCTTGGCTTCGAAACGCTGGCGCACAGCCTGCAAGCACTCCATCAGCCAGAGCTAAAAAGTGAACTCATAGACCTGCTGGATTTGATGATTAACCGTATTCGTTATGAGCAATTTGCTTTAGATGATTTACCGCTCATTCCGCTTCAAGTGCATGCCCGTTACACCCGCGAGCAAATTGTCGCTGGTTTTGGGGTGACAACCTTTGATTATCAGCGGATTGTGCGTGAAGGGGTTTTGTTTATTAAAGAACAAAATATTGAGCTGCTGTTTGTCACCTTAGATAAGTGCAAGAAGCAGTTTTCACCCACGACCATGTATCACGACTATGCGATTAATGAGCAGCTGTTTCACTGGCAGTCACAAAATAGCGCTCGACCCGAACGCGGCAAAGGTTTGAGCTATATAGAGCATCAGCAGGTGGGCAAACGGCTGTTTTTGTTTGTTCGTGAACAAAGCAAAGATGAGTATGGTGCGACCATGGGTTTTGTTAATTTCGGTGAGGTTGAGTATGTATCGCATCAGGGCAGTCAGCCGATGAGCATCACCTGGCAGCTGAAAACACCCATGCCGCATTTTATGTGGAAGCAGGCGGCGAAATTGGCGGTGGAGTGATTAATCCTAAGGGTTACAGCTTTCACACTTAGCGTAATTGCCATCAACGGTGGGAGTGCACAAGTATGCAGCTCGGTTGAATGCCTCGAAGCTAAAGTTCACAGCAGAATAAAAAAGGGCGCAAATAATGCGCCCTTTTATCTTTCTAGTCGGTATTAACCGTAGATATCAAACACACCTAAGATGTTCCCTAGCCAGAGGTGGACCAGCAAACTGGCCACATAGCCTAAGAAAATAACCGGAGTCCAGCGTAAGTGGCTCATAAAGGTATAGTGGCCACGTGCTGCACCCATTAGGGCAACACCAGCAGCAGAACCTACTGAGAGTAAGCTACCACCCACACCCGCTGCTAAAGTCACCAGCAGCCAATGGCCATGACTGATTGCAGGATTCATTTCCAGTACAGCGAACATCACTGGAATGTTATCAACAACCGCGGAAATGACACCGATACCGAAGGCGGCCCAAGAGGCGCCTAAGCCATCAAACAGCATCACTGAGACCAGCTGTAGATAACCAAGGTAACCTAAACCACCTACACACATGACTACGCCGTAGAAGAACAACAGGGTATCCCACTCCGCACGAGCAACGTTTTTGAAAATATCAAAAGGGACCACACTACCTAAATAACGCAGTGTCTCTTGGTCAGCTTTTAGTTCAGCTGCAGTACGTTTTTTCGCAACGGACGAGGGTAAGCTCATGCGTAGGAAGTAACCGAAAAACTGTAAATAACCTAAACCCACCATCATGCCGAAAACTGGCGGTAAACCTAAGAACTGGTGGCCAAAAACTGCAGTGATAATAGTCAGTAAGAAAAAAGCGATGATGCGCTTTGCACCACGCTTAAGAATCACTTTTTCGCTGATACTGGCGGGTTTTCCTTTAGGTAAGAAAAAGCTCATGATGAGTGCAGGTACTAAGTAGTTCACTACCGATGGGATAAATAAGTCAAAGAACTCTAGGAAATGAACCTGTCCCGCCTGCCAAACCATCAGCGTGGTGATATCACCGAAGGGGCTGAATGCACCACCAGCGTTCGCTGCTACCACAATATTGACACAGCTCATGGCGATAAAACGGTCTTGGCCTTCAGCCACTTTTAGCACCACCGCACACATTAATAAGGCTGTGGTTAAGTTATCTGCTACAGGAGAGATAAAGAAGGCCAGAATACCGGTAAGCCAGAACAGTGACTGATAGCTGAAACCTTTACGCACCATCCATGCACGCAGTGCTTCAAACACTCGGCGCTCTTCCATGGCGCTGATATAGGTCATGGCTACCAGCAAAAACAGCATCAACTCACTAAAGTCTAGGAAGTTTCTGCTAAAAGCTGATTTAGTTGCACCTGGGTCTGAGCTGACGAGGCCAACCAGCAACCAAATAATACCCGCAGCAATTAACATTGGCTTAGATTTGCGCAGCTGCAGCTTTTCTTCACCCACCACAATGATGTAAGCAATCGCAAAAACAAAAACAGCTAAATAGCCGGCTAAGGTGGTTGTCGCATTTAAGTGCTCCGCTGCTTCTGTGGCAGCGCTAGCAAAAGCCGGCACTGACAACAAGGCAGTAGCAACCAGTAGATATAAACTTCGTAGCATAGAATTTCACCCAAGTATGGTCAAAGGGAGTGGTGCAATAAGGCAAGCGCCTGCCTGTAGGCGGTTACGAATAGTAACATAAAGCAAGGCGTTGCGCATGCGTCCACAGACTATTTTTTTAAACGCAAAGGTCTTTTTTACGGACCCTTTAAACAGCACTGTTATTAGTAGTTTGGCGAGCTACGAAACCCAGCGCACAGGTGTTGCTAGGCTCCAAATGTGTCGCTTTAAGTTATTGGCTTGCCTGATTGGGGCTGGGCTAAAAACAGCTGTCAGTAAGCGACGATTATTCGATGTTCTGCACCTGAATGTGGAGTGAAAATTAAAATTATTTGTTATTCAATCGATTACAGTATTTTATTTGCTCTATTTTTAAGATTACCCACCCCTTTACCCACCAGTTGGTCTCGGTTGGATCAAGCAGCTTCCCCCTGCAAGGGCTTGGTGGAGCCGGTGGGGGCTGCTAGCTGCTAATTCTGCCTTTTAATCACAAACGGTTTTTTGGAGGCTTTCTTCTAACTCTAATTTCTTTGCCATCTGGGGTTCTAAGTATGCTGATTCCATTCTCTTGTGATGCCTTTCTGGCTTCAGGCAGTTCTGTGTCTTGGGCTCCCTCAGGCGTTGCTGCTGCCGTCTTTGTCTCGACCTTATTTTCTTGAGTCTCTTTTGGCGCGTCGTCTGACGGGGTAGTACCCGCTTTCTGCAGTTGCACGTTCGGGTCAGTTGACTGTTGCTCTGCTTCCTTGTGCTGTTTGGGCTGAATGTTGGTCTGGCTAGTAGAGGTTGTGTGGTCTTCCTCGCCAGTGTTGGGCTGGACGCCAGATCCCTCATGTTCTTCGGCTGCAGTGGCTGCGGCGGCCCCTAACGGGCTCTCTAAGCTATCTTCTGCCTGGCTTGGCTGTGGTCGCACGGCTATCTCATCTGTTGGCTGCTCAGCGGGGTTGTGAGTTGGTTGATGCTTTGCGTCGGTTTCGGACGGCCCCGAGTCCTGATCATCAAATTCTTCAGGTATTGCGCCTCCCTCTGGCTCGACTTCATTTTCGTGGGCTGCTGGATCGTCAATCCCTGGTGTTGGGTTGTCTTTCTGATGTGGCTCGGCAAGCTCTTTTTTCTGGTCAGCGTTGCTATTCAGTTCGGTAGGTGGCTTTTCTGCAGGAGTCTGGTTAGCTGTCGGGATTTCAGTAGTTGCTGCAGGGGCGGGTAGGGAGGCCCCTTTGCGCAC
>DASROA010000057.1:0-11424 GCA_035647115.1 Thiopseudomonas sp. | reverse complement strand
CAGTTAAATCAAAAGTACTGTCGCTGATACTGAGCTGTTTTAAACGTGCTAAGGGTTCGGCTTGCTGATTAAGTTCTAAAGCATTGAGCTGTGCGCTCAGCTGCTTGGCTGTGAATTTGAGTTGCGGCTGCAGTTCCAGCTCATATTGGGTGTCGAGGGTTAAACGGCCATCGTTCAGTTTTGCGCTGAAATACGGGGTGACATAGGACCACCAGCTTCTCAGCCGCGCATCTTGCAGTTGTAAATGGCCGCTGGATGTGAGTGGGTTAAGGCTCAGATCACCTTGCCAGTGTAGCTGGGTGCCGTCGCTGGCCTGTGTGCTGAGTTGCAGCTCACTCTGCCCTGTAGGGCGTGTATCTAGATTGTGCAAAGTGATATTGATGTCTGAAAAAGTAACATCCACCGGCTCGCTTTGTCGTTGATCATTAAAACGTAGGTTGCCAGCGTGTAATGCAGTGCGATCAATGAGTACGCTCAGCGGTGTACTGTTGGGTTCTTCAGTTTTGTTCGTGGTTTCCGGCAGATTAAATAACCGAGTTAAATTGAGCTCGCCTTGTGGATTAACAATCACTTGTCCGCTGGGTTCTGTCAGTATCAGTTCTTTAAGGTGCAGGTGTCGATGCCAAAGGCTGCTGCCTGCCACTTGGGTGTATAAGTGCTGCAGGCTCAGTTGTTGGTCATCGGATTCGCCGACCTGTAAACCCCAGATGTTCAGCTCAAGGGTAAAGGGATTCACTTCGAGGCGCTGTAATTGGGCTGGGGTGGTGGCATAGGTGGCCAGTTGCTGGTTGATCACCTGCAAGGCCACGCTCGGTAGCATTAGGAAACCGAGCCAACTATATAGGGCCAGTGCGGTAATTAAACTCAGCAGCAGACGCTTTAATCCTTTCGACATCAGTGAACTCCTAAACCAGGCAATGCGAATGAATAGTGTATGCAAAAAAGAGCTGCAGCAGTAGGGGGCTGTATAGAATAACTGAGTGCTGTACTGGGATGTACGGGTGGGTTTGCCCTGCATTATTAAGGCGCAGGGCAGTGAGCTGAGCAGAGAAGCAGTGTCGTTATTGACTGCGCCGCTACCGCTAAGTGTCGCTGTATTTAGCCGCGGTGGCGGTTTCTGAAAAAGCTGATTAAGCCCTCGGTAGAAGCATCTACAGCCGTGCTGGGGGTTTGTCCAATGAGGCGCTGATACACATCATTGCCCAACACTTTGCCCAGTTCCACGCCCCACTGATCAAAGGCGTTAGTGCCCCATACCACGCTTTGCACAAAGACTTTATGTTCGTACAGGGCGATTAATGCACCGAGGCGCCGTGGGCAAATGCGCTCCAGCAGTAAGGTGTTACTGGGACGGTTGCCAGGAATAACCTTATGGGGGGCTAAACGCTGCACTTCTGCTTCGTCTAGACCCTTATCGCGGAGCTCCTGCGCTGCTTGTTGATAGGTTTTACCTTGCATTAAGGCTTGGCTCTGCGATAAGCAGTTGGCGTACAGCCATTGATGGTGGTCGGCAGTTTGATTATGACTCACAACGGGCACAATAAAATCAGCGGGAACCAATAAAGTACCTTGGTGTAACAGCTGGTGGTAGGCGTGTTGGCCATTGCAACCCACGCCACCCCACACGACAGAACCGCTCGAGTAGTTCAGCGCTGAGCCGTCTTGACGGACTGATTTACCATTGGACTCCATATCCAATTGTTGTAAATGCTGGGTGAAGTTACGCAGATAATGGTCATAGGGTAGGATTGCGTGGCTTTGTGCCTGCCAAAAATCACTGTACCAGATGCCCAGCATGGCCAGGATAACGGGCATGTTTTCGGCAAATGGAGCCTCTTGGAAATGTTGATCCATGCTCCATGCACCGGCCAAGAGCTCTTTGAAGTTGGACATGCCTATGGATAAAGCAATCGGCAAACCAATCGCTGACCATAGCGAGTAACGGCCACCGACCCAGTCCCAAATGGGCAGTATGTTTTCTGGGGCGATGCCAAACTCCACTGCGGCGTCGATATTGCTGGAAACGGCAATAAAGTGACGATCAATACAGTCTTCACTGCCGCCTTGTGCTAAATACCAGGTGCGCGCTGCTTGAGCATTTTTTAAGGTTTCAAGGGTGCTAAAAGACTTGCTGGAAACAATGAATAAGGTGGTTTCAGCATTCAAGCTTTTACTCAATTCATGAAACTCACTGCCGTCAATATTGGCCAGGAAATGACAATGCACACCTTGTTGAGCGAAGGGTAATAAAGCCTCAGAGACCAATTGCGGGCCGAGAAAAGAGCCACCAATGCCGATGTTGACAATATGGGTGATGGGTTTTTCATTGTAACCGCGCCAGAGGCCATTGTGGATGCGATTAACCAGCTCGGTCATGCTATTGAGTACATCGTGAATCAGTGGAATTAAGTCTTCACCGTCGACGATGAGTTTATCGCCGATCGGACGGCGCAGTGCGGTGTGTAAAGCGGGGCGTTGTTCCGAAGCATTGACGGGCTCGCCATTGAATAAGGCTTGAATAGCGTCCTTGAGTTGGCTTTGTTCGGCCAGTTGCATCAGCACATCAAGGGTGGTTTCGTCCAGCAGGTTTTTGGAGAAATCCAACAGTAAACCGTCATGGTTGAGGGAAAAACGCTGAAAACGCTGTGGGTCTGTGGCAAAAGCATCCGACATGCGAAAATCTTGCATGATCTGACGTTGCTTAAGCAGCTGTTGCCAAGCGGGACGCTGTGTGGCATCCACAGGTTGTTGGTAGTGGCTCATAACACCGCTCTATTTTGAACAAAAAGAAGGGTGGCTGTCGGCCACCCATCATATGCTGCAATTAGATTAAGCCAATTGCACCGGAATTGCGTTGCTGCTGTGGCTCAATGAGCCATCGGCGGCCATGTACAGCAGGCGCGGTTCGTGGGTTTCGAGTTCATTTTCATCGTAAAGGCAGTAGGCGCAAATAATTAAAATATCGCCAACGCTGGCTTTATGTGCGGCGGCACCATTTACAGAAATGATTTTTGAGCCTGCTTCGCCACGAATCGCATAAGTGGTAAAGCGTTCGCCATTGCTGACGTTGTAAATGTCAATTTGCTCATACTCGCGAATGCCCGACATATCCAGCCAGTCGCCGTCAATGGCGCATGAGCCTTCGTAGTGAACATCAGCGTGGGTGGCAACAGCTCGGTGCAACTTTGCTTTGAGCATAATGGTTTGCATAGTGTTTCTTCCTCGTTAACTCGGCGTTGCACTGACAGTTAAAATCAGTGCGTCATCTGAGCTGTTTTACAGTTCAAAAATTATATTATCAATCAGGCGTGTCTCGCCGAGATAGGCTGCAGATAATAAAACCAGTTGGCGGCTGTGTGCTGTCACTGGTTGTAGGTTGTGTGCGTCACGCAATTCTACATAGTCGAGGCGCAAGCCTGCGTCTTGTAGGTTTTGGGCAAATTCTGCAAATAATGCCGCGTAATCATCACGACCATTTTTTATATGTGCTGTAACAGCCTGCATGCATTGCTGCAAAACAGGGGCGCTGGCACGTTGTTGAGCGTTAAGATACCCATTTCTGGAGGATAATGCGAGGCCGTCATGATCGCGCACAATGGGCACGCCAATAATATCCACTGGGATGCTTAAATCGGCAACCATTTTACGGATCACCGCCAGCTGTTGGAAATCTTTTTCACCAAACAACGCTATATCTGGTTGTACCATATTGAGCAGCTTGCAGACGACAGTGGCAACGCCATCAAAATGCCCTGGTCGGCTACCACTGCATAAGCCTGCAGATACGCCAGGGACGCTGACTGTGGTGTGTTCTGTCATGCCATTGGGGTACATTTCTTGTGCACTGGGGGCAAACAGCAGGTGGCAACCGGCTTCTAACAATTGTGCTTGGTCAGCGGCCAGCGTGCGTGGATAGCTGTCTAAATCTTCGTTGGGGCCAAATTGTAGTGGATTAACAAAAATGCTGGCCACAACAAAATCCGCTTGGGCGACGGCTTGCTTGATTAAGGCCATATGCCCAGCGTGTAAATTGCCCATGGTGGGCACTAAGGCTATACGTTGCCCAGCTTGACGGGCTTGAGCCACTGCAGCGCGTAGCTCGTGTAAGGTATGGACGCTATTCATGCTTGAAACTCGTGTTCTGTGGCTGGAAAAGACTGATCTTTAACGGAGCGCGTATAGAGGCTAATGGCATCTGCAATACTGCTTTGTCCTTGCATAAAATTGCGCACAAATTTTGGTGTGTGGCCGGTTAAGGATAAGCCGAGCATGTCGTGCAAGACCAGTACTTGACCGTCGGTATCAGGGCCAGCGCCAATGCCGATCACCGGGATTTGCACGGCTTTGCTAATCCGTGCTGCCAGTTCGCTGGGTACGCACTCCAGCAGTAATAAAGCAGCACCCGCTTGTTCTAGGGCTAAAGCATCGTCCAGCATTTGTTGTGCTTGTTGCTCACCGCGGCCTTGTACTTTGTATCCACCGAAAACATTTACTGATTGTGGGGTGAGGCCTAAATGTACGCAGGAGGGAATGCCACGCTCAGCTAAACGACTGACAGTTTCTGCCAACCAAGCACCGCCTTCGAATTTAACCATATGTGCCCCTGCTTGCATCAGGGCAGCACTGCTTTGGTAGGCTTGCTCTATAGTCGCTGCGCTCATAAAGGGCAGGTCGCAAAGAATTAATGCACCTTTGTTGCCGCGCTTAACGGAGGCCGTGTGATAAGCCATGTCATCTAGGCTAACCGGTAAGGTGCTGTCGTGGCCTTGTAAAACCATGCCAAGGGAATCGCCAATCAATAAAATTTCAATACCAGCGTCACAGGCGGTGGCGGCAAAAGTGGCATCATAGCAAGTCAGCATGGTAATTTTTTCACCACGCTGTTTTAAATCTAATAATGTTGTCAAAGTAACATTAGACATACAAAGGGTCCTCTTTGGTACCTTAATGGGTACGCGCATCGGGGCTGTAATAGTCCTGATGGTTTAGTTGTAAGTCAAGCATTGCAAATGGTTGAACGGCTTAAAGGGCACTAGCTACGGAGTTGCTAAGCGCTTTAAGCTTGGGTCAACTGGGCAGTGGTGTAGTAAATCTGCCAGTAAACGGCCATCGGGTAATTGGAAGTCTGCCGCGCAAAGCTCTGCCAAAGGCTGTAAGACAAAGGGGCGGGCATGCATATGGTAGTGCGGCACACAGAGCCGCGCATCATCAATAATACGCTCGCCAAATAACAAAATATCTAAATCCAGTGTGCGCGGTCCCCAGCGCTCGGCTTTACGTTGTCGGCCTTGCTCCAACTCAATGCGTTGCAAGTGATCGAGTAATTGATGGGGTTGTAGCTCGGTTTCCAGTAGCGCCACTGCATTGGTAAAGCGCGGTTGATCTGCTGGCCCCAGTGGGGCGCTGGAATAGTAAGCAGAACAGCTTATTAAACGACTGTTCGGCAGTTGCGCGAGAGCCTTAAGCGCGGTATTGAGCTGTTGTTCTGGCGCAGATAAATTACTGCCTAAGCCAATGTAGACCTGCTCCATTATTATTGTTCCGGCTTGATAGGGTTGGGTTTGCGGGTGCGTGGTCGGCGTCGACGACTGCGTGGTTTGCCACCTTTGCCAGATAAATTGTTGATCATTGCGCGGCGATGGCTGTCATTGGCGTTTTGATAGTCGGTCCACCACTGGCCAAGCCCTTGGGTTTGCTCACCAGCACTTTCCCGCAACACTAAAAAGTTATAGGCGGCACGGAAGCGTGGGTGGCTCAGTAAGTTGTCTGCACGTTTGCCAGCACGGCGTGGCAAGCGTTCTTGCATAGCCCAAATTTCGCGGGTGGGAATACTGAAGCGTTTGGGAATAGCGACCCGCTGCACTTGTTCGAAAAACACTTGATTGCCGGCCTCTTGCAGCGCCGGTACTGGGTGCATGCCGTTACTGCGTAAGTGAGCGACACGCTCGGATAAAGCGGGCCAAAGTATTGCTGCGAATAAATAAGCGGGGGTGACGGGTCGTCCGCTAACATTGATGCGGTAGTCGGTGTTTTCAAAGGCATTGCACAGGAGGCGATCCACATACTCGGGTTGTTCGTGCATGGCTTGCGCAGTGCTCGGAAACAGCTCGGCAAACAAATCGTACTCACAGAGCAGCTCGTAAGTGCGCACAGCGTGACCGCTGAGAAACAGCTTGAGGGTTTCATCGTATAAGCGGGCCGCTGGAATATCGCGCAATAACGGTGCAAGACGGCGAATCGGCTCGGCGGTGCTGTCTTCGATAGAAAAATCCAGTTTGGCAGCGAAGCGAATGGCGCGCAGCATGCGTACTGGGTCTTCTGAATAGCGCTGTTCTGGATCACCAATCAGGCGGATTAAGCTGCGCTGAATGTCAGCAAAACCCGTGCTGTAGTCGTAAATCTGTTCGCTGCTCACATCAAAGTACAGTGCATTCATGGTGAAATCGCGACGCTGGGCGTCATCTTCCATGCTGCCGTAGACGTTATCGCGCAAGATGCGGCCACTGGCATCATGGGCTGAGCGGTCGTTATTGTTGCGACTGTCGACTTGCCCGTGATCACTGCGGAAGGTGGCGACTTCTATAATCTCACGACCAAAATGCACGTGGACCAGCCTAAAACGGCGGCCAATGATCCGTGAGTTGCGAAACTCTTGGCGCACTTGCTCTGGCGTGGCGTTGGTGGCGACGTCAAAATCTTTGGGTGTAATATTGATTAAAGAGTCACGCACGCAACCGCCCACTAAGTAGGCCTGGAAACCGGCTTGCTGTAGGCGTACCGCTACATTGGCTGAGTTGCGACTGAAGTTTGCACTACTGAGCAGATGCTCGTGAGCCTCAAGCACCGTGGGTTGTTCAGATTTATGGGCTTGGCGTGATTTACGAAAGGGTTTGAAAAGCTTTTTCAGCATGGCTGGGCCTGTTGACGACTCGCGATAAAAAATAAATTCATAAACGCTGCGCGCAACAAAGCCTGCGGCAAGGGGTGCAGTGCGGCCGGTGCGATGGAACGAAAAGAATTATAGGGTGAATGACACGTCATGATGCGGCTATTCTAGCATCGCTGGTGGTAGAGGTGAATGAGTAAAGTGTTTTGCAGGTATATAAAGGCAGTTGCTCGGTCGAGAAGAATGCTGTGAACTAGATGAAATTACGGGGGAAGCTATCTTCCCCCGTAATCCATGGGTGCGTTGTTTTTATTATTCTTGGCATTTTTGTTGTTGTTATCTGCCTGCGTATTTTTGTCAGCTCACAATTAAGCTGTAAGAGTTAACGGATTGCTTTGAATGCTGGTGTGATTGTCGCTGTTATTATTGTTGTCAGTTGCTACGGGTGCTGCGTTGTGCGCAGTTTTATTATTCTCGGTTCAACTGTGTTGCTATAATCACTGCCCTCTGCAAAGTAATCAGTTAGCTGCGTCTCCTATGCTGTTGTTTTTATTGTGCTGGAGCCGTTACGTCTTATTTTTATTATTTCAGTGTGTTTTCTTATTATTGTGACTATAAACAATGCAGAAGCTGTGCCAGGTTTTTAAAAGTCCTTGTAAATCAATGGCTTATGTTGTTTAGGTGGTTTTTTTGGCGTGCTGGCCAGGGTGGGTTTTGTGAATGTGTTACCAAATGCCACGCCACGCTGCGCAATGGGTAACAGTTTGTGAGTTGTGTGTTGCTACTGTGGTGGGCGTTGTCGGTGGTTGTGATTGTGGGTTTAGGTCAGAGCTGTGTGAGGTGCTCCTATGGGGCGTTTGTTGTGCGGGGACGGTCCATGGCTGCGATCGCGGCGTGTTTGCTGCAAGTAAGAGTGCAGGTGCCGCGCTCAATGTCGCCTCCTTCGATGGTACTAAGCCGTTGGTTGGCGCGTAACCCTAGGCTTGGCTATTAATGATCCAGCGTTAATGGTCAATATGCCGCCGTCCTTGACCGCTGCAACAGGTATGGATGCTTTAACCCATGCGGTTAAGCCTATGTGTCCACAGACGCCAACCCTGTTACTGATGCTGCTGCATTGCAAGCCATGCGTTTGATTTCGCAGTATTTACGTGTGGCGGTGGGCCGTGGCGATGATCTTGAAGCCCGCGCAGCGATGTAACAACTGAGTTGGCAGTTAATTTGATAGCCTAACCAATTGTAAACGCAGCAGCTTAATCTGCTGTCAACGTAATCGCTTAACGCCTCGCCTAAACAGCGGGGCGTTTTGCGTTGTGGATTGTCGGTTTTTAGGGTTGATGAGCTTGTGATCCAAATACGCTTTTTTCTTGTAATTAATTAAAAGCACGTAACAAGTACTGTTGAGGAGTGGTTTGAGGAGAGCTTCAAGCAAGAGCTGCCCATGCTAGTTATATGTGCTGCGGGCTGCCTATAGAGCACGATATTTATAAACCTTGTTTAGAATCATGTTTGTGCTGGATTGGCTGTGCGTACTATGTAGTTAAGTTTTAACTAATGCAGTGCTGGCGCCTCGCTGGTTAGCGGGTGTTACAGCTCTGCAGACTGTTTTATCTTTTTGCGGGCGGGGGAAGTATGCAATTTAAACCATCTAAGTTGTGGGCCAGTTTAATTTTAGGCAATGCACTATTGGTTGCGGCAGGCGCAGCACATAGTCAGGTGTATCGATTGGATCAAAGGACGGTGCAGGGTCAGGGGCAGGAGACCGAAGTGTTCACCAATCCTGCGTCGGTAACTGTGATTGATCGCGATACGATCAATAAAAGCGCTGGACAGTCGGTGGCCAGTTATCTGCGCAATGTGCCGGGGGTGCAGGTTGTTGAAGATGGCCTTGAACGCATCTCTATACGGGGTGAAAGCTCGACCCGAGTGGCTATTTTTATTGATGGGCAAAAACTTACCGATCATACCGAACATGGGCAGCCGTTGTTGATTGATCCGGCGTCTATTGAGCGTATTGAAGTGTTGCGCGGTTCCTCTTCGGTGGTCTCCGGTGGTCGTGCCATTGGTGGGGTGGTGAACATTGTCACCAAAAAAGGCGCCGATAAACCGTTAGAAATCAGCACCCAAGCCGGTTATTTTTCCGCCACCAAAGGTTATCGCGCCTCAACTGCATTGTCCGGCAGTCAAGCGGGTTTTGATTACCGTTTAGGGGTGTCACGCTCTGAGTTAAATGACCGCTCCACACCTAAAGGGCGTTTAAAACCATCCTCCACTGACGACAGTAATATCTCTGCGCACTTAGGTTATAAAATAGGTAAGCATTACATCGCCGCCAAAGCGCAGCGTTATGATGTGGCTGCTAAGGCTTATTTTACGACAGAAGGCTTGGCTATGGACTTTCCTAAGCGCGAGCTGAATAAAGTGGGCTTGTTTTATGAGGGTGAGCAGCTGACTGAAACTTTAGATAAGCTCAAAATTGATGTGTATCGGCAAACCATTGATAGGGAGTTTCGTAACAATGTGGTGGTTCGTGTGCCTATGCCTGGGCCTATGCCGGCGATGACCAGCGATATCGATTCTTTTTCGGATGATGAGCAAACAGTTTACGGTTTGAATACGCAGGCTGAGTTGTCATTGATTGAGGGACACAGCACAGTGGTTGGTTTGGAGTATGAGCAAGACCGTCTTGAAGCGAAAAAAACCAGACTAGTGGCAGTAACACCTTCGCCACCTTATCCTTCTTCTCCTGCTGAATACTCGTATGACGATGCCAGCATTAATACCTCATCAGTTTTTGTCCAGCACTCAGTACCGCTGACCGAAGACTTAACTGCCAGTTTTGGCGCTCGCCATTATTATGTGGAAGCCAAGCATGATAAATCTTTCTCGATAAAATCTGGTGTGAAAACGGATAAAAAACATAAGAATACTTCTGATAATCACACTGTAGGTGCAATGAGCCTGGTGTGGCAGGCTAGCGATGAGTTGGTATTACGCACTAACCTCTCCCAAGGCTATGTGTATCCAACGCTGAGTCAACTGTTCTTAACCACTGCCGCGGGCGGCAATACGTTTGAGGGGAATCCTGACTTAAAGCCGGAAAAATCAACTACTTTTGAGCTGGGTGCCCGCTACGACACCAGCGAATTACTTTTGGATGCCACGCTGTTTTATAATCGCTCAAAAAATTATATTAACTCCATATTAACCAATGGAAAAAAAGGTACTTTTCAAAATGCTGATAAAGCTAAAAGTTATGGTGTTGAGTTACTGGCAGAGAAAAGTTTCCAAAGCAATAACTTTAGGCCATACACTACTATGACTCTAATGCGTCGCAAGATTACTGCCTCAGAGTACGATAGTTACGACAGTGGTGTGCCCAGCGTGTTTGGCCGCGTAGGCTTAAAGCACAGCAGCCACTGGAATGCTTGGGAGCGTGAAGCTGATCTGTTTGTGCAAGGTGCCACATCAGCGCTAAATGAGGCTAAAAGAACGACGAGTGAGGCTAGAGAGGGCGATGGCTATGCCACTTTAAACCTACGCTTAAGCCTGACGACCAGGGGTAGCAACAGCTTTGGCATTGAATTAAATAACTTAACCGATAAAACTTACCGTCCCATTGATGAACAGTTGTACGGTGCCAAGCGCAGCGTTAACGTGTTTGCCAGCTACACCTTCTAAGTGATATTTAGCTAAGTCACCGCTATCGCGAGCCCAGTGCCCGCGATAGCGCTGTTGCGCAGGGTGATGTGATCTTATGTGGAGTTCTTCTTATCCTGCATAACTTGCAGCTCACAATTCATCACAAATATGGGTCTTTTTCAATTCTTCTAAGCTAAGCCCACTTTTTAGATCAGGCATGCCGGGGAAAGCAATGTCCACTTGGGCAACACAGGCTTGCATGGCTTTAAAAGTGGGGTCGTCAAGCATTTGCTGGGTAAATTTGAGGGCGGAATTTTGCGCTTCTTGACGTTTGCCTGCTTGGCACAGCTGCTTAAGTTGTTCTGCCATTTTCTCGCTGTTTTTAGACATGATCTCTAAGTCTTGCTCATTAATATTTTCCGCAAAGCAGCGTTGGAATTGCAGCATGCTTTCCATCATTTGTTGTTGCTCATTGGCATAAGACAAGGCGCTAAAAGTGGTTAGTAGACCAAGGGTGACGGCTAATACTGGGCGTTTAAACATGGCTGACTCCTGAGTGGCTAGCTGATCGAACTACAGAGTAAATTAAGGTTAATGGCTTGCCTAGTGGCTTAAAGTGTACCCAAGACTATTTGCTAAGCTCTTGCCTTAGCGCCAGGGCTTTCTTAATACAGGAGCGGGCTGGTGGCTGCATCTAGTATTGTTTTACAATTGCTGTATATAATGCCAGTCATCTTGGCAGCAGATTGTTGGGCTGTTGCGAACACTTAAGACTAAAGGGATAGACTGTGATTGGATTTTTGCGGGGTACGTTATTAGAAAAACAACCACCCCATGTACTGCTGGATGTAAACGGCGTTGGCTATGAGTTAGAAGTGCCGATGACTACTTTGTAT
>DASROA010000056.1:0-2773 GCA_035647115.1 Thiopseudomonas sp. | reverse complement strand
CACGTCACGCTGACTCTTACCCTTGGCAAGCTCTCGCAATACTTTTTTATGCAGCTCAGCGTCGATTGGGCGACCTCTAAATTTATGTTTGTTAGCTGCTATGCCCTCTGCCTGCCTGCGCTTTCTGTCGTCCTGATCCTTGCGGCTTATTGCGGCCAACATATCGAGCATCATGCCGTTGATAGCCTTGAGCATTGCGCCGGTAAACTCATCAGTAACGGCGCTGGTCAAAGCACCGTGAGACGTTGGCAAGTCCAGGCTAACAATCAGCACACCCTTACTTTCGATGATCCGTTTCAGTGCCTGCCAATCATCAGCGTTTAAGCGGGTGAGCCTGTCAACTTGCTCTAAGAGCAGCACATCACCTGGTTGCATAGAGTTGAGCAATGCCATCAGCTTAGGCCGCGCCAAGGTCGTGCCTGACTCGTTTTCAGTCGTGAATGATGCAATGTCCTTACCGTGGTCGGTAACGAACCTCGTTAGCTCTGCAATAGCCCTACCTGCGTCCTGTTGTTTGGTACTGGCACGCAAGTAGCCGTATATTTTTCTTTTCATGCTTTGTACCCAATAGACCTTTAAACAATACGGGTACAATCTGTCCTATAAAAACATAGCTGTAAACCACTAGGCACGTTAAAACACACCTGTAAATTTCTGTGCCCATTCGCCTACACTCTAAAAGTTCGAGTATTCTAACAATAACCCCGGCGAGCTGAGGCTACTGAAGACGAGGAATAGCTAGAAGTTTACACAGCTAACAAAAGCAAGAAAAAACGGAAGTGCTACCTGCGCTTATCTACACCCTTCTTAGATATATAAGGCTTACATGATTAAAAGACTGTTTGATTTTACCTTGGCATTGCTAGGTATAGTTGCACTATCCCCTTTGCTTATGATTATTGCGTTTCTTATTCGCTGGAAGCTCGGCAGCCCTATTTTTTTCACTCAAGAAAGACCTGGTTTGAACGGCAAACCGTTCAAAATGGTTAAGTTTAGAACCATGCTGGATGCTTATGATTCGTCAGGAAACCACTTGCCAAACGTGATGAGATTTACAGGTTTTGGCAACTTACTAAGAACAACTAGCTTGGACGAACTGCCGGGATTATGGAATGTTCTAAAGGGTGAAATGAGCCTAGTAGGCCCGCGTCCATTGCTAATGGAATACCTGCCATTATATAGCGAAGAACAGGCCCGTAGGCACCATGTAAAGCCTGGAATAACAGGATGGGCTCAAGTTAACGGGCGCAACGCTATAAGCTGGGAGCAAAAATTTGAATACGATGTTTGGTATGTTGCTAATCAAGACTTTTGGCTGGATGTAAAAATATTATTTCTAACGGCTAAGAAAGTGTTTATGCGCGAAGATATTAACGCTGGCGAAGGTGTTACTATGCAAAAATTTTCAGGAACATCTTTAAAGGATAGGGATAATGAGTAAGAAACTGTACGGCATATATGGCGCTTCCGGCTTAGGCAAACAAGTCATGCCTCTGGCAAGAGAGCAGCTAGGGCTAACGTCACAAACTACTGATTACGAACTTGTATTTATAGATGACAATCCGCCTCAAAGCGAAGTGAACGGCAACAAGGTTTTAACATGGGAGCAGTTCTTACGAGAAAGTGCTTCTGAAAAAAAAGTAGCAATTTCAATTGCAAATAGCAAAATCCGTGAAAAAATATCTGAGAAAATATCTAGGGAAGGTGTGCTGCCATGGTCGATTCAAGACAGTAATGTATGTGTTATGGATGACGTGGTAGTTGGAGTCGGTAGCATTTTAAGTTCTTTTGTGTTGCTGGCATCGAATATTCGAGTCGGAAATTATTTTCAAGCCAACCATTACAGCCATGTAGCTCATGACTGTGTTATTGGAGATTACGTTACTTTTGGGCCTGGTGTTCGTTGTAACGGCAATGTCCACATCGAAGATCATGCTTATATAGGGACAGGTGCTATGATTCGCCAAGGAACACCTGATAACCCTATTATTATAGGAAAGGGAGCTGTTGTTGGGATGGGGGCTGTTGTATTAAATGACGTTCCTGCTGGTGTAACAGTCGTGGGTAACCCAGCTAGACCGTTAGAAAAGTGATTGAGCATAAACACTAAAAACGCACCCTGGAATTAAGTTTTATGTGTTAACAGAACAAGTGACCCAAAGCACTCACCTTCGTTCTTTCAAAAGCCATCTATACGATGTTTTAAGAGCTTAAGAGCAAGAGCGTATAATGCCGGCGCAAGCGCCTACAGACCCTGCTCGCTGTTTTTCGCTGCGCTTCAAAACAGCGAGCACCTCCTGACCTTGGTCAAGATACTCAGCTTGGTAGTGACTTTGGTAGAGTTGGTTTAGCGCTTGCTAAAGTCCACCTCCTGCCCCCGCCGCTTGCTCACTACACACTATATAAACCTTTTAGATTCACTGAGCATTGACCTGCTGGCCTGCCCCCTGACGTTTTTAATGTGGTGTCAGTTATCCCTTGCCCACGCGTGAAAATACCAGTGTCGCGACTACTGGTGGTGTATAGCGCTTCGCACAATCGACCTATATGCAGCGATTCCCCGTTTAGGTCAACATCAGCGCATAAATGGGTAACAGCTCTCGAATCCAACCCCATTACGCACGGCAAAATACCGCTAAAGCTAATGCTTTACTCGGTAACTTAAGGGGCTAGGTGTTTACACAAAAGACAGGACGTCATAGAATGCTTGCAACTGGCCTCGCTGATACCGAGGTCGAACAGTGAGGGCCTGCAAGCCCAATCACTGTCCTAG
>DASROA010000055.1:0-5609 GCA_035647115.1 Thiopseudomonas sp. | reverse complement strand
AAGCTGTATATCAGCAGCAGTTGGGCCAAGTAACAGGTTTGCTAGAGTGTTTGAAAAGCATTGATCAGACGATTAGTACGCCACAGCAAGCACTCCATTGACAGCTGACTCAGGCTGATACAGATGTGCCGCTGTTTGCTTTATTCGATAGCGGCACAGCGTTCAGCCAGGGCTTTTTTTAGCTTGCTAATACGAGCCTGACGCTCTTCCTCGCTCAGCGGCACAGTCTCGCCAGCAATTTCCGTTAATATTCTAGGGTTGTTTTTTAATTGCGCTAAGTTGTAGCGAACTTGCGTGCAGTATTTTTTTAGTGCTGCAGTTTCTTCAGCCACTTGCTGGCGCACTTCACGATCAATATCAGCTTGTATCTTAGAGCTTTTCGAGTTGTTTATGGCCGTGTCTGGTGTAGCTTGCTTAGGGGCTGGAGTGGGCTGGAACCTTGGCGTGTTAATGCTTTCAGCTTTTTGGTTAGCCGGCGGCTCGGAAGCAAAATGAGTCACCCCTTGCGCATCCACCCACTTATAAATGGGTGCTGCAGAAGCGGGTAGGCTAAGAAGAAGCAATAAATTTACAGCGATAATAAAAAGACGCATGCAATGTCCTTAGTGAAAGCAATGAAACTAAGGTTATTTAAGCTGAATTTCGAGGTTAAATATACCTTAAACACTCATATAATACGCTTATGGTTGCGCATCAGGCCTATTAGTACCTATCATAGTCAGTAATTAGCCCAAGAAATGAGAGAATTGTCTCGTTACGCTTGACTTGCGGCTGCTGAATCCGAACAATTCGTTGATTGCTGTCAGTCTGACCTCAAAAAGGGGCTTTCAGCATAATTAGTTCATGAGGTGCGTACCCGTGCCGTCCATTATGCCCGTATCGCGTTACCTCGCGCTGGGTGAGGAATCTTTAGACATTCGGGTTTCTCTATGCTGCTCAATTTAAGTGGCAGGGGGTCGGCAATCACCGTCGCCCGAGCTACAATTAACAGCAAACCTACAATCAGATTGCCCTTGATGAGGGGCATAATTCTGGCGTTTTAGAGGTGTTACAGTGGAACTTTTATCCGGCGCAGAAATGGTTGTGCGCTCATTGCGCGACCAAGGCGTTAAATATATTTATGGTTACCCAGGTGGTGCCATACTGCATATCTATGATGCATTATTCAAAGAAAAAGCTCTGACTCACATTTTGGTGCGTCATGAGCAGGCTGCAACGCACATGGCTGATGGCTATGCGCGTGCAACTGGTAAAGCGGGTGTTGTGTTTGTGACCTCAGGTCCAGGTGCAACTAATGCAATTACAGGTATAGCCACAGCCTTTATGGACTCCATTCCAATGGTGGTTATCTCGGGTCAAGTAGAAACCCGAATGGTTGGTACAGATGCCTTCCAAGAAACCGATATGATTGGAATCTCGCGTCCTATCGTAAAACACAGCTTTATGATTAAGCACCCTTCAGAAATACCTGAAGTGATGAAGAAGGCTTTCTATTTAGCTGAATCGGGGCGTCCAGGACCTGTAGTGGTAGATATCCCTAAGGATATGACCAACCCGATTGATAAGTTTGAGTACAGCTATCCTAAAAAAGCCAAGCTGCGCTCCTACGCTCCAGCAACCCGTGGGCATTCTGGACAGATTCGCAAAGCAGCTGAAATGTTGTTAGCAGCAAAGCGTCCTGTGATGTACTCCGGTGGTGGTGTTATTTTAGGTGGCGCGTCACAGCAGTTGACAGATATTGCCAAGCTTTTAAATGTTCCGGTCACTAATACATTGATGGGGCTGGGTGGATTTCCCGGTGATGACCGCCAGTTCTTAGGCATGCTGGGAATGCATGGTAGCTATACTGCTAACTTAGCAATGCATCACTGTGATGTGTTGTTGGCAGTGGGTGCTCGCTTTGATGACCGTGTGATTAACGGTGCAGCGAAGTTCTGTCCTAATGCGAAAATCATTCATATCGATATTGATCCAGCCTCAATCTCGAAAACCATTAAAGCAGACATCCCCATTGTGGGCCCCGTCGATAGCGTGTTAACCGACATGCTGGCAGCGCTCAAAGATATTGGTACTAAGCCCAATCCGGATGTTGTGGCCAGCTGGTGGAAGCAAATTGATGAGTGGCGTGGCAATGGCAAGTTGTTCCCGTATGACAGCGGTGATGGCAGCATTATTAAGCCGCAAGCTGTAATCGAAGTGCTTTCTGAAGTGACTAAGGGCGATGCTTTTATAACCTCAGATGTGGGACAGCACCAGATGTTTGCTGCGCAATACTACCGCTTTAACAAGCCAAACCGTTGGATTAACTCTGGCGGTTTAGGAACCATGGGTTTCGGCTTTCCTGCGGCAATGGGTATCAAGCTTAACTTCCCCGACGATGATGTCGCATGTGTGACGGGCGAAGGCAGTATTCAAATGAATATTCAAGAGCTGTCCACCTGCTTGCAGTATGACTTGCCAGTTAAAATTATTAACCTGAATAACGGTGCATTGGGCATGGTTCGTCAGTGGCAAGACATGGTGTACAACAGCCGTTACTCGCACTCCTATATGGAGTCTTTGCCGGACTTTGTTAAATTGGTTGAAGCTTATGGTCATGTTGGTATGCGCATCACTGACTTGAAAGATTTAAAACCAAAAATGGAAGAAGCTTTTGCGATGAAAGATCGCTTGGTCTTCCTAGATATTCAAGTCGATACAAGTGAGCACGTGTACCCGATGCAAATTCGTGACGGCGCAATGCGCGACATGTGGCTCAGTAAAACGGAGCGGACATGAGCATGAGACATATCATTTCTTTACTGATGGAAAATGAACCGGGCGCCTTGTCCCGAGTAATTGGTCTGTTTTCCCAGCGAAATTACAATATCGAAAGTTTGACAGTAGCTGCCACTGAAGATCCTACTTTGTCACGCCTGACCCTAACTACAGTGGGTCGAGAAGGCGTGATTGAGCAGATCACTAAAAACCTTAACAAGCTGGTTGAGGTGGTTAAGCTGGTTGATTTGTCTGAAAGTGCGCATATTGAGCGCGAGTTAATGCTGGTTAAAATAAAGGCCAGTGGCGCTCAACGAGCAGAAATTAAGCGGACTGCTGACATTTTTAGAGGGCAGATTGTTGATGTTTCACCGAGCTTGTACACAGTACAGCTGGCTGGCACAACGGATAAGCTCGATAGCTTTATTCAAGCCATTGGTCCTGCTTCTATTTTGGAAGTGGTGCGCAGTGGGGTAACAGGTATTGCTCGTGGCGATAAAGTTTTAAGCCTTTGAACACACAGTGGAGAGCAAAGCTCTCAGGATTTAGGAGTTATCAATGAAAGTTTACTACGACAAAGATTGTGATTTATCTATTATCAAAGGCATGAAAGTAGCCGTTATTGGTTACGGATCGCAAGGTCATGCGCATGCATGCAACCTAAAAGACTCTGGTGTTGACGTCACCGTAGGTTTGCGTGCGGGCTCTTCGTCAATCGCAAAAGCAGAAGCCCACGGTTTGAAAGTTGCTGATGTTGCCACTGCGGTAAAAGCAGCTGATGTCGTAATGGTTTTAACTCCAGACGAATTTCAGGGTCAGTTGTATAAAGAAGAACTGGAGCCAAACTTGAAGCAGGGTGCAACTTTGGCCTTTGCCCATGGTTTCTCAATTCATTACAACCAAGTAACGCCGCGTGCTGACTTGGATGTGATTATGATTGCACCAAAAGCACCTGGTCACACTGTGCGTTCAGAGTTTGTTAAAGGTGGCGGTATTCCTGACCTGATTGCGGTTTATCAAGATGCTTCCGGCAATGCTAAAAACGTTGCACTGTCATACGCCAGCGGTGTTGGTGGTGGACGCACAGGTATCATCGAAACAACGTTTAAAGATGAAACAGAAACTGACTTGTTCGGTGAGCAGGCTGTTTTGTGTGGTGGTACTGTTGAACTGGTCAAGGCAGGCTTCGAAATTCTGGTTGAAGCAGGTTACGCGCCAGAAATGGCTTACTTTGAGTGCTTGCATGAGCTCAAGCTGATTGTTGATCTAATGTTCGAAGGCGGTATCGCCAACATGAACTACTCGATCTCCAACAATGCTGAGTACGGTGAGTATGTGACTGGTCCAGAAGTGATCAACGAGGAATCGCGTGCAGCAATGCGTAATGCGTTGAAGCGTATTCAAAATGGTGAGTATGCCAAAATGTTCATTAGCGAAGGTGCAATGAACTATCCTTCCATGACTGCATACCGTCGTAACAATGCTGCGCACCCAATTGAAGAAGTGGGTGCAAAACTGCGCTCAATGATGCCTTGGATCGCAGAAAACAAAATTGTTGATCAGGCGAAAAACTGATTTAACAGTGTTGAATAAAACGCGGCCTAGGCCGCGTTTTTTCGTTTCTAGGTCTTATTTAGTATAAAATAATGCTTTTATCAGCTAGATTGAATGTTTGCCGAATAGAGCTTAAGGAAGTTTATGAGTCAGCGTCCCGAAGAAAATGATAAAGCATCATCGATTGAAAGCTTACTGCCGATTGATGAGCATATTGAAGAGGGTCATGATAATGAAGGCCGTAAAGTA
Organism: Thiopseudomonas sp.; assembly: GCA_035647115.1. Taxonomy (GTDB): domain Bacteria; phylum Pseudomonadota; class Gammaproteobacteria; order Pseudomonadales; family Pseudomonadaceae; genus Denitrificimonas. Next base: position 1,049 of record DASROA010000055.1, on the reverse strand, counting down.
AGGCATAAAGGGATTTACCTGCTGCCAAACCTGTTTACAACAGCAAATCTCTTTGCAGGCTTTTATTCCATTATGTGTGCGATTAACGGTGACTTTAATATCGCTGCAGCAACAATATTTGTCGCCATGCTGTTGGATGGTTTGGATGGGCGTGTGGCGAGAATGACACACACTGAGAGTGCGTTTGGGGCTGAGTATGACTCATTGTCAGATATGGTGGCGTTTGGTTTGGCGCCGGCGATCATTGCTTATCAGTGGGCGTTATTTGAGTTGGGGAATGTAGGCCTGACCATTGCGTTTATTTACGTTGCTTGCGCTGCTTTACGTTTAGCACGCTTTAATACACAAATTGGTGAGGTTGATAAACGCTGGTTTATAGGCTTGGCAAGTCCAGCAGCAGCAGGTGTAGTGGCTGGAATGGTGTGGGCTGTTTGGGTATTTAGCGAAGTTGGAGTGGGAGGTAACGACCTGCCTTTCGCTGTGGTTATGCTATTCGCTGTATTTGTAGCGCTCGCTGGCTTGTTGATGGTGAGTAATATTAAGTATTACAGCTTTAAGGAATTAGACCTTAAAGGGCGGGTACCTTTTGTAGTCATATTAATTGTGGTTTTAGCCTTTGCTGTTTTATTTAGTGATCCACCGCGTATTTTGCTGCTGCTGTTTCTTGCTTATGCCGCTTCAGGTCCAGTGCAGTATGTATTGCAGTTGCGTCAGAATAAAAGTGCTAAAAAATAGGCTTTTTGCGTTTTGCTGTTGACATCATTAATTTGTCCTGTAATATACGCGTCCTGCCAACGAGGAGCGTATGCGACTCAGAGGCATCAAGGGTTTTAAAGAAACAAAGTTTCACAGAAAAGCCTTGACAGATACTTAGAAGGCGTGCACAATACGCTTTCTTGCTTAAGCAAAGACGCTTAGCAAAACGTTCTTTAACAATTTGAATCAAGCAATTCGTGTGGGTGCTTGTGTTAGATGATTGATAGTCAAATGATTATCAGCAACACAAGTTACTCTGTGAATTCATAGAGTTATTTTTGTCTTTTTATATA
>DASROA010000054.1:0-67519 GCA_035647115.1 Thiopseudomonas sp. | reverse complement strand
TGCTTGTTCGCATGCTGTATTCTCAACAACCGCTTGGTAGACCTGAGATTCGATATAACGAACAATCAGTGAGTCCAGCAACTGCTGGGCACCGGGCTCATAAATATAATCCCAAGAACCTATGGCTTTACGATCCGTCTTTTCACTTTCAACCGCCAATGGAATCAACTGCTCCACGGTGGGTTGCTGCGTCATAGTATTCACAAACTTATTGGATACTAAGTACACACGATCGAGACGGCCTTCAGTGAAAGCATCCAGCATAATTTTAACACTGCCAATTAAGTCAGATATTACTGGCTGATCGCCAAGGTCAGTCACTGCAGCAACTACGCTGCTGCCTTGATTATTAAAGAAACTTACACCTTTTTTACCGATCACGCAGAACTCTGCTTCTACGCCATCTTTTTGTAAGTCCTTCAAGTTATTAAATAGGGCTCTGAACAGGTTAAAGTTCAGACCACCGCATAGACCACGGTCGGTTGACACGAGGATATAACCCACGCGTTTAACCGGACGTTCTACCATGAATGGATGCTTATACTCTGTGTCAGCATCGGCTAAGTGGCCAATAATCTGACGAATTCGCTCTGCATACGGACGACCAGTTGCCATGCGCTGTTGTGCTCTGCGCATTTTACTGACCGCCACCTTCTCCATGGCACTGGTGATCTTTTGCGTACTTGTGATGCTCGCAATTTGACTGCGAATCTCTTTTGCGCCTGCCATTTGACACCCTTCAGGTTAAGCAAGCGGGAGCATTAAACTCCCGCTGCGGCTTACCAGCTCTGAGTGGCCTTAAACTTCTCGATACCTTCTTTAATAGAAGCATCGATATCGTTATTAAAGTCACCCTTCTCATTGATTTGCGCCATTAACTCAGCGTAATCACGTTTAAAGAAGGCCAACAAGGCTGCCTCGAAAGCACCCACTTTATTCACTTCAACATCTTCTAAGAAGCCACGCTCAGCAGCATACAAAGACACAGCCATCTCAGCGATTGACATGGGTGCGTATTGTTTCTGCTTCATCAGCTCAGTAACACGCTCACCGTGCTCAAGCTGCTTACGGGTTGCTTCATCCAAGTCAGAAGCGAACTGGGCAAAAGCCTCGAGTTCACGATACTGAGCCAAGGCAGTACGAATACCACCGGAAAGCTTTTTAATGATATTGGTTTGCGCTGCACCACCGACTCGCGACACCGAAATACCGGCGTTAACTGCTGGACGGATACCTGAGTTAAACATGGATGACTCAAGGAAAATCTGACCATCAGTAATAGAAATTACGTTAGTAGGTACGAACGCTGATACGTCACCGGCTTGTGTTTCAATGATTGGTAATGCGGTCAAAGAACCGGTTTTACCTTTCACTTCACCTTTAGTGAATTCTTCAACATAAGCTGCAGATACCCGTGATGCACGCTCCAACAAGCGACTGTGCAAGTAGAAAACATCACCTGGGTAAGCTTCACGGCCTGGTGGACGACGTAATAGCAAAGAAATCTGACGGTAAGCAACCGCTTGCTTAGACAGGTCATCAAAAACAATTAGTGCGTCTTGACCACGGTCACGGAAGTATTCACCCATGGTGCAACCGGCATAAGGTGCTAGGTATTGTAGTGCAGCAGACTCAGAAGCACTGGCCACCACAACAATGGTGTTATCTAGCGCACCGTGCTCTTCAAGCTTGCGTACCACGTTAGCAATGGTTGATTGCTTTTGACCAATGGCAACGTAAACGCACTTAATGCCACTGTCTTTTTGGTTGATGATGGCGTCAATTGCCAGCGCAGTTTTACCAATCTGACGGTCACCAATGATCAACTCACGCTGACCACGACCCACTGGAATCATTGCGTCAACTGACTTATAACCTGTTTGTACAGGCTCATCGACTGATTGACGCCAAATTACGCCGGGTGCAACTTTTTCAATGGCGTCAGTCAGTTTAGCTTCAACAGGACCTTTACCATCAATAGGGTTACCTAATGCATCGACCACACGGCCTAACAGTTCTGGACCAACTGGGACTTCAAGGATACGCCCTGTGCATTTGGCGCTCATACCTTCGGTGAGTCCGAAGTATTCACCTAAAATTACTGCACCAACGGAGTCACGCTCCAAGTTGAGTGCCATTCCATAAATTCCACCAGGGAACTCAATCATTTCACCGTACATAACATCGGCTAAACCGTGAATACGTACGATACCGTCAGACAAGCTGACGATTGTGCCTTCATTACGGGCTTGCGCAGATACATCAAGCTGAGCAATACGCTGCTTGATAATCTCGCTAATCTCGGAAGGATTCAATTGCTGCATGCCATGCCCCTCAAATCAGGATTTCAACGCTTCGGCCAACTGATACAGTTTGCCGCGGACCGAGCCGTCAATAACTAAATCACCAGCACGAATATGCAAACCGCCAATTAAAGCGGGATTTACAGTCGCTTTGGGTTGAACGGTACGATCAAGCCGCTTAGATAAGGCGGCAGCCAGTGTTTGGAGTTGTTCTGCGCTAAGTTCAAAAGCAGACTCAATATCTACTTCTAATGTGCGGTTTTTTTCTGCTTTATATTCAGCAAACTGCTTACTGATAGCTGGAAGTAAACTTAGACGATTATTTTCCCCTAATTGATGGAGGAAATTTGTAAATTCGTCATCGGTATAATCTTTGCACAGCTGTAACAGAAACGAGACCTTACCTTCTTTGCTAAGCTCAGGCTTACCTAATTGCTTAACAACATCAGCCTGCTCAACCGCAGTTGCTGTAAAAGACAACATGGCACTCCACGCATCTTCTTTGCTTGCAGTGGCTGCATATTCGAAGGCAGCTTTTGCGTAAGGTCGTGCAAGCGTATTCGTATTTGACATAGCTTGCCTCGCTTAAAGTTCTGCGGCCAATTGCTCGACCATTTCATTATGTGCCTTCGCATCCACAGTTGCACCGAGGATTTTTTCTGCACCTGTAACTGCAAGCACTGAAACCTGTTGACGAAGCTCTTCTTTAACACGCTTCACTTCAATATCAATTTCAGTTTTTGCGCTTGCAATCAAGCGGTCGCCTTCAGTACGAGCATTTTGCTTAGCTTCTTCAACAATTTCGTTAGCAGTTTTATTTGCTTTCTCAATTATCTCAGCAGCGGCTTGCTTAGTTTCACGCAACATTTCTGTTGCTTTTTCCTGTGCAAGCTCAAGGTCGCGCTGGGCACGGCCGGCTGCATCTAAACCTTCTGCTATTTTCTTTTGACGTTCATCCATAGCGTTTGTAATGGGTGGCCATACAAACTTCATGCAGAACCATGCGAAAATAGCGAAGGCGATCAACTGACCAACGAGTGTCAGGTTAATAGCCATTGATGTACCTCATGCCATTTCATTGTTTATCTGAAAGATAACTTCGCGCAGCAAAGAGTTTCACTGCGCGATGAAATCGCTAGATTAGCCTACCATTCCTGGGGCAACAACGAAGATCAGGTACATAGCCATACCAACACCAATCATTGGTACCGCGTCAAGTAGACCAGCCATGATAAAGGTTTTGGTTTGCAACTGTGGCGCCAACTCAGGTTGACGTGCTGTTGTTTCCAGCAACTTACCACCTAGTAGAGCAAAGCCAATGCCGGTAGCCAAAGCGGCAAAGCAAATGATGATCGCTGCCGATAAAATTACGATTTCCATAGTTACTCCTAGAGTTTTAAAGTTAAGTTACAGTCTAAGGTCAAAATTAACGCTCGCTTTTGCGTCAATGGCTTTCTTGGGCTGCGCTCAAGTAAATGATCGACAACACCATGAAAATAAAGGCTTGTAGCGGAATTACCAGAATATGGAAAATCGCCCAAGGCCCGTATAGCGACCACTGAATCCAAAAAGGCAGTAGCGCAATCAAGATAAATACAACTTCACCTGCATACATGTTACCGAACAAACGTAACGCAAGGCTGAAGGGTTTGGTTAACAAACCTAGTATTTCAAGAACCAGGTTAAATGGAATTAATGTCCAGTGATTAAATGGCGTGAAAGATAGTTTCTTAGCAAAACCACCAATTCCATTAATTTTAATACTGTAAAAAATAATCAGCAGGAAAACGCCAATGGAAATACCAAAGGTTGCGTTTGGATCTGCAGTTGGCACATATTTGAAGTATTCAATACCCAGCAAGCCAGCAATTCCAGGTATCACATCTATAGGAATCCACTTCAGGCTGTTCATCAGCAGAATCCACATAAAAATGGTCAGCGCCAGCGGTGCTATTAATGCACTGCGACCGTAGAAGGTTTCACGCACCATATTTTGTACGAATTCCACAAACACTTCCACAAAACCTTGCATGCCTGTTGGTACGCCAGAGTTTGCGCGCTTAGCTACTCTTCTAAAAATGAAGAGAAAAATAAAACCCATCAGCAAAGACATGAACATGGTGTCTAAATGGATTGCCATAAAACCCATTTCATTTATTTCTTGAGTGTTCTGGGCAATGCGCCAAGTACCATCAATTTTGCCAAAGGTTAAGTTTTGTAAATGGTGCTGGATATACTCAGCATTGCTATTTGCCATATATGCCTCAATCCCTAACGTTTACCAGTTTTCACTTAAAAAGAGCGAAACCACTGATGTCAGTTGAATCAAAATGTAGCCTAAAAACAATAGCACTACATCGAAAGGTTTCACTGCTATAAACACCAGTGCAAATAACACTGCTGTTACAACCATCTTGCCTACTTGCCCAGCCCAAAACGACTGAACAATTGCTGTCATTGAACGTGCACCATAAAGCTGAAAAGCCTTATAGGTGAAATAGGCATTGGCTATCAAAGCAATCATACCGCCTATTAGCACTGAGTACGCTGCAACCACTCCAAGTGTTATCGCACATACTACGGCCAACAACGTAACAACGATTAACTGGATAACTAGAGCACGAAACGTGGGCTGCTGACTAAACGGCGTTTTGTTACGTACAGCCATTTTTCCACTACCCATTGCCTGAATCTACCTAGTCGTTTCTCGTCACTACAAAATCGCGCAGAGAGTATAGGCTTCTACGCAACACCTATCAACTCTAAAGTGACTTATTAAGGCCAAGAGTTGTTTTATTGCGAATGCATATGAGCCAGAACACCCTGTAACTCATCCAATGAACCGTATTTAATCACCAACTGTCCTTTGCCTTTGGCCCCATGCTTGATCTGCACCTGGGTACCTAAACGCTCAGCCAGCTTTTGCTCTAAGCGCTTAACATCAGGGTCAATGGCTGGTTTTTCGTGTTTCGGTTTATCAGCAAGGATATTGCGCACCATGGCTTCAGTTTGTCGAACGGTAAGACCTTTTGCGACAACATGACGCGCTGCTTGAATTTGTTGCTCGGTAGGTAAGCCTAATAACGCTCGGGCATGCCCCATTTCCAAATCACCATGGGCCAATAAAGTTTTTACCTCATCGGGCAAACCAATTAAACGCAATAAGTTAGCCACACTGGCGCGGGATTTACCCACCGCGTTGGCCACCTCTTGCTGAGTCAGCTCAAATTCTTTTTGTAGGCGTTGTAATGCCATAGCCTCTTCAACTGGGTTTAAATCTTCCCGCTGAATATTCTCAATTAAAGCCATGGCAATGGCTGCTTCATCAGTGACATTACGCACTAAAGCAGGGATTGTTTTCAATCCTGCCAATTGCGCTGCACGCCAACGCCGCTCACCGGCAATAATTTCATATTTATTTTCAGCAATGCTGCGCACCACAATAGGCTGCATCACCCCTTGCGCTTTAATTGATTCGGCAAGTTCTTCCAGACTGGTTTGATCCATATCGCGGCGCGGTTGGTATTTTCCACGCTGAATTCGCTCTATGGCTAAATGCTGTAATTCCTGATCTTCTGCTTTGGCAGTCCTGTCTTGCTGAGCACTGGCCGTAGCACTGCTCAGTAATACATCAAGTCCTCGCCCGAGTCCGCGTTTTTTAACCGCCATTATAATTCCTTATGTGCGTGCAGTCGCACGCTGACTGGCGCGCTGTCGACGGGATAACTCACCGGCCAGCGCTAAATATGCTAATGCTCCACGTGATTGTTTATCATAAACCAAGGCAGGTAACCCATGACTGGGTGCTTCTGCCAAGCGCACATTACGTGGAATCACAGTGTCATAAACTTTGTCACCAAAATGCTCTTTTAATTGCAATGACACATCATTGGTGAGGCTTAAGCGCGGATCATACATGGTGCGCAAAATGCCTTCTATTTGAAGCTCTGGGTTCAGCTCATCGGCAATCCGCTGAATACTGCCAATTAAGTCAGTGAGTCCTTCCAAAGCATAATACTCACACTGCATCGGAATGATCACCCCATCGGCAGCCACTAGGGCATTAATGGTGAGCATGCTTAACGAGGGTGGACAATCGATTAAAATATAATCGTAATTACCACGCACTGGCCGCAATGCCTCAAGCAAACGGTGTTCCCGATTGGGTAAATCCAATAACACCACTTCAGCTGCAGTTAAATCACGGTTGGACGGTAATAACTGATAGCCGCCATGCTCTGAAAATTGCATAACGTCAATCAAATCCGCATGACCGGTCAACACATCCAATACTGAGTATTCTAGACTGTGCTTATCAATACCACTACCCATAGTGGCATTCCCTTGCGGGTCTAAATCAATCAACAGTACATGTCGACGGGTTGCCACCAAAGAAGCTGCTAAATTAATACAGGTTGTGGTTTTACCAACACCGCCCTTTTGGTTGGCAATTGCCAAGACCTTGCCCATATTTTCTCCTCATCTTTACTGGCGATGTAATATCAATAAATGCCGCTGTCCCTGACAACCCGGTACTTTTAGAGTGTGGCAGTCTGCCAAATAAAAATCGTCAGGCAATGCTTGCAACTCATCATCAGGATGTACACCTTTCATGGCTAACCAATGGGTTTTTACATCACCTAAGTGACGTGTCCAATTACTAAAATCAGCCAAGGAACTGAATGCCCGAGAAATAATGCCAGTAAAGGGCTGCGCTGGAGTAAAGGCTTCAGCACGGCTGTGGACAACTTCAAGGTTATCTAATTTCAGCTCTAACTTCACTTGAGTTAAAAAGCGTGTTTTTTTTCCATTGGAATCCAGCAATGTGAATTTTCTTTCTGGAAAAACAATAGCTAATGGCACTCCTGGCATGCCACCACCACTGCCGACATCCAGCCAATTATCCCCACCTTGTGAAACATAAGTCACTACACTCAAACTATCCAGCAAATGCCGCGACACCATTTCATCAGGGTTACGCACAGCGGTTAAGTTATAGGCTTTATTCCATTTGATTAACAAACCTAAGTATTGCAATAACAGCTGTTGCTGCTGCTCACTTAACTGAACACCAAGTTGTTGTGCACCCTGTGCTAACTCCTCAGCATGTTGTGTGGTTACCGTCATGAATCAGACTGCTCCGTACCTTCATTGGCTTTGCGTTTTTTTAAATACACCATCAGCAAAGATACTGCTGATTGATTAACCCCTGGTATGCGTGATGCTTGTCCTAAAGTTTCAGGACGGCTGTCCATAAGTTTCTGCTGAATTTCATTCGATAACCCAGAAACCCCGGTGTAATCAAAATCGGCTGGAATTTTAACTTCCTCACTGGCACGCAGCTTAGCAATGTCATCCAACTGACGACTCAGATAGCCTGCATACTTGGTTTTAATTTCAATTTGTTGAGCTACTTGCTCATCAGTCACTCCACCACCAGTCACTGCAACCAAATCTAAATAGTTAATTTCAGGGCGAGCCAATAAATTCAATAAATTGTATTCGTGAGTTAACGGTGTATTAAATTTCTCTTTAACGGCTTCACCAAACTCTGTGCCGGGTCGTATCCAAGTATCTTTTAAGCGCTGTTCTTCTTGAGCTATAGCTTCACGTTTGGCCTCAAAGGCAGCCCAACGAGTGTCATCCACTAAGCCAAGTTCACGACCTTTTTCGGTCAAACGCATATCTGCATTATCTTCACGCAAAATCAGTCGATATTCGGCGCGTGAAGTAAACATTCGATACGGCTCTTGTGCACCATGGGTAATCAAGTCGTCAATTAACACGCCTAAGTAAGCTTCATCACGGCGTGGGTGCCAACTGTCTTTACCTTGTGAGCGCAAAGCAGCATTGCTGCCTGCTAATAAACCTTGAATACCGGCTTCTTCATAGCCAGTGGTGCCATTGATTTGACCGGCAAAAAACAACCCATCAATGACTTTGGTTTCTAAACTGTATTTTAAGTCCCGTGGATCAAAATAATCATACTCAATGGCATAACCAGGTCGAGTTATGTACGCATTTTCCATACCGCGAATGGAGTGAACTAAATCCAACTGCACATCAAAAGGCAGTGAAGTGGAAATGCCGTTGGGGTACAACTCGTTGGTTTTCAAACCTTCAGGCTCTAAAAATATTTGGTGGCTGTCTTTATCAGCAAAACGGTGGATTTTATCTTCAATGGATGGACAGTATCTTGGCCCTACCCCTTCAATAACACCTGAATACATAGGTGAGCGATCTAAGTTACTACTGATGATCTCGTGGGTTTTAGTGTTGGTATGGGTAATCCAGCAACTGACTTGTGCAGGATGCTGCTCACGTTTACCCATAAATGACATCACAGGTAAAGGAGTATCTCCTGGTTGCTCAATCATTTGTGAGAAATCAACTGTGCGCGCATCAATACGTGGTGGAGTACCGGTTTTTAAACGATCTACGCGTAAGGGTAATTCACGTAAGCGTTGCGCTAAAGCATGCGCTGATGGGTCTCCGGCACGACCACCTGAGTAATTTTGTAAACCTATGTGAATTTTTCCACCCAAGAACGTACCTGTTGTTAACACCACGTTATCAGCATAAAAGCGCACTCCCATTTGGGTCACTGCGCCACGCACTTGATTATTTTCAACAATTAAATCTTCAACTGCCTGTTGGAAGATCCATAAATTAGGTTGGTGTTCCAAAATCTCACGAATCGCAGCTTTGTAGAGCACACGATCTGCTTGTGCTCGTGTTGCACGGACCGCAGGTCCTTTACGACTGTTTAAAATTCTAAACTGAATGCCACTTAAATCAGCAGCAATAGCCATAGAGCCACCCAGTGCATCAATTTCTCGAACTAAGTGGCTTTTACCAATCCCACCAATGGCTGGATTACAACTCAGCTGGCCAAGGGTTTCGATGTTGTGGGTGAGTAATAGGGTTTTCACACCCATACGAGCAGCAGCCAAAGCAGCTTCTGTGCCTGCATGGCCACCACCAATAACTATCACATCAAAACGAGAAGGATAATCCACCGTACACCTCTGGATTGTTAATAAAAATGGATAAATTCAATGCTGCAGCGGTAACTAGAGACTGAGCCGCAGATGCTTCTGTATGGCGTAAGCGATTTCTAAGACAGCAATAGTATAGATTTTTATCCAGCTTTGCAGAAGCTTTGCCTGTTTGTTTTTTGCTCAGTGACTTCGTGAGTTGCTAACAATTATAAATTAACAGTATAGATATAAAGCTTATTAATGCTGTTATTACTAGCGCAGCTGATTTCTGTGGATATCTCAGTATTTATTAATAAAATCAACAGCTTAGCGACTGTATCTATCTGTAGGTAAAGGTCCTTAAGCATGCTGGATAAGTCGATTAAACCTGTGGATAACAAGGCAAGTTATCCACAGATCGAGTTATCCACAGAATTAACCACCACTTATCAACCTAGCTTGAAGGGGGTTCTCCACAGGGTACAGCACAGGTTAAAAAGCTATTAAAGTGGTGGATTTAGACAAAACTGTACTTAGGCAGAGATATAAAATCAGAGAAAACACCAAGGTTGAGAGCTATTTATAGACACAAAACAGTGTTCAGGAAGTGTATTAAACAGATGAATATGAAGGTGTTGTACAATCCAGTTTGGCTGAAACTACTGGTGATGCTGCCGCTGGTGCAGAAAAATAGCGTTGCGTGCTGCATGCCATGGCATGGATGTAAATCACTCGCTAATAGTTACCCACATCTGGCTGGGCAATGAGCAGCCTACTTAGAAAGCTCGCTTAAAACCTATCGCGCCGGTGAGCGCACTGGTGGCATGTCTGCAATGATGATGCCGCAAGCAACAAACTTAAGTGATCAAGATATTGCTGATGATATTACTGCCTACTACAGCCAGCAATAATTGCTTGGGGCGAGAATTGAAATCTCGCCCCGATAGGTTTAACTGATTTTCAATACCGGCTTGATGGTGATGCCACTGGCCGAATCAGAAAAAGCTTGATTGATCTGAGCGAAGTCATAGAACTTAACCAGCTTATTGAAGGGGAACTGCCCGGCCTTGTAATAAGCAATCAGTTGCGGAATAAACACCCGAGGCACAGAGTCGCCTTCAATCACACCAATCATACTCTTACCTTCTGCCATTAGATCATTGTGGATATCTATACTCATCTCTGGAGTAATCCCCACAATTGCAACGGTACCCAAGGGTCTTAAAGCATTGAGTGATTGCTCGACCACATCCACTTCTTTACCGTTCAGCGTATGGGTTGCGCCAAGCTCTTTAGCGAGCGCTAGACGGTTTTCGTGAACATCCACCGCAATAATATGCTGACAGCCGGCAATTTTAGCCGCCATGCCTGCTTTAATCTGCCGAGCAAACTGTAAGCCGCGATCTATATTGGCGCTAAATACTGCGCTGGATAAACCAAAATCAGTGCTATTGGCTAACTCAAGGGCATGCTGCTCATCTCTGGCAGATTGAATACCCACTACAGGACCAAAAATCTCATCAGTACTCAGCTGCATCTCAGCAGTGACATCTAAGCATGCGAGTAAGTGGAGCTGAATAGCTTTTCCAAACAGTTAAGATTTATTAGTCATTGATAATAAAAAGACCATGCTGGATATATCCAGAGCGGCCTTTTATGACTATTAGTCGATACTTATCCACAGCTACAGAATATTATTTAGTAGCAAGTAAAAACAGTCTGCTAATTAACGCACAATGCGTTTATTTCCCAATACAGAAGCTCGAAAAAATACGCCCTAAGAGATCATCAGCAGTAAACTCTCCGGTGATTTCACCCAGCGCTTGCTGCGCTAAACGTAAGTCTTCTGCCAATAACTCGCCGGCACTGGCGTGGGTCAGTTGTTGATAACCACTGTTTAGATACTGCTCCGCTTGTTTAAGCGCATCCAAATGGCGGCGCCGGGCACTGAAACTGCTTTCTGCGGTTTGGCTATAACCCATACAATGTTTGAGGTGTTCACGAAGCAGCTCAACACCTTCACCGCTGCGTGCGCACAGGTTAATAGTGACATGACCATCGACACTGCTGTGCATTTCTATAGGATCACCGGATAAATCCACTTTATTACGAATCAGTGTCACTTTGTCTGGCTGTGGAGTACTCTCCAAAAACTCTGGCCATAAAGCGAAAGGGTCGACCGCTTCCGCTGAGTGTGCATCCACTACTAATAAAATACGGTCAGCGTCATTGATGGCTTTTAAGGCCCGTTCAACCCCTATTTTTTCTACTTGATCGACAGTGCTGCGTAACCCAGCCGTATCAGTAATGTGCAACGGCATACCGTCAATATGAATATGCTCCCGTAAAATATCTCGGGTAGTGCCTTCAATATCTGTCACAATCGCGGCTTCATAACCGGCCAAACTATTTAGCAAACTGGACTTGCCGGCATTGGGTCGGCCAGCAATCACCACACTCATGCCATCACGTAAAAGCGCACCTTGCCCAGCTTCACGCAGCACTTCTTTAAGCTCTGCTTGCACTTCGGTGAGTAACTTTAAAATATGGCCATCAGCTAAAAAATCGATTTCTTCTTCAGGAAAATCAATCGCGGCTTCCACATAAATACGCAGTGCAATCAGTTGCTCTGTGAGTGCATTAACCCGCCTAGAAAACGCCCCCTGAAGGGAACGCAGTGCATTACGTGCTGCTTGCTCTGAACTGGCTTCAATTAAATCAGCAATGGCCTCAGCTTGAGCTAAATCCAGTTTGTCGTTAAGAAAAGCCCGCTCACTAAACTCGCCTGGACGCGCTAAACGTGCACCTAACTCAACACAACGTTGTAACAACATATCCAGCACCACAGGACCGCCATGGCCTTGCAACTCTAAAACATCCTCGCCAGTAAACGAGTTTGGTCCTGCAAAATAAATGGCTAAACCTTCATCAATGGCCTGCTGTTGCCCATTATAAAAAGCGCCATACTGTGCATAACGTGGGGATAACTTTCGGTTTAATACTTGTTGGCTTATATGCTCTGCCAATGGTCCAGAAACGCGCACAATGCCAACCCCACCACGACCTTGAGCTGTAGCAATTGCAACTATGGTGTCACGGGACATAGGCATAATAGTTTCCTCAACAATCATCAGAAAGCACAACGCCCCTCATGAGGGGCGTTGTATACTCGGTCGCTTCGACTCAACTTATTTAGTCGCCGCCATGGATTTTTCAATCTTGCGGGTAATATACCATTGTTGAGCAATCGACAGAACGTTGTTAACCACCCAGTACAATACCAAACCAGCTGGGAACCACAGGAAGAAGAAGGTAAAGATAATCGGCAATAGCTTCATCACTTTAGCTTGCATCGGGTCTGGCGGTGTTGGGTTAAGTCGTTGTTGAACAAACATACTTGCACCCATGATGATTGGCAGAATAAAGAACGGGTCTTTACTGGACAAGTCTGTTAGCCAGAACATAAAGGGTGCTTGACGCATCTCGACGCTTTCCAAGAGCACCCAATACAAAGATAAAAACACCGGCATCTGTACCAAAATCGGTAAGCAACCACCCAACGGGTTAATCTTCTCTTTTTTGTACAATTCCATCATGCCTTGCGATAATTTCTGACGGTCATCGGCATAACGCTCTTTAAGGGCAGTCATTTGTGGCGCAACAGCGCGCATACGCGCCATGGATTTATAGCTCGCCGCAGACAATGGGAAGAACATCAGCTTAATTAAGACTGTCAGAGCAATAATCGACCAACCCCAGTTACCTAGCAGGCTGTGGATAACACTGAGCAACCAGAAAATCGGTTGGGCTAGGAACCACAGGAAACCATAGTCCACGGTCAACTCTAAACCTGGGGATAACTTTTTCAGGTGGCTCTGAATTTTAGGACCAGCATACAAAGTAGCTGTCGCTTGTGCTTGCTGCCCAGGGGCAACAAGCAAAGCTGGACTGGTATAACCAATAATATAGTTACCCACACTATCTTTACGGGTGGTCACTTGATTGGTTTGTGCAGGGTCAGGTACCCAAGCCGAAACAAAATAGTGCTGTAGCCAAGCGACCCAACCACCATGGATGGCTTGATTAAAGTTCTTATCATCCATATGACTCATTTTTAATTTTTTGTAGGGCTCATCCGGTGTCCACAATGCTGCACCTAAATAGGTGGCCGTGCCCGTTGCTGTGGTAGTGGTTGGATCACCTTGACCGTCACGCTTGAGCTGGGCAAATAAATTACCTTGCCAAGCTTGCTCGCTTTGGTTATCAACCAAGTAGCTCAAGCTAATTTGATAGGCATTTTCATTAATGCACTCAATTTTGCGTTGACTGATATCACGGGCAGAACATTCTTGATTCAAGCCACGGTGAAAAGTAAAACGCTTGGTGTAGTTCACGCCATTTTCTTGGAATGACAAATCAACATTTAATTGATTTTGATTGTCTTCGAGTGTGTAACTTTTCTGACTTGAGCTATACAACGGACGACCGTTAGGACTGGCATCAGGACCATTGGCGCCAACTAAGCCACTTTGCGCAACATAAACACGATTACTGCTGTTTTCGAACAACTGTAATGGGGTGTCTGGATCTGCGGCTCTTAATGGGTACTGGCTGAGCTTTAGCTCAACAATATCGCCACCCACTGGATCAATCGCTAACTGCAATACATCAGTTTCCACATAAATCAGGTCGTTACTGATGGGGGTTGCACTCAAGGTTGGATCTTGCTCTAACGTATTTACAGCAACAGGCAAGTCGTCACTCGCTGGGACCTGAGTGTTTCTAGTTGCGGGTTGAGTGCTGGCAGGTGCTTGTTGAGAAGCAGCTAAGCTTGACTGCGTGGTTGCAACTGGAGCTGGTGTATCACCGTAATCTTGGTTCCACTGTAGAACCATTAAATAAGACACAACAGCTAAAGCAACGAGCAGAATCGTACGTTGGATATCCATAGTTACTCGGCGTTAGTAGATGAAGAAGGAGGAGGTACGGGGTCTAAACCTCCCGCATTCCAAGGGTGACAACGTCCAAGTCGTCGAATAGCTAACCAGCCACCTTGAATAGAGCCGTGCTGTTCAATTGCTTCAATGGCATAGGCTGAACAACTTGGATAAAAACGACAGTGACTCGCCATCATCGGACTGATTGCATAGCGATAAAATTTGATTGGCAGGATAACTAGTTTACGCATTGGCTTTTCCTGCTGGCGCAGTACTTTTTGTAGCTGCTGGTGTGGATACACGCTGGCGTGCCAAACGTTGCCACATTTTATCAAATTGTTGTCGTAATTCAGTGTTAGTCAAATCAGCAATACCCCGACGGGCGACAATGACGATATCTACACCTTGCAGGCGATGCTGACTGTGGCGAAAAGATTCTCGTATTTGACGTTTTATTCTATTGCGTTCAACGGCTAGTTTTACGTTTTTTTTACCAATAACCAACCCGAGACGTGGATGTTCGAGTTGGTTATCGCGAGCCAGTAGCAAAGCATATTTGCTTGATACTTTATTCGCAGCTGAATCAAAGACAGCTTTGAACTGCTGAGGTTTCAGCAGGCGCTTTTCTCGGCCAAAGCCTAGATTCATTCTGTGCTCGCTTGGCTTATGCGCTCAAACGCTTACGACCTTTAGCGCGACGACGTTGAATAACAGCGCGACCGCCTTTGGTTGCCATGCGTGCACGGAAACCGTGGTTACGAGCGCGTTTGAGTGTGCTGGGTTGAAAAGTACGTTTCATAATTCGTTACCTGGTGACTTCTTGGGCAAAAATGGGGCCCGAAGCGGTCCCCGTTAAATAGACCGGCAATTCTATGCAAAGCTGAGCCATAGGTCAATTATCTAGCGTATTTGTTTACTAAAAGATCTTTTCCTTTGGGTTTGCGGGTGTTGAAAGTAAAAAATAATAGAAATATAAAGAAAGTATATAAAGCTTATTTTTATTGTTACTACTAGTCCGAACCTTTTCTGTTGATAACCATGTTTTTGTCTTTAAAATCATAGCTTTACAGGATTTTTATCTCTGTGTTCAAGGGGTGCTCTGAGTGTGCGCCTGCTGTCTGCAAGCTGTGGATAACAAGGCTAGTTATCCACAGCTGTAGTGTAAACAGAGTTATACACAGGGTGTTACACCGTGCTTAGCTGCACTTCTCCACAGGGTTTAAGTGGGAAAAATATCAGAAAAATAAGGTCCAGGCCGCTAAAACTGCATACCAAAGCACTGCTGAACGCACTAAAAGAAACCAAATACTGTCTAATGTTGCTGTACCTTGCTCGCCTAAAGCATGACTTTGTGCTTCAACAGCAGCACGCCCAGTGTGACTTAATAGTTTTTCAGCAGGTTCTGTAAGACACAGTAACTCATGGGTTAAAGCCCTATTGACGGTGATAAAATTACCGATTAAAGCAAAGCTTATGCTTAATAAACGTACTGGAATCCAGTCTAAAATATGTAGTAATCGGGTGCTAAAACCTGCTGCTTGTGGCCAGCTGCTTTGTTCAGAGGTCAACACTAATAAGCGATAGCTTAAAGCAGCGATTGGGCCAGCAATCAGATAAAAGAACACCACCGCAAAAAAACCTTGAAAACCTTGCCAGAGCAAATGACTTTGTACTGCCTGTAAAAGCCCAGCAGGTTCTTCTGATTGAATGAGCAAATCGCGCTGAGCAGCCAAACTCGCGGCATGGGCATCCTTTCGCCGCCAAGCATCTCTAAAAGGGCCTAGGGCAGTGCGTACATCGCCACGGCTTAAGCTATAGAGTACGACAGCTAAGTGAACAGGAATGAGTAGCAAGCCGTACAGCACAGATTGGGCGATAAAAAGTATCAAGGCTAACGCTAAAACAGGTAAAGCTAGCGCTAATATAAATGCTAGCGTTGC
Organism: Thiopseudomonas sp.; assembly: GCA_035647115.1. Taxonomy (GTDB): domain Bacteria; phylum Pseudomonadota; class Gammaproteobacteria; order Pseudomonadales; family Pseudomonadaceae; genus Denitrificimonas. Next base: position 51,359 of record DASROA010000054.1, on the reverse strand, counting down.
TTGCTTGGGAAGCAGTTTTTGAAAGCGTGATAGCTGTGCATACCACCATTGGTCGTTCTGTATAGCACTACGCCAACTGGATAGTTTTTCTATCACAATGGTTAAAATGAGTACTAGAAAGCTCATGAATAATCTCCAAAATTTTTAGCTTGTAGCTGTTGCCATTGAAAAGCAGGACCTGGGTCAGTTTTACGGTTGGGGGCAATATCACTGTGTCCGCAAATACGTTCGCTAGTAATCATTGGGTAGTGCTTAATTAATTCATTGCTTAAAGTATTTAAGCTTTGATATTGCGCTTCTGTATAGGGCTGATCATCAACACCTTCTAGCTCGACACCAATTGAAAAGTCATTGCAGTTATCGCGGCCTTGAAAGCTGGATACACCTGCATGCCACGCTCGGTCTAGGCAGCTGACAAATTGAGTAATTGCGCCATCACGTTTAATGAAAAAGTGCGCAGAAACCTTAAGGTGAGCTATTTCTGTAAAAAAAGGATGAGCATCCACAGGAAGCTGGTTGGTAAATAATGCCTCCACCATGCCGGTGCCATACTCTTTAGGTGGCAAACTGATATTGTGGATAACTAATAAAGAGATCTCACCCGTAGGGCGCGCGTTATAGTTGTCTGACTGCAAATGAGTCGCTCCGTTGAGCCAGCCTGTTCGTGGGTCGAGAAAAAGCGTGTGTGAAGTATGCATAAAGTACTCCTCCAAGCATCAATGCTGTTGTGCATAGCATAGACAATAGCAGCTATATTTAAGCTTTTAGACTAGAACGATAGGAATTGCTAACTGGAAGTGTACTAGCAACTGTTGAAGAGGGCTTTTGGCGGCGGGAAAAGGGGTGTAGAAATAATTAAGGCCGCTTGATGCGGCCTTAATTGTGTACAGCGTATAAAAATTAACCTTGGTGATACTTAGCAGATAAGTCATGCACAGCGTTAATAAATGCGCCAGCATTTTCAGGCTTCACTTCTGGGGTAATACCGTGACCGAGGTTAAAGATATGACCTGGGCCTGAACCATAGCTTTCTAAAATGCGGCCTACTTCGGTTTCAATGGCTGCAGGGTTAGCATAGAGCACAGTTGGATCCATGTTACCTTGCAAAGCAACTTTATCGCCGACACGTTGACGGGCAACACCTAGATCACAGGTCCAGTCGATCCCCAGCGCTTCAACACCGGTATCAGCCATAGACTCAAGCCATAGACCACCGCCTTTGGTGAATAGAATGACTGGTACGCGACGGCCTTCATTTTCACGGATCAAGCCATTTACAATTTTTTGCATATAGGCCAATGAAAACTCTTGGTATGCAGCTGCAGATAAGCTGCCGCCCCAGCTGTCAAAAATCTGAATTGCTTGAGCACCGGCTAAAATCTGCGCATTGAGGTAGCTGGTGACTGACTGGGCAAGCTTATCCAGGAGCATGTGCATGGCTTCAGGGTTTTCATAGAGCAATGCTTTACTCTTGCGGAAGTCTCTGGATGAACCGCCTTCGACCATATAAGTGGCCAAGGTCCATGGGCTGCCGGCAAAACCAATTAAAGGTACGCTGCCATTCAATTCGCGACGAATGGTGCGTACCGCTTCCATCACATAACCGAGATCTTGCTCTGGATCAGGGATGGGCAGTGCTTCAATAGCTTCAGGGGTGTCAACGACTTTTTTAAAGCGCGGGCCTTCACCGGTCTCAAAATACAAGCCTAAACCCATAGCATCAGGAATCGTTAAAATATCTGAAAAAAGAATCGCAGCGTCTAATGGGTAACGTTCCAGTGGCTGCAATGTGACTTCGCAAGCCAGTTCAGCATTCATGCATAAGTCCATAAAGCCACCGGCGCGAGCGCGGCTGGCTCTATATTCAGGCAGGTAACGGCCTGCCTGACGCATCATCCATACAGGGGTAACATCAACCGGCTCTTTAAGCAGGGCGCGGAGAAAACGATCATTTTTCAGAGGTGTCATATTAGCGTCCATTAGAAATTAAGAAACTATTGTCGCAAACTTACGAGTAAAAGGCACGATACCGCAAGCCTGACGTATATTTGACTTGATTGGCATCAACTTCATGCAGGTATTGCTGTTACCTGCTAGTTTAGCGCATGGTGTATTTTTAAGCATACCGTCGAGTATTCAGCAGGTATGCTGTAGTTACGGCTGTTTATAGGGTTATTTTGCAGAAGGCTTCGACTGTATGGCTTAGCCTCGGCAGTGTATTTTATTTTAAAAATAGAGGAGGTACTGATGCAGCTTGAAACAATAACCTTGGCGGGCGGTTGCTTTTGGTGCATAGAGCCTGTTTTTAAAAAGTTAAAGGGTGTTGTGTCGGTGTTATCTGGTTATACAGGTGGCAACACGAGTAATCCTACCTATGAAGAGATTTGCACAGGAGAAACAGGACACGCTGAAGCCCTGCAGATTGTGTTTGATAAAAACCAAATCAGTTTAGCCCAGCTACTGGAGGTGTTTTTTACCATACATGACCCCACCACCCTTAATCAACAGGGGGCAGATAGAGGCACTCAATACAGGTCTGCCATTTTTTATCAAAATGCTGCACAGAAAGCTGCTGCACAGGAAGCTTTAGATAGGACTGAAACTGCAGGGCTTTGGCAAAATCCAATTGTTACCAGCTTAGAGCTGGCCGCAGAGTTTTATAAGGCTGAAGACTACCATCAAGATTTTTTTGCAAAAAACCCAAGTAATAGGTACTGCCAGTTTTCTGTGCTGCCTAAACTTAAAAAACTTGATGAGTTGTTTCAACCGTTGCAGAAATAAATGTTTGTTGGCTAACTCAAGGAGTGCCACCAGTACGGTGGTGCGGCGTGCTTTTACTCTACTTGTTTAGAGTCGGTTTTTTCAACTAAGCGAATCACACTCAATTGTGCAACAGTAGACAGTTGGGTTGGGTTATTTTGCGCAAAGTGGATAATCTGCTGTTTCATGCTACGTGCCCATTAACTCCTGTAACGGCTGATGTTTTTTCAAGTAATGCAGTGCTGTTTGCACGGCTGCATCGCTGGGCAGTGTTTAACAGGTTGCTAGGGCAGGATAATCAACAGTGGGTATTGTTTCTATAGTGGCTATTGAGAGTTCTGTTCGTATTCAAGTGTTTTGTTGTGTGCAACATTAACAACCCCGCACAAGCAGGGTTGTTAAGCAGTGCAATAACCACGTCAGTGGGTCAGTGACCCAGCAGCATTAAAATTGTTCAGCATCCAGTAAGTATAAAGACTCACTACCCGCCTTAACGGAACTGGTCAGCGACTGAATACGTGGCAGTAAACGAGCAAAGAAGAAGCGTGCTGTACCCATTTTACTGGCATAGAAGTCTTCTTGTTGTTCTTTACCTTGTGCGGCAGCAGCCATCATCGCCCACATGTAAGCATAGGCGGTGTAACCGAACACATGTAAATACTCCACCGATGCTGCGCCAATTTCATTGGGGTTGTCTTTAGCCTGTGCGAGCAACCAAGCAGTGAGCTCATCGAGGTTTTCGATGGCAGCGGCCAATGGTGTGGTGAACTCGCTTAAGTTGCTGTCAGCGGATGCAATAAAGGCTTTCACTTCATCAGAGAAGTGTTGATACATTTTGCCTTGGTTGGCAACAATTTTACGTCCAGCTAAATCCAGTGATTGGATGCCGTTAGTGCCTTCGTAAATTTGTGTGATGCGGCAGTCGCGAATCAGTTGCTCTTGACCCCACTCACGAACATAACCATGTCCGCCAAACACTTGCTGGCCATGGATAGTGGACTCTAAGCCCACATCAGTTAGGAAGGCTTTAGCGATGGGGGTCAGTAAAGCAACCAGTTCTGCGCCGCGGGCTTGTGCTGCGGGATCCTCGCTGTATTTAGCAATATCCAGCTGCATAGCAACATAGCTAGAGAACGCACGGCCCCCCTCATTGAAGGCTTTCATGGTGAGCAGCATACGCCGTACATCAGGGTGCACAATAATTGGGTCAGCTTGTTTGTCTGGGGCTACAGTACCTGTTGGGGCGCGGCTTTGGATACGCTCCTTAGCGTACTCAATGGCGCTTTGATAAGAACGCTCACCTAAAGCGAGGCCTTGAATACCGACCCCTAAACGCTCGTAGTTCATCATGGTGAACATGGCGGCCAGCCCCTTGTTAGGTGCATCAACAATATAGCCAGTGGCGTTATCAAAATTCATAACGCAGGTGGCTGAGCCATTAATGCCCATTTTATGTTCAATAGAACCACAGCTCACGCCGTTACGCTCACCTAATGAGCCATCTTCATTGACTAAAAATTTAGGCACTAGAAACAGAGAGATACCTTTAGCGCCAGCAGGTGCATCAGGCAATTTAGCTAACACCAAGTGGATGATGTTTTCAGTTAAATCATGTTCACCACCGGTGATGAATATTTTTGTACCCGTAACTTTATAGCTACCATCGTCTTGTGGTTCTGCTTTAGTACGGATAATCCCTAAGTCAGTGCCTGCATGGGGTTCGGTCAGACACATTGAGCCTGCCCACACACCGCTGTACATATTGGGTAAGTATTTCTCTTTAAGCTCTTCACTGGCGTGGGCGTGAATAGATAAACAAGCGCCTGCGGTGAGCATTGGATACAAACCAAAGGACAGGTTGGCAGCGTTGGTCATTTCTTCGATTTGTGCGGTGATCATTTTCGGCATGCCCATGCCACCAAACTGAGGATCACCGCCAACCCCAACCCAGCCGCCTTCAGCGTAGGTTTGATAGGCTTCAATAAAGCCTTGAGGTGTAGTGACTGCGCCATCACTCCAGCTGCAACCTTCCTCGTCACCGGTACGGTTAGTCGGTGCGATTGAACCAGCGGCCACTTTGCCAGCTTCTTCTAAAATTGCTGCGGCTGTTTCATCATCAACAGTATCGGCTAAGGCAGGTAATTGCGCCCAAAGCTTCCCCGCTTCGAACACTTCATTGAGCACAAAGCTCATATCACGTAAAGGTGCTTGGTAGTCGGACATGCGGTATTCCTCTTGATTCATGCCTATTCATCTGTGTGCTGGCACAGCGCAAGGCTTTTTTGTTGTGAAGAAATGGGTTGATTGATTGAGTCTACATCAATAAACGTTTGGAACTAATACGCTCGTTTTGTGACTATCGAGTCTCGCTTTAAAGGTTAAAAAACCCGCTGATGAATTGAGCTTGAGGTGAAAGTCATTTCATACAGCGGGTTTATAGGCTTTAACTCTGCTTAGTTTTAGTAGCTGAGCGCAAAGTCCTCTACATCCATATCCATTAAGTTGTCTGCGCCAGACAGCATTGCTGCAACATGGCTGCGAGTGCGTGGCAGGATACGTGCATAGTAGAAGCGTGCAGTTTGCAGTTTAGCTTTATAGAAGCCTTCTTCGCTGGTGCCTTCAGCTAGTTTTTCTGCAGCAACCCGTGCGATATCAGCCCAGAAGTAAGCAAGGCAGGCGTAGCCTGAGTACATCAGATAATCAACTGATGCTGCACCCACTTCCTCACGGTCTTTCATGGCGGCCATACCTATTTTCATAGTGATATCGCCCCACTCTTTGTTGATTTCAGCTAAGGGTTTTACAAACTCTTGAATGGCTTCATTGTTTTCGTTGTTCTTGCAGAACTTGTGTACAACCTTAGTGAAGCCCTTGAGTGATTCGCCTTGGGTCATCAGTACTTTACGACCTAGCAAGTCGAGGGCTTGGATACCTGTAGTACCTTCGTAAAGCATAGAAATGCGGCTGTCACGTACGTTTTGCTCCATACCCCACTCGGAGATATAACCGTGACCACCATAGACTTGCAGGCCGTGGTTAGCAGCTTCAAAGCCGACTTCGGTCATAAAGGCTTTGGCAATTGGCGTTAAGAAAGCCAGCATGCCATCAGCTGCTTTGCGGGCTTCTTCGTCATCGCTGCGCTGCATAATGTCAACTTGCTGTGCTGCGTAGTACAGCATGGCGCGGTTACCTTCGGTGAGCGCCTTGATAGTCAGCAGCATGCGACGTACATCAGGGTGCACAATAATAGGGTCAGCGGGCTTGTCAGGTGCTTTAGGGCCGGTCAGTGAGCGCATTTGTAAGCGCTCGCGTGCATATTCAATAGCGCCTTGGAAGGCCACTTCAGAGTGAGCTAAACCTTGCAGTGCAGTACCAATACGAGCTGTATTCATAAAGGTGAACATGCAGTTCAGGCCTTTGTTTTCTGGGCCAATTAAGAAACCTTTAGCGTTATCAAAGTTGATCACACAAGTTGAGTTTCCGTGAATACCCATTTTGTGCTCGATGGAGCCGCAGTGGACGCTATTGGCCTCACCTACTTCGCCTTCGGCATTGGGCAGAAACTTAGGTACGATGAACAATGAAATGCCTTTGGTGCCTGCAGGAGCGCCGGCAATACGGGCAATCACGATGTGTACGATGTTGTCGGTTAAGTCATGTTCACCGGCAGAAATAAAGATTTTAGTCCCCGTAAGCGCATAGCTGCCATCTTCTAGAGGCTCAGCTCTGGTGCGCAGCATACCGAGGTCAGTACCACAATGGGGTTCGGTTAAGCACATGGTGCCGGTCCATTCACCGGAGACCAACTTGCTCATATAAGTATCGAGTTGCTCTTGAGTGCCGTGGGCGTGCAGAGTACGCATTGCACCATGGGATAAACCTGGGTACATGCCCCATGACCAGTTGGCTTGACCGACCATTTCACTGATGGTGATGCCGAGAGACTCAGGGAGGCCTTGACCGCCATGCTCAACTTCATGGGCGAGGCTCGGCCAGCCACCTTCAACATACTGTTGGTAGGCTTCTTTAAAGCCGGTCGGTGTTTTAACGCCTTCGGCAGACCAGACACACCCTTCTTTATCACCAACGCTATTGAGTGGTGCAATAACGTTCTCACAGAACTTTGCACCTTCTTCAAGAATGGCATTAACCATGTCTGGAGTTGCATCTTCGCAACCCGGCAGGTTGGCATAGTGTTCTGGGTAGCCTAATAGCTCATCACGAACAAAACGGATATCACGCAAGGGGGCTTTGTATTCAGCCATGTTTATAAACCTCTACAGTGGAGACTTTATTATTGAGTTGACCTAAACAACGTTGCGTAGGCCTGTTCCGAGCAGCGTGAATTGATGCAGCTATGGGTGCAACACGCCAATCAAACGGTTGTTTGAAAGTTACGGGTGTATATTATTCTTGTCAAGCACTGCTGAGTGACTTGTTGGATATTTTGTTCAGCTTTGGATATCTATCAGGGTGCCCAGCGACTCTTCTGCACTGCTCACAACCTTTGCGCCCAACTGAGTCATTAGTTTGGCTTGCTCAAGTTGTATTAGTTATTCTGTGATAGAACTGATATCAACCGCGGGTGTAGCTGCTGTTACAGAGTTGTTAGTGGATTGAGCGATATTTTGTGCAGCTTCAGCCATGTGTTGCTGGCCACTTTGAATGGCTGATAAGCCTGCCGAGAATTGGCTAGCTGAGATGTTCATAGATGCCTCCTATTGCAGTGTGGCATGAAATCCTATACTGCTTGCTTATTGCAGTATAAAGCAAAAAACGGGCTAGGAGTGATCAACGATTAAAGGTTATTGGTAAGCCAGTGGGCTAACTGTTCAGCACGTTGTTGATGTTGAATTTTACCGGTCAGGAGCACCAGTTTTGCTGAGGTTTCGACAAAACCCCAAGGCGCAATTAAACGGCCACTGGCAATATCGTTGCGGACCAAATGCTCAGGGGCAATGGCTACACCTAAGCCGGCCATGGCCGCTTCTAACAAGTAATACAGATGGTCAAAGCCTTGTGCATAATGCAGTTTTTTAGCTGACAGCTGTTGCGCCTGCACCCACTGCGGCCAAGCTTGCGGACGGGAACGAGTGAATAATAAAGCTTCATTGAGAAGTTGTGCGGGGGCTGCATTGATGAGCCGTTCAGCGTTTTGGTAATTTGCACTGAGCACCGGTCCAATACGCTCATTATCTAAAGGATAAGCGAGTGTCTGCTCTGGATAGGGTTGCTCGATAAATACCAAGCTGGCATCGGCATCAGACAGTTGTAGATTGTTTTCGTCACCACTGTTGGTAATCACTTGCAAGCGCAAGTCTGGTAAATCCTCTTGCAGTTTTTCAAGGCGCGGGATTAACCAACGGGCCAGTAAACTGCCCGGGCAGGCCAACACAAAAGGTGCTTGTTGGGTTTGTTGTTGAATGGCTAAACATGCGTGGTGAATTTGGCTGAACGCTGCATGACTGGCTTCGTAGAGTTGAGTGCCTGTATCTGTGAGTTTAATGCCACGCCCGTGCCTAGCAAGTAAGCTCACAGCTAAGTGCTCTTCGAGCAGTTTAACTTGACGGCTCACCGCTCCATGGGTGACATTCAGCTCTTTTGCAGCAAGACTAATGCTTTGTAAGCGGGCGCTGGCTTCAAAAGCTTTTAAAGCATTCAGTGGCGGTAAGTTAAAATAATTCGACATGTGAGTTTTCCTAACCTATAGCTGCAATCATATCGCTTTTCGTGAGGAAGGTTATCAGGTAATTTAGCCAACATAGAAACTATTTAATTTAATTGTGGAGCGGGTAATGAATTCATTCACTGAAGGTCCCGATAAGCGCGGTTTATTTGGCGACTTTGGCGGCCAATATGTGGCAGAAACATTGATGCCATTGATTTTAGAGTTAGGCCGTGAGTACGAAAAAGCTAAACAGGATCAAGCGTTTCAAGACGAACTGGCCTACTTTCAGCGCGACTATGTGGGTCGTCCCAGCCCGTTGTATTTTGCAGAGCGTTTAACTGAACACTGTGGTGGCGCAAAAATCTTCCTAAAACGTGAAGAATTGAACCATACCGGCGCCCATAAAATTAACAACTGTATAGGGCAAATTTTGTTAGCCCGGCGGATGGGTAAACAGCGCATTATTGCTGAGACCGGCGCAGGTATGCATGGTGTTGCCACAGCCACGGTGGCTGCGCGTTTTGGCATGCAATGTGTGATTTATATGGGCACTACGGACATTGATCGTCAACAAGCCAACGTCTTCCGAATGCGCTTATTGGGTGCTGAAGTGCGTCCCGTGGTAGCCGGTACCGGTACTCTAAAAGATGCCATGAACGAAGCCTTACGTGACTGGGTGACCAATGTTGACGACACTTACTATTTAATTGGTACAGTGGCCGGCCCACACCCCTACCCTGCTATGGTGCGTGACTTCCAAGCAGTGATTGGTAAAGAGACCCGTGCACAAATGCAGGAACAAGAAGGTCGTTTGCCAGATAGTTTAGTGGCCTGTATTGGTGGTGGTTCTAATGCTATGGGTTTATTTCACCCATTTTTAGATGACAGCAGCGTGAAGATTTTTGGGGTTGAAGCTGCAGGTCGTGGTCTTAAAACCGGAGAGCATGCTGCCAGCTTACAAGGTGGTTCGCCAGGGGTATTACACGGTAATCGCACCTATTTGTTGCAAGATGATGATGGTCAAATTCTGGATGCTCATTCGATATCTGCAGGCTTAGATTACCCCGGCATTGGCCCAGAACACGCTTGGTTGCACGAAACCGGTCGAGTTGAATACAGCTCAGTGGAAGATGATGAAGCCATGGAAGCTTTCCAGTTGTGCTGCAAGTTGGAAGGGATTATTCCGGCATTAGAATCCTCCCATGCCTTGGCTGAGGTGTTTAAGCGCGCTCCACAGTTGCCTAAGGATCACTTAATGGTGGTGAACTTGTCGGGCCGTGGTGATAAAGATATGCAAACAGTGATGCACCATTTAGAAGCACAGGAGCAGTCGGTATGAGTCGGATTGAAAATTGTTTTGCCAAGCTAAAAGAACAAAATCGTGCCGCTTTAGTTACTTTTGTTACCGCTGGTGATCCTGACTACGATACGGCCATGCGTATTTTTAAAGGACTGCCTGAAGCTGGCGCTGATGTTATTGAGTTGGGTGTACCCTTTACCGACCCCATGGCTGATGGTCCGGCAATTCAGTTGGCCAATATTCGTTCTTTAAAAAATGGTCACACTTTACGCAAAACTTTGCAGATGGTGACCGAATTCCGTAAAGACAATCAACATACGCCAGTGGTGTTAATGGGCTACTTCAACCCTATCCATCATTATGGGGTGCCAAGTTTTATTGAAGATGCAATCAACGCCGGTGTGGATGGCTTGATTGTGGTTGATTTACCGCCAGAACATAACGATGTATTTTGCGATCCAGCACAAGCGGCCGGTTTAGACTTTATTCGTTTAACCACACCAACCACGGATGATGTGCGCTTACCAACTGTACTCAATAACAGCTCTGGTTTTGTTTATTATGTCTCTATTGCCGGTGTTACCGGTGGCAAGCCTGCAACCATAGAGCATATTGAAGAGGCGGTGGCACGTATGCGTCGCCATACAGAACTACCAGTATGCATCGGCTTTGGTATTCGTACCCCAGAACATGCGGCAAATATTGCTCGCGTTGCTGATGGTGCAGTGGTTGGCTCTGCTTTTGTTGATTTGGTTGAGCAAGCTAATAGCGCAGATGAGGCGGTAGAAAACGTCTTAGCCCGTTGTCGCGCTATTGCGGAAGGTGTTCACGGTGCGCGTGAGTAGCGCACCGTAAACCCAGTTACAGCACTTCAATTATGGGCGTGGGCCGAACAGCTCAATCAGTTGTTCGCCCTGCGGAGCACCTGGGTGCATTTGCAGCATACCGGTCGGGTCTAGATAGAGAATCGCTGGTGTGCCGCTGGCGCCTAAGCGAGCCATCAGTTGTTGGTTGTCATCCAGTTGTTGACGCTGTTGATCGGCAATGGTTTTTATTTCTTGCGCGGGCTTTTTACCGCTTTCATTGTCTTTTAAGGCTGCTTGAGGATTCTTTGTGCTCAGCAGATAAGCTGCTTTCTTTTGACTGCTTTCCCCTAAAACACCAACCATGACGTGGCGTAATTGTACTTTTCCGGCATCCACCCAAGGGCGCGCGTCATTCCACAGGCGTTTGCAGTATGGGCAGTTTGGATCGGTAAACACATAAACAATTTTTTCTGCACTGTCTGAGCCGTCGGCAATCCAAGCGCTGTCTTTTAAGTTTTCCCACATGATTTTGCTTTGCGGACGACTGACCTTCTCTTCGATCACTGCGCCCGTTAAGTCTTCGCCTTCTGCATTCAGTAAGCTACCAATCAGTGCGTGTTGGCCATCTTCAGTGACATATAAGGCTAAAGGACGACCGTTATATAAAGCGGTATAGCCGGTTAGCCCGCTGGGGGCATCAAAACGATCGAGTACTTCAATACCACGGTCACGCATTGCCTCAATAGGGGCAGGATAGCCTTCGGCTTGAACAATAACTGGCAGGCTCAGCAAAGCTAAAGCTGGTAAGATTTTTTTCAAAGTCATAGTGATTCCTTAAGTTCGATCTGTTGATCGTCTGGACTAATATGGCGTAACGCATGCTTTAGACTGGCATGTGATAGCTCACCTAAATGGTTATTTTTTAAAGCACCATCAGCACTGTAAAACAATGTGGTGGGTAATGATAATGATCCGACTGCTTGGCCAAGCCGACCACCGGTATCCAGTAATACATTACGTAAGCTCAATTGCTGTTGTGATAAGTATTTATCGACCAGTAACTGCCCTTCCCCTTGGTTAACAAAGACAAAACGCATATGTGGGTTGGCTTCCTGTGCAGCGGCCAGTACCGGCATCTCGCGCCGGCAGGGTGGACACCAAGTGGCCCATAAGTTAATGACCAGGGGTTTACCGGCTAAATCTTGCAGGGCCACGGGCTGACCGTCAATGTCTCGTAAGGATATTTCAGGTATTTGCTGACTGCTTTGCAATGCACTGAGCACAGAAAAGCTAGCGCCCCAAACGACAAAACCGATACCCACGCCAATTGCCAGTGGCACCCGTAACGGGGCTTGTCGCCAAGCTTTATAGATACCCATTAACACAGCGGCGATAAGTCCTGGAATTAATAAGAAACCCCCATCGCGAATATCGATAATCTGCCAAATATTATCTGCGTATTGTTGAAAGTATTGGATTACAAAAGCAGTACGGGCCACTACTGCGCCAGCCAGTAACATGCTAAATAAAGCAGATTCAGGATTAGTGCCACGTTTGCGGCCAATTAACCAACCACTTAACCAAGCAATAAAAAATGCACCATAAAGCAGTGCTAAATCCATTGGAATGGCCAAGGGGCCCAAGTTAAAACTCAACATTAATTGTCCTTTTGTGCATTGCTAAGGTGTTGTAAAAATTCTTTGGCCGACACCTCACCGGTGATCCGTTGCTGACGTTGCTCTTGTCCCTGAGGGTTAATGAATAAAAAGGTTGGTGGTCCCATAATTTGTAATTCTTGCATGAGTTTTTGTTGCTCAGCGCTATTTAAAGTGACATCGGCTTGCAGGAAGCGTATGTCGGTTAAAGCTGCTTGCACTTCAGGTTTAGCAAAGACGGTTTTTTCCATCACTTTACATGAGACACACCAGTCCGCATAAAAATCCAAGAGCACCCATTTACCGTCCAGCTCAGCTTGTTTAAGTTGTTCTTGAAGTTGCCGCATATCAGAAAAGCGTTGTACGTTACTGGGGGTGGTCAGTTGGCTATGGGCGGTGCCAAAGTGCGCTAATGGACGGAATGGATCTGTTCCACCTGCAGCTGAACCGAGCAACATAATGCCGCTCCAAATACCTAACAGCAAAGCAAGGTAGCGACTGATAAAGCGCCAACTGGGCCGCTCAATACTGCTTATTTGCACCGCCACAGCCAGCAGCAAAGCGGCCCACAAAGCTAAGAATAACGGACCACTGAGTACTGGACGCAAAATGAAAATAGCGGTTGCTAACAGTGCATAACCGAACACTCGACTGATGTGTTGCATCCAGTTACCGGGCTTAGGCAGCCAGCGCATGCCGATGCTAATGGCCAATAATAAAGGTAGGCCGCTGCCCAAACCTAAGGAAAATAAAGCCAAACCACCCCGCACGCTGTCGCCGCTTTGTGCGATATACAGTAAGGCACCGGCTAAAGGTGCGGTCATACAAGGCCCTACCAGTAACGCTGATAAAGCACCTAAGCTGGCTGCGCCCAGCAAACTGCCACCTTTAATGTTTTGGTCGGTACCTTGTAAACGGTTGCGGATAAAGGCCGGCAATTGTAGGGTGTATAAACCAAATTGAGACAGTGCGAGAAGAATAAAAATACCCGCAAAAGGAATCAGCAGCCAAGGCTGTTGTAGTGCTGCGGCTAAGTTACTGCCTAGGCTTGCAGCAATAACACCCAGTGCGGCGTAGACCAGCGCCATGGGTAAGACAAAGGCAATCCCTAAGCGTGCGCCCTGCCAGCCACCGCTTTTTGCTCCGGTGATCACACTGGTTAAGATTGGCAGCATAGGCAACATGCAAGGTGTGAATGCCAGCAGCAAACCCATTACAAAAAATGCAGCGACATTCAGCAATAAACCTGAGCCTGCTAAGTGTTCAGCAATGGATTGGTCTTCAGCTAAGCCGCTTGCTGCACTGGAGTTGCCGGTTGGAGAGCTACTTACACCCACAGTACTGAGCTGTGGTGGGTAGCATAAACCCGCATCCGCACAACCCTGCCAAGTCACTTGCAAAGGCAGCTGAGCGGTGTTGTCTAAGGGTAATTGCAGTAGCTGTCGGTAAACAATTGAATCACCAAAAAACTCATCATAGTGATCAGTGCCTTCTGGGTATTCAATAGTTATTGTTTCCCCATTGGCATCCGTAATACCGAGACTTTTTTGATATAAATAATGCCCGTCAGTAATTTGCCAAACCAAGATATTGGGTTCGACATCCAACATCGCTTCAAATTGGAAGGCTTCTTCTACAGGTAAAAACTCCTGCTGATTAGTTATAAAAGCGTGGCTTAAACTGCTCAGTAAGAGCAAAAACATCGTCAAGATATAACGCACAGATATTCTCTCTCGCAAATGGTGCCAACACTATGGATTGACTCAATTAAGACAGTATTAACAATTAAGCAAAGCTTAAGGTATTTTAGCGGGCTGCTAGTCTATTAGGTTATCCTGTGTTGCAAAACCTATCTAATCATTGCTTGTCTGTTTTGAGGTTGACCGCGTTTATGCATGTTTTATTGGTTGAAGATGACACTTTAATTGCGCAAGGTTTATTGGCTGGCCTTGAACTGCAAGGATTTAGTTTAGACCATATGACGCATGCGGCTGCTGCTGAACAAGCGCTGCAGCTCGGACATTTCGATGCCATGATTTTAGATTTAGGCTTACCCGATGAGGACGGATTGAATTTATTAACCCGTTTGCGTCAAGCGGGTAATGACTTGCCAGTTTTGGTGTTAAGCGCACGGGACTCGGTCATGCAGCGAGTCGCAGGGTTAGAGGCTGGCGCCGATGATTATTTGCTGAAACCTTTTGATTTGCGAGAGTTGGCAGCTCGCTTGCACAGTTTATTAAGGCGCAGCAGTGGCCGTACCACGCATCTTTTTGAGCACCACGGCTTGGTTTTCAACCCCAGTACTCGCGAAGTCACCTTGCATGGTAAGCAAGTGACTTTATCGCGTAGGGAGCAGGCATTATTGGCGGCACTGTTACAAAATCCAGGGCATATTTTAAGTGCTGAGCAGTTGCAAGACAGTCTGTATGGGTTGGGTGATGGTGTAGAAAGTAATGCCATTAATGTGCATATTTATAATTTACGCCGTAAATTGGGCAGTGGAGTGGTGCAAACAGTGCGCGGCTTAGGTTATCGAATGGGAGTGCCCGATGACCCTGCGTAATCGTTTGTTATTAATTCTTGGTGGTACTTTTATTGTTCTTTGGAGCTTAGCAGCGGTTTGGTTGCTGGGTGATTTGCGACGTGAAATGACAGTTGCCTTAGATGAACGCTTGGCTTCATCGGCACATATGGTGGCCGGTCTACTTGAGCAACTGCCACAGCCTTTACCAATGCACCACTCAAGCCCTTTTAGTGTTGCGCAGTTAGGTTTAGAAAACGGTTTAGTATGCCAGGTGCGTTCAGTGCGTGGCGAAGTTATAGTGCGTACGCCCAACACCCCAGCGACAGCTTTGGCTGCGCACGGTACGGGCTTTCATGAAGTCAGCATCGATAATGAACGTTGGCGCAGTTTTACTGTGAAACGTCGCAATCTGTGGGTGACCACAGCTGACCGAATTGATGAGCGTGAAGGTTTGTTGTCGGCTATTTTAGTGGCTGCAGCTTTACCTGTTGTTTTAGCTTTAGTCGGTAGCCTGGTGTTAATTTGGTTTGGCATTGGCCGTGGCTTATCACCTTTACAGAGTTTGCGATTGATTTTACAGCAACGTGATGTGGATGATTTGCAGCCAGTATTTGTTAAACGCTTACCAAAAGACTTAAAACCTTTAGTGGCCACACTGAATCAGCTGTTTGCTCGTATTTCTGCAACATTGGAGCGGGAAAGGCGTTTTACTAATGATGCCGCCCATGAGTTACGCACGCCTTTAACTGCGGTGAAAACTCATTTGCAAGTGGCGCAAATGGGCAGTGGTGATGTGGCGCAACATGCTTTGCAGCAGGCTGAAAAAGCTGTGGATAGAATGCAGAATGGTTTAGAGCAATTGCTCTTACTGGCACGGGTTGAAAGTGCTCAAGATTTTGCCGAAGACACTCAAATCAGTGCTCAAACCATTGCCCGGCATGCTTTGGCAGACTTAATAGCTGTGCCAGGTTATCAGCGCATAGAGGTTGTGAGTGAGCTGCCTGAGGATGTTTTAGTAGCAGTACCGGGCTCGTTAGCAGTGGCCTCTTTACGTAATTTGATGGACAACGCTTTACGTTACAGTCCCCTAGAGAGCCCTATTGAGTTGTTTATCGCAGTACAACAAGGGCGTTTATTACTGCGCGTGAGAGATGCTGGAGCAGGTTTGTCGGAAACCCAAACCCAACAAGCTAAACAACGCTTTTGGCGCACTGCCAATGGGCACAGTGGCAGTGGCTTAGGGTTAGCCATTGTGCAGGCGGTTACTGAGCGTTACGGCGGTGAGTTGCTCTTGCAGCCGGCACCACAGGGTGGTTTAGATGCTTTGCTTTATCTTCCCTTGAGCAGCACTGAAAACTCAACTGCTAGTGTTTAGCAAGGCTAGCACGTTCGAGCTGTTTGGCTTTTTTATAATTAAGCGCCGCGGCAGGTACAGGGGTTACTGTGCCCTTTTCAAGCCACTTTTTAAGACGGTTGGCATCTGCCATATGGGTGTACTTACCAAATGCATCGAGTACCACTAGAGCAACGGGGCGTTGATTGATTTCAGTTTGCATCACCAAGCAGTGGCCAGCTTTTTTGGTGTAGCCTGTCTTGCTGACTTGAATGCTCCAGTCGTCCTTGCGTACCAATGCATTGGTGTTGCGAAAATCCAAGCTGTAATGTGGTTGACTGAACGTAACAGTTTTATGACTGGTGGTGCTAAATTGACTAATCAATGGGTAATCTTGCGCGGCTTTAATCAGTAACACCAAGTCACGGGCACTGGATGTATTGTTTGCTGATAAGCCAGTGGGCTCAACAAAGTGGCTGTTGTGCATCCCTAAAGTGCGGGCTTTATCATTCATAGCTTGGATAAAGGCGCTGTGTCCACCTGGGTAGTGGTGGGCTAGACTGGCCGCTGCACGGTTCTCTGAAGACATTAAGGTGATCAGTAATAAATCGTGACGACTCAGTTGACTGCCGAGGCGAACTCGGGAGTAAACACCCTGCATTTCTGCAGTGTCTTTAATGACTATAGGCAGCTTTTCATTAAGTGATTGCTCTGCGTCAAGCACTACCATGGCTGTCATCAGTTTGGTTATTGATGCAATGGGCGCCACTACCTCTGAATGACTCGAGTAAAGGACTTCATTGGTTGTTAAATCCATTAATAAAGCGCTGCCCGAGGCCAGTTCTTGTTGTTGAACTGTGTTGTTAAAGGGTGTTGAGGTGGCGTAAGCCTGGTTAACCAGCATACAGCTAACCAGTAAACTGGCCTTAATGAAGTTGGAGAGGTTCACAATAGGTACCTAAGTTAATAAATTAAACGCTGCTGTAGGCGCTTTGGCCCCACTACAGCTGCTAAGTAGCACAGTAACGCACTATGGTGACACACAATAAGCCAAATCACCCTAACTTAGAGCAGGTTATTGCATTGCAAAATATTTAACGAGGCCGTGGTGGTTAACTGTACCGCTTTTCGAGCGAAAGCAGGAGTGGGCTGTAATAAAAAGCCCCTGTGTCCAGTGGGAACACAGGGGCTTTATGCTTTCGAGGCTTGTGAGCTTAGAAGTCTAAGTTAGAAGCAGCTAAAGCATTATCTTCAATAAAGGCGCGACGCGGCTCAACGTTGTCACCCATTAACGTATTGAAGATTTGATCCGCTTCAATGGCATCGTTAATGGTCACTTGCAGCATGCGACGCTGGCTTGGATCCATGGTGGTTTCCCAAAGTTGCTCAGGGTTCATTTCACCTAACCCTTTATAGCGTTGTACAACCAGTCGGCGACTGCCTTCTGCTAATAGCCACTCCAGAGCATCTTTAAAGGTGGAGATAGACTGCTTACGCTCACCACGCATAACATAGGCATCCTCTTCAAGGAGGTTATTCAGCTTATTACCTAAGTCAGTGATGGTGCGGTAGTCATTACTGGAGTAGAAATCATGATTAAAGAGTATGTGGTTGGTTAAACCGTGGGCTTTAATTTGGATTTCTGGCAGCCAGTAGTTCTTTTCACTGTCATGGCGCAAGCCTACGGTATACACCTCACCGGACTTTTCTACTTTATCCATACGTGCTTGGAGCGCATCCAGCCATTGCTGCATGGCAGCTTGATCGCTTAATTGCTCAGGCTCGACACGTGGTAGATAAATAAAGTGCTCAGTAATTTCTTTAGGGTATAAGCGTGATAAGCGCTCCAGAGTTTTAATGACTGTGCGGTATTGGTTAACCAGCTCCTCAAGTGCTACGCCTGATAAGCCTGGTGCGTTGGCATTAACGTGTAGGCTAGCATTTTCTAGAGCAGCAGCAGTGAGGTAGTCATCCATCGCCTCATCATCTTTTAGGTACTGTTCTTGTCTGCCACGTCTGACTTTATACAGTGGTGGTTGAGCAATATAGATGTAACCACGCTCAATCAGCTCAGGTAATTGACGGAAGAAAAATGTCAGCAATAGCGTACGAATATGCGAACCATCCACGTCAGCATCCGTCATGATAATGATGTTGTGATAACGCAGCTTATCGATATCGTATTCTTCGCGACCAATCCCGCAGCCCAGAGCAGTAATTAAAGTACCCACTTCTTGGGATGAGATCATTCGGTCGAAACGCGCCTTCTCAACGTTTAGAATCTTACCTTTGAGGGGCAGAATGGCTTGTGTTTTGCGATCACGTCCCTGCTTGGCTGAACCGCCAGCAGAGTCCCCTTCCACAATGTAGAGTTCAGACAGTGCTGGGTCTTTTTCTTGGCAATCAGCCAGTTTGCCAGGCAAACCAGCAATATCTAAAGCCCCTTTGCGACGGGTCATTTCTCGGGCTCTACGGGCAGCTTCACGGGCTCGCGCAGCATCAATCATCTTGCTGACAATGGCACGGGCTTCAGTGGGGTTTTCTAGTAAGTAATCAGAGAGGAAACGGCCCATTTCCTGCTCAACAGCTGTTTTTACTTCCGAAGACACCAGTTTTTCTTTGGTTTGTGAACTGAACTTAGGGTCAGGTGCTTTAACTGAGATAATTGCCGTTAAGCCTTCTCGGGCGTCATCGCCTGTGGTGCTTACTTTATCTCGAGTGCCTAGCCCTTCCGCTTCAATATAGTTATTGAGGTGACGAGTTAATGCAGTGCGGAAACCCACCAAGTGAGTACCACCGTCGCGCTGTGGAATGTTGTTGGTAAAGCATTGTACGTTTTCATTGAAACCGTCATTCCACTGCATAGCCACTTCAACACCGATCCCGTCTTCTTCGCGATAGCTGGAAAAGTGGAAGATTTCGTTCACTGTGGTTTTGTTGAGGTTTAAATACTCTACAAAAGCTTTTAAACCGCCTTCGTACTTAAACAGTTTTTCTTTGTTGGTACGCTCATCAGTCAGTTTGATGCCGACCCCGGAGTTGAGGAACGAAAGTTCGCGGATACGCTTAGCTAAGATGTCCCAACTGAACTGGATGTTGGCAAAGGTGTCTGGTGAGGGCTTGAAGTGAATTTTCGTGCCGGTCTTATCAGTTTCACCGATGGCCGCCATTGGGGCTTGGGGAACGCCGTGGTGGTAGGTTTGCTGCCAAATCTTGCCCTGACGTTGGATGGTCATAGTCAGGGTGCTGGATAACGCGTTAACCACCGAGACACCCACACCGTGTAATCCGCCGGAGACTTTATAGCTGTTGTCGTCAAACTTACCACCGGCGTGCAGCACCGTCATAATAACTTCAGCTGCCGAAACCCCCTCTTCTTCATGGATGTCCACAGGGATTCCTCGACCATTGTCTTCGACGGTGATTGATTCGTCAGAGTGGATGGTGATGCTTATATCATCACAATGCCCAGCCAAAGCTTCATCAATAGAGTTGTCTACGGTTTCGAAAACCATGTGGTGTAGCCCGGTGCCGTCATCAGTATCTCCGATATACATGCCGGGGCGTTTGCGTACTGCATCCAGGCCCTTGAGGACTCTAATACTACTGGAATCGTACGTTTGTTCTTCGCTCATGCGGTCACTCCCGATGGTGTAATTTGACCTTGTTCCACGTGGAACAAAGAGACTGGTGTATCCATACGCCAGCCTGAATTCATTAAGTTCTTGTCAATGCTAGTGATAAACACTTGGCATTCTAGTTCGTCTAGTAGTTGGCATAAGGCTAAACGGTGTTGCTCGTCCAACTCTGACGATAAATCGTCTACCAGATAAATACATTCGTTGCGTTTATCTTGAGACAGTAAATAGCCTTGCGCTATCCTCAGCGCACAAACCACGAGTTTCTGTTGCCCTCTAGAGAGAATATCTACAGCGTTATTATTACCGCTGCGTACTCTTAAATCTGCACGTTGCGGTCCTGCTTGGGTGTAACCTAGAGTGCGATCTCGTGCAAAATTTCTTTTTAATACGTCTTGCAGCTCACTGGATCTATCCCAACCGCGGAAATAACTTAATGTGAGATCGGGTAATTTAAGTAGTTTAGCTAAAGTTTCTTCAAAAACAGGCTTCAGCCGAGCAATATATGATTGACGCAGTTGGTCGATAGTGTTGCTGGCTGCACACAACTCATGATCCCAGGCGGCGATTACAGAGCTGTCTATTATACCATGACGTAGGTAGGAGTTTCTTTGTCTTAAGCTGGTTTGCAGGCGCTGCCAAGCGATTATAAATTGATGTTCCACGTGGAACACACCCCAGTCTAAGAACTGTCGGCGCAGTTTAGGTGAGCCTTCCAGTAGTTTAAAGCTGTCAGGGTTGATTAACTGTAAAGGCAAAAGCTGAGCAAGTTGAGCAGCACTGCGTGCATTTTGCCCGTCAATACGAATGCGCAGTTCCGATTGGCGGTCCCTATTAACCCCAAGTTTGCTTTGACTGCCATCGCTGCGCTCGATTTTTGCAAAGACAGTACAACTGTCTTGCTCATATTGGATCATAGGTTGCAAACGAGTACTGCGAAAAGATCGCGCCATAGCAAGTAGGTGAATGGCTTCGAGTACGCTGGTTTTACCGCTACCGTTGTCACCGTAAAAAATATTGATGCGTGGCGAAGTGTGCAAAGTCACCGGCTGCAAGTTGCGAATGCCGGTGATTTGCAGTTGGCTGATAGCCATAGTGAATGCCTGTTATAGGCGCATAGGCATAACAACGTAAGAAGCGTCATCGTTGTCTGCCTCTTGGATCAGTGCGCTGCTATTGGAATCAGAGAGTACAATTCTGACTTGCTCTGAGGTGGTGGCGCTTAACACATCAAGCAGATAAGTTACGTTAAAGCCGATTTCCAGTGGTTCACCGGTGTAGTCAAGGGTAACTTCATCCTCGGCAACTTCTTGCTCAGGGTTGTTGGCTTGAATTTTAAGCAGTCCAGTTTCCAGCTGCCAACGAATACCACGGTATTTTTCGTTGGATAAAATTGAGGCGCGGCTTAAGGCATCACGTAAGTTTTGACGGCCAGTGAGTACAACTTTATCGCCACCACGGGGTAGAACTCGCTCATAGTCAGGGAACTTACCGTCCACTAGTTTGGAGATAAAGGTGAATTCTTCAGTGGTAGCGCGAATATAGTTGCTGCCGAAAACCACGTTCACTATAGCGTCGTCTTCGATCATTAGGCGCGCCAGCTCTAAAACACCCTTTCGTGGAACAATCACTTGATGCTGAACATTTTCTTCGATTTGTGCGGGTACTGTGCACAGCGCCAAGCGGTGACCATCGGTGGCAACAGCACGTAACTGCCCTTGCTGTGCTTCAAGTAATAAGCCGTTTAAGTAGTAGCGTACATCTTGTTGCGCCATGGCGAAGCTCGTGCGCTCAATTAAGCGACGGATTTGCTGCTGCTCAACGGTAAAGCTCAAAGAACCTGGAGATTCTTCCGATGATGGGAAGTCTGCTGCTGGAAGCGTGGTCAAGGTAAAGCGGCTGCGTCCAGCTTGAATAAGCACGCGTTGTTCATCAACGGTAAATTTGATCAGTGCATCTACAGGTAAATTTTTACAAATATCCACCAGCTTGCGCGCAGGTACGGTAATTTCTCCAGACTGTGCTGGCTCTTCCAGAGTGAGACGTGCGACCAGTTCAACCTCTGTGTCTGTACCTGTTAAGGACAGATTTTGTCCATCAATGACAATCAATACGTTGGATAACACAGGCATGGTTTGCTTGCGTTCAACAACACCAGTCACCAGTTGCAGTGGTTTTAACAAAGCTTCGCGTTGGATAGTGAAGTGCATGGTTAGATCCTTGCTTAAATTTGCTGACACTGCAGTGTTATGTAGTTAACGTGCGCAGTAGGTTTTTAAAGTCTTCGCGTATATCCGCATCGGTTTCACTCAATGCGGCAATTCTCCGGCAGGCATGCAAAACAGTGGTGTGATCTCGGCCACCAAAGGCATCACCAATTTCAGGCAAACTGTGGTTGGTAACCTCTTTAGCGAGTGCCATAGCCATTTGTCGTGGGCGTGCTACCGAGCGTGAACGACGTTTTGATAAAATGTCGGAAATTTTAATTTTGTAGTATTCAGCGACAGTACGTTGAATATTATCAATACTGACAAGTTTGTCTTGTAGTGCCAATAGGTCTTTTAGTGACTCTTGAATCAGCTCTACGGTAATTGACTGGTTAGTAAAGTGTGAGTGAGCAATCACCCGCTTTAATGCCCCTTCAAGCTCACGAACATTGGAGCGAATTCGTTGGGCTATAAAGAAAGCACAGTCATGGGCCAGTTCTACCCTGCTCTGCTCGGCTTTCTTCATTAAAATAGCAACGCGGGTTTCCAGTTCAGGCGGCTCAACAGCTACCGTTAATCCCCAGCCAAAACGTGATTTTAGGCGTTCTTCTAAACCGTCAATTTCTTTTGGGTAACGGTCACTGGTGAGGATGACTTGTTGATTGCCTTCCAGTAGCGCATTAAAAGTGTGGAAAAACTCTTCTTGGGAGCGCTCTTTTTTAGCAAAAAATTGAATGTCGTCAATCAGTAACGCATCCACTGAGCGGTAATAGCTCTTAAACTCATTAATTGCATTGTTTTGTAGGGCACGCACCATGTCGGCCACAAAACGCTCAGAGTGTAAATAAACGACTCTGGCATTGGGGTTCTTTTGCATTAAGTGGTTACCCACTGCATGCATTAAGTGAGTTTTACCCAGCCCAACTCCACCGTACAAAAATAACGGGTTATAACCATGCTTAGGGTTGTCGGCAACCTGCCAAGCAGCGGCGCGGGCCAGCTGGTTGGATTTACCTTCTACAAAGCTATCAAAGGTGAAAGAGCGGTTCAGCGCACTGACATGCTTAATAGTGCCTTTCGCTGGTGCGCTTTGTTGGGCAGCAGGGGTTGGTTGTGGCTGCTGAACAACAGGCGTTGGAGAGGTGTCTGCGAATGGCTCTTGTGCAGGTAAAACAACAGGTGGTGGGTTAACAACAGTGCTGGCAGGCGCCGGGCTAGCAGGGCTGGCAGCTGTATTGCGAGTTTTACCCCTGCTACCTATTTGTAAGGCAATAGCAGGCGCATGGCCATTATTGCGCTCGGCCATTAGTTCAAGCAAACGGTTAATATACTTGTCATTAACCCAATCTAAAACAAAGCGATTGGGCGCGAAAATATGCAGTTCATCGCCAACTGCTTCAACTTGTAATGGACGGATCCAAGTGTTGAAATGCTGAGCAGGCAGTTCATCGCGTAAAAAGTCGACAGACTGTAGCCAAAGTTCGACAGGCACAGAGATCCCTCAAATAAAACATATAGATTACGACCTGCTATTGTAGCTGCCGGAGGAAAAGTTATCCACAGGGCTGTGTAAAAGCTCACATAAAGAATTAATATGGGTTTTATACAGCGCGATTCACAAAGGTCTATACAACACAATCAAGGTGGTGGGCATGGTAACGCTGGGAGAACTCTTTGTTTGGCTGTTGGTCGCTTTGGCCATTGCTTGGTTGTGGCGTGGGCATGGTGTGCGTGAGCGTGCGTTATGGTATGCCCTGCAACATTGTAAAACTGAGCGCGTGCAGTTACTGGATGGCAATGTGGCTTTTAAAGGCTGGCGAATCATTGCCGATGCGCGGGGCAAAAAACGTTTAGCACGGCTGTATGGCTTTGAGTTTACTGTCACCAGTCGAGAGCGACTGCGAGGCACTGTGGCGATGTTTGGGCGTTACTTGGGGCATATTGAACTGCAGGCTTACCCAGAGCAGAACAACTCCAGCGATGCTGTGGTGCACACCCAGTCACCCCAATCAGTAGAGCCTACTGCAAAACCCTCAAATGTAGTGGAGCTAGCCCACTGGAAGGACCGCAATAAAGACTCTTAAGTCATCTTGATAACTAATGAAAACTGGCTGCGTTGTAACCACTGAGCTTCTTGTTGCAGGCTGGCGGCGGTTAATGGGTTGTTTGCTAGCCAGTGCTGTGGAAAGGCAAGCGTCAGCTGATTGGTTTTCGCGCTCAGTTGCAGTTCAGGCAGCGTTTGCGAGCCTTTAAAGGGTTGTAAAAGGATAGCCAAGCGTAACAGCACGCAGAGGTGCAAGAGCTGCTGACCGATTCCTCGAGGAAGCTGCTGGAAACCTTCTACGGGAATATTACGGCGGTGGCCGCGTACCAGTAGCGCCAACATTTTTTGCTCTTGGCGTGAAAAACCAGCTAAATCAGAGTGTTCAACCAAATAAGCACCGTGTTTCTGATAGTGGTAATGAGCAATATCTAAGCCCACTAAGTGTACACGGGCAGCCCAGCTTAATAGTTTGCTGTGCCACTGCTCTTTGAGCTGCCAAGCGTCAGCAACTTGTTGCAGAGCCCATTGTGCCCATTGTTCGATTTTTTGTAGGTGTGCGGAGTCCACAGTAGTGCGCTCTGCGAGTGCTTGTATCGAGGCATCACGGGGGTCTCGCTGCTGATGGCGGTCGAGCAAGTCATAAATCAAACCTTCGCGCAGTGCACAATTAGATGGGGTCATTTGGGTAATATTTAAAGCGTCGAAAATGGCTTCAATAATGACCAAACCAGCAGGTAATATGCTGCTGCGCGCTGCTGTAACACCAGGGATATCAATTTTATTGATATCAGCAATCTCCAGCACCCGTTGCTTAAGCCACTGCACGCCTTGTCGAGTAACCTCGCCACGGCTGAGTCCTGCTGCAGCCAGTGCTTGGCCTACGGAACAAATTGTGCCGGATGCACCTATAGTGGTTTGCCAGTTGCTGCTGTACACGTTTCTTTCCAGCTCTAACAGCTCTAAACGGGCTGCTGTATAGGCAAGCTGGTAGTTATCCACTGTAACATGACCATTGCTAAAAAAGCGTTGACTGAGGCTGACACAGCCGATTTGCAAGCTGTCACGTGAGTGTGTTGCAAACTTTTGACCAATAATAAATTCAGTGCTGCCGCCGCCTATATCAATGACCAGGCGTTTTTCAGGGTCATTCAATGAGTGAGCAACACCTAAATAAATCAGTCGGGCCTCTTCACGGCCGGATATAATATCAATCGGGTGGCCGAGAATTTCTTCAGCCCGCTCAATAAAACGTTGCCGGTTATGGGCGACCCGTAAAGAGCTGGTCCCCACAATGCGTACAGCACCTTGCGGTAGGTCACGGGTGTGTTGAGCAAAACGACTTAAGCAAGCAAAACCGCGCTGCATGGCATCATCTTGTAGTGTTAACTGCGCATTTATACCAGCAGCTAACTGCACTTTTTCACCGTAATGGGCAAAGATATCAACGCCCTGTTGAGCGGTTTTTGCCAGCACCAAATGGAAGCTATTGGAGCCTAAGTCAATGGCGGCAATTAATGGGAAAGGTTGCTGAACGGATTGAGACATGCGCTATTCCATACGGGTGATATCGTTATCCTGCCATGCTGTGTTTGATTCGCCAATATAAATCAACGGCTTGAACAGTGCTTTTGGTGTTGTATGTGTAAAAAAAAGTGCAGTAGAATGCTGGGTTACTTTCGTTAGTGTTGAACACAGGTTATCATCATCCATTCATTTATTTGCATCCGCGTTTACGGAGAGATTTCATGAGCGATTATATAAGTAATATTAACGACTCAAGTTTTGAGGAAGAAGTATTAAAAGCTGAACAGCCAGTGCTGGTGGACTATTGGGCTGAGTGGTGTGGTCCGTGCAAAATGATTGCGCCTGTTTTAGAGGAAGTGGCTGCTGAGTTTGCTGACAAGGTTAAAATCTGCAAGTTGAACATTGATGATAACCAAGCAACTCCACCAAAATACGGTGTGCGTGGTATTCCTACCTTAATGCTATTTAAAAATGGTAATGTTGAAGCGACAAAAGTCGGTGCACTATCAAAAAGCCAGTTGGTGGCCTTTTTAGAAAGTCACCTGTAACAGCAGCGCCAATCGCTCAATAATATTGTCGACTAGTGTGCACTATCTTATGCGCACACTAGACGCACGTCCTTGCAAGTGGTAGATTCCCTAGATGTAGCGTGTAAGTGCGCTACGAGTCTGCATGCCGTCGCCGAATATCTTCCGGTTCTGAACTACAATCAAATGTTCTCCTCGCGGTACGCTTCTCAAGCTAATTGCTTGCTCACTCCTTCTTAAATTAAATCATCGTCATTCCCTATGAATCTGACCGAATTAAAACAAAAACCTATTGCCGAATTGCTAGAAATAGCTGCAGAAATGGGCCTCGACAACCTCGCTCGTTCACGCAAGCAAGATATTATTTTCTCTTTACTGAAGCGCCATGCGCGCAGTGGTGAAGAAATTTCTGGTGATGGCGTTCTTGAAATTTTACAAGATGGCTTTGGCTTTCTCCGCTCTGCAGACTCGTCTTACCTTGCAGGGCCGGATGATATTTATGTATCACCCAGTCAAATTCGCCGTTTTAACCTACGAACCGGTGACACCATCAATGGTAAAATTCGCCCACCAAAAGACGGCGAACGCTATTTTGCATTATTGAAAGTGGACTCGATTAACTTCGACCGTCCCGATAATGCGCGCAGTAAAATTCTTTTTGAAAACCTAACCCCCCTGTTCCCAACTGAACGTTTACTGATGGAAATTGGTAATGGTTCAACTGAGGATCTGACCGGTCGAGTGATTGACTTGGCTGCGCCTATTGGTAAAGGCCAACGTGGCTTGATTGTGGCACCGCCAAAAGCCGGTAAAACCATCATGTTGCAAAATATTGCTTCTAATATTGCTCGCAACAATCCAGAGTGCCATTTAATCGTGTTGTTGATTGATGAGCGTCCTGAGGAAGTGACTGAAATGCAGCGCACGGTGCGCGGTGAAGTGGTTGCTTCAACCTTTGATGAGCCGGCTACCCGTCACGTACAAGTGGCTGAAATGGTCATCGAAAAGGCTAAGCGTTTAGTCGAACACAAAAAAGATGTGGTCATTTTACTGGATTCCATCACCCGCTTAGCTCGAGCTTATAACACCGTTGTTCCCAGCTCCGGTAAAGTGTTGACCGGTGGTGTGGATGCCCATGCTTTAGAGCGACCCAAGCGTTTCTTCGGGGCGGCACGTAACATCGAAGAAGGTGGATCCTTAACCATTATTGCCACGGCGCTAGTTGAGACCGGCTCAAAAATGGACGAAGTGATTTACGAAGAGTTTAAGGGTACCGGTAATATGGAGCTGCAACTGGAGCGCCGTATTGCTGAAAAGCGTGTGTTCCCAGCAATTAACATCAACCGTTCAGGAACTCGTCGTGAAGAGCTGTTAACCAGCGACGATGAACTGCAACGCATGTGGATTTTACGTAAATTGCTGCATCCTATGGATGAGATCGCTGCCATTGAGTTCTTATTAGACAAACTGAAAGACACCAAGACCAATGAGGAGTTTTTCATGTCCATGAGACGCAGCAAGTAAGCTTTTAGCGAGGCATTAATACACAGTGAGCTGATGATCTGCTGACCACAGTTCAACTCTTGCTCTATTACGGATAAAATCATGCAGTATTCTGATCTTCGCGATTTCATTCGTGGCCTTGAGCAGCGCGGTGAACTTAAGCGCATTCAAGCCCCCGTCTCCCCTGTTTTAGAAATGACAGAAGTGTGTGATCGTACTTTACGTAAAGGCGGTCCTGCTTTGTTATTTGAAAACCCCACGGGGTTCTCCATGCCAGTGTTAGGCAACCTCTTTGGTACTGCTCAACGGGTTGCTTTAGGTATGGGCGCTGAGAGCACAATGGAGCTGCGTGAAATAGGCAAGCTATTAGCAGCGTTGAAAGAGCCTGAGCCTCCGAAAGGTTTTAAGGATGCTTGGCAAAAATTACCTATGTTCAAAAAAGTCTTGGCCATGGCGCCTAAAGTGCGTAGAGATGGTGCCTGCCAAGAAGAAATTATTGAAGGTGAGGATGTTGATTTATCGGCTTTGCCGATTCAAACCTGCTGGCCCGGTGATGTCGCACCCTTAATTACCTGGGGTTTAACTATCACCAAAGGACCCAATAAAGAGCGGCAGAATTTAGGTATCTATCGCCAGCAAGTATTGTCTCGTAATAAAGTGATTATGCGCTGGCTGAGTCACCGTGGCGGTGCTTTGGACTACCGTGACTGGTGTCAAAAATACCCGGACCGCCCTTACCCTGTTGCGGTTGCTTTAGGTGCAGATCCTGCCACTATTTTGGGCGCAGTCACTCCAGTACCTGATACTTTATCTGAATATGCCTTTGCGGGTTTATTACGAGGCTCACGCACTGAGCTGGTGAAAGCCATTGGCAGTGATTTACAGGTACCGGCCAATGCGGAAATTATTTTAGAAGGTCATATTTACCCCGGTGAAGTAGCCGATGAAGGTCCCTACGGTGATCACACGGGTTATTACAATGAAATTGATAGCTTTCCGGTGTTTACTGTAGAGCGCATTACCCAGCGTAAAGATGCTATTTATCACAGTACTTATACGGGACGTCCCCCCGATGAGCCCGCTATTTTAGGGGTCGCACTCAATGAAGTGTTCGTACCTATTTTGCAAAAGCAATTCCCCGAGATCGTTGATTTCTATTTGCCGCCAGAAGGCTGTTCATACCGTATGGCAGTGGTGACCATTAAGAAACAATACCCCGGTCATGCCAAGCGAGTGATGTTGGGGGTGTGGAGTTTCTTGCGTCAGTTTATGTATACCAAGTTCGTGATTGTCACTGATGATGACGTCAATGCTCGCGACTGGAATGATGTGATTTGGGCCATTACTACCCGTATGGATCCCAGCCGTGACACTGTGCTGATTGATAACACGCCCATTGATTATTTGGACTTTGCCTCACCAGTATCAGGTTTAGGCAGCAAAATGGGTTTAGATGCAACTAATAAGTGGCCGGGTGAAACAGATCGGGAGTGGGGGCGTGTTATTGAGCAAGATCCTGCAGTTATAGAGCGTGTTGATGCGCTGTGGTCACAGCTTGGTATTGATTGATGATGTGAAAAATGAGCTGCAGCATGTTTATAAAGGAAACTGGTTTTATATGAAAGTGGTGTTACAGCCGTCAGGGCATGTTTTAGAGGTGCTACCTGGAGAGCGGATTAATGATGCAGCGCGTCGCTTAGGTTTTGATATACCGCGTAGCTGTAATAGTGATAAGTGTTATATCTGTGAGGCCACTGTGCTCAGCGGTAAGGTTCGCCAAGGTGATGAGATTATCGAGTCGGGCGAGATCTTAATTTGTATGGCTGAGCCGCTGACTGACTGTGAATTACATTGGGATCAAGTATTGGATGTTAATGAGTTGCCTGTACATAAGTTGACCTGCCAGTTAATCAGTGTGACGCCACTGGGGGCCGATGTGTTTTCTGTGAAGTTGCGTTTACCAGAGGATCAAACCGTCACTTATCATGCTGGTCAGTACTTAATGATTGAGCGTGAAAATGGTGAGTCTAATGCATTTTCTATTGCCTCTGCTCCGCAGCAAGGGTCAGACTTAGAGTTACATATTCTAGCCCGCAATAATGCTGCGGTAGACTTGTTGAAGCAGTTGCAAAAAGAGCAAGCTGCCCATATACAAATGCCTTTTGGTGATGTCCATTTAGCCGGTGCAGAGCAGCAGCCTTTGCTGTTAATCGCTGCCGGGACGGGTATGGCCCAGATGCACAGTATTGTGGAATATTGCCGTGCCAGCGGTTTCAACGCCCCTATCCATGTGTACTGGGGGGCACGTTTGGCGGAAGACTTTTATACAGTAAAAAATTTACCGGCTTGGCAAAAGATGAGTAATTTGCACTTTCATCAAGTGGTCAGTGAAGAAGCTGATTGGGGTGGACGTACCGGTATGTTGTATGAAGCGGTGTGCAGTGATATTGACGATTTAACCCCCTATCGAGTCATCGTTAGTGGATCACCAGCAATGGCTTACGGTACTTATGACGCATTAGTGGCAGCGGGCATGCAGCCCGAACAAATGCTAGCTGATGTATTTTCCTACGCACCACGTCCAGAGTAAAAATACGCGCAGCGCAGCAGCTCTGATGGAAAGCGGGCTGTGCAATGCTCACCTGTAGGTCGTCCATTTATGGGCGACAACTGTGAACGTCATGGCGGCAGAATCAACCACAGAGCGACACATGTGGATTACCTGAGGCTTTGTCGACCTTGACCTACACTGTTATCACAGAAAGGCCAACCTACACCGCCCTACTCTACTGACAAGCCAGCCGCTCTTTAGCAAGTAATGCCCGTTTCCGCTCTACGCCCCAGCGATAGCCAGAAATCCCACCATCGCTACGTAACACACGGTGGCAAGGAATCACCAAGGCTAAGGGGTTAGCCGCACAGGCGTTGGCCACTGCTCGCACAGCTTTGGGGTTATTTAAGCGTTCAGCAATCTCGCTATAACTGAGGGTTTTTCCGACAGGAATACTTTGCAGAATAGCCCACACTCTTTTTTGGAACGCACTGCCTTGAATATCCAGTGGAAAGTCAAATGGAGTCAGTGGCGCAGCTAAAAAATCAGTGATGTTTTTTAACAATGGCGCTAATGCTTGATTGTTATTTATGAGCTGGGCTTTCGGCAAGCGTTT
Source organism: Thiopseudomonas sp. (assembly GCA_035647115.1). Lineage (GTDB taxonomy): Bacteria > Pseudomonadota > Gammaproteobacteria > Pseudomonadales > Pseudomonadaceae > Denitrificimonas. The sequence continues at coordinate 20,703 of DASROA010000054.1, read as the reverse complement.
TTGTAAATCTGCTAATACCTCGGTAGCTGTATCACCCAATACAACAGCACAAACCCCGCGTTCAGTAGTGGCAACTAAAATACTGGCAAAATCGTCTTCAATAATTGAAAACTCAATAACAGTGGATTGACTGTTTGGCATATGGACTCCGCTCTGCTGAGCAATAGTATCAAAGGTGTTGGTTGACTGTAGCCTGAGCCTTAAACAATAACTCAAGACCCGCTAAAGTGCGCTCAACAATATCTTGATCTGAAACCTTTAGAGGTTGTTGCAACACCTGGTGGATCAATAAGGCCGTTAGGCCATGAATATAAGACCAGCTGGCCAGTGCAGCACTACGCACCTCTGGGCTGTCGAGTGGTTGTTTAAGCAAATCTGCTACCATGCTTTCCAGTTTGTTAAAAGCCGAGTCACGTGCCTTTAGTAAGTGGCTTGGCATTTTTTCTACAGCTATTTCTGGACCAAACATCAGCTGAAAAAGTGCAGGATTGCGCCGCGTAAAATCAATATAAATCAAACAAAATTCGCGTATCTTGTCCTCCATCGGCAAGTTGCTGTTTTTTTGTTCCAGCACTTCTGCCAACTCATTAAAACCTTGGCCGGCCAGTTCAGCCAGTAGATCGGCACGATTCTTAAAGTTCACTTATTTGCGTGAGTTAAGTGCTGCGGACGGCCACAGTGTCGTGTTGGAGTTCTGCGCACAAGTCAATGGTAAACAGTTGAAAGGCATTGATATGATTCGCTTTGATGAGGCAGGTAAAATTGTCGAATTTGAAGTCATGATTCGCCCTCTGAATGCTTTACAAGCGCTGGGTGAAGAAATGGCACAACCTTTAGCACCCTATTTAGCAGCAGCTAAAGGTTGATGAGAGGCAGCTGCCAAATCACTATGAATGGGTTAAAATACAACTATACCTGAGTGTAGAGCTTGGGTATTTGCCCATTAATACTAGGATTTGAGTTGAGAGCGATTATGCGTGAAAAACCGACACCACCTGAAGATTATGAATGCTGTCAAAGTGAGTGTTCGCCCTGTGTGTGGGATCGTTATTATGATGAAATGAATTTATGGCGTGCTGAGCAAGCCAAATTGAAAGCTCAAGCAGAGCAACAAGTTAAGGAAGTCAGTAACGCCCAATAGCATTAAGTTCAGATACTTAGGAGGTCGTTATGGCTGTTGGATGGGCGCATGACGGCGCCGTACAAGAACAAATAGACAGCACCATTGAAGATGCCGTAGAGCGTGCGCGTCAACAGTTACCGCAAGGCACCAGTGCGGCGTATTGCGCGCAGTGTGATGAGCCGATTCCCCAAGGACGCCGCGAAGCCATTCCCGGCGTACAATTGTGTGTGGCTTGCCAGACTGTAGAGGACCAAGCAGCCAGTTTTGCTGGTTATAACCGTCGCGCCAGTAAAGACAGTCAGTTACGTTAAGGTGCGATCAAGCATATACACCTATTGCAAAATGCTTTGTTTCTTACGAGCTTCTTCGTAGACTGCCAAGTTCATATTAAATGCTCCCTCTAATAAGATAAGGAGTTTTTATGAGTGGTGTGCCACCAAGTGCAAGGTCAGTTACTTTAGTGACCGCAGACAACTATTCGATCAGTGCCCGTATCTATGAAAGCACTGATGCTGTGCGGGGACAGCTGATTGTGGCTGGAGCTACTGGGGTGGGCCAGCAGTTTTACCGACGCTTTGCTGAGTATGCCAGTCAACAAGGTTTTAACGTCTTGACCTTGGATTATCGCGGTGTGGGGCAGTCAGCACCAAAGCAATTGAAAGGTTTTGCAATGGATTTCGCAGACTGGGGGCAATTGGATCTTGCTGCTGCTGTGGACTTTATGCATCGCGAAGACTCACCGTTGTTTTTAGTGGGCCATTCCTATGGTGGTCATGCGCTGGGCTTGCTACCAAACCATGCAAAAATTAAGCGTTGCTATACCTTAGGCACAGGTTCTGGCTGGCACGGTTGGATGCCGACCGTTGAGCGCTTAAAAGTGCAGTTTATGTGGAATATTGTTTTTCCAGTGTTGGTGGCATGGAAAGGTTATTTGCCATGGAAAATGTTGGGTATGGGTGCTGATATGCCTAAAGACGTTTATCTTCAGTGGAAGCGTTGGTGTGGCATGCCACATTATTTTTTTGATGACCCTTTAGTCTGTGAACAGAGAAAACAGCAGTTTGCCCAGGTGCGCACCCCCATTACCGCAGCAGTGGCGTTGGATGATTTATGGGCGCTGCCTGCTTCCCGTGACGCATTTATGCAGTATTACAGTAATGCTCAAGTGACGCATCGGGATATTGATCCGCAGGAGTTTAACTTGTCTTTTGGGAAGATTGGTCATATGGGCTATTTCCGCCCTGTGGCGCAACCTTTGTGGGATCAGGTATTAAGTTGGTTTGCTGAGATTAAGTAAGTGATGGGCTGCTTTACCTTGAGTTGGCGCGGGTTGCCGTCTATTTAAATCAATGAAAATTTCACATAACTGGGTTTGCCATTTATGCTGTGCCGCTTATTGCCAAAAAACAGGTGCAATAAGGTCGTTTTTTAACTGCAAATTTAATATGCACAGTAGTGAATATTCAGTGCGGAGTCCTTATGAGTGATGGTTTTGTTGTTGTTTTAAATAGTTATTACACCTTAATTGCCGCGACAGTGGTGTTACTGGTTGGGCGGATTTTAGTTTCTCGGGTACGGCTGCTCAGTAAATTTAATATCCCAGAACCTGTGGTGGGTGGCTTAATCGCTGCAGTGTTGGTGCTGATGTTGCATCAGGTTAATGGGTTTTCTATACAAATTGAAAAAGGCCTGCAAGATGGCTTTATGCTGATGTTTTTTGCCTCCATCGGCTTAAGCGCTGACTTTAAACGCTTAAGATCAGGAGGCTGGCCGCTGGTTGTATTCACCTCAGTGGTGGCAGGTTTTATTGTCGTACAAAACGTAGTGGGAATAAGCTTAGCCAGCTTACTGGGCTTGCAACCCTTAACCGGTTTGATTACCGGCTCAGTGACCTTAATCGGTGGACACGGCACGGCGGGAGGTTGGGGGCAGATTTTTGAAGATGATTTTGCTATTCAAGGGGCGGTTGCATTGGGTATGGCCTGTGCCACTTTCGGTCTGGTGTGTGGTGGTTTAATTGGTGGACCAGTGGCGCGGCGCCTAATGAAAAAAGTCGAGATGCCGGGGGCGACACAAACAGCAGACGGTGCTTTGGCCGGCCCGCAAATTGTTTTTGAACAGCCGCATAAGCAGCGTTTAATAACTGCTGACTCAACAATTGAAACCTTAGCTTTATTTGCAATTTGTTTGGCCAGTGCTTCGTATTTGTCCAGTTTGATGGCTGAGCATTTTAGTGATTCTAATTTTGTTATACCGACTTTTATTTGGGCATTAGCCTCCGGTGTTTTGGTGCGTAACGTGTTGGCGAAAGCCTTTAAAATAAGTGTTTTTGACCGCGGGGTGGATGTGCTGGGTAATGTGTCGTTATCGTTGTTTTTGGCGATGGCTCTGTTGAGTTTAGAGCTGTGGATGATAAAAGATCTGGCGATGCCGTTATTGATTATTTTAAGTGTGCAGGCACTGTTGTTAGTGGTTTTTGCTAACTATGTGGTATTTCGAGCTATGGGTAAAGACTACGATGCGGCGGTATTGGCTGGTGGTTTTTGTGGTTTTGGAATGGGCGCTACACCCACTGCGGTGGCCAATATGCAGGCAGTTACGGACCGTTATGGGGCCTCTTATAAAGCCTTTTTAATTGTGCCGATGGTTGGTGCGTTTTTTATTGATATTATTAACGCCACTGTGTTGTCGGCAATTACTTCGCTGCCATTTTGGAATTGATTGACGCAGTTTGTTGTTTGTTCAGTGGCTTGCTGGCGCTGTACTGTTAATAGCAGCGCAGCTCATGCTTGAATGTCATCATTGACGGAGAGCGCGCGCTCCCCTGCATAACCAGTTGCTGTAAAAGTGTGCTGATCTAGACCTGTGTATTGTGTGCTTCACTGTTGCTGCTTTTCCCTCACTGAGGCATCCTGCCTCAATTCGGGCGCTACGCCATCCATGGCTACGCTTGTCGCAGCAGCAGTGATGCACAATCACTATTGATCTGGTTTTCGAGTCAATCCTATGTCTCTAATGAGCCGGTGTACTAGACAGTGAAGTTGTAGCTGCGTTCAATCAGTACGCCTACATTCCGTTAGCAAATTCGGGGTTGCTCATATCAATAGCGGCACGTACTGCGCCCATGGCGTTGGCGTAGTGGCCCAGCACATTCAGCGCATAATCAATGCGGGGTCTGAGGCGTTGGTCATTGTCATCAACTATGGGGCCTGGGCGCAGCATGGTGTTGACATGGCGGATAATAATATGTTCAGGGATGTAGCACAGGCGATTATTTTTATAGCTGGAACTGCGCAGCTCACTGATTGGATAAGAGCCGCCTAAGCCCGATGAAACAGCCACTAACAGTGCTGGTTTGTGGGCCAGTTCCGCTTGGCTGGCACATACAAAAAAGTTCTTTAGGGCTGGGCAGGCCATACCATGCCATTCGGGGGTGATGATAATAACAGCATCGGCAGCCTGTAAGCGTTTGGCATAGTCTTGCCATAATGGGGTGTTGCGTTCAGGCCATAAGGGTAAAGGGCTAGTGCCGAGGTCAATAAGTGAGCAACGGCTGTCATCACTGAGTTGTAAGTCAATCAGACGCTGGCGTAGGTATTTGCCAACCCGTGCAGATTCGCTTTCTGGGCGGCCAGAACCTGATACCACGACGTAATTAAGCATTGCAGTCCCTCTAAACCATTCAATAGGTTTTGAGTTTAACGCGAAATCCATGGGCTTTGCTATTTGCTTAAGGGGTTACTTTTGACTGCAAGCTCACTTGTCCGTGGCACTGAGTTTTTGCAAAAGTTAGTCAAGCACTATGAGCTTTTAAAAAACTCACCGGGAGTGCTACCAAAATGCTCACCAAAAGCAGCAATAAAGGCCGAGGTGGATTCATACCCGCAGGCCAAAGCCACATCTGTAACAGAGTGTTTTTGCTCAAGCAAAGGCAGTGCATTTAATAAACGTAAACGCTGTCGCCATAAGCGGAAAGTCAGTCCTGTTTGTTGAACAAATAGGCGGCTTAAGGTTTTTTCAGAAACCTGTAACCGTTGTGTCCACTGATTTAAAGTGTCGCTGGCATCGGGGTGATTTTGCAATTGAGTGACAATTTTTTGTAAACGTTGATCGGTGGGCAGTGGCAGCATTAAACCCTTATCTGGGGCATGGGTGAGCTGGTCTAAAAGTACTGCAGCTAAGCGTCCGTCAGCACCCTGTTCATCGTATTTAATGGGCAATTTACCAAAGGCGCGAATCAGCTCTTTAAGCAGTGGGCTGACCTCAACCACTCGGCAGTTAGTTGGAGGATCGCTCAGCACTTGATTGTCAATATATAAACTACGAATTTGCGTCTGTGCTGAACAATGCACACGATGTTCAATACCGGCCGGAATCCAGACCGCCCGCTGCGGTGGGGCAATAAAACGGCCCTGAGCGGTTTGTACTTCTAACACACCACTAATGGCATAGGAAAACTGTACCCAAGGATGACTGTGCTGATAGCCCAGTACTTTATTGGGTAGCGCTTCGAGTTGCCCGTAAAGTGGCCGTGGCAAGTGGGTTAACTCATTGAGACATTGCTCAAGGGGTTCAGGCATTGTCCGTTTATCGATATTCTTTGGCTGATTGGCGTTAGCCGGATTGTGACATATCCAGTAGAGTCGCACCATCTTGATTATTTGGTGTTGGTGACTATGTTCCGTTTACGCATACTTTTTGATAATTTCACCCTGATTTTAATTGCTGTGGTACTGGCGGCGACTTTTATACCCGCCCACGGTGCTGGGGCAGTCTTTTTTAAATGGCTGACTACTTTTGCCATTGCCTTATTGTTCTTTTTGCACGGCGCTAAGTTGTCCCGTCGTGCCATTATCGCTGGCATCATGCACTGGCGATTACATCTACTGGTGTTTGCCTGCACCTTTATTCTATTCCCAGTGTTGATGTTGTCTTTGCAGCCTGTATTGCGACCTCTGTTGGGCGATGAACTGTGGGTGGGGATGCTGTATTTAGCGGCGTTACCGGGCACGGTACAGTCGGCGATTGCTTTTACCTCCATTGCTCGCGGTAATCTTCCTGCTGCGGTGTGTGCGGCGTCGGCATCCAGTTTAGTGGGGATTTTAGTTACACCATTACTGGTAAAAATGATGTTAGATGCGGATGCCGGCACTACCGGGATGTTGGAATCAGTGATTCGCATCAGTTTGCAGTTGTTGTTACCGTTTTTATTGGGTCACTTTTTGCGGCCGTGGATTGGTCACTGGATTGATCGCAATGCCCGTTGGCTTAAAAATATTGATCAAAGCTCAATTTTATTGGTGGTGTACACCGCCTTCAGTGCAGCGGTGATCGGCGGGCTTTGGACTGCAGTACCGCCCTCCTCTTTGCTTATTTTAAGTGTTGCGTGCAGTGTGATTTTAGCCATTGTTCTGTTTGCGACCACTTGGTTAGCACGACGCTTTAAATTCAATAAAGAAGATGAAATCACCATTGTCTTCTGTGGCTCGAAAAAGAGTATGGCCACAGGAATTCCCATGGCATCCGTATTGTTTGCTGGAGGCGCAGTGGGACCAGCCATTTTACCCTTGATGATCTTTCACCAAATTCAGTTAATGGTTTGTGCGGTGCTGGCGCAGAATTATGCACAGCGTTGTGAGGACGAGGCTGTGCAGTGCAACTATTGAGCAGGCGAATGCCGGCGTTGCGGACAGCACAGTGGATGCTTACAGTGAGTTTTCTTCAGGCTTGCGCTGTGGTTTTCCGGTGCGCGCCAAGCAATATACATCGACGCGTGTAGCCCCTTGTTGAAGCAATAGCGCGCTGATAGTTGAGCAGGTGGTGCCTGTGGTCAGTACATCATCCACTAACGCAATGTGTTGACCTTTAACACGCTCAGGCTGGCTGAGGGTAAAGGCATTGTGCAGGTTGTCGCGGCGTGCTTTAGCGCTGAGGCCTTGCTGGCTGATGGTTTCACGGCTACGTAGCAGTAACTGCTGTGGGTTATCCAGCTGTAAAGACTTGCTGAGCCAGTCACAGATCATTTGTGCTTGATTATAACCGCGCTGGCGCTGACGGCGTTTCGCCAGGGGGACGGCTAGCATCAGGTCGGGTCGTTTGCCGCCTTCATCAAAGTAAAAACGTAAGTGCTGGACCAGCAAAATGCTGAGTAGTTGCCCATACGGCCAATGCTGGCGGTATTTAAAGCGGCTAATTAAACTGTCCACTGGAAAAGTAAACTGTAGAGGCGTAATAACCTGATCGAATACAGGTGGGTTGTGTGTGCAGTCAGCACAGAGGCTTTGTTGATCCGGCATCGGCAACGCACACTGGGAACAGTGCCAGCCAAGCCAAGGCAAATCGCTTTCACAGGCCTCACATAAAGCTAAAAGCCGTAAGCTCGGCTCATCACACAGCAAACAGTTTTGCTTGCTTTTTAACCAGTGGTAAACCTTTGTTAATAAATTGGGTTGACAGCTCATGGTCTCATCCTTGACTATTATTACTTTGCATCCCGCATATCTAAAGTTTAGCAACGTGCCGGTTAACGGCTAATAAAAAGGATAACCCATGACCGCCAACTTTACTGCCGCGATTCGCCATGATTGGACACATGATGAAGTCACTGCTCTGCTCCAGCAGCCTTTTAATGATCTGATTTTTCAAGCGCAAACCGTGCATCGCCAGCACTTTAATGCTAACCGTGTGCAAGTCTCGACACTGCTGTCGATTAAGACCGGTGCTTGTCCAGAAGATTGTAAATATTGCCCACAGTCAGGGCATTACAACACCGGCTTGGATAAAGAAAAGCTGATGGAAGTGCAAAAGGTTTTAGAAGAGGCAAAACGCGCTAAAGAGATTGGTTCTACACGTTTTTGCATGGGTGCAGCGTGGAAGCACCCTTCTGCCAAGGATTTCCCCTATGTGTTGGAAATGGTCAAAGGCGTCAAGGCTATGGGCATGGAAACCTGTATGACTTTGGGCAAACTGGATAAGCAACAAACCCAAGCCTTAGCGGAAGCAGGACTGGATTATTACAACCATAACCTAGACACCTCGCCAGAGTTTTACAGCAATATTATTACCACACGTACTTATGCTGAGCGTTTAGAAACGTTGAATTATGTTCGAGAGGCAGGCATGAAAATTTGCTCCGGCGGTATCTTGGGAATGGGTGAATCCATTGCTGACCGAGCTGGCTTGCTTATCCAGTTGGCCAACTTGCCCGAACACCCAGAAAGCGTACCCATTAATATGCTGGTCAAAGTGGAAGGTACACCGCTGGCCAATGCCGACGATGTGGACCCTTTTGATTTTATCCGTATGCTTGCCGTCGCGCGCATTATGATGCCGCGCTCCCATGTGCGTTTATCGGCAGGTCGTGAGCAAATGAATGAGCAGATGCAGTCCTTAGCCTTTTTAGCCGGTGCCAACTCGATTTTCTATGGTGAGAAACTGCTCACCACTGGCAACCCACAGGCCGATAAAGATATGCAGTTGTTTGCCCGTTTAGGCATTCAGCCAGAAGCCCGTGAAGAATATGCTGATGAAGTGCATCAGGCAGCTATTGAGCACGCGATTATAGAACAGCGTGATTCAAAGCTGTTTTATGACGCCGCCACTCATTAATTGATGCTTGGAGCGGACAGTCTTCAGGGCTGCTCGCTCAACAGCTGGTAACGCTCTTAAACCCTTATTTTGGATTGCCATGAGTTTTGATCTTGCTGCCCGTTTGGCTGCCCGCCGGGCGGATAATCTGTACCGTCAACGGCCATTACTGCAAAGCCCGCAAGGGCCACAGGTGCAGGTGGATGGTCAAACCTATTTGGCTTTTTCATCCAATGATTATCTGGGTTTAGCTAACCATCCAAAAGTGCTGGAAGCGCTGCAACAAGGTGCAGCACAGTGGGGTGTGGGTGGTGGTGCGTCACATTTAGTGATCGGTCATAGCGAACCCCACCAGCAGTTGGAGCAGGCGCTGGCTGAATTTACCGGCCGACAGCGCGCATTGCTGTTAAGCAGCGGTTATATGGCTAATTTAGCGGTGATCACTGCACTGTTGGGTAAAGGCGATACAGTGCTGCATGACCGATTGAATCATGCTTCATTATTGGATGGTGGCTTGTTATCCGGTGCGCGTTTTAGCCGTTATTTACACAATGATCTCGACAGCCTGCAACAGCGTTTGCAGCGCGCCCAAGGTAATACCCTGATCGTTACGGACGGGGTGTTTAGCATGGACGGTGATCTTGCGCCCTTGCCTGAACTGGCCGCACAGGCCAAAGCCCATAACGCATGGCTGATGGTGGATGATGCCCATGGTTTTGGTGTGCTCGGCAATCACGGTGGCGGTTTAGTCGAACACTATGGCTTGAGTACTGAAGATGTGCCTGTCTTGGTGGGCACCTTGGGTAAATCCTTTGGCACAGCGGGCGCTTTTGTGGCGGGTAGTGAAGAGCTGATTGAAACCCTAATCCAGTTTGCCCGTCCTTATATTTACACCACCAGTTCACCACCCGCCTTGGCCTGTGCCACACTGGAAAGCCTAAAGCTGCTGAAAACTGAACATTGGCGACGTGAGCATTTACAACAACTGATCACCCAGTTTCGCCAAGGTGCGCAGGCCTTAGGCCTGAATTTAATGGACAGTAACACCCCTATTCAGCCCATTCTGATTGGTGACAGTGGCCAAGCAATGGCGGTCGCGGCACGCTTACGTGAGCAGGGCATTTTAGTGGGGGCCATTCGTCCACCCACGGTGCCAGCTGGTAGCGCCCGGTTACGGGTAACTTTGACTGCCGCACACAGTGCTGAACAGGTGCAGCAACTGCTGGATGCGTTAGCGGCTTGTCATGTGGAGGTGCCTGATGAATAAGCATATTGTTTTCTTACCCGGCTGGGGGTTAGGTGTAGTGCCCTTGCATAGCTTAGCGGAAACCCTAGATGAGCTATTGCCAGATTACACCGTGCAGGTACAGCCCTTACCGAATATGCAAGGACAAACAGCCGCTGCTGTAATTGAGCTGTTGGATCAACAGCTGCCCAAAGACTGTTGGTTAGTGGGTTGGTCGTTGGGCGGTATGTTGGCCACCGTTTTAGCCGCCCACCGCCAATCAACCTGTGCGGGTTTAATCAGTTATGCCAGCAATGCCCGTTTTGTTGCCGCTGAGAACTGGCCAGATGCAATGCCTGAAGCAACCTTTGCTGAGTTTTATGAGCTGTGTGGCGATGACTTACCCGCAGGTTTAAAGCGTTTTTCGGTATTGTGTAGCCAAGGCGCTGCACAGCCTCGAGCATTGTCACGGCAGCTGCTGGATATGACAGTGCTCAATGATAAAGATCGAGCCTTGGCAGGCCTATCGGTGCTCGCTGAATTAGATACCCGTCCAGCCATCCGTAGTTTTGCTGGCCCACAACTGCATTTACTCGCTAAGAACGATGCATTAATGCCTTCGACCACCTTCAATAAGTTGGCTGAGCTCAACCCGCAGGCAACAGTGGAACTATTGGGGCAAAGCCATGCCAGTGTGTTTGCTGAGCCGCAGTTGTTGGCGCAGCGTATGCAGTCATTTATTTTGAGTCATTGTTATGCTTGATTGCGCAGTAGCACAGCCGTGTAAACAGCAAGTGGCGGCGGCCTTTTCACGGGCAGCGCAGACCTATGACAGCGTTGCTGATTTACAGCGCGCTGTAGGTACACGTTTATTGAGTTTAATTCCTGAAACAACCAATGTTAAGTTACAGGATTCGACAGCTGTGCAGCATTGGCTGGATCTTGGCTGCGGTACTGGGCACTTCTGTGAGCAGTTGCAACAACGTTGGCCTGCAGCACAGGGTATAGGCTTGGACTTGGCGTCAGGGATGTTAACTGTTGCCCGTCAACGCTGCCCTACTCTCCATTACATTTGTGCCGATGCCGAGCAATTGCCTTTGGCCGATAACAGCCAAAATCTTATTTTTAGTAGCCTTGCTCTGCAGTGGTGCAGCGATTTTTCTCGTGTGTTAAGTGAGATTAAACGGGTGTTAAAACCCGGCGGAATACTGTTATTTAGCAGCGTGGCTGAAGGTTCCCTAGAGGAATTGCGTAACAGCTGGCGCGCAGTGGATGATGCCAAGCATGTGAACAACTTCCGGCCATTGAGCTTGTATCAAGATTTGGCTGCAGCAAGTGGTTTACAGGTGCTGGATGTGCACTGCCATACTCACACCTATTATTACCACAAAGTCCGCGAACTGACCCACGAGCTTAAACACCTGGGTGCAGATCATGTGCAAGGCCGTGCGCAAGGTTTGGTGGGTCGGCAACGATTGCAGCGCTTGTTGGATGCCTATGAAAACTATCGCCAGCCGCAAGGCCTGCCCGCTACCTGGCAGGTGGTGTATGGCGTCTTAAGCAAAGAGCACTAAGCATGCAGCAAGCCTATTTTATCACCGGTACCGACACCGATGCCGGAAAAACCAGTGTAGCTGCAGGTTTACTCTATGCCGCGCAACAGCGTCAGCTGAGTACCTTGGCTATGAAACCGGTCGCTTCCGGCTGTGAGCAGACCGCGCAAGGCCTACGTAACAGTGATGCTTTAGCCTTGCTGGCGCAGAGCAGCGTGCAGCTGCCCTATGCTCAAGTGAACCCTTATGCCTTTGCTCCAGCCATAGCCCCACACATTGCTGCGCAAGAAGCCGGTGTTGAATTGTCTGTAGCTGATTTACAGCGCGCTGCGCAAGTGGTTTTGCAGCAACAGGCCGACTTCACTTTAATTGAAGGTGCCGGCGGCTGGCGGGTACCCATTTCAAATACAGCGTTTTTGTCGGACTTGGCCATTGCCTTAAAACTGCCGGTAATCTTAGTGGTTGGCATAAAACTGGGCTGTATTAACCATGCTTTATTAACTGCACAAGCCATTCAAAGTGATGGCTTAGAGTTGGCCGGCTGGATTGCCAATGTGATCGACCCCAACTGCGCCCGTCTAGAAGACAACCTCGCCACTTTACAGCAACTGATGCCCGCCCCCTGCTTGGCCAAAGTGCCCTACTTGCCTGACCCCAGCGCTGAACATAGTGCGGTTTATCTGCAGAGTTGTTTAGCAAAGCTTGAAAGCGGAGTAATACTCGGTAAGCAAACTGACTAAAAGATAATAAATATATAAAAATATAAATCGTTCAGCTTATATTCAGCTTATCAACTTGATATAAAAATTCCTCGCCATATACTTTAATGTTCTTTTTAGTGGAATTATATTATTCAGGGAGTTACAGGATGTTAAAAAGAACATTATTGGCTGCAGCTGTATTGGGGCTATCTACAACTGCAGTACAGGCCTATGAGCCAACAGGTTATGTGACCGGTAGTATTGGTCAGGCAAGGGCGGATAAGCCAAGGGCTGTTAAAGATGTGCAAAGAGAGTTTAGTGCTGTTGGAAGCTTACCGGGTTTTAGTAGCGGAACCTCAACTGATCGTACCGATACCGCTTATAAAATTGCAGTGGGGTTGCAAGCAAATCCGTATGTTGCCCTTGAGTTGCAATATATAGATTTAGGCGAGGCCAGCTATAAAGCACGCGCATCCTATAGCGATCAAGCCGATTCAGGGCAGTTAAATGCAAAATTAAAGACTGAAACCAGTGGTTTCGGTGCTAACGTGGTTTTAACCTACCCTATTGAGGACTTTTCCCTGTTTGCTAAAGCTGGTTATCATAACTTGAAAACTAAAGGGTCTATGAGAGTGAGCGGCTCAAATAGCTTTGGTGATTCTGCTAGTGCATCAGAAAGTAAAAATATCAGAAAGTGGACACCCTCCTTCGGTGTAGGTGCTTCTTATAACATTACTCCAGAGTTTGCCGTAGTAGCTGAGTATGAGAGTTATAAGCATGTTGCTGATAAAAAGTGGGACGGCCTGAGCATGAAGCACGACATCGACTTCGCATCAGTCGGCCTACGCTACAACTTCTAAGTACTATTTAAAGCAGACTTAATCTATCGGTGTTGAACACATTATGTGAGTAACACCGGGCAAACGGGCTCACCACAGCGGTGGGCCCGTTTGCTTTGTGACCTGTTTTTACTTGATTGAACCTCGCACCTCAAGTTCAAATGAGCTACAGAAACCCTCTTGTTACCCTAAGCTGGCACCGCTATCCTGCGGACTTCCTCAGTAAATTGAACTATAGTGCGATTATCCAACCATATGTAGAGGCTATGTTGAGCCTAGTTGTAATCGTTAATAACTATCGGTTGTAACTGCAATTTCTACATACTTTATGGCATGGAAAATACAGTTTTATTTCTGGAGTTTTTAGAATGTTTAAGAAAACATTGTTGGCTGCGCTGGTATTTGGCGTTGCTGCAACAAGTGTTCAGGCCTATGAGCCCACAGGTTATTTAGCAGGCAGCATAGGTCGTTCAGACCATGACCGTTTTGGCAGTAATACAGATTTCGCCTATAAAGTTGCGGTGGGCTTACAAGCAAATCGCTATGTTGCTTTAGAAGCACAGTACCTCGACTTGGGTAAAGCTAAAGATAAAGGCTTTGTGAGCTCTTCGAGAGCTAGAGCTACCTCGGAAACCCAGGGTTTGGGTGCCAATATTGTAGGCAGTATCCCAATTGATAACCTAAAGCTGTTTGGTAAGGCGGGTTACCATCGGTTGAAGACAAAATCTAAACTAACCGTTGCTAATCAATACGGCAGCCGTAATAAGGCTGATTGGGTGCCGTCCTTAGGTATAGGTGCATCCTATGCATTCACGCCAGCTTTGGATGTGGTTGCCGAGTATGAGCGTTATAAAGACGTCGGCGACAGAAAAGTCAGAACCTCAAGCCATTATGCAAACTTTAAGCATGACGTTGACTTAGCGTCAGTGGGTTTGCGTCTTAAGTTCTAAGATCGTGATCTACACCTGCCGTGGCAATGACGGCAGGTGGTTGTTAAGGCTGCACCACCAAATTATTGAATAACAAATCCTCTACTAAGGCGCTGCCTTCTTCTTGACTAAGTACTTACTGTACCTGCTGTAATGCAGCTTTTCTCACCGCTTCTTTGCCCGCATGACTGTTCATATCTTCGTCGTTTTGTTGAGCAAATAATTGAATTAATTGATCACGAATCAAAGGTTCGTAGTATTTCACTGTGTCAATGCTGTCCGCTTTTACCCTGAGTGCAATATCGGCTTTGTAATATTTGAGTTTGTTGCCAGCACCATAATTGCCCACTATGGCAGTGAATAAATTCACATATGCGGTTGGTGAGCTGATAGGTGCTTCTTCTTCAGCAAAAACAGTCCAGCTGAATGTTAAAGCGAGTAACAAAGCGGATAAATATTTTACAGAGACTGCTCCAAGGCATATAAAGAAGCCTAGCTTTAAAGCCATGCAAGCCACGGTCAAGCTAGGAAAACCAGCAGTGCATAATACACTATCACTGTATGGCATACAGATTGAACTCTATCAGTTGTGCCTTAGACTTGAGAAAACAATAAAAGAATGAGGTGCCTTATGAAAGCAGTCTTGTGTAAAGCCTTTGGTCCTGCGGATACTCTGGTTGTAGAAGAAGTCAGCAGTCCGGTGATCAAAAAAAACGAAGTGCTATTGGATGTACATGCGGCGGGAATTAATTTTCCAGACACTTTGATTATTGAAGGAAAGTATCAGTTTAAACCACCCTTTCCATTCTCCCCAGGCGGAGAGGCAACGGGAGTGGTTAGTGAGGTGGGTGAAAAAGTCAGTCATCTCAAAGTCGGAGATCAAGTGATGGCGCTGACCGGCTGGGGCAGTTGTGCAGAGCAAGTGGCGGTGCCTGCTTATAATGTTTTGCCGATGCCAAAGGGAATGGAGTTCACCACCGCAGCAGCCTTTAGCATGACCTACGGTACCGCGATGCATGCCTTAAAACAGCGGGGCGCTTTACAAGAGGGTGAAACCTTATTGGTGCTGGGCGCTGCTGGCGGCGTGGGTTTAGCTGCGATTGAGATTGGTAAGGCCATGGGTGCACGGGTGATTGCTGCAGCCAGCACAGCAGAAAAACTCGAAGTAGCCCGTCAAGCCGGTGCCGATGAGCTGATTAACTACCAAAGCGATGATATCCGTGAGCGGATAAAAACCATCACCAAAGGGCAAGGTGTTGATGTGGTGATTGATCCTGTGGGCGGAGACTTATTTGAGCAGGTATTTCGTTCCATTGCTTGGAATGGCCGCATGCTAGTGATTGGTTTTGCCAGCGGCAGCATTCCATCGTTACCGGTTAACTTAGCCCTGCTAAAAGGTGCTGCGGTGCTGGGTGTGTTTTGGGGTTCTTTTGCCCAGCGTCAACCGCAAGACAATTTACAGAACTTTCAGCAGCTGTTTGCTTGGTATGCAGAAGGCAAATTAAAACCTTTGGTGTCGCAAACTTTTGCGCTGGAAGATACAGCGCAAGCCATTAATACTTTGGCAGCGCGTAAAGCGGTGGGCAAGCTGGTGATTAAAGTCCGTTAACGCCTGCTTAAGGGCTTAAAGAGAGTGGTTTTTTCTATTTTACTTTAAGCGTTTCTCATGGCTGTGCTTAATAGCGAGCGTTATGAGTCGTGCTTAACTCAGTAACTTGGATAAAGTGAAGCTGAGTTAAGTATCCGTTTGCAAATTGCTATAAAAATACTGCTTTGCCTAGGGTTTTCATCGTATAGTGGCTGAAATAATCACAGATTAAATGGGTTAAACAGCATGTTACAGCGCATTGTTGTGGTGGGGGGTGGTGCTGGTGGTCTCGAGCTGGCGACCCGTTTAGGACGTTCATTAGGTAAACGTAAGCAGGCTAAAATTATTTTAGTGGATGCTAATCTCACCCATATCTGGAAGCCGCTGTTACACGAAGTAGCCACAGGTTCACTGAACAGTACTGATAATGAACTCAATTATGTGGCGCAAGCGAAGTGGAATCATTTTGAATTTCAGATTGGTCGCTTCTCTGGGATAGATCGCCAAGCTAAAACCATTGAACTGAGTGCCACTCTCGATGAAAAAGGCTATGAGTTGGTGCCGGCGCGCAGCCTTGCCTATGATATTTTAGTGATTGCGGTGGGCAGTTTAACCAATGACTTTGGCACTAAGGGCGCAGCGCAGCATTGCGTGTTTTTAGATACCCCTGAGCACGCTTTAAATTTTCACCAGCGTTTATTGGGTGAGTATTTAAGTGCCCATGCCAAAGGTGATTATGACAACAAGGTGAATATTGCCATTGTCGGTGCTGGTGCTACCGGTGTTGAATTGGCCGCTGAATTACGTCGCGCTGCACAGCAGTTATCAGCCTATGGCTTGGGTAATATTCAGCCCGAGAATATGGGTATTAGCCTGATTGAAGCGGGCCCGCGTGTGTTGCCTGCACTGTCGGAGAAGATAGCCAATGAAGTGCATCAGCAGCTGCTAAAGCTGGGGGTGGACGTTAAGCTTGCTGCGGCCGTCGAGGAAGTGACCGCAGACGGCATGCGCATCAAAGATGGCAGTTTTATTCCTGCTACTTTAAAAGTCTGGGCAGCTGGGGTACGGGCGCCTAAATGCTTAACTGAGTTGGACGGTTTGGCAACCAACCGTATTAATCAACTGTTGGTGCACACCACACTACAAACCACTGAGGATGAAAATATTTTTGCCTTAGGTGATTGCGCCGCCTGTCCGCTCAGCGAAGGCAGTGACAAAAATGTGCCACCACGGGCGCAGACTGCCCATCAGCAAGCTAAGTTTTTAAATAAAGCCTTGGCGCTCAAATTGCAAGGTAAGCCGTTGCCCCGCTATCAATACCGTGATTATGGCTCATTGGTGTCGTTGTCGGAATACAGTGCGGTGGGCAACATCATGGGTAGTTTGATACGTACCGTGAGTGTGGAAGGCTGGATGGCGCGCATGTTTTATATTTCTTTGTATCGCATGCATCAAATGGTGCTTTATGGGGTGTTTCGTACCGCCTTAATCATGCTCAGTGACCGTATTGGCAAGCGCACTCATCCGCGGATGAAACTGCATTAAATTTCTATTATTAACGAGAATCAGCAGACAGAACTCAGTACACTAAAGCTGTATTAAAGAGGGTTACTGAGTGTTTATCAGATCTATAGAAGAACTTGATGCAGTACGTTTGTGCTGCAAGAAAATGGTTAAAAAACGTGCCATGGCGTCCGGTGGTATGGCTTTGCTGCCGGTGCCTGGAGTGGATATCGCTGCGGATGTTGGCCTGTTATTAGAATTGTTGCCGGCGATTAATCGCCAGTTCTGCTTATCACCTGAGCAAATTGATCAACTGGATTCGCAACTGAAAAGCTTTTTATATGGAGTGATTAAAACCACTGGCTCAAGGGTTGCAGGGCAGTTGGTGACGCGGCAAGTGGTAATCAACCTGTTGCAAAAGTTGGGTGTGCGTTTGACGGCCAAACAAGGTTTAAAGTTTATTCCATTTGCGGGTCAAGCCGCAGCGGCTGCCATCAGTGGCAGTGCTATGCTCCTAATTGGCAATGCACATATAAAAGAGTGTTACGCTATAGCTAAACAAGGTTTGGACTATAAGGCTTTGCCAGCGCCTATTGAGTAAGTCGTTAAAGCTTAAATAGGCAAAACTTAACTACAGCTCATTGGGTTTAACGACCATTGTTGGTGCTTTATTTGGCGTCTCTGTGTAGCTTCTAGTGTTACCAATGGGTTCCTTAATCTACAGGCGTAGACGAGCGTTCTAGTACATGCTCAGCCAGCTTCAGACCTGTTTCTGAAAAAGTATTGTGAATAAAGTCTGCGCCAGCAGCACGAATGCTCTCCGCATCTTCTGGGTACAAGCAATGACTGATAATAAAACCTTTAAAACCGCTTTCACGTAGTTTCTGTGCGGCCAGTGTTTTGGCTTCCAAGTCGCTAGCGGCCAGTACCACATATTTTAAATTGGGTGCGCGCAAGCGCTTCCAAAACACTGAGTCTTCCGCATCGGCAAAGATCGTGTTGATACCGTCTACAGTTTGTTGCTCAACCTTTATAAGGTCAGAGTCAATGCCGATAACTGAGTGTCCTTGATCGCGTAAGGCATGATAAGCCGCTCTACCGGTGCGCCCCATACCAACAATAATAATCTCGTCATCAATATACAGCGGCTGCTCATCGGGATGGTAGCCTTCGCGCTCACAACGAATCAGGTAGTGATGCAGTTTATCGTAAAGGGTATGCGCAAAACGGTTCAGCGGTGCTGAAACAAGAAACGACAAGGCCACCGTTAGCGCTAGTGGAATGATCCACTCTGGAATGGCAATGCTGGCTACAATCAAGCCAAATTCACTGTAGTTGGTGAGGCTTAAGCTGGTTAAAAATGCACTGCGCGCACGGAGTTTAAAGAGCACCATTAAGCCGAAAAACAGTGCACCTTTTAGTGGCAGCACTAGGGCCATGACTACAGCAAATATAATCGCTTGTTGGTCGGGTAAACCGCCAATGCCGATTTGTAAAAAGAAACCCACTAAGAAAACTTCTTTAATGCTCCACAGTGCCTTGGACAGTTCGCTGGAGCGAGGGTGGTTGGCCAGTAGCGCACCAAAGGCAAGAGCGCCCAACTCTGAGCTTAAGCCAATTTGCTCAAAGCCATAGCCGCCTGCCACTAATGCCAGCAGTAAACCCAATAGCACCAGTAATTCTTCGTGGCCACTGTAATCCACCAAGCGGTAGACCAGCGGGCGCAACAATGGAATACCAAACACCACTAAAGCCTACATGGACGGTGTTTTACCACTGGCAATACTCATCACAAAGAGCGCAATTAAGTCTTGGACAATTAAAATGCCAATGGCCACGCGACCATGGAAGGCGCGGAGCTCTCGCTTACCTTCTAAAACTTTGGCGGCCAACACTGTACTGGAAAACGATAAAGCGATGGCCAGTAGGCCAGCGGTATACCAACTGACCTCTAAGAAAAAAACCAAGCCAGGGGTTAAAACCGCACTGCTGATAATAAAGTGCAATAAGCCACCACCGAGCACCTCAGGGCGCGCCAAACTTTTTACTTTAAGTTTTAAGCCCACAGTAAATAACAGTAGGAGCACCCCTAAGTGAGCGATGTGCTGTAGCGCACCACTACCATCGACGCTTAAACCGAGGTACTTGGCTGAGGCAGCAATGGAAAAGCCCGCAGCAAGATAGCCAATTAAGGGTGGTAGACCGATCAGCCGTACCGCTATGCCTAAGCTAAAGGCAAACACAATCCAAACAGCTTCAATCACAGCAGTTTCCAGATAACAAGTGAGGGCGTGCTGTGCAGTTTAACAAACAAATAGAGGGCGCTTGGCAAAAATATGTGCGGGCTACTCAAAATTATTTAACAGTTTGCTATCGAGAACTGTAGTTAATGCGTTTAAGTAAACTTGGGCTGTGTTGATTAAATGCTGCACGATGAGTTTTGTATGGGAGGTCTTGCTGCGGCAGGAGTGCTTAGCCTCTTTAAAGCTGCATTAAGCGGGAGTTCTAATTATGCGTATTTTTAATAACCGGTGGGTAGTGGCATAGTTAGTAGGGTTTAAAAGTGCGGGACTGGTCTTAGTAAAGAACAGTTAATATTCTTATGGAAAACTCTATATCTAGAGCCATATTAATCTGTTAACGCTCACTTATTCGTCTGCTCGTTTACTCAGTATAGCTGTGACAGTTTTTTGTTGGCTAGCTCAGTATAACTAAAAATTGGTTATCAAATTTGTGAAAGACCTCGTACTTTTAATGTGAGGATGGATAAAGAAGGCTGCGTACGCAGCCCTCTAATAAGGGTAAAGAGTATTCTTACGGGCGAGCATGGCCGTTTAACTGTCAGAATCATCGCTCCTTAGGACGGGGAGGATGTCACAAAGAAACATCCAGTTGAGGTACTGCCTCGAACAAATCAGCCACTAGGCCGTAGTCGGCAACTTGGAAGATCGGTGCGTCTTCGTCCTTATTGATCGCCACAATGACTTTGGAGTCACTCATGCCAGCTAGGTGCTGGATGGCACCGGAAATTCCCACAGCAATATAGAGGTCCGGCGCGACAATTTTACCGGTCTGGCCCACTTGTAGGTCGTTTGGTACAAAACCGGCATCAACTGCTGCACGAGAACCACCCACTGCAGCACCTAGCTTATCGGCCAGTTCGTACAGCATATCGAAGTTCTCGCTGCTACCCATAGCGCGACCACCAGAGACCACGACTCTTGCAGCGGTTAAGTCTGGACGATCCGATTGCGCCAGTTCTTCACCAACAAATGCTGAGATTCCCGCATCAGCGCCTGCAGTCACTGCCTCAATGCTTGCAGAACCGCCTTCAGCTGCAACCGCATCAAAACCTGTACCACGCACAGTGATCACTTTAATTGCCGCACTGGACTGCACTGTAGCAATCGCATTACCGGCGTAGATTGGGCGCTTAAAGGTGTCAGCGCTTTCCACTGCAATAATTTCAGAGATTTGGTCAACATCCAACAACGCTGCTACCCGTGGCATGATATTTTTACCGCCTGTGGTCGCCGCCGCCAAGATGTGCGTATAGTCTTTTCCTAACTCCGCAATTAAAGGTGCAACGTTTTCTGGCAGCTGATGCTCAAAGGCAGCATTATCAGCAGACAAAACCTTGCTAACACCCTCAATT